>NZ_JBTCHQ010000019.1:0-61753 GCF_054254355.1 Ancylomarina sp. YFZ004
GAAAACCATCCACCCCTCCTTAAAAGGAATGAGGGGAAATAGTTTGTAGCAAGTCCAGTCCAATTAGAGCAAATGGATGGCTCATGCTAGGACCACATTTTACAGACTTTTTTACTTTTTCACTCTTCCACTTTTTTACTCTTTCTCTCCTCCCGTCCCGATGAATCGGGATTTATTTTTAAAATTATTAATTCATAATTCATAATTATTTTGTCCTTTCTACCCTTCACCTTGTCTCGAACATCATAATGATAGCTAAAGTATTAATTGGTGGATATGGATTATATCTTTATCTTAGATATAGGATACTATTTCAGGTGATATAGTAGTCATAAACAGATGGATATGTTTATTTAAATAGATTCCGCCTGTTCGTGTAGAAATTAATTAAGCATTTATAAATGCCCTTCTTCAGTGTTGTATGAGATCGGATAACAGGCTTGAGTGTGCTTTGTACCCAGGCTAAGTTATAAGAAAAAAGGAAAGGGATTAATGGCGTTTATCCGTAAACAAGTATTTGATCTTTTATTTTGAAACGATTTTTCTCCTATGAGAAACATATTGAAAAGCCTTTTTTTACTCATAGCCTTGGCGTTCTCTACGTCTGCTAAGGGGCAAGACTCAGATCAATTTTTGAGTTATCAATTATGTTTGTCTGGCTTTGAGAATGTCAATGTTTTATCTCAGAATGATAATTTACTTGTTGCCCTTGAAAATAATGTGTACCGATGGGATGTGGAGGCCATTGCTGTCGCTTTGGATACCCTTGTTGCCCATTCGGAGAAGCATATCGAAATATCGCTCTATCTGATGAATCATGGCATGCCTCAAATACAGATACAGGTGCCTGCCGCTAAGTGGTTGCTGTATCGAAAAGGAGATCTGCCCAAATCGGGGATGGTAGATGCCTTGCACATTAGTTACAAACTTGATAAGAACTATGACTTTTTAAAGAATAAGAACTCTTGGAATACCAATCTCAATAAGGTCGATTTTGTTCTTTATCCTCAACTTGCGGTTCAGAATACGAGCTTAAATCAGATATATGAAACACAGTTCAATCTGGCCCCAGCCATGGAGGTGGATCTTTGGAGGGGGATGCAGTTTACCGGTCAGCTTATTTTTCCACTGATCAATGATTTTGGACCCGAAGGCGATAAAATCCGTCCGGGTTTTGTTAGTCTGGCTCAGAATTTCAGAATGGGGAAGTCCTTTTTTGCCAGAGCTGTGCTGGGGCATTTTAATGCCAATCGTTACGGTGTAGATGCCAGTGTTTATCATCCCTTTTTTAATAATCGAGTGGAGTTGGAAACCAATATGGGGCTAACGGGATCATCACATTTTTTCGAAGGTCGCTGGATTAGGTCCAGCATCGATCAGTTGACTTGGTTTGTGAAAACACGTTATTTCGATACTATATTCAATTTGCAGGCCGCTCTGACTTATGGGAAGTACATTAATGGTGATTGTGGCCTGCGTGCTGATTTAAGCCGTCACTTTGGTCCTGTGTCCATCGGTTTTTTTGCTATGTATTCAGGAGGGAAATCCAATGGGGGTTTCCATTTTACCCTGCCTCTAATGTTTAAGAAACGAAAAAGAAAGAGGAGCTTTAGGCTGATTACTGCGCCCTACTTCGATTGGGAATACAATGCGGGTACAGAGTTCGTAAAGGGGCGTTATTACGAAACACGACCCAATGCGAACAGAACTGAGAATAATTACAATCCTATTTATATCAAAACTCAATTACTTAATTTATGAAAAAAAATCGAGTGTTTAGATTTATGTCTTTTGTCAGTGTGATATGTATCATAGGTAGCTTAGCTCTAATAAAGAGCTGTAAAAAAGACGTTGAACCCATTCAGTTTTATACACCAGAAGCAGTTCAAACCGCGGAAATTTTAGTGCTTAACTCTGAGACGAGAGTCTCTTTGTCGGATGTTGTAGCAAAACTGACCTATCCTGATGGATCTACCGAAAGTTTACTGGTTAGTTTTGGCGTACTTACTCTTGACGTCAAATCGCGTGACGATGGTGTGCTTACTGTTCTTATGGAAAGAGAAGGTTTTGTTTCTAAAACATGTACCATTACTATCGACCGAAGTGCTGTCGCTGAGGGATCGGACTGGAACTACTATACGACTGTACTTATGGCTGAAGTCAATGAGTCGGTAACAGTAGATCCTACAGTAGAGACAAACGTAGACGTGGAAGGATCCGATGCTGTTGTTGTTTTTCCTGCTGGTTGTGTGACAGAATCTGTTGAGATTAGCATTACCGAAACACCTGCTGCTGCCGAAATAGCTGCCGAAAGTAACGAAGTGGAATTGATTGATGGACATATTGCCTTGAAATCATTCAGCTTATTACCGGAAGGACAGACCTTTGAGATTCCTATCGAGATTACCTTTCCAATTCCGGGACAGACTGGTAAAAAAGGAACAAAAGGATCACTCAAAACTGTTTCTGACGACTATACAGCCCTTTTAGTATCCTCTATAACTAAGAGTGTTGTTACTATTGATTTAGATCAAAGTGATGGTATGTTTAAATTATTGTTAAAAAAAATCGGCCGTGTTGTTATTGTAAAGAAAGATAAATGGAAAAATGAGGGATTTACTTTATCACAACCTATCTTTTTTTCAGGGGTCTGTGATGAAGAACTTGTAGCGATTATATCTCAATCCTTTGATTCTTCAACAACACAAGCCGCCGATGATTTAAAGAAGCCTATTACGACTTCTTTTACTAAAAAGAAAAAAGTTAAGGCTCAATTGGGCTACTATAGAACTATAAGTGGACAATACACAATAAAGCATTTGAGAAATGTCACCAAGGGGTATACGATTGATATTCCAAAAACACCTGTAATTTGGGGTCCTAGAGGACGGCATAGATGTCATACAGGAGGATCGGGTAACTAATTAATGTCGACTTTAAAAACAAAAATATGATGTCAAAGAATTTTTTGATTGTTGTACTGTTTCTTTTAACAGTTGTGAGTTCACAGGTAAAGGCTCAGCACTCTTATAAGCCTTACGAAGAGTTTGATAGCGAAAATAAAGAAAAAGCTTCTGTTGTTCACAGTGTGAACCTTAGTGCAGGTTTATATAGTCCTAAAATGGATTATTGGAACGATACCTATCTGCCTGCTGCTGGCAGTCGTGAGGAGCTGGGGTCGAATATCGTTATTGGGGGAAATATAAGCTTTATTGTGGCTTCTGAATTCAGAGCCAGAGCAGGCGTTTCGTACTGGTCTGATAAAGCAGAAGAGCAGGGACTTGGTCTTAACGAACTTAAGGTTTCCTTTACCCGTTTCTCATTGGGTGCTTTTTATGCCCCTGAGTTGGTCGCTTTTGGAGAAGGCTTTCAGTTGTATGGTGGTTTAGAAGCTTTCTACTATGATATCAACAACACGCTTGATATGCAATCGGAAAACGACGTGATGACATCAGAAGACCTGAATGGTCACGATGTTTCCTTTGCTCCTGTTATTGGGATTGACAAAGTGTTTGGCGAGCATATTTTGATTGGAGCTGAATTCTCTTATATGATTGGGGAATATACCCAGGCTGAAATTGTGGACTCACAAACTCAAAAGGTTTCTATTGCAGGTCCTCAATTGAGTCTGTCAGTTGGTTATAAATTTTAATCGGATTAATGAGGGTGTCAATACATCTTTGGCACCCTCTTTTCTATATCTGGATTTGGTAAAGTGTGATACAGAAGTAGGCGATAACTGAAAAGCAAAAAGGATTCACATAATAATATAATTTTCATGACAAAACATATCTATATGTTAATTCTGAAAATGATGATATTCCAGATAATTCATTTACTTCCGGACAGTCTTCTTTTCAATTATTATCCATTAAATTTAAAAAGTATCCAAACAAATACCGTCCTGTGAAACAAAGCATTCAACTTCTACTTCTGATCTGTTTTCCCCTTTGGCTGAGTGCCCAGGCAACTTCAGGGAGTACAGGTTTACTGAATATACCTTCTGCTGAAATGCAGAGAGATGGAACTTTTATGTTTGGGTCAAACTATCTGCCAGAAAATATAACGCCGTCTGCTTTTTCATATAATACGGGGAATTACTTCCTGAATCTGACCTTTTTACCTTTTCTCGAGCTGACTTATCGCTGTACCCTATTTAAGATGGAAAACTCAGGGAGGTACACAAATCAGGATAGGTCTTTCACTTTCAGAGCTCAGCTATTAAAGGAGAAAAAATACCTGCCGGCTTTGCTTATTGGTGGTAATGATATTTTTAGTTCAAGTCCTGGAGAAAATGATATTTTAGATGCCTCACCTGGAAGCAAGAGTCGTTTTTATAGAACAGTTTATAGCGTAGCAAGTAAGAATTTTAATTGGAAAGGATATAATATTGGGCTTAGTCTTGGTTCAGGCTTGGGCGCTTATAATGGTGGTCAATTGGATGGTGTTTTTGGAGGAGTTTCAGTATCCCCCTCATTTATGAAGCAGTTCTCTCTCATTGCCGAATACGACAGTCAGAGTCTCAATGTTGGGGCATCTGTTTTGCTCTTTAAACACCTTTACCTGCATGCCTTTGCCAATGATCTCAAGCATTTTGTGGGCGGTTTTGCCTATAAAATCTATCTAAAAGGGAATAAGCTTAGAGTTAATAAGGGTATGGGATATAGGATAAGGGAAACAAGGATAAAGGGTAAAGGGTAAAGGGTAAAGGAAGGAAAGTTTAGAAAAGATGGATGTATTTTTTCTTTTCATCATTGATTAATTTTAGATCAACCTTACGGGATCGACTATTTGACCTTTTGACTTTTAAGACTTTATCACCCTTTATCACGCTTGAGGCGGACTTCGTTTACTTACAGTGAGCTCGCAAGCTCGGTACACTCAGACCTTTCGACTTTTCAGTGAAGCCTAGATAAACAGGTAGGGTCTATATCGAATAAAAAAAAATGAAGCAGTGAGGCATGGGCCTTGCTGCTTCATTTGTGCCGAAGAAATGATCAACAATGAATGTCCCGATAGTTAGCGGGAATTAATTTGCAATGAGTGATTAGAAATTTATGAAATAAAAGAAAGAAGACTGATATCAGACGCTGATTTGAATATGATTCTGTATGATCAAAGATGATCTTCAATTTATTCAAGTTTTAATTGAAAAGGCTTTTCGGTCAACTGAGCCAAGCGAATTCGATTAGTCCCGTAGAAATAATCTAGAACAATTAGTTTCTTATTTTATAATTATAGATACCTATTAGGATACCTTATTTGTATAATGTGCTTATATTCAGCATTGCTATATCTCATCTCGATCCCCTGCAGCTCCACCAGAACATCGCTTTAAATAGCTAACATAAATGCCCAACTCTTCAAGGTTTGGGCATTTTTATGAACTTATTTTCTCAAGCAGAAAGCTGGCTTTCACACTCAGTTTCATAAGGCTAATTCTAATTCGACCTTCCAATGTATTCAATTTGTTCTGCTACCTTTAAAGCTTAATTAAGATTTAATTGTCTGAAAATGGGTGTGGAGAGAAAAAGGAAATTGAAAGCCAGGGGATTGCAGGAGTTTTGGGTGAGCACTTTTTGGCGCTATCCCAATCGCTTGTTTGCATTAAAAGGCGCCATTGCCGTGGCTGTTTTGGTGGTTCCCTTTGTTGCCCTTAATCTTACATTTATCGGTGTCACACTAGCCTTGGGCGCTTTGGCTGGTGCCTTATCCGAAACCGATGATCATCCTAAGGGGAGAATAAAAGCATTAATCCTCACGCTAATCAGCTTTGCCATATCAAGTGCATCTGTCGAATTATTACGTCCTTTCCCCATTTTATTTGGTGTGGGATTAGTAGGTTCTACACTCACTTTTATCATATTGGGAGGACTTGGCGAACGCTATAGAGGCGTTACATTTGGAGCCTTGTTGGTGGCCATTTACACCATGCTGGGAGGAGATCCTAATATTCAGTGGTATTGGCAACCTCTTTTATTACCAGCTGGAGCCTTGTGTTATGGCGTCCTTTCATTATCATTGCTAGCCTATCGTCCCTGGCGTTTGTTGGAGGAACAGTTGGCTCAGGGATTTGAGGATTTATCCTTATACATGAAAAAGAAATCGGAACTTTTCCCTAGCGAAGCAAAGGTTCAGGAAAAATTGATTAACCGATTATCTCTTCAAAATATACAAGTGGTTAACTCTCTTGAACGTTGTAAAAATGTATTGAATTCCTATGCTGATGCTCTGGACGATCAGACTTTGCTTCGCCCATACTTGCATCAGTTTTTGTTGTTGCAGAGTCTTCACGAAAGAGCGGCTTCGAGTCACGAGCGCTACGATTTATTGAGTAAGGACACTGATAATCATGAAATGTTGGAAGGATTGGGACAACTCCTCTTACAATTATCACAAGCCTGTCATCAACTTTCGAAAAGTATGCTGACGGGAACTAGTTATCAGCATCCGGTTGCTCTAAAATGGACCATTTCAGCCTTAAATGATCAAATTAAGAGGCAACTCTCCAAGCATGAGACGAATAACTTATCTCTATTGTTGAAAAATCTGACTCAGTCACATATTTCCCTACAGAACCTGAATTTTAATGTTGAAACTGGCTTGCTTCCACGTGTGGACAGAGATAGCCGATCGCTATGGGAACGTTTTACCGAACAATTGAATTGGAATCATCCTCGTTTGCGCTATGCAATTCGACTGAGTGCTTGTTTTTTAATTGCTTATGTGCTGATGCTTGGCTTTAATATTGAAAAAGGAGAATGGATTTTACTGACCAGTTTGTTTGTGTGTCAGCCCAGTTATAGTGAAACTCGCCGACGATTATTCCAAAGGGTATTAGGAACCTTAACGGGCGTGCTTGCAGGTGTGCTTATTGTTCAGCTACTACCAACCATGGCGGGGCAAACCCTTTTGATGCTTGTTGCGACCTATGCCTTTTTCGTTTGGTTGCGTAAAAACTATGCAGTCTCGGTAGTTTTCGTTACCATCTTTGTTATCGCTGCTTTTAATGTGACTGCGGGTAAGGGCCTAATCATTTTGGGGCCTCGCATTATGGACACCATCATAGGTGCCGTATTGGCCATTGCAGCTGTTCGTTTTTTATGGCCCGATTGGCAACAGAAACGCCTGCCTGGCTTGTTGACAACAGCTCTGGAAAAAAACAGAATCTACTTTAGTTCTATTTTATCAGAATATCAGGAGCACCAAACGGATGATTTGAATTATCGAATTGCCAGGCATAAGGCGCATTTAGCGGATAATGCTTTAGTTTTGGCTTGGAAGAGTATGAAGTTGGAACCTAAAAAGCAACAGAAATTTCAGAAACATGCTTTCTCCTTAACCTATCTCAATCATGCTCTATTGTCTTACCTATCTGCTTTAGGGGCTCATAAAAATACGGCTAAGTATATCAGCAAGGAACAGCAGGATATGTTTCTGCAAATTGAAAAGGTATTGGCCAGAGCGGTAACAGCATTACACGAAAACGAGCCTTGTGATCCATCCATTGGTCTTCACAGTTTTCTGGATGAATTGTCGACTTTACTCACCTCTTGCGAAAAAGGAGTAGAGCGCCAAAAACTCGTTTTAATCTACAATATTGCTGAGGTGAGCGAACAGTTGCTTCGTGAGGCAAGCCAAATTGCTAAAGAAACCAAAGCTTAATACTTATTTTCGTGAATTGGAAAAACAAAAATGCCCTCTCATTACGAGAGGGCATTTGTATTATACTTGATCTATTTCTTGCTAGTGCGAGCTTGTTCCCGATAGATATCGGGATCTGTATTCTGAATAGGCAGAAATTAAAACACAGTACAAGCCACTTAGAGCAATGTGACAGACTATTTTAGAAAACGGTCATAATAGTAAACTTAAAATCTTTGTTTGTAGAATTAAACAAATACTTTATAATTGCCAGATATTATTTAACTTAGGTTAAATTTTAAGGTTTTGAGTCGGAAATATAAGTTCCATAACAAAGAAGGTCTGTACTTCATTAGTTTTGCTACTGTCTATTGGATTGATGTGTTTGTTCGTGAGCCATATTTTGCTGCTCTAGCAAAGAGTTTACAATATTGTTGTACTCACAAGGGAATGGTCATATATGCTTACTGCATTATGCCTAGTCATATCCACTTGATATTTAACGATCAAAATTCTGATCCAGGTAAAATTATTAAAGAGTTTAAAAGCTACTCATCAAAGCAAATTCAAAGGATGATTGAAGAAAATCCACAGGAAAGTAGAAGAGAGTGGATGCTTTGGATGATGGAGCGTGCTGGTAAAATGAATAGCAATGTGAAACATCGGCAATTTTGGCAACAAAACAACCAACCTATTGAATTGTGGAGTAATAAAGTCATATCTCAAAAGCTAAACTACATTCATAATAATCCGGTTGAAGCAGGTTTTGTAGAACAAGCAATTCATTGGAAATACAGCAGCGCAAAAAAATATGCTGGAGAAGCTGGGCAGATTTCTGTTGAAATTTTGTAGCCTTTTTTGACTGCATTCGCAGAGCACGAGCTACAAGCTCGCGCTAGCACGCCAAAAACTTGTTTTAATCTACAATATTGCTGAGGTAAGCGAGCAGTTGCTACGAGAAGCGAGCCAAATTGCTAAAGAAACTAAAGCTTAATATTTGTTTTCGTGAACTTGTAAACAAAAATGCTCTTTCACTAAGAGAGGGCATTTGTTTTATAGCGTGAGTTCTTCTTTTATTCACCTTCAATTTCGGCAATAAGTCTAAGTGCATTATCCCGCAGGGGTTTGTGTTTGATAAACCAAATTATTGTTCCAATGAGTAATCCTACTAACATTGATCCTAAAAAGATAATCTGAATTGTCATGATATGATTTTTCGCAAAGGAATTAATACTAAAGCCTGCATCCATGAAAATTATAGCAAGTATTACCCATAAACCTTTTAATTGAAAAGGGCGATATCGCTTTTCCGCATTCTTCAACATCATAAGAGTTGGTAAAGAGTAATCGGTATTTTTGAAATCTTTCTGATAGTTGCCTGCAATTAATGCAAATATTATAAAAGAAATAATGAAGCAAAGGCCAGCAAACAGATTATTGATTTCTTTAGTTATTAAGAATATTCCAATGGCGAGCAGAATATAAATGGGAATGTAAATCCAATAGACAACTTTAAGAAGTTTGAATAGATTACCATATGTTTTATCCTCTTTTTGGAGTTTACCTACCAACTGATCGAGATTATCCGTAGTATTTCTTTTAAAGTTCATCTGTACCTCCTCTTGTCAGTTTGGTTTTGAGTTGTGCTTTAATTCTGTGGATTTTCACCTTTACATTAGGTTCATTAATACCAATGACATCAGCAATTTCTTTCATGCTGAGGCCTTCGAGCATAAGTGATATTAAGGCTTTGTCGATAACCGAAAGCATATTCAGTTCGCTTTGCAGCAGATTAAACTGACTTTCTTCTTTTTGCTTGTCTTCCAAACCTTCATCGTCGAGAATGGAGGAAAGGTTCTGCGTATCGGTGCTTACGATCAGTTTCATTTGCTTGTAGGTTTTACCCGTAAAGCTTAGCGAGGTATTTACCGCAACACGATAAATCCAGGTGCTGATAGCCGAATCGCCTCTGAAATTGTCCAGACTCTTCCAGATATTTACCAGCACCTCCTGATACATATCTTTTTGATCCTCCGTATTCGAATTGTAGTAGCGGCATATCCTATGTATGCGCTCGCTATTCTCCGATAGTATCTGATTAAATTGATCTTCCTTTTTCAATGCTTCAAATTTGATTACACTTATTT
Source organism: Ancylomarina sp. YFZ004 (assembly GCF_054254355.1). NCBI lineage: Bacteria > Pseudomonadati > Bacteroidota > Bacteroidia > Marinilabiliales > Marinifilaceae > Ancylomarina > Ancylomarina sp. YFZ004. The sequence continues at coordinate 9,792 of NZ_JBTCHQ010000019.1, forward strand.
AGTAAGAGAAATTAAAGATAGTTACATTTTAATTTCAATTTTCTTTAATGATGTTGCATCTTTTCGATTGTCTCTCCGACTTATTAAATATGTATTCAAATAAATTAGTAATAAATGAAAAAAGAGAAATCAACTTTAGCCGGAGTAGGAGCTGCATTATTGGCCGTATTAGGTAGCGTGACATGTTGTGGGGCGCCAATATTAGCTGGCGTTTTGGCTTCAGTCGGAATAGGAGCCAGTCAGTTAAGTTTTCTACATGCCATACAACCTTATCTTATTGCAGTGGCTTTAATTTCATTAGCTATAGGATTTTATCGCCTGTATTTTAAAAAGAGCAATTCTTGTTGTGGAACAGACTCAAAAGAGGGAGCTCCAAATAAAAGAAAGTCAAAAGCTTTTCTTTGGATTGTATCTGTCTTAACTGTGGGTATGCTGATTTATACAAGTAATTTGAATAGGGAAAGTAATCAAAGAAATTATGATTCGAACTCAGAAGAGATTAAGGAATCTTGTTGTTCAAAACCTCAGGTTAAAACTACTTGTTGTCCTTCTAGTATAAATGAGACTTCAGCCGACGAAACGGTTAAAAATGAGAAAGCATCTACTGTCGAAAATCAATCAAGTTGTTGTGGGGCTTCAAGCGCGAAGAACAACTAATGCTTAATAATGAAAGGAACCTCCAGATCATTCAAGGTTTGGGGGTTTTAATGGTATATAGAATCTGGACTTTACGATTATACAGTTTGAAAAAACAGATTATATTCTCTAATTTGAGTCACATAACAAAGAAAGAAACTTATGCAGTGCGATATTCACAGTATTTATTTAAAGTACAGTACACACCTTTTGGCTTTTATTCGTCAACAGATAAAAGATGAATCAACTGCTAACGACGTTTTACAGGAAGTGTTTCTGAAAACTATGGAGTCTTGTATTCGAGATAAGGAGATTAGAAATCTAAAAAGCTGGATGTTTTACGTGGCCCGAAATACCATTATCGATTACTTCAGATTACAAAATAAGACTATACGGGAAGAAGAATACATTAATCTAAATCATTTAAACTCATCTGATTTTCAGCAGATTCTTTCTGAAGATGTAGCCGATTTGATTCATCTCTTGCCAGAAGAATATGCGCTGCCACTGCAATGGAGCGATATAGATGGCATACCTCAAAAAGAAATTGCTCAGAAGTTGGATATAAGTCTGCCAGGAGCGAAGTCGAGAATTCAACGTGCTCGTAAAAAACTGAGAGAGCAGTTTTTTGAATGTTGTGATATTGAATTCGATGCTCAAGGCAATATTGTATCATGTGAAATAAAGAGCCATTGTACACCTCTCCTCGAAAAAAGAGCTGATCGAAAAGATTAGGTTACAGGCCAATAGCGTCCTAAACGTTTTTGTTGATGTCGTGTATTTTAGTGATACCAATACATTTAAGATTAATAACAGAATGAAGGGGGTCTTTTTGTGCTCCTCGAAATATGGCATCTTTTTTTAATGTTTTTCGTTTTACGAAAGCTTTAGAGAGATCGGGAAGTTGAGAACTTTGTTCGAAAATCACCCGGCCGCACTTAAGCATGAGGCAAATAAGAAAGATATTAAAAAAGCAGCCTTGATTTTTTTTGCTTCGTTTTTTGGATCAAGCCAAAAAAGAAGTCTGGTTTATTCGCAAAGCTCATGAGTTCGCAAAAAGCTCGGTTGAGGCGAAGCGCCAATTTGTTAGAACAGAATTGGTTACAGGTCTATATTAAGGATATTATAGTTTTCTCCCAATAAAAAATAGCTCCTCTTGCATCTTTTGCACTCCCTCTTCGCCTTTACTATGAATTAAAATTCATAAACAGTTTATTAAAATGGCGAAGAATAAATCTATAATCTGCTTTAGACAGATATATGGAAGGAGTGGAAAGACCACTTGTTGTCCAGCTTAATAATTGACTAGAATCTAGAGTCAATTATTTTATTACATCATCAACAAGAAAAAATCATGCAAGAAAGTATCATATCAGGATTCAGAAATTTATTCTATCACTCATTGGGGTTGATACAAACCCCATTCTACGATGGTCTTACCAAGACCTTAGGGAATTTTGTGTTTATCACACTCGAACTCTTTGTTTTATTCATTGCCATTACGGCCATCATCGAATACATCATGATGCATGTGAATCAAAATAAACTTCAGAAATTATTCGCAGGTAAAGGCATAATTGGCAATATTGCTGCAGCCATATTTGGCTCTGTAACGCCATTCTGTGCTTGTTCTACAATACCAATGACTGTGGGCTTTTTAAATGCAAAAGTGCCATTCGGTTCAGTTATGTCATTCTTAATTTCATCGCCTCTGTTAAATCCGATTATTGTAGCCATGCTTGCTGCAACAGTAGGCGTTGCCAATGCAGCCATTTACTTTGCCTTTGCATTTACCTTATCGGTTTTATTTGGATACTTACTCAACAAATTTGGCTTTTCGAAGTATGTAAAGGCGGTTAAAGTATCAGGTGGAGCGCATACCATAAATAATGGTGTAGATACGAGAAGAGCTTTATCTATTGGTGCAAAAGCTAAACTTTCACTTAAGGCAGGTTGGGACTCTTTATTACCAATACTACCTTACCTTTTTGCAGGAGTTGCTGTAGGTGCAGCAATCTATGGCTATTTGCCAAAGGGCGAAACCATAGCACAATACGCTGGTGAAGGAAATATATTTGCTGTACCCATTGCCTCTGTGATCGGTATTCCTTTGTATATCCGTGCCGAAACGGCTATTCCAATTGCCATGTCTCTAATATCAAAAGGTGTCGGAATGGGAACAGCAATCGCATTAATTATTGGTGGGGCCGGAATGGCAATACCAGAAATGACCATGCTGGCTAAGATCTTCAAAAGGAAATTATTGATATCCTTTATTGGAGTCATCTTCCTGGTAGCCGTAATAACCGGTTATGCCTTCAACATTATCATGTAAACAGAAATTATAAATCATTAAAAATTAATGAAATGGGATTATTTGGGAAATCAAAGAAATCGAGCTGTTGTGCTGTACAATTCGAAGAGGTAAAAGAAGACAAAGACAAGAAGTCGAGCTGCTGCGATATTAAAATCGAAGAGCTTAAAGAAGATGATAAATATGAAAACTCAGATAGTGGCTGTTGTGGTGATTAATCTTTATCGTTGGAGTTTTAGTCTAAATTAATTAGAAGACGATTTGTTTAATTAAAAGTATGAAGCTTCATACTTTTAATTAAACAAATCGTTTTTTTTATATCGCGTTTATTGGTTATAAAGTTCAAACGCTGCTGCCGCACGATTCTATCGTGTGGTAATTAAAATAATTGCTGTATAAAACGAATTATAGATATTAATAAGAGAGATTTAAGAGGATTAAATATTTTAGAAAGGGTTCTTGTTGTGATGTAGAAACCACACGATAGAATCGTGCGGCAGCGGGTACTGCATTCGCAGAGCACGAGCTACAAGCTCGCGCTAGCGGGGGGAAATAGATTTGAGACAGCTATTTTTTAGCCTAAGGTCTTAAGTCCTCTATAATTTTAGCGTCTACCCAATAAATATCTGAATTCCCATTTTGAGGCATTTCGGAGAATTGATGTAGAAAGTCCACACTTAAAGTTTCTGGATGATTTTTCTTAGCCAGTGGCTTTGTTGCCATATAGAAGATATACTTCATATCAGGAGAAATATAGAATGACCAGCCTGTTCCCTTTGGCGTATTAATCTCAGAGCTTAATGCAAGAGGTTCCTGCCAAGTATCATCATCGTTTCTAAAAACAATATAGTAGTGCACGCCTCTGTAATCTTTTTCAACACCCACAGCAGGCACAACCACAAAGCTTTCGTCGGGAGAAACATAGGCATTAAAACGAGTCGTACCGCAATTAATCTGTGCTGGTAATTTCTCAGGGCTGCTATACTTGCCATCCACAAGGCGAGATCTGTAAATATTACTAACTCGTCCTTCCAGTTCGTTTCTGGTGAAGTAAAGCGTGCCATCTTTTGTTAGTGATGGGAAAAAATCTCCTCCTTCGTAATTTACGGGTGCACCAATATTATAAGGTTCTCCCCATGTGTCGTTCTTTCTGTCAACCACCCAAATATCTTCGGCTACAGGTTTGTCGCTTCCATCATTGGGTTGGTCCGATACGAAGAATAGTTTCTGACCATCGTAGCTTAAAGCAGGTTCTAAATATTTATAGCGCGAATCGCATGCGAAGGGTACAATTTCAGGACGTGTCCAACTGCCATTTACCAGTTTGGAACAAACGATTATGGCATATTGAAACTTAGCTGTGTGCAGGGTAAAATACATCTCTTTCCCATCAGGAGATATGGCAACATCTCGATTTGCCAATCCATTGGATATAATATTTGGTGCAAAAAGCTCAGGACTTAATCCAGGTAGCTTTTGTCCCATATAAGGACCTTTTAATTCAGGGAAAGTCTCCGAATTGTTTTGTGAGAATACGGAACTGAAAATTGTAAGCAAACTTAAAATGAGTCGTATCTTTTTCATATTGGTAGTAGCTTTTAGTCGGTTACAGTGGTTTGACTTGAAGTTTAAATTTAATAAAAGTTCTGACGCCATCTTAAGTTTTGCAAAATTCTCTCTTTTTAGAGGAATCCGATGAATCACCAACACATTCGTTTAAAATTTAGTTGTTATGAAATAGAAAGGAATAATTGTCAAGTCTTCGGGAATTTTAGCCAACTACTAAACTTTAGATTCTCTTCATCTTTGTATTGTTAGATAATTAAAGAATAAAATTAAAAACTTGAAATATGAGAACAATAGAAAGTGCCAAAGAATTAGAGAACTTATTGAAAGAAGACAAAGCAATCATGTTAGATTTTTATGCTGACACGTGTCCTCCTTGTCAGGCTTTAATGCCAACAGTGGAAAAATTGGCTGGTGAGTACGAAGGAAGAGTAGATATTCAAAAAGTGGATGTTCATAAATTCCCAGACTTGAGAACAAAGTATGGTATCGGAAGTATTCCAACCTTGCTTTTTATCAAAAAATCGGAAGTCCTTGAGAAGTCAATGGGCGTAATTCCAGAAGCTCAATTAAAAGAGAAATTGGAACGTTTAATTCAAGCATAGTATGGGGCTTGTTAAAAAAAATAAGTGCTGCTACTCCTTTTGAAAGGAGTAACAGCACTTATTTTGTTAGTCTTGTATCGAAGTTTGCTTAGAACTCTAATTCCAATGCAAAATCAACAGAAACTTTCTTTCCTCGTTGCGATCCTGGTTTCCAATTTTCCATTCCACTTGCAATTATTTTAGCAGCTTTCGCAACGATATCATTGCTTTTATCAAGAATTTGAATATTGCTTACTTTACCATTTGCATCAACAGTAAATCCTACGGTTGCTTTGCCATTTAAGTCTTTACCAAATTTATTCTGGAGCTTGCTTTTTTGTTTTTTTACATACTGCGATAAGCCGTAAAAGCCTTGCTTGTATTCTGGCATATCCTCAACAATAATAAAAACAGGTTTATCTGAGTTTTTGTCAAATTCAGGAGCAGGAACTGGTGGCGGTGGTGGTGGAACATCACCTGCATCCTTTAAATCTATAGAAATTCCAATCACTTCACGTTCCATAATGAAATCATGTTTCCATTCGGTAGGTGTTGTTGATTTTATTGAAATAGTGTTAACAACTGATTCATAACCTACATATGAAGCGATCAAGACAAATTCGCCTTCTTTAGGTAGTTCAATTTCATAAGTCCCATCTTTATCAGCAACAGTTCCCGTTGTAGTACCTCGAAGTATAACAGAAGCACCATGCATCAGGTTTCCTTTGTCATCTTTTACTGTACCCTTTATCTTAACAGGTGTGTTTTTAGCTGATAACTTAATATCATTTACTGCTATTTGTATTTCTTTATCTGTTTTAACGCTGTATTCGGGTTTAGCAAAAGCCATTAATAGAAGTGCCAATACAGGTACGCCCCATATCATTCGAAACAATTTACGTTTCGCTGTTTTTTCTTTTGTCATCATCTTAAATCGGGTTAGGCCGAGGGACGAACTAAAGTGATTGGCCAAACCAATTACTTGTGTCCCCATTAGCCGGTTAATTAATAATGCCTGATACCTGACAGGTGAGTGGCCCCGGGATAATACACCTTCGTCGGCCAGGTATTCATGGTTTTGTTTAATTGCTCGTTCAAAGAACCATATAAATGGATTGAACCAGAAAAAGACTGTTAACAGCTCTATAATGAACAGATCGATCCAATGACGCTCCTGAATGTGCACTTTTTCATGAGTTAATATGTCATATATTTCGTCCTGCTGAAAATATTCAGGATTGATTAATATGCGATTGAAAAACGAAAAGGGTGAATTGAATACCTTGTTTTCGTGAATCAAACAATCGTAAATTTTTTTAGGTTTCGATTTGCTAATAATCAGTATTGGTTTTCTGCATTGTATAAGCAAGCGTAGCAATACAATCGCAGCTCCAATGCTATAAATAATGAGCAAAACACCAAATAAGCCCATGCCATTTGAATTTTGAACATCGGTGGTCGTGTTTGCAATATCGCGATTAAAAACCCCATTGTATTCACTCAAAACGGGTGATGAAGGAGCTGGGATTAATACTTGATATTGAACAGGAACCGCTGCTAGTACGACTGAAATGATTAGGCTTATCAGTAGGAAAAGACGATTCGCAGTAAAGTGAGTAGATTGCCTTAAAAGCAGCCAGTACAGTGCATAGAATACAGCTATACTGATTGAAGCTCGAATTAATATATCTAATAATACTTCCATCTTTCTAAATTTTTTCTTGATCTTTCTTCATTTCCTTCTCTGCTTCTTTCAGAACTTTTTCCAAGTCGGAAATGTCCATATCGTTTTCTTGAGCAAAAAAGCTAGCCATTTTAGGGAACGATCCGCCAAAATAGTTTCCCAATAAAGAGCTAAACTGAAATTTGGTATACTCAGCTTTGCTTATGGCGGGCGTAAATAGTTTAGAGTTTCCAATTTTACGATGCGAAACAAAACCTTTTTTTTCTAATACGATCAAAACGGTTGCTATAGTCGTATAGGCAGGCTTAGTTCCTTCAAATTGTGCCAATATATCCTTAACAATAGCTTCGCGCAATTTCCAGATAATTTGCATGATTTGTTCTTCTGCTTTTGTCAATGATTTTACGTCCATAGTGTTTTCGATTATTAATTTATACTCCAAATGTAATCGATTATTTTTAAATCATACTATGTTTATAGTAATTAATACTATAAATATAGTAATAGTTACTAGTTATATAGTATGGTTATTGCTCGAAAGTCACCAATAGTCACAGGTATAGTCTTTTACCCTTGTGTTTTTGTAAGAGCAAATCGTTTAAACCTGCCAGTCCCGATACTTCGGGATGCAACTGACAGCGTTTATTGCTTAGAAAGTTCAAACGCTGCTGCCGCACGATTCTATCGTGTGGTAATTAAAAGAATTGCTGTAGAAAACGAATTATATATATTAATAAGAGAGATTTAAGAGAATTAAATATTATAAAAAGGATATGTAGGATGTAGAAACCACACGATAGAATCGTGCGGCAGCGGGACTGCATTCACAGAGCACGAGCTAGCGGAGCAATGACATGAACGATAGCCAACATGCCCACATTTTACTATATTTGCTTTTCAATAAAAACTGATAAAAATGAAGTATAGCTTATTAGCCATCGTATGTGCCTTTTTAGTTTCATGTTCAAGCGGGCCAGCAAAAGATTACTCGACTATAAATGAGAAACAGATTACAGATTATATAAAAACCAATAAACTGGAAGCAATAAAGTGTGAGTCGGGCTTGTATTATACCGTCGATGAGGCAGGAGAGGGCGTTCAACCTACAAGTGCATCAACTGTTCAGGTAGCCTATATTGGATCTTATTTAAATGGAGAAGTTTTCGACGAGAGTAGTGAGAGAGGTATTTCATTTCCATTGAAAAGAGTTATAAAAGGATGGACCGAAGGAATCACTTATTTTAAAGAAGGCGGAAAAGGAACACTTTTGGTTCCTGCTCATTTAGGCTATGGAAATTATGATACAAGAAGTATTCCAGGTGGTTCTGTCTTGATTTTCGATATTCATTTGATATCTGTAAAGAAGTAATAAACGATACGAAACAAAACGAAGAAAGTATGCAAATTCTCGAAGCCAATCAAGTTATAGAGAGGGTGTCTCATTACATCGATTTAAGTGTTATTCCTTTTGGAAAGGATAAACGTTCGGTAGTTCGTGTTGATATCCGCCAGCCAATGTATGGTGGTAATGGCATTGTTTACCTTTTGCAAATGTTCGATGTGGATGAGTTGATCAATAACCGGATTGGTTGTTTCATGGTCTTTTTTAACAAGCACGATCAGGCTGGATTTCACGATCATGGACCAAGAGGCGAAGAGGAGCTTTATGTGGTGATGCATGGCGAAGGCGAGTATGCCGATAAAGCCGGTGCTGATGGCCAAGTAAGAACCCACAAAATAACTAAAGGAAACATCACGGCAGTCAGCAAAGATGGCTTTCACTCGGTGCAGAATACGACCGACGAACCTCTCATTGTTTTTGTGATTACGACCAACGAGGCATAGAGCAAAAGCTTTAATAAAATACAGAAAGGAACCCGAAACGGTTCCTTTTTTTTTGTTTAAACGTATTTAATAAACGAGACCTGACAGGTCTGTGGTCATATTAAACCTGTCAGCCTGCTTGCAGCTGACAGCGTTTTTTGCTTATAAAGTTGAAACGCTTTTGCCGCACGATTCTATCGTGTGTTAATTTAAAGAATTGCTGTAGAAAACGAATTATAAATATTAATAAGAGAGAGTTAAGAGAATTAAATATTTTAAAAAGGGTATGTGGGATGTAGAAACCACACGATAGATTGACTTCGTCGAACTTCGTTTCGTGCGGCAGCGGGACTGCATTCGCAGAGCACGAGCTACAAGTTCGCCCTAGCGGGGATCGTCTCGTTTGCAGCTTACGAGGGCTCCATTCTCTCGGGATCGTCTCATTTGCAGCTTGCGAGAGCTCCATTCTCTTGGGATGTTCTATTCAATTAAGATCTTATGTGATTAAAAAAAGCCAAACTCATAGAGTCTGGCTTATCTTATCCGTAAAGATTTATACTTTATTTTTATTAATTATTTCGATTTAATACTGCAACCAATAGCTTTCGTATTGGTAACCGCCAGCTTTTTATTTTTGAGTAAGGCATCAACCGCATCAGCAATATAATGCTTTGTTGCTTGCGATGCATCTTTGTAATTGTTGTCGATAGCCCCAATATATTCTACGGTATGTTTCGCATCTTTTGTGCTGAGAATAAAAACGTGAGGGGTTTTTGTTGCACCAAATCGTCTATACACGTCTTGCTTTTCATCAAGCAAATAAGGGAAGGTGAAACCTTTTTTGTTTGATCGTTTAATCATGTTATCGAACGAGTCGCTCTCAAATATTTCAGGGTCGTTGGGGTTGATGGCAATCACAGGAAAACCTTTCGCTTTGTATTTTTTATCAAGCTCTATAATTCGATCCTCATAGGCCACCGAATAAGGACAATGGTTGCAAGTGAATATCACAATAAAGCCTTTAGCATTCTTATAATCGGAAAGAGAGACATACTTCCCATCTACATTTTTCAGTTTAAAATCTGCTGCCTTGTCGCCAACCTGATAAGATTGTGCGCTTAGGCCAATTGTGGCCAATATGAATAGGCCCAGAATGATTATTTTCTTCATAATGCTCAATTTTAATTTGTTTGTGCTTAGTGTAAATAATATAGTTTAGACACAGATTTTAATGATCTATTATGATTTTGTGCGAGACTTAAATAGTTGTTTTTTTTATCATGAAAAATCATATTTAATCAGCGTCTGAAATCTTGTCTGATTTTTAATTTGATTGATGATTCATTTTATCGATTGACTCAGCTAGTTCTTCGTATGTAACTTGGCGAGTGAAAACTTCTCTCTGTTCTTTCTTGTAAATGACTGTGGCAGGAAGTGCGCCATCCCATTTTTCGGCTATCTTATTTATCCAGCTATCGGCATCGGGATCGTCCAGAATTAGGACATTGGAATTGATCTTTTTACGCTTAATAAAATTGTTTAATCGATCTTCTACATTATTGCCAAAATCGAGACTCACTAAAATGACCTTTACTTTTTTATCGCTATAGTTTTTACGAATAGCTTCGAAGTGTGGGAGTTCCTCAACGCAAGGTTTACACCACATGGCCCAAAAGTTAATCACGTAGGTGGTATCGTTTTGATAATGGAAAATGGGCTCAAGCTCATCGAAATTGTAAGTCTTAATTTCTTGTGCAGACCCAGGTTTAGTCATCAAAAGAAGTCCGATAAATAGGAATAGTTGTATGCTGAATCTCATTCTAGTATATATAAAGATATTGAAGTCTTAAATATACGGCAATTGAATGATAATGAGAAGTAAAGTTTGTTATTGAGCTGTTAAAACTTGAGAAATGTGTCTTGATAAAAGGAGAGACTAGAATGGGGTATCCAATGAAATGAGTTGTGGATTATATATCTATTACTTTATGAATTGTTCTCTAAGCTAAACTGATCGATACTAAAGAGCTTCACTTTTTCCTTTTTGCCTTTAAGTTGAATGTTCTCCAATTCGATGAAATCAGCTTGATTGGTTTTTAGGATATCCTTCACCACTTTTTCAGAAAGTAGAATGTCGCGTTCGAAACTATTGCATTGGCCTTGTATGCGAGCCGCCGTGTTAATGGCATCACCATGGTAGGCTATAGATCGTTTTAGATAGCCAACTTCGGCCACCATTATTTCCCCGCCATGTATCCCTGCTTTAAATTCGGGTACAAAGCCATAGGTTTCATGATAATAATTCGAGCGAGCCTTGAGTATGGATTTGAAATGGAAAAAGAAGCGAACGCAATCGGCCTGTTCAATGCCATTTTCGTATTTCCAACTGAGTACGGCTTCGTCTCCTACGTATTGATATATTTTGGCATTACAAGCTGAAACGGCAGGAGTGAGATCCGAAAAGCAATCTTGAATCAGTTCGCTGTATTTTCGATGTCCCAATAATTCGGCATAGGTGGTCGACGATTTTAAATCGATAAAAAGAAAGAGTAAGCTATCTTCTTTGGGCTGGCGGTACTTACCCATAATCAGATTCCATAAAACCCCTTCGCCCAGTTTTTTGTTGATAATTTTAACCAGAAAAATGCAGACACTTAAGATGTAGGTGTAAACCAGAATGCTTAGCAGGTTTCTCGATAGAAAAAAATCTGCAATTCGTTCAAAGTTATTCCTATTTACTGTTTCAGAGAAAATGAATACTGATAGTATGGCTATAATGGTGAGAACTGTGAAAACAAGAATGATGTGCACCACCGAGTAGGTGACGATGATATAACCATATGATTTTGATCGGAGTCGATCGGTGTTGCGTTGAATGTAAAGATTGATAAAACCAAAGAGTGTACCCAAAACCAGACTGCTGAAAAGTAGATTGAAACCCTTTATTTTTTGAAGAAGAAGATCTCTTGGAATTTGAATATCGCTGTCTATCTCGATGAGTTGAAGGAAAGTAAAGAAATGGAAACCTATAATCCACACCAAATCGATGATTAAAAAATCCTTGATGATTTTCTTATTTTGGGAACTGATTCTAATCATTCTTTACTTTTGAAATACGGGCTAGCGTGCGAGATGGATCGGGTAAACTAAATACAAACTTACATTTTATGATTGAACTGATGGGCTGTTTAAACACAAAATTTCACATAAAGCATTCAAAGATTTACGCTAATCCCGAAAATTTTCGGGACGCAAAAGTATATGGCTTGATTACTTTGTCTTTGCGTTCTTGTAATTTTTCTCTGCGTGCTTTGCGTGAAATTTAAATGACATATATGAATAGCTTCTTAAAATGAAATTGAAAGCCCAATGTTGGTATAAAAATTATTATCCAATTTAAAATCCTGAAGCACTTTACTTCCATCATTAAATTCGAATTTACGAGAGAAAGTGTAACCACCTGCCACTTTAAGGCTGATGTGCTTGTTAAATCTCTTTTTCACATCCAATCCCCAACCGAAATTTGATAACCTGATATTGTCGATAGGTGTTGTTTTATTCTGGTAAGTTAAATTGTCGCCCAATGTTAGATTATCTCCAGTAATAAAGAGTTTGCTACCAAAAGATAATTTCTCATTCGCCTTATAAGTAACGCCTGTATTAGGGAATCCTAATTCGTATTTGAATTTCTTACTAGGACTCCAAGTCAAACTGAAATAGGGTAGTGGTGTTGGGCTACCCAATGTGTTTGAATACATGGCACCAATATTTAAATAAAGACTTTTCGATTGGTTGATTGCTTTGCCAAAGAAAACGATTCCTAAATATTGCAGATCGCTAAATTGGACATTCCCCTCAAAATTTGAAGCCAGCGTAGGCGAGAAAATAGCCGTTAATCTCCATTTGTTCTTCAGTGGAATACTTGCTCCAATAGAATAACTAAAGGAATGAAAGTGTTCCAACTCTGTTGCAATATTTAAGGCATCAGAATAATTAATATTGATGTTGGCATAAGAGACTGTATGAAAATACAGAGATCTATTTTTTGTTACTTTTCGGTAAGCAGTCCCTTTGGCTATGAACTTATTAAAAGATATGGCATTTGATTCATCAGCGTCTCCACTTCCAATATATGAATAATCAAGAGCCAAATCTTCTTTCTCCATTTGTGCTTGTGCACTCGAAATCACAAAGGCAAAGATTATTGCCAATGTTAGCTTAAGCGTATTTTTAGTCATTTGTTTGTGTTGTTGAGGTAGCTTAGAATTCAGCTACCTCATTTTTATTAGTGGATTAATCTTTTAATAAGGCCTCGTTGAATTTATAATCGGAGTAGTGAACCTTGTAGAGAATACTATAGAAAGCTGGGATAAACACCAGTGTGATTATAGTTCCAAACAATAGACCCACCATAATTGAAGCGGCCATAGGTTCCCACATTAACCCACCACCTAAGTAAAGTGGTATTAAACCGAGTGAGGTTGTAAATGTTGTCAATAAAATAGGTCGGAAACGCTGCAGACAAGCTGCAATTACTGCATCCTGAGCTGATCGTTTCAATTCATTAATCTCAATTTCTATTCTGTCGATGAGGACAATGGCATTGTTAATGACAATTCCGGCAAGGGAAATAATTCCAAGGAAAGCCATAAATCCAAAGTAAGATCTAAGAACAATTAAGCCAATAACCACACCGATTACTCCCAATGGAATGGTACTAACCACCATTAATGTTTTACGGAACGAGTTGAATTGTATAATCAGTAGAAGCAAAATAATGAATGCTGATAAAGGCAAATAGGCAATTACAGCACCCATATTATCTGCTGTACTTTTGCTATCACCGCCTAATGTGTAGATGTAACCCTCAGGCCAATTTGCAGTTTGCTCTTCGAGCCAAGGTGTCAATTCATTCATTATTTCAGAGGCGTTCCCCGTAACATTCAGCTCACTGGAAACATTAACACTTCGAATAAGATCGAGGCGCTTAATTTTTGCGTACTGCCATTGCGGAATAATGTTCGCAACCTGAGATAAGGGTACTGATCTTCCCGATTGTTGAGAAAAAACATTCATCGTTTCAATGGACTCGTAGCTTTGCTGCTGGCTATCGAATCCTCTCAAAAGAATAGGAATGTTTTTATCATCCTCACGGTATTCTCCTGTTTGGAAACCATCCAATACTGTTTTCAGTGAAGTGGCTATATCCTGATTGGTAATACCTGCAATTTGTGCATTGTTCTGGTTTATATCGATAATGAACTTCTTGGTTTTTGGTCCCCAATCGTCCTTCACATTCTTGGTTCCATTAATGGTAGACAATTTCGATTTAATCTGTTCTGATAATTCAGAAAGAATATCTGGATTTTGTCCTGAAACCTTAATCTCGATAGGTGTTCCACCACCACCAGCTCCCAAAGGACCAACTTTAATATCGGCATTGGGGAACTTAGAAAAGCAATATTCGTCCAAGCGCGTGATCAATTCATTATTCATTTCAAAAGAACTCGTGTTGACAAGAATATGGGCATAACTTGAGTTGGCTTCATCTTGTGAGTATCCTAAATCGTAAGAGTTAGGTCCTTGTCCGATATAAGATGACCAATCAGAGATGCCGTCGGTTCTGCTATCGTTTACCAATAGTTTATCAGCAATGAAATCTTCAATTTCTTCTACAACATTCTCTGTTTTTTCAATCTTAGTTCCCAAAGGCAGATTGATATCGATGGTGATCATATTACGATCACTATCTGGGAAAAACATGAATGGAACCATTCCAAATCCAAAAAGAGATAAAAAGAAAAGAGCGAAAATTCCGACGATTACTGAGCGCTTATACGCAAGCACAATCATAATAAGAGATTTGTAGTAAACCTTTAAGGCATCGAACATACGATCTACAAGAGCTGGTTTGCTTTCAGTTTTCGGCTTCACTTTAAGGAAAAAGAAACACATCATGGTGATGACGGTTAATGAAATAATCCATGAAGAAACCAAAGCTAAAGTAATCACCACGAAAATAGGTCCCATAATATCTCCCATAACTGATTCGGCTAGGTAGAATGATAAAAAGGCAGCTGATGTGGTTAAAGTTGAAATTAAAAGTGGAATGATGAGCTCTGTACATGAAGAAACGGCTGCATCTTTAGCAGAGGCTCCTTTCTCCATTTTAACCATTATAGATTCGGAAACCACAATGGCATTATCTACCATCATTCCTAATGCCATAATAAGAGCAGCTAAAGTAACCTGATTTAAGCCCATATTGATAAGTCCCATCAACATCAATGTTGCGATGGTAACAATAGGAATCAAACTGGCTACAATAAGTCCTGTTCTAAGTCCTAAAAACATCAGCATTACAAGCAATACAATCACGATAGATTGCATCAAGTTGCCAATAAAACTACCAATGCTTTTGTCTACAAAAGTATCTAAGGACGAAAGACGTTGTATTTCTAATCCAATTGGTAATTTCTTATTCCATTTAGACATGACTTTATCAACCTCTTCTCCAAGTTTTATAATGTTTGCCCCATCGATAAGCGATATTGACATGGAAATAGCTGGCTGGCCATTAACGTGAACAATAGAAGTTGCTGGCTCAACATAGCCTTTTCGAATAGTGGTAATATCTCGAAGCTGCACAACTTGCTTACCATCCCCAATTGGAATTAAGGTGTTCTGAATATCTTCAAGAGAGTCGTAATTACCTGTTGGCTCAAGAATAATTTTTTCATCTTCAAGATTAACTTCTCCACCCGAATCTAAAATATTGGTCGATGCAATGGTATTCTGCAGACTCGTCGAGGTTAGTCCATATTCTTTAAGCTGTGCTTCGTCGAATTCGATAAAAATACGCTCTTCCTGAACACCACCAAACTCGACTTTTGCGGCATCCTCCAGCTTGATTAAGTCATCGCGAAGATCGTCAGCATAGTCTTTCATTTCGGTATAAGAATAGCCATCGCTTATTAGGCCAACAATGATACCGTATACGACCCCAACATCGTCATCATTTAAGTTTGGATTTACGCCCTTTGGTAGACCTTTAATGCCATTAAGTTTGCGTCTTAAATTATCCCAAATACTTTGCAGTTCTTCAGGTGAAACTTTATCTTTTAGAGTAACCGAAACAATAGATAAGCCTGTTCGTGAGGTACTGTTTATTTCTTTTACTTCTGGAATTTCCTGTGCTTTTTTCTCTATTTTATCGGTAACTAAAAGCTCAACTCGCTCGGGGCTGGCTCCTGGAAACGAAGAGATAATTGTTGCAACCCTTACCGTGTAAGGCGGCATACTATCTCGAGGTAAAGATTTGTATAGCGTTAGTCCCATTATCACCACTACAGCAAGCAGTGTGAATGTAATTCGACTTTTTTCAATTGCGAATTTTGTAAGATTCATATTTGCTGATTTAAAGTGTTGATATTATTTAAGGCTAACTTTTTGTCCGTCAAGCAAGGTTTGTAAACCTGCTGTTGCCACCGTTTGTCCCGATTTTAATCCTTTTACAATCTCGAAACCTACAGGCGATAATTCGCCTATGGTAAAGTGTTGCTTTTTAATTAATCCAATTGATTCGCTCTGCTTCTCGATAAGGTAAACGAAGTTCCCTTTACTATCTTCCCCTACAGCCGAAATTGGAACGATCAACACTTCTTGATTATCTGTCTTTGGAAATGTAAAAGTGATATTGGCAGCCATTCCTGACTTGACTTCAGAGTTATGACCCAGAAGTTTAATTCTAACCGGGTAAGTAGCCGATCCACTTTCGATTGACGGCGCAATTTCTTTAACAACACCTTCGTAGCTTTTACCCTGAAGAGCTGGGAATTTTGCAGTAACTTTCATGCCTTTATGCACACGGTTAATCACATTTTCAGGCATTCCTAAGCTGATTTCCATAAAGCTTCCTGCATTTAAAATAGCGATAACGCTTCCCGAGCTAACATTCTCATTGTTCTCCACATTTTTTGAAGCTATAATACCACTGGCAGGTGCGTAGATAATACCATAACCAACTTGTTTTTTCTGGATTTCTACGCTACGTTTTTTCGATTCAAAATCAGCTTTCGCCGATGCAAAGGATGATTTCGCATTCTCGTAGTCACTTAAAGAGGCTGATCCCTTTTCAAAAAGAGTCTTGGTACGATCTAAGGTCGATGTGCTGGTGTTTAGATTTGATTTGGCACTATTCAAAGAAGAGATAGATTGCTCTAAAGATAAACGTGCTTCAGAGTTATCGATTTGAGCCAATAGATCACCTTTTGTAACTTTCTGACCAGCTGAAATATTCAAGGTTGTTAGGATACCACTGGTTCTAAAGCTTAAGTTGATTTCTTTGTCAGATCTAGCCGTTCCGTTGAATGATCTAACTTGTCCGATACCCGAATAACTAATTTCGGCATACTTAACGGGGCGTAATTTTTCTTTTTGTACTGGCTCTTTCTTGTCCGAACAAGCCGACCCAAGCATGACTATTGATAAAATTAATGTATAATATATAGATCGCATATGCTTAATATTTATAAGGTGGAAATGTGATTTTTAGTTTTGAACAATTTGCTTTCTAACCTGATTAATGAAGATTTGATTTTCTTCTTCGGAATGTAGCGTAAAGAAATACGACATGATTCGTTCGAGTTGCAAAATGCTCAGTTGAAAATTATAATCCGCATTGGCTTGTTGTTGCTGAGCCTGAAAATAAGCTTGCTGAGAATCGATTAGGGATGTAATGCCAATTGCTCCATTTGAATAGGAAACTTGCATTAATTCCAAACTCTCTTTGGCAGCCTCGGTTGAAACCTTTGATAACTCTATATTTGAAAACTGACTAACGATAGACAGGATAATATCATTGATATTTCTTTTGATAGATACAATGGCATCATCTCTCTGAATATTTAATTGGTCGCGTTGTATAAACGATTTTTGTCGGTTTATATTTCTTTGGTTCTTTTGAAAAATTGGAAGACTCACCTGTACACCAACATTATAGTAGCCATCAGGAGAACCTGTAAAACCTGTTGGGTATTTGCTCCCCTCACCATCTCGACTAAATGTATGGTTGTATTGCCCTTGCAAACCAATTGTTGGTAGAAACTTGCTTCTTTGGTAAAGCATTGCAGTTCGTTTGCTTGCGCTGATATTGTGTTGCAATGATTTTAACTCGTGAGCATTCTCAATGGCTTTTTCTTCGACAATACGAGTGAATTTCTCTCTTAAGAATGGATCATCAAGCATATTAAAAAACTTGAAATCACCTTTATCACCAGAATTCTTAAAATCTTCATTGAGAACATCAATTTTTAGTCCTATAGGGTTGTTTAGAATTTGATTCAGCTCATTGAAAGACTGATTGAGTTGTGTATAGCTGTTGACAATATTTTGTGTTGCCATTGCCAATTCACTTTTCCATCTCAAAACATCAGATTTTCCTGTTTGTCCTGCATCAAATTTTTGCTGAGCAATCTCATAATTCTGACGTGTAACTCTTAAATTCTCATCGTTTATTAAAAAATTAGCTTTAGAAATTAAAGAATTGTAATAGGCTACTCCCGCATTTAAGATGGCATCTTTCTCTTTCGAATTGTAG
This sequence comes from Ancylomarina sp. YFZ004, assembly GCF_054254355.1. NCBI lineage: Bacteria > Pseudomonadati > Bacteroidota > Bacteroidia > Marinilabiliales > Marinifilaceae > Ancylomarina > Ancylomarina sp. YFZ004. The sequence goes on from NZ_JBTCHQ010000019.1 coordinate 27,998, forward strand.
CTTTCCTTAGTAGCCTTCTTCAATTCTTTTTGAATTTTGATATTGGCACTGGCTTGTTCAGAGAAAATTAGCTGTTCAAATTTTATATTCCCCGATGTGCTGTATTCAGGATTCGATCCATTTGAAACTTTTGCAAGTTCAGGATCCAAATATGCACCACTAAAGGACGTTGATAAATCTGGCAGGTATTCACTCTTCGATAGCTTAACTTCTTGATTAGCCAGTTCGATGTTTTTCTGTTCTGCTTTTAGGTTCAAATTCTGATCCAGTACCTGCTCCAGAACCTCATGAAGTGTATATTGCTTTTGAAAAGAGATTTGATTCGCGTTCCCCACAATATTAGTTCTTAAAAGGAAACTGTATTTAAGAGGGAAGTTAATTTGAAAAGCCGTTTCTATATTTAGTGACAGTTTTGCCTCTATATCCATATAAATAGGAAGCTGAGCTAAATTATCTCCATGCACAGCCGATTCAATATTCAACGCAATCCGTCTGAAAAATTGATCCAGATTATTTATGGGCTGAGAGGTTAAAAGAACGCCATAATCAGAAAAGTGTTCATCGATAGAGGTGAAGCTAGGCAGTTTTCGTTCGTTAATCTTATTAACCAAACGTGCTTGCTCGTCTTTACTGAAAAACAGTCCGCCAGATAGGTAAACCGCATCAAGTGATTTTAATTTACCATCAATATCATTAGCTTGATTGATCGTGATAAGAACATACTCAGCTTCTATCGTTTTAAATATTTCATCTATGGTTTCCTTAACCGGATGTATTTTAGTTAAGTAATCGTCAACTATAATTCCAATCTTCTTAAAAGGGAATATTTCCTTAAACTGCAACAAATCTCTTTTATACGATTTGGGAGTGAGTATATAAGTCAGGTTAGGAATGTTAGAACTAAGCTGTCCTTCAGGAAAAGTGATGAAATCGTCGTTGATAACGCCAAAAAGAATAACTGGCTTTGGAAATGCTTTGTTCTTAGCAATCACATAGTTGTTGACTGATCCAAAAGAGAGGATTAGATCAACATCGTCTGATTGAACCATGTTTTCGTAATTGCTTTTGGCTTTATCAAGATTCAAATCATTCAATAGAACGAACGAATCTTTGAATACGATATTCGCTGATTGACCAACAACCGACTTAATCTCATCTTTAAGTTGAATGAGAATTTGATCTGTTTCAGGAATAAGCTTATCGCCTAGTATTGCGATATGGTAATCTTTCTGTTGCTGAGCAAAACCAGCAATAGAAGTGAATAGTAAAATGATTAGAATAATCTTGTTCTTCATGTTTAAATACATTTAGAAATTTAAATTGGTTTTCTTAGTTGTCATCTTGTAATCTGGAGCAAAAGTAATAGGAAGTAATATACAAAAAAAATAAGTCGTTGAAGTTGATTGGATTATCGGTGAAACAGCATTATGAGTAGGTAAATACATCGATCCAACTATTACTAAACATAAGACTGTGTTTTATATTCTGATTATACCATCAATTGAGAATCTTTGCATTATGGTCTAAATTAAGGTAATAATGCGATTATAAAGTCTTTGAGTTTACGCTTCCATTAAGTTTTTCTATCTTTGCCCATCAAATAAAAAAAGATACGAACCTTGGCACGACTTTTAGCTATAGATTACGGTAGAAAACGAGTGGGATTAGCTGTAAGTGACCCGATGCAAATTATTGCAAATGGATTGGATACGGTTCATGCCAAAGATGTTTTGGATTACATTCAAAAGTATATGGAGACCGAAGAGGTTGAGTGTATTGTCGTAGGCTATCCAAAGCAATTGAATAACGAGGATAGCGAATCGATGAAATATTTGAGACCTTTTCTTGGGCAATTGAAGAAGCGATTCCCAGATATGCCTATCGAAATGGTTGATGAACGTTTTACATCTAAAATTGCTTTTCAAACGATGATTGATGGTGGAATGACCAAGAAGCAGAGAAGAGATAAGGCGGTTATCGATAAAATTAGTGCAACCATTATACTACAGTCGTATATGGAAGCCAAAAGAAACATGTTTTAATAAATTACCAATTGACTTCGCTCAGTTGATTTAAGCAATAAAGAATGATTTTACCCATTACAATTTACGGGCATCCAGTTTTACGAAAAGTAGCAAAGGATATTGATAAGGATTATCCAAATTTGGAGAAATTTATGGCAGATATGTGGCAAACCATGTATTTTGCTGATGGTGTTGGTTTAGCAGCTCCACAAGTAGGACGATCAATTCGTATGTTTGTGCTCGATTGCTCAAATTTTGAAGATGAAGAGCCTGAATTAGAAGGTTTCAAGAAGATGTTTATCAATGCTCAGATTACAGAACGTAATGGCGAGGAGTGGAGTATGTCTGAAGGTTGTTTGAGTATTCCTGGCTTAAATGAAGATGTGACTCGACCTGAAAGCATCAAAATTGAGTATTACGATGAGAATTGGGCGTTTCATGAGGAAGAATATTCTGGTTTTGCTGCTCGCGTTATTCAGCACGAGTACGATCACCTAGAAGGTATCATGTTCACTGACCATTGTTCGCCACTTCGCAAGCGTCTTTTAAAATCGAAGCTGACAGGTATCTCTAAAGGTAAATTCGACGCTAAATATCGATTTAATCTAGCAAAATAATAAGATAGCAGAACTTAGATTCCTAAGGAAATGCGCTTAATATAAAATTGAAAATCCTCTTACTCTTCTGAGTAAGAGGATTTTTTTTTTGATTTAATCAACTTGCTTTACTAATTTAATATTTCTTTAAATATAGATTAGTAAGATGTATTTCAGGGAATTCCTACACACAGTGCCTTTTATTCGACTACTATTGCCTTTCACTTTAGGCATCGTTTTGTCTGAGTTTTTTGTTGTGGATAATTGGCTGATATATAGCTTAATTTCCCTCTCGTTTCTTTCACTTCTTATTTTTCAATCGCTTCCTTTTTTCAGAAAATCATATGCTTACAGCTTTATTTATGGCATCTTCATTTTTCTTTTCGTTATAGGTTCTGGATATATAAGAGTCTATCATTCCAATGCAAGAATGACTTTATCATCTGTTGATTCAATTACAGCTTTTAAGGGAAACTTAAAAAGGAGTCCAGATGAAAAAGCCAAATCGATGGCTTGTGTTATAGAACTAAAAGAGGTTTACAATAAAGATAGATGGGAAAATACGAATGTACAAGTTCTATTATATCTAGCTAAAGATTCCTTATCCAGAGAATTAGAAGCTGGCGATGAAATTTTGGTGTCGTCAAAGCTCGAGAGAGTTAAGAATAATGGTAATCCCAACGAATTCGACTACGCGAAATATTTACAACATCGTTATATTTTATATTCGACCTATGTGAGAGGTTCATCCTGGAAGTTGATCGAGAAAAATAAAAGCTTTAGTTTTAAGCATATAGCAGTTGCATGGAGACAGAGGCTTTTAAATATCTATAAAAAGGCTGGCTTGAAGAATGAAGCCTATGAGATTTTAGCTGCTCTTACTTTAGGTGCTCGGGAAGAAGTTTCTGAAGATGTTAAATCAGTTTGGTCGGCTGCTGGGGCAACTCATGTACTAGCTGTTTCGGGACTGCATGTCGGAATCATATTTGGCGTGATGCAATTTTTGCTTAGTTTTCTAGCAGGTTCTATGCTTGGACGTTTTATTCGAGGCGTGATACTCCTAGCTTGTTTGTGGTCATATGCTTTATTAACAGGTTTGTCTCCATCGGTAATGCGAGCTGCAAGTATGTTTTCAATTCTAGCTATTGCACTCATGATTAATCGAAAGGGAACCATTTATAATTCCTTGTCCATATCAGCTCTATTATTACTTCTGATTGATCCTTTTGTTTTATTCAACGTCGGTTTTCAGTTTTCATACTTAGCTGTAGTAAGTATTGTTTTTTTTCAACCCAAATTTGAAAATATGATTAAGGTAAATTCTTTTGTTTTGCGTTGGTCATGGCGATTATTCACAGTCTCTTTAGCCGCACAAATTGGAACATTTCCTCTAGCTATCTATTATTTTCATCAGTTTCCAGCCTACTTTTTTCTATCGAATTTTGTGATTATCCCCGTTGCTGGATTATTAATTTATGGTTCAGCTCTATTGCTTATTTTCTCCGACATCGAACTTCTTACTAAGTGGTTCACTTATCTGCTACAGCATTTTGTAGAGCTTATTCATGGCTTGATTTATCAAATTCAAGCTTTGCCAGGTGCCTTAGTTGAAAGAATCACATTTACATCATTGCAAGTTGTGTTTCTCTACTGTTTAATTATTGGCTTAGCATTCAGTGTTTTTGGAAAAAGTAAGAAAGCTCTTTTTGCGAGTGTCATTTTCTTAATAGCCTTTCAGCTTATACATATTTCTGATCTGGATAGAAGTCAATCGAGTGAATTACTTGTGTTTAATGTTCATAAACAATCTCTAATATGCATTAGAGATGGTCAGAATATTTTAGTCTTGAGTGATACAATTCTTACTGAAAAGCAGAAGAATCGTTTGCTTTATCCTTATGCTATGGCAAAAGGGGTGAAGCATTATTCATATGAACTTCTAAAAGAAAATGAGCTTCGTGTTTTAAATGATAAAACGATTGCAATAGTAGGTAATTCAGCACTTAAAGAGAATGTGAAAGATTTAAAAGTGGATTACCTGATTCTAAGAAATAATGCCAATGGGTATGAGAAACTTACCAAAGAATTTAAAGGGAAAGCTCTTGTTAGGGATGCGAGTAATTATCCTCAAAAAGATAGGAAATCGCCTGATGATTCCAATACACGAATATGGGACACACGCATAAAGGGTTCGTTTTGTATTCCTTTGAGTGTAGATTGATAATTCTAAGTGTATAATATTCGCTTTATAAATTATTAATAGTCAGTTCATTTTCAGATAGTTTCTTCTGAAAAATCGTGTTCCAATAGCTAGCATAATTTTGAAAGATATTATTTTTGCATATTATGCTGTATATTTAAATGATAATGTTTTATTTTGCCGTTTCGTTTTTGATCAATTCATATAAATAATGACTCCTTGATCGAAGAAGTTCAAATTAAATACCGTTATGAAGATTGTAATTGCTGGAGCAGGCGCAGTAGGAACTCACCTGGCAAAAATGCTAAGTCATCAGGATCATGATATTGTTTTGATTGATAGTGATGAAGAAAAATTAAAGCTGATAGATTCTCATATGGATCTGTTAACTATTGTTGGGTCAAGTTCCTCTATTAAAGATCTAAAAGAGGCTAACGTTAAGAAAGCTGATCTCTTTATAGCTGTAACACAATCTGAAGAGACTAATATCATTTCGAGTCTACTTGCTAAGAAACTTGGAGCAAAACGTACTATTGCACGTATTGACAATCAAGAATACTTAATCCCGGAAAATAAGGAATTTCTAAAGAGTTTAGGAATAGATGAATTCGTTTATCCTGAACGATTGGCTGCAAAAGAAGTCATCAATTATCTATCACGTTCTGGAACGCGTCAGATGTACGAGTTTTCAGGTGGTAAATTATTGCTGTATGGTATTAAAATAAGCAGTAAGTCTGTGATTATGGATAAAACCTTAGCTGAGGTTTCACAATTGACTGGCGATAATGATTATAGAGCTGTGGCTATTAAGCGTGATGGATTAACCATTATTCCACGCGGTCATAATCGATTTACGAGAGGCGACTTGGTTTTTGTAATCAGTAAAGCTGAGAGTATCGATAAAGTGATGAGCCTTGCAGGAAAAGAGAATTATAAGATTAAAAAAGCAATGATTTTAGGCGGTAGTCGTATTGGTTTTAAAACGGCTAGTGAACTTGAGCAGACTTTAGATCTTAAGTTGCTTGAAATTGATAAGAACAAAAGCATCAAGTTGGCCGATGCACTCGAAAAAACCCTGGTTATTAATGGTGATGGTCGTGATATGGATTTGTTGCGAGAAGAAGGAATTCAGAAAATGGATGCTTTTGTTGCCGTAACCGGAAACTCGGAGACCAATATACTGGCTTGCTTGTTGGCTAGTAAAATGGGCGTAAAACGTACTATTGCTGAAGTTGAAAATATCGATTATATCGATTTGGCAGATAGCATTGGTGTTGGTGCCATGATTAATAAAAAGCTTTTAGCTGCCAGTTATATTTATCGATTTACCATGGATGCTGATGTTCAGCATTGCAAATGGCTAACTGTCTCAGATGCCGAGGTTATTGAACTCGTTGTTCAGCCTAATTCCAAAATTACAATGGGTAAGTTGAAAGATATTGACTTTCCGGAGGATGCTAATATTGGAGGTATTATCCGGGGTGACCAAGGCATTATTGCAATGGGAGATACTCAGATTCAGGCAGGCGACCAAGTTGTGGTCTTTACTTTGCCTTCAGCCATCAAGAAAGTTGAAAAGATTTTTAAATAGTTTGATATTTGAAATAGAATTTAAGTTTGAACTGTGATTAGAAAAAAAATAATATTCAACATCCTAGGAAAACTACTCGTTGGGGAAAGTGTCTTCCTTTTTCTCTCTTTATTGATTTCTCTTATTTATCAAGAATCTGATACAAAGGCTTTTCTGTACTCTGGTCTTATCACATTTGCTGTGGGAGCATTGAGTTATTTATCTTCGAAGGGTGTTAAAAAAGACATGGGAAAGCGTGAAGGCTACATTATTGTGAGCCTCGTGTGGGTTGTATTCTCTATTTTCGGTTGTTTACCCTATTTGTTTAGTGGATTTATACCATCGGTAACCGATGCTTTTTTTGAAACCATGTCTGGTTTTACGACTACGGGTTCTTCTATTTTGAATAATATAGAGGAATTGCCACATGGCATTTTATTTTGGCGATCATTAACTCAGTGGCTTGGAGGAATGGGAATTATTGTCATGTTCTTAGCTATTCTACCAACTCTGGGTATTGGTGGACGTGAGCTTTTTTGCGCCGAAGTTCCAGGTCCTGCTCCTGATAAGTTGACTCCAAGAATAAAAGAAACCGCTCGTAATCTTTGGGGTTTATATGCTTCTTTTACAGCAATTGAATGTGTTTTATTAATGTTTGGTGGCATGACATTTTTCGATGCCATTAATCATTCTTTAACAACAATGGCAACGGGTGGTTATTCGACTAAGCAAGCCAGTGTGGGTTATTTTGATTCAGCTTATTTGCAATATGTCATTATAGCTTTCATGTTTATTGCCGGAACAAATTTCACTTTATCATATGCTGTCGTTACAGGGCGCTTTCATAAGCTGTTTAAAGATGAAGAATTTCGTTTTTATTCTCTTGTGATTTTATTATTCACTTCTATAATCACTGCAGGAATCATTGTAACGTCTAATATGGGGTATGAGCAGGCTTTTCGTGATGCCCTATTTACGGTTGTTTCTATTATTACAACAACGGGTTATGCAACAGCTGACTATTTGTTGTGGATGCCTTTCTTAGGTATGCTAATTTTTGTATTGATGTTTGTGGGTGGTTCTGCAGGTTCTACAGGAGGTGGTGTGAAAGTCGTGAGAATATTACTTTTATTCAAGAACAGTTTCTACGAACTAAAGCGATTGATTCATCCCAATGCCGTTATTCCAACACGATACAACCAACGAGTTGTTGATGACCGTACTGTAACAAATATCCTTGCCTTTTTTGTTTTCTATATCATCATCTTCATGTTTTCAACTGTGGTGATGTCTTTTTGGAGTGCAGATATTTTCTCAGCCTTAAGTGCTGTGGCAACCACATTAGGTAATATTGGTCCTGGCTTTAGTGAGATAGGCCCGATGGAAAACTTCTCAAAATTGCCAAACTTTGCGAAATGGTTCCTTTCTTTCTTAATGCTTTTGGGACGACTAGAACTCTTTACTGTTTTGGTATTATTCTCGCCTTCATTCTGGAAAGAATAAATGAACTTAAATATAGGAAACAAAAAAATGCAGTCTTTAATATAGACTGCATTTTTTGTATCTGAGAGTTTTATTTATTTTAAAGCTGACGTCTTCTAAATTCGGAGCAAACAATAGAACAGGCAACTGAAACGTTCAAGGATTCAGAGGTTGCTTGATCGCTTGGGAAATTGGGTATGAATAGCTTTTTGCTGACAAGTGGTTTTAATGCAGGAGAGATACCTTTCCCTTCATTACCCATAATAATAAAACCTTGCGTACTTAGTTCACTCTTATAGATTGTTTCACCTTCAAGAAAAGTTCCATAAACGGGGAAATTTGGCGAAACGAATTCATCGACAAGCGGTGGTAAATCGGTATAAATAATTTTCACACGAGCTAATGCTCCCATGGTCGCTTGAATGACTTTCGGATTATATAAGTCGACTGTATTTCTGGAACAGAAAATGTGATTAATACCAAACCAATCGGCAATTCTAATAATTGTGCCTAAATTTCCAGGATCTTGAACATCATCAAGCAAGATAGACAAGGAATGCTTAATATCATTTTTGTCAAAGTCTGTATTAGGAATTTTAAAAACCCCAATGATATCTGAGGGTGTCTTCAAACTGCTGATTTTTTTTAGATCAGAAGCATCACATTCAATAAGTTCAATATTTTTGTTGTGCTTTATAAGATCATTGGTATTCGCATTTTTCGTGTGAATGATATACTTGGTTTCTAGTTTAGATTCCAGTAGATCAGTGATCAATTTATAGCCTTCAGCAACAAAAAGCTGATGTTGATCTCTAAATTTCTTTTTCTGTAAACTACTAATGAGTTTGATCTGATTTTTTGAAAGCACAATAATTGAATTGAATTTTTAACTTTGAAATATTAATCAGGCTAAAATGTTCTTGAAGATAAGTATCTTTGTAAAATTAATAACTACTAATACAATACACTACTTGAAACCTAATCATAAATACAAAAATAGTTATTTTTTTCTATCCTTAATCTTCGCCATATTTTTAATTATGGGGACCGTGTCTTGTTCTACGACTAAGTATGTGGGGGATAATGAATATCTTTTAAGTAAGGTGAGTGTTAAGGTTGATAATAAACATATTTCATCAAGCGAACTCAATCAAAATATTAAACAACAACCGAACATTAAAATTCTGGGTATCTGGAAATTCCATTTGGGCTTATATAATCTTTCTGGGAAAAATAAGAAGAAAGGTATTAATAAGTGGTTAAGCCGAATTGGAGAAGAACCTGTTATCTATGAAGATTATCAAACTCAAAGATCAAAAATTCAACTAGGGATATATTTGAGAAAAAAGGGATACTACAATGCAACAATTGAAGATACCGTTATTTTTAGAAGAAAAAAGGCGAAGCTAAAATTCAAAATTACAGCCGGGGTACCTTATCGATTTAGAAATGTCTACGATGAAAAAGCTGATCTACCTCGTAATTTTATATCATCCTATCAGAATCTTAAGGAAATAAGTGATAGTTCGCTGATTAGGCAATATTTGGTTTCTGATTCTGTAAATAGTGAAATTAAAACGGGGCAGAACGTAGATTCTGATATTTTGGGAAAAGAACGTGCACGTATTTCAAAGTTGATGAAGAATAAGGGTTACTTCAACTTTTCTAAGGAGTACATTCATTTTATGATGGATAGTGTAGGTAAGGATCATCAGATGGATGTTTTTATTGGGATTAAGAAACCGCAGGCTTCCAATGTTGAGCGTAAGTACCGCATTAGATCTATCATCGTTAATTCTGATTACGATCCCAAGCCTGTTTTATTGAATGACTCAATATATCTAAGTAAGCTTGATACATTGAATCATGAAAAATGCCAATTTATCTATACAAAGAAACTGAATATAAAACCAGATGTTATTATAAATTCATTGGGATTTCAACCAGGCAGTCTATATGATTTATCGAAAGTAGAATATTCTTATAGACGACTTCAGGCCTTAAATCAATATAAATTCGTAAATATTAGATTCGAAGTTGATACTGAAGCTGAAAATGAATTTGAAGGCAGTTTGAATTGTTTTATTCAACTATCACCTCATAAGAGACAAGCTTATACGGTTGAGCTTGAAGGAACCAACTCTTCGGGTAATATCGGTTTCGCTGGGAAAGTTAATTACCAGCATAAGAATCTGTTACGTGGTGCTGAAATCTTAGATATCCGTCTGTCTAATGCAACAGAGACGGTAAAGTCAAGCGACAATAAAAATTTCTTTTCAAAAGAGTATGGTGGTGAAATAAGTTTAAATACACCTAAGTTTTTGTTACCTTTTCTTAACGCCAATCGTTTTAAAAAGAAATACAATCCAAAAACAAGACTATCTTTAGCTTATAGTTATCAAGAACGGCCTGATTATACTAGAACACAGGTTGATGCTAGTTTTGGTTATAATTGGAAATCATCGCGATATTTGACTCATAATCTTAATTTGATTGAGTTGAGTTTTGTTGAGGTGAAGAATCTGAGTGATGATTTTATTAATGATATTAATAATTTGTATATCGCCAATTCCTTCACTGATCACGTAATATCTACAACCCGATATTCTTTCATTTATAATAATCAAAACCTCAATAAACTTAGTAACTATACTTATTTACGTTTTGGTTTCGAGACTGCTGGAAATACCCTGAAAACTATTGATCAACTGGTCGGTTCAACAAAGAATAACGACTTTAATGATAAAGGGGAATTAGAAGGGACTTATTATGATTTACTGGGGATTCGCTATGCGCAATATATGAAAATTGATATCGATTATCGATACAATTGGCATTTGAACAAGGCTAATACATTTGTTGGACGTTTTTTTATGGGCTTGGGATATGCCTATGGCAATCTTGAGGTATTACCTTTTGAGAAAAGTTACTTTTCGGGTGGAGCCAATGGCCTTCGTGCCTGGCAAGTTCGATCTCTCGGACCAGGTTCTTATTCCAACGATGAGGCAATCTATCCAAACAATACTGCCGATTTAAAATTGGAGGCGAATTTAGAATACCGTTTTAAATTAATTTGGAAATTTGAAGGTGCAATGTTTTTAGACGCTGGAAATATTTGGGCGATCTCATCTAAAGATAATCGTCCGGGAGCTATATTTGATATTAAAAATTTCTATAAAGAGGTTGCTTTAGGAACTGGTGTTGGAGCTCGTGTTGACTTAAATTTTATTCTTTTTAGATTAGATTTGGGACTTAAATTAAGAGATCCATCATTGGCTGGGGATAAGCGATGGATTATTGGAAATAGAACATTTAAGTTCTCTCAGCTAACCTATAATATCGGTATTGGCTATCCATTTTAAATTGCATTCGTTTGCGGGATTTTCTTAGTGAAAAAAGGATGCAAATTCTATTATTTCTTTTTAACTTCGTACTTAGGTTAGGAATATATCTAGAGAATACTACTAGAACCACATGTAATTTAGAACCATTTAATAAAAATAGATTATAAGAAATATAACATCTTTCAAGCCTGAAAGTTTGTGTAATTCTTCTCATAGATTCTTGAGTTAATCTTATCAAAAACTATCACATATGAAAAAAGTATTAGAAGTAGTTAAGCCAGGTGTTATCACAGGTGATGATGTCCAAAAGTTATTTCAGGTTGCAAAACAAGAAGGATTTGCTATTCCTGCTGTAAATGTAGTAAATACAAATTCGATCAATGCAGCTCTTGAAGCTGGACGCGAAGCTAACTCTCCTATTATTATTCAATTCTCGAATGGTGGAGCTTCATTTTTCGCTGGAAAAGGTATTGCTGCTAATGGGCATGATGCTGCTGTTATTGGTGCTGTTGCTGGTGCTAAGTATGTTCATGCTGTAGCTGAGCATTACGGTATTCCAGTTATTTTGCATACTGACCACGCTGCTAAAAAATTATTACCTTGGATCGACGGTCTTTTGGATGCTGGTGAAGAATTTTTCGCGCAAACAGGTAAGCCATTGTTTAGTTCTCATATGTTAGATTTGTCTGAAGAGCCTTTAGATGAAAATATTGGTACTTGTGCTAAATATTTAGAGCGCATGGACAAAATAGGAATGACTATTGAGATTGAGCTTGGTTGTACAGGAGGAGAAGAAGATGGTGTTGATAACACTGAAATGGATAACTCTTTATTATATACTCAACCTGCTGATGTCGCTTTAGCTTACGAAACTTTATTAAAAGTATCTTCTCGTTTCACTATTGCTGCTTCTTTTGGTAATGTACATGGTGTATATAAGCCAGGTAATGTTGTCTTGACTCCAAAGATTCTATTAAACTCTCAGTCATTTATTTCTGAGAAATATGGTGTTGCTGAAAATACTGTTGATTTTGTATTCCATGGCGGATCAGGTTCATCAGCAGAGGAAATTCGCGAAGCGATTTCTTATGGTGTTGTTAAGATGAACATAGATACTGATACTCAGTGGGCATGTTGGGATGGTGTTCGTACGTACGAAGCTAAGCACCGTGATTACCTTCAAGGACAGATTGGTAACCCTGATGGCGCAGAAAAGCCTAATAAGAAATATTACGACCCACGTAAATGGTTACGTGAAGGTGAGGTTTCAATGAAAGATCGTTTGGTTGTTGCTTTCAACGACCTAAATGCTGTAGGACGTAACTAATAACATCCTATTATAGATATTTAAAACCCGGACATTGTCCGGGTTTTTTTTGTATCTGTGTGATAATCATCATACATATTACTTGTGAGTTTTTGAGAATTTAGTTTCTTTATAGACTGATTATTCTAATCAGAAGCATCAGCTAATCCTAAATTGATAAAAGCCCCAATTCTATATGAAATCAGATAAAACACCCCCAGTAAGAGATGTATTTTCGAGTAAAATGGGCGTTATAGCCGCTGCTGCAGGTTCTGCAGTAGGTCTAGGGAATATCTGGAAGTTTCCTTATATCACAGGCGTCTATGGTGGTGCAGCTTTTCTATTTGTATATCTTGGTTTTATTGCTCTCATCGGTTTGCCCATTATGCTATCTGAGTTTATGATCGGGAGAAAATCAAGATCTAATGTCTTTGGAGCTTTTAAGAATTTGGCACCGAACTCGCCATGGAAATATGTGGGTGTATTAGGAGTAGCTGCAGCTGTTATGATTCTCTCCTTTTATGGGGTTGTAGCAGGTTGGAGTATCGATTATATTGTGAAATCTGTTACGGATAGTTTTGCAACTAAGAGCCCTGATGAGCTAGGGTCTATGTTTACGCAATTTATTGAAAAACCAGGCTTACCAATTTTTTACCAATTATCTTTCATGCTCATGACAATGGCAATTGTTATAATTGGAGTAAAAGATGGTATTGAGAAGTATGCAAAGATTTTGATGCCTATATTGATTCTTATAATTATCGTTCTAGATATACGAGCCATTACTTTGGATGGAGCAAGAGAGGGTTTGAATTTTCTCTTTCGCCCAGACTTCTCAAAATTGACCGCTGATGGTGTTTTAAGTGCATTGGGACATGCTTTCTTCTCTTTGAGTTTAGGCATGGGAACTCTGATAACTTATGGTTCCTATATAGGTAACCAGAATAATCTAGCCAAAACCGCACTACAGGTAACTATAGCCGATACCCTCATTGCAATTCTTGCTGGTATTGCCATTTTTCCTGCCGTATTTGCCTTTGGTATAGAGCCCAGCAGTGGTCCTGGACTTGTATTTATCACTCTGCCCAATGTGTTTCAACAGATGCCAGGTGGTTTCTTCTTTTCAATTCTATTCTTTCTCTTATTAACTGTGGCTGCCCTAACATCATCGATTTCGATACTTGAGGTTGTAGTGGCCTATTTTAGAGAAGAGTTAAAAATTAAAAGGACCTTAGCGACTATTTTAGCAACGGTGATGATTTCTATAGTTGGCATCTTTTGTTCCTTATCAATGGGCTTGTTAAAAGAGCAGACTATATTCGGTTTAAATTTCTTCGATTTGCTCGACTGGATATCCGCTAATATGCTATTGCCATTAGGTGGCCTATTTATATCATTATTTATTGGCTGGTATTGGGGGCGTAAGAGGATTGAAGAAGAATTAGCTAAAGGTTCTCAGTTATCCAAAGGAATAATCACCACTTTTATATTTGTTCTAAAATTCATCGCTCCAGGAGCTATTGCAATTGTCTTTTTGCATGGCCTAGGTCTTTTTTAATCATACGACTACTTTAGTTAGATTAAACGAGATGACTAAATCATGTCGTTTCGGTATATCTATTGTTTGGGAAGTGTTTTTGTGATGCCTTAATTTAGGAGAGTTCAAACTGCTTGAAATACTTAAGTTTTTTATGTTTTTTTAGACTGGCCGTAATATAGCATTTCCTTTGATTTAGGGTAGGGATTACCCCCATATTTCAAGTTCTAAAATATGATATAAAACACATGTTTTTCTGAATAGCGTAAATAGAAAAGCTCTAAGTTTGTTATGAATAAAGGAATATTTCCTTATTCTAAATACGAGGTTACGAAACTAACATAACCGTATCAACAAACTCATGATTGACGCATATTTAAAACACGAAGCAGCCCGCGCTACCAAAGGTATCCCGGCTTTGCCATTGAATGCAGAACAGACTGCAGAACTTTGCGAGTTATTGCAAAATCCTATCCAAGGGAAAGAGGATTTCCTATTGAATTTATTCAAAGAAAGAATCGCTCCTGGAGTTGATGATTCAACAAAAGTAAAAGCTGAATTTTTAGGACAGCTTTTAAAAGACGAATTGACTTCACCAATCATCACAAAATCTGAAGCAATTAAGATTTTAGGAACAATGATGGGTGGTTACAACGTAACCGCTTTGGTTGAAGCTTTACAAGACGAAGTTTTAGCTGAAGAGGCTGCAGAAGCTCTTAAAGGAATTGTACTTGTTTACGATTCTTTCCAAACTATTGCAGATCTTGCTAAGAACAATACTGCTGCTAAGAGCGTGATTGAATCTTGGGCAAACGCAGAGTGGTTTACTACTCGTGCAGAATTGCCAGAAGAAATCAAACTTAAAGTTTATAAAGTAGAAGGTGAAATCAATACAGATGATTTCTCTCCTGCATCTCAGGCGTTTACGCGTCCTGATATTCCATTGCATGCTTTAGCTATGGGTGCTGGCCGTTTCGAAGACGGTATCGACACGATTGCTGGATGGAGAAAAGAAGGTCACAAAGTTGCTTTCGTAGGTGACGTTGTAGGTACTGGATCTTCTCGTAAGTCAGCTGCTAACTCATTACTATGGCATATTGGTGAGGATATTCCATGTGTACCAAACAAGCGTACTGCTGGTGTGGTTATTGGTGGTGCTATCGCTCCAATTTTCTATAATACAACTCAGGATTCAGGTGGATTACCAATCATAACTGATGTTTCTGTATTGAATACAGGTGATGAAATCATCATCAACAATGTAAAAGGTGAAATTACTCGCAATGGCGAAGTGGTTTGTACTTATTCTTTAGCTCCTGATACATTAACTGACGAGTACCGTGCAGGTGGTCGTATTCCATTGATCATCGGTAAAGCATTAACTGAAAAGTCTCGTACTTTATTAGGAATGCCTGCTGCTGATATTTTTACTGTTGCGAATAATCCAGAGCCTAAGGCTAATCAGGGTTATACAATGGCTCAAAAATTGGTAGGTAAAGCTTGTGGTGTTGAAGGCGTATTGCCAGGAACATCATGTGCTCCAAAAATGACAACTGTTGGATCTCAAGATACAACGGGTCCTATGACTCGTGATGAGATTAAAGAGTTGGCATGTTTGAAGTTCGAAGCGCCAATGTTTATGCAATCATTCTGTCATACTGCAGCTTATCCAAAAGCGACTGACGTGGCAATGCACAAAAGTATGCCTAAGTTCATGTCTGAGCGTAAAGGTGTGCCTTTGAAGCAAGGTGATGGTGTTATTCACTCATGGTTGAACCGTTTATTGGTTCCTGATACTGTTGGTACAGGTGGTGATTCTCATACACGTTTCCCATTAGGGATTTCTTTCCCAGCTGGTTCTGGTTTGGTTGCCTTTGCAGGTGCTTTAGGTTTCATGCCTTTGGATATGCCAGAATCTATTCTTATTAAATTTAAAGGAAAATTGAATACGGGTATCACTTTACGTGATGTCGTAAATGCAATTCCTTATTTTGCGATTCAGAACGGACAGTTAACTGTACCTAAGAAGAACAAAATCAATATATTCAGCGGTAAAATTATCGAGATGGAAGGTCTTGAGGATATTACAGTTGAGCAAGCTTTCGAATTAACGGATGCGACTGCTGAGCGTTCTGCTGCTGCAGGTTGTATTAAGTTATCAGAAGAGCGTGTTATTGAGTACGTGAAGTCTAACGTTGCCTTGATGGAATCAATGATCAAGATGGGTTATGATGATGCTCAAACAATTCAAAACCGTATTGATGCTTGTAACGAGTGGTTAGCTAACCCAGTGTTGCTTTCAAGAGACGATAATGCTGAATATGCTGCAACAATCGAGATCGATCTTTCTGAAATTCACGAGCCTATTCTTTGTTGTCCTAACGATCCTGATGACGTAAAATTACTTTCTGATGTTCAGAACACTGAAATTCAGGATGTATTCATCGGTTCATGTATGACAAACATTGGTCACTTCCGTGCTTGTGAGAAAGTTTGGAGTGGATTAACGCCATCTGATAAGGTAAGAACATATATGGCACCTCCAACTCGTATGGATCAGGCTGTATTGAAAGAAGAAGCGACATTTGCTACTTTCTCTCAGCTAGGTGTTCGTATTGAGACTCCTGGATGTTCACTTTGTATGGGTAACCAACTTCGTGTTCCAGATAAGGTGAATGTATATTCTACTTCAACTCGTAACTTTAACAACCGTATGGGTACAGGTGCTCAGGTTTGGTTAGGTTCTGCTGAACTTGGTGCTGTTGTTTCTGTATTAGGAAAACTACCTACTCCAGCTGAGTATTTGGATATTTACAAAGATAAGATCCAAGCTCACGAAGCTGAAGTTTACAAATACATGCAGTTTGATGAAATGGATATGGAGGATGCTCTATACCAACGTCGCGATCTGTAATTAATTATTGATTCGATCAGTTTACTATATGAAGTGAATTGATCGGATCACTTTTGAGCTTTAAGATTGGACAACCTTAAAGCTTCAACCCAAAGCCGAAGATCTATTCTTCGGCTTTTTTATTTTTAATAAAGGTGATGAATTCAATAATTTTATAAATCTTTGTTTTCAGTCATAACATCTCAGAATAATAATTTAATAGCCTACTTATGCAAACGTCTAATTCGAAATCTATCAGTATCCTATCCTGTGGTTGGTTAGGCGAATCCCTAGCAATGGATTTTATAGGAAAAGGTTTTAATGTAAAAGGGGCTACTACCAATCTTGATAAAAAAGAACGTTTATCTGAGAAAGGGATTGAAGTTTTTCAGATTCGTTTTGAAGACTTGAATGATGATATGAGGGCCTTCTTGAATACGGATGTTTTGGTTCTTAATTTAACGATTAAGGATCTTGAACTCTACAAACAATTCTTGCCTGTATTGGAACAGTCATCAGTAAAGAAATTGATACTGATTAGTTCAACAGGTGTTTATAAAAATTCAGCTAAGATAGTTGATGAGCATTCAGATTTAAGTGAATCTCCTTGGGTAGCAATAGAGAATTTGTTGAAAGGAAATAAGAATTATCAGACAACTGTTCTTAGATTCTCAGGTCTTTTTGGTGGTAATAGAAAACCAGGTAATTTCCTGTCTGGGAAGACAGTGAAAAATGCTGATGCACCCGTCAATCTGATTCATCGTGATGATTGTATTCAAATCATCAATGAAATCATAAATCAAGATGTGTGGGAAGAATGTTTTAACTGTACAGCTGATACCCATCCTTCTAAAAAGGAGTTTTATACTAAAGCTGCCGAGATTATTAGCGTGTCACTACCCATTTTCGACGAGGAGGAGGGAAGCCATTCTTCTTTTAAACTCATCACAAATGAAAAGCTTAAAAGAAGATTGAATTATAATTTTATTCATTCTGATTTGATGAAAGCCCTATAACTACTTTAAGGGTTTTTGTGCAATCATGCCAATCCATGAACTCTCAATTTCGTAGGGTTTTCCGCAAAGGTCGCTCCAAAAATCCTTGAGATCAAATTGGTGTTGCGTTAGCATTTCTTTGGCACGTTTCAGAGAGAAATAATGTTTCCAGATATGGTAGCTCTGCATGTTACCATCATTCATAATCAGCGTGTATTTCTCTAAACGAACTTTGTCTTTCTTATACTTGATATGTTCGTGTAGTAGCAAGTGTTCTTCCTCTTTCCAAAAGCCTTCTTCCTGACTTAAATACCAAGTTTGGTTCTCGTGTCCTTTTTTGAAAAATTGCTTGGTAAATAAATCGAATATCAAGTAACCTCCGGGTTTAAGAGCTTTACGAACCTTGGTAAGAAGCAAATCTCTTTCCTGATGTGAAAGCACACACAGATCACCATAAATAAGAGTGATCACATCAAATTCATTGCTGTAGTCTATCTCCAAATAATTTTGGCAGATATATTCGATATCGTATTTAGAAGCTTTAGCTTCTTCCTTGGCATAGTCGATTGAGCTTTGTGAAAAATCAATTCCAGTGACCTTAAAACCTTGCCCATGGAAATGTTCGCTATACAAACCAGGACCACAACCTAAGTCAAGTAAACGGGCACCTTGGGGCATATCCATATATTCAGTTAGCCACAAGACCGATTTGATTACAGTTTCGTATTTTCTTGAACCTTCATCACTTTCATCATCTAAATGAGCGTAAAGAATATGCTCGGAGATGTAGGGATCTTGCCAAAAGTTGACTTTATCTTTAGTGAAAAGCTTTGGTTTTTTAGTGATATTTTCCAGTTGGGAAAAATCAAGTTTCCCATTATTAATTAGGTTCATATACAGTTTGTGTAAGTGTAATTTTTAGTCTTAAACGATTTGATGAAGCTTTACTTTCTGAACGCCTTCTATCTCGCCAATTTCTTCAGAGAGGGTGTTAATTTTGACTTTTTCGTTGATCTGAATAACAAAATAGAGGCTGGTGCGTTTTTCATCAAATGTTTGTTCAATATCGATGGTTCTGATATTGACCTTGTGTTTTTTCAATAGCACTAGAATAGGATCTGTTTTTAGATCGAAACCAACCGAAGAATAGACACGTAGATGTTTGATAAATTTGGCTGGGAACAACCACTTCTCGAAGAAATCAAGAAAGAAAAGTGAAAATAGTAAGATGCCAGTTGCGATAGCTGTGGCCCAATACATACCTGCACCAATAGCCAAGCCTATAGCAGCAATCACCCAAATAGAGGCTGCTGTGGTCAATCCTTTCACATTAAAGCCAAATTTCATGATGGCTCCAGCACCCAGGAAACCAATACCCGATACAACTTGAGCAGCCAATCGAGCAGGATCTGCAGGTTGATATTGGCTAAATGTTTGGGGAATATAAATTGAAAGTAGCATAATAAGGGTTGCACCCATACTGATGAGAATATGTGTACGCAAACCAGCAGGCTGTTTATGATATTCTCGCTCAATACCCACTATAGCACTTACAACTAAACTAAGTAGCATTCTAAAAGCTATGGTTTCAGTTGTAATACTATTCTCATTTATTATTTCTTCAATCGATATCATATTTTCTTATTTGGTGCGCAAAGATAGGGATAAAGGCAAAAAAGCCAAGTGAAAAGCTTAAAGTGAAAAAAGATAAAGTGTAAAATGAAATAATCAAATTTATACATTTACTCATTGTCAGCTTTCATCACATAGACTTGCCCTGTTTCGTATCGAAGCACAAGCACTTCAGTTCCTTTGTTTATAAAACCATCTTCCGATTTGGCATCGTATATTTCTTCATTTATAATCACTTTCCCTGAGGGGCGAAGATCGGTTCCACAGAATCCCTTCTGTCCCACAAGTGACTTAGGACTCATGTCTACACCAATATAGCCTTCCTCAATTTTTCCTTCAGTCTTTAGAGCCAATCTGCCAAGAAAACCACTCCCCGCAAAAAGGCGTTTACTTAGATTAATTGACAAAATGATTGAGGTCAGCATAGAGAAGGTGACCAGAAGAATGGCTCCTAAAAGGGATTTGATATGTCGTGGCTCAAAATTAAAGTTCACGTTGTCTATTAAACTCAAACTAAGGCCTGATATGATGAATATAATACCAGAAACACCTGCAACGCCAAATCCGGGAACAACAAATATTTCAACCCCAAGCAAGGCGACGCCTATAATGAAAAGTATAATTTCCCAATTGGCAGCAAGACCGTCAAGGTAGAGCGGTGAGAAATAAAGAACAGCTGCAATTATCGAAGCAATTAAAGGAAAACCAATTCCTGGTGATTGCAATTCAAAATAAATTCCACCAATGAGAACCATAATGAGAAGACCTTGTAGCATCGGGTTCAGCATGAAATCAATCATCTTCTCAATACCAGAAGGTTCATATTTCTTAATTACATATTCTTCGATTTCTAATTGCTCTAAAACTTCTTTAACAGAGTTCGCCATTCCTTCGCAATAACCATTTTTAATAGCTTCGTTAGGCGTAAAAGTCAGAACCTTTCCCGTATCGATCACATTTTCGATATAGGTTCGAGGATCGACCATGGCTTCTGCAATAAGCGGGTCACGTTTCCATTTAATGATTGTATCACCATTCTGAATCAAAGTATCTTTTCCATGTGATTCGGCTGTGGCTCGCATAGTCGATCGCATATAGGATTGGTACTTATCAGGCATGGCTTCACCTGTCTGGTTGACAACGGTAGCAGCTCCAATATTAGCACCTGTTCGCATATAAATGCCATCGCAGGCAATAGAGATTAGTGCACCAGCTGATGCGGCATTATTATCGATATAGACATAAACTGGCATCTCAGAGTTTAGAATTGCTGTACGGATGGAGTCAGCATGAACCACCATACCACCATAAGTATTCATATGAATCAAAAAGATATCAGCATTCCATTCTTTAGCCTCCGAAAAAGCATCTTTGGTTTGTCGCCAAATTGGAGGTCCAATATCTTGCTTGATATCAAACTTATAAACCTTAGTTTTTGATACGTCAAGGCTATCACTTGTCTCTTGAGAAAATGAAACAAATGGAATGATTAGTAAGAGTAATAAACTGAGTATGCGAGTCTTCATATCTTAAAAGAGTTGAGTTAAGATGATATAATACTTATTAAAGATAATCATGAATTCAAATTAAAAAAATGATAGCAACGAATTCACACATTAAATTGATGAATTCTATTCGTGAATTCGTGACTCTTTTATATTTATTTCTTTGAAATTGTGTCTTTACGTTTAAAAGCTTTCGTATTTTCGAAGCTGATTATAATTCGACCTAAATAAAACGACAAAAACGAATATGGAAAATCTTAAAAGAACTCTTCGCGATAATGTATGGATGCGATGGGCAATGCTACTTTTGGTAGGTTTTGTATTAGCAGCCAACTATTATTTCTACGATGCTTTATCACCTTTAAAATCTAAGTTAACCGAAGAGTTTGGTTTTTCTTCCACTGATTTTGGTCTCTTTGTTTCCGTTTATTCTCTCTCAAATGTTTTTCTCGGCATGGCCGTTTTAGGAGGTATTATTCTTGATAAACTGGGTATTCGTCGAACAGGTTTCATGTTTGTTTCTTTTATGGCTTTTGGTGCTTTAGTTACGGCATATGGAGCCAGTGAAATATATACCAATGGTGGTTGGGGATATGAATTTATGTCTTCATTTATGCCATCTTACTCTCCTGAATTAAAGATGATGCTTTTGGGACGTTTCTTATTTGGTTTAGGTGCTGAAACCAGTATTGTGGTTATCTCTAAAATTATTGTGAAATGGTTTAAAGGTAAAGAGTTAGCTTTAGCTTTTGGCGTAAAATTAGGC
This sequence comes from Ancylomarina sp. YFZ004, assembly GCF_054254355.1. NCBI lineage: Bacteria > Pseudomonadati > Bacteroidota > Bacteroidia > Marinilabiliales > Marinifilaceae > Ancylomarina > Ancylomarina sp. YFZ004. The sequence goes on from NZ_JBTCHQ010000019.1 coordinate 49,848, forward strand.
TTGGCACGAACAGGTTCTTTCTTGGCTTTTCAGCTGTCACCCTATTTAATTGATTCACCTTCAGGATGGACAACTGCCATTTGGTTTGCAGCTCTCTTCGTATGTATTTCCTTGCTTGTTTTCATGATTTACATGATGTATGATTTGAAATTGGATAAGCAAAGTCAAGAGGATGGTGTTGTTGCAAAAAGTGATCCATTTAGAATGTCTGATTTGAAGGACTTGATTACGAATCCATCGTTTATGTATGTGACTCTTTTGTGTTTAACCTTCTATTCAGCAGTTTTCCCTTTCTTTTCATTCTCTGCAGATTTTTTCCTAAACAAGTTTAATCTATCCATAGATGATTCCAGTGATATCTCATCTATGTTACCTATTGGAACCATGATTTTCACACCACTCTTTGGTTTTATTGTAGATAAATACGGACGAGCAGCTACCTTGATGATTTATGGATCGCTAATCTTAGTTTTAGTACACACTTGTTTTGCCTTTACGACCATTAACCCTTATGTGCTGATGGTTATTTTAGGAATTGCATTCTCATTAGTTCCAGCTTCAATGTGGCCATCAGTGGCTAAAATTGTTGATGAGAAACGAATTGGAACGGCTTATGGTTTCATGTTCTCTGTGCAGAATATTGGCTTATGGATTTTCCCAATTTTGGCAGGACTAGTATTGGATAAAACCAATGCTCCAGGAGCTGAAAGTCTTGACTACACCTATACGATGATCATGTTTGCTGCATTAGGTATTCTTGGTTTGTTGTTTGCAATTCTTCTAAAGCGTGAAGATAAGATTTCAGGATATGGTCTTGACTTGCCTTCAAATGGAAAGTAACAGATATTGATTAGTTATAAAATAGATTAATCCACGAGTCTTTGAATTCGTGGATTATTTTTAAGTATTTAAAATGATGAGCATGCAAGATCAAAATAAAGGGAAAGAGCTTGATTGGAAGGTTTTAAAGTTTGAGGAATTCACCCTTAATGAACTGTATGATTTAATGCAATTGAGATCGCAGATTTTTGTTGTGGAGCAAGATTGTGTTTATCTCGATCAGGATGGTAAAGACAAGAAAGCCATACATGTACTAGGATTTAAGGGCACGAAAATATGTGCCTACGCTCGTCTATTCGATAAGGTAGAGTATTTTGATACATGTAGTATTGGGCGTGTAATTGTTGCAGAAGATGAGCGTCGTTATGATTATGGTCATACTCTGATGAATGAGAGTATAAAAGCCATTAAGGAATACTATGGAGAAGATATAATCAAAATATCAGCTCAGAAGTATTTAAAAAAATTCTATGAAAGTCATGGATTTGTTCAAAAAGGAGAAGAGTACTTGGAAGATGGCATTCCACATATCGGCATGATAAAAGTGAATTAAATCCATAGAGTATTAAAACTTAACCGCTAAGATCACAAAGTATATCGTTAAGAGTGCAGAGTTTATTTATAATTCTTCTACTTTTTGCGCCCTTTGCGTTTAGCTTGGCGGCTTTGCGTTAGAAATCAATAATGCTTAAGTATTGAAAGCTGCTAAATGTCAGTTTCTCAATCCAAAAAAAATCATATCTTTAGAGGGTTGATAAAAGACTGTTAGAATGATGATTAATACCGTTATACAAAAACCTTCCTACAAAGGTCTTTATGAATGTTGGATTTGCTGATCCCACAAGCATTCCTTTACCTTACTTTTTAGAAGTAAGAATCGACCATATCCTACCCGGTCGAAGAATTAACTCACACTTTATTAATTGAATTGCGAATACCAAGGCATATCCTTAATGGGATAATTGCAACTTGTTGATTATTCGTATTCGAAAGTTTGAAACAATGCAAGCAATTGTTTTTGATATTAAGCGTTATGCTGTGCACGACGGCCCTGGGATTCGCACATCTGTTTTTTTTAAGGGCTGCCCATTGCGCTGTGTTTGGTGTCATAACCCCGAATCCTATAAGGCAGGGATTGAATCCATATGCCGAAATAATCGTCTGGGTGATGTGGAAGTTGCCGATCAAGCTGAAATAGGCAAAGCTTATACTATTAACCAATTGATTTCTGAAATAGAAGGCGATCAGCTTTTCTTTGATGAATCGGGTGGAGGCGTAACTTTCAGTGGCGGAGAACCTCTGATGCAGATCGATTTTCTTGAGGCTATACTTAAAGCTTGTAAAGAAAGAGAGATCCACACCGCTTTGGATACTACGGCTTATGCCTCGAAGGATAAAATTGATCGCATTGTTGACAATGTGGATCTATTCCTTTTTGACTTGAAGCACATGCTTGATGCCGACCATTTGAAAAATACAGGCGTATCTAATAAATTGATTCTTAATAATCTGAAGTACTTGTCAGAGAAAGGCAAGCATATAATCATTCGTTTTCCAATGATTCCAGGCTTCAATGATTCTCAGGAAAACATCAATTTGATGCTAGATTTCCTTAATGAATTACCCCAGAAACCTGAATTCCATATTCTACCTTATCACCGAACCGGACAGGATAAGTTCCGACGCTTTGGTATAGAGAGTTCGATGCCTAATATGGCATCTTTATTAGAAGAGGATACGCAATGGGTTCAGTCTATTTTCAGAGAATCAGGTTTTAAAGTAAGTGTGGGCGGATAACCAAATTAATAATGAACAATTATTGATTTCAAAAAAACTAAAACGATGAACATTAGAATACAAAAACTAAGAGAACAAAGTTTAAATGCAATCAACTGCATATCGCCTGAGCGCGCTTTGTTAATGACCGAATTTTATAAGTCAGATGAGGCGCAAATGGTTTCTACACCAGTGAAACGTGCCCTTTCTTTTAAGCACTTTTTTGCCAACAAGACGATCTGTATTAATCCCAATGAATTGATCGTTGGTGAGCGTGGACCTGCGCCAAAGTCCTGCCCGACATATCCAGAGATTTGCATTCACTCTTTGGACGATCTTAAGATATTAAACGATAGAGAGAAGGTTTCTTTTATGGTTGATGAGGAAACATTCAAGATATATGAGGATAGCATCATTCCTTTCTGGACAGGAAAAACCAATCGCGATAAGCTGATTGGTAATATGACTCCAGAATGGTTGAATGCTTATGAAGCTGGTATTTTTACTGAGTTTCAAGAGCAACGTGCACCTGGACATACTGTCTTAGGTAAGAAAATGTTCCAAAGAGGTTTCCTTGATGTGAAAAAGGATATCGCTACAGCCATTGAGGTATTAGATTTCTTAAATGATACCAATGCCTACGACAAGCAGGAAGAACTAAAGGCCATGGATATTGTTTGCGATGGTATCATCCATTTTGCAGAGCGCCATGCTGATGAATTGGAAAGCTTAGCTAAGGCAGAAAAGAATGCTGAAAGGAAAGCAGAATTAGAGCTGATGGTTAAGGTTTGCCGTCGTGTTCCTGCTCATGCTCCTGAAACCATGCACGAGGCATTGCAGCATTACTGGTTTATTCACTTGGGTGTAATTTCAGAATTGAACCCTTGGGATTCATTCAACCCAGGTCGATTAGATCAACACCTTTTGCCTTTTTACGAGAAGGAAGTGAAATCAGGTGATTTAGCTGAAGACAGTATGTATGAATTACTGCAGGCTTTCTGGATCAAGTTCAATAATCACCCAGCGCCACCTAAAATGGGTGTAACGGCCATGGAAAGTAGTACCTATACCGATTTCTGTCTGATTAATGTTGGTGGTTTAAAAGAAGATGGATCTGATGCTGTAAACGAAATGTCCTATGTCATTTTGAATGTGATTGAGGAAATGCGATTATTGCAGCCTAGTTCAATGGTTCAATTAAGCAAGAAAAACCCAGATCGTTTTATCAAGCGAGCACTTAGAATTGTGAAGACTGGTTTTGGTCAGCCTTCTATTTTTAATACCGATGCGGTTATTCAGGAGATGATACTCCAAGGAAAAAGCATAGAGGATGCCCGTAATGGGGGTTGTTCTGGTTGTGTTGAAACAGGTGCTTTCGGAACAGAAAATTATAGTCTGAGTGGTTACTTCAATCTGGCTAAGATTCTTGAAATAACCATGAATAATGGTGTTGATCCTCGTAAAGGGAAATTGATTGGTTTACAAACAGGCGAATTATCTAGTTTTAAATCCTATGACGAGATATTCGCAGCTTGGCAGAAGCAGGTGAAACACTTTGCCGATATCAAGCTTAGAGGTAATAATGTGATTGAGCGTTTATATTCAACTTATCTACCAGTGCCTTTCCTTTCGGTTTTGGTTGACGATTGTATAAGCAATGGCAAAGACTATAATGCGGGCGGTGCTCGTTATAATACCTCATATGTTCAAGGCGTGGGATTGGGAAGTCTGAGTGACATGCTGGCTTCCATTAAATTGAATGTTTTTGAGAAGGAAATGTTGAGCCTGACGGATTTGAAAAAAGCAATGGATGCTAATTTCGAAGGCTACGATCAGTTGCGAAGCGATTTAATTTATAAGACACCTAAATATGGTAACGACGATGATTTCGCTGATGATTTCGCTGTGGATATTTTCGAAACTTTCTATGAGGCCATTAATGGTAGACCAACCGCAAAGGGTGGGGTGTTTCGCATTAATATGCTACCAACCACTTGCCACGTTTATTTCGGGAATATAATGGCAGCAACACCAGATGGTCGTTTGGCTGAAATGCCATTGTCCGAAGGCATTTCACCTTATCAGGGAGCAGATACCAAAGGACCGACTGCTGTGGTAAAATCAGCTGCAAAAATCGATCATCTTCGAACAGGCGGAACTCTTTTGAATCAGAAGTTCAGCCCACAGTTTATGGAAGATGAGGCAGGAATTTCTCAGGTGATGAATCTGGTTCGTTCATATTTCCGTATGGATGGTCACCACATTCAATTCAATGTGGTGGATGCCGACACCCTTCGCGATGCACAAAAGAACCCGGAAGCTCATAAAGACCTAATTGTGCGTGTGGCAGGTTATAGTGACTATTTCAACGACTTGGGTGAGGATTTACAAAACGAGATCATTCGAAGAAACGAGCACACTGAGTTTTAATTGTACTGTTTATCTATTGTCGGTTTTCTGTTGTCAATATGTGATAACAGAAAACCGATAACTGACAACAAGCATCAACTTTAACCTTTCTACTTTATACTCCAGCTTTGCTGGTCCCGAGAATCGGGATTAACCTTCATTTACTTTAACCTTATATATGAAACGATTATTATTAATCCCCTTACTGCTTATTGCATTTCTTGTTAGTGCACAAAATGGTGACAAAGCCTTTACTCTCGAAAATGTGAGTATGAATGGCACTTTCAATGCCAGATCGGTTTACGGCTTACGTTCTATGAATGATGGTCTACATTATACGATACTTAAGGAAGGTGAACGCGTTGAAAAATATGCCTATGCCACCGGAAAATTGATCGAAGTTCTTTTCGATTTGTCTACAATGGAAAATACAGCCATCAAGCGAATTGATAGCTACCAATTCTCATCAGACGAGAAAAAGCTTTTACTAGCAAGTAATCGAATTAACATTTACAGACATTCTTATTCTGCTGAGTTTTTTGTTTTCGATACAGCAAGCAAAAAGCTGTATGCGCTTTCAACAGGACGTCAGCAATTAGCCGATTTTTCTCCAGCAGGCGATCAGGTTTGTTTCTTCCACGATAACAATTTGTTTATTAAAGATCTGATGACTAATAAGGAGACGCAATTTACTTTTGATGGTAAATACAATCACATCATAAATGGGGCACCCGATTGGGTTTACGAAGAAGAATTCTCTTTTTGGAAAGGTTTTCAATGGTCACCCGATGGCAAGCGTATTGCTTTTATGCGTTTCGACGAATCTCGCGTGAAGCAATTTAATATGACGGTTTTTAAGGGCAGATACCCTGAGAAAAAAGCCAATGCCTTATATCCCGAGAATTATACATTTAAGTACCCTAAAGCAGGTGAAGATAACGCTATTGTGAGTGTTCATGTTTATAATTTAGAGTCGGAGAAAACGCAAACTATACAGGTTGGGGAGGAGACCGATCAATATATCCCAAGAATTAAGTGGACACGTAATGCTGAGGTATTGAGCATGGTGAGAATGAACCGCCATCAAAATCATTATGAGCTTTTGTTTGCTGATGTCAACACGGGAGATACCAAGTTGATTTATGAAGAGAAGAACAAAGCTTGGATTGATGTGAACGATGATTTGACCTTTACCGAAGATGCTAAGTCTATTATTCTGACCAGTGAGAAATCAGGCTTCAATCATATTTACCTTTACGATATTGACGGTAAGTTTAAGCGTCAGATTACAAAGGGAGATTGGGAGGTGACTAAATTTTTAGACTATGATGAGGCTCATAAACTTTTCTATTATCAGGCAGCTGCAGTATCACCACTTCAGCGCGAGATTTATGCTGTTGATATCAAAGGTAAAAGAACGAAGAAGATGAGTACAGATATGGGAACGAATTCGGCTGTTTTCAGCAAGGGCTTCAAGTACTATATCAACTACTTTTCGAATACAAAGACACCTACTTTGGTGACCTTGCATAATGCCAAGGGCAAGCAAATTCGTGTACTTGAGGATAATGCCCCACTAAAAAAGAAAATGGCAGATTATCAATTACCTCAGCGAGAGTTCTTCTCTTTCAAAACGTCGGAAGATGTAGAGCTGAATGCTTTTATGATTAAGCCTACGAACTTTGATGCGACGAAGAACTACCCAGCCCTATTGACTTTCTACGGAGGTCCGGGATCGCAGCGTGTCTTGGATCGTTACCGTTTCGAATGGTTCGAATATTTAGCTCAGGAAGGTTTTGTAGTGGTTTGTGTTGACAATCGTGGAACAGGTGCTCGCGGAGAGGCTTTTAAGAAGTGCACCTACATGCAAATTCAGAATTTGGAAGCTATCGACCTGATTGAGACGGGTAAATACATGGCAGGATTGGATTATATCGATGGATCGAAGATTGGCGTGTTTGGCTGGAGTTTTGGTGGTCAAATGTCATCGCTTTGTATGTTCCGTGGAGCAGATGTATTTGCTGCAGGAATTGCTGTTGCACCTGTCACTTCGTATCGCTATTACGATAGTATCTATTCGGAGCGCTATCTGCGCACACCACAAGAGAATCCAGAAGGTTACGACAAGTATGCTCCCATTTCTTTTGCTGATCAGTTAAAAGGTAAGTTCCTTTTAATTCATGGCACGTCAGATGACAATGTGCACATGCAGAATAGTCTTGAGTTGGCTGAAGAATTAGTCCAGAATAATAAGAGATTCCAAATGCACATGTACACCAACCGTAATCATGGTATTTATGGAGGGAAAACACGTTTGCACCTTTATAGTATGATGACAGATTTCTTGAAAGAGAATTTGAAATAGGGCAGCATTTTTTATTTACTCCCAGATATAAAAAAAGCCAACTGAACTTGATTCTGTTGGCTTTTTTTAGAACTTTAATTTCTTATTATTGATACTTCAATTTTGTATTTTTGTAATAGATGTAATTATCATAAATTAAATAGTAGCCATCCCCTTTGTACTCATTAGAATTGAAAGAAAAAAGAATCTTTTTTTCATCCACCGAAAAAACTCTAATCTGATTATTGCTTTCATCATAGATCAATAATTTACTCCAGTCATTAGAAACAGATATTACTTTTCCATTGATATCTAAACGATCTACAATTGTAAAAGTATCGAGATCGTAAAAGAAATATTTACCCTCTTTCTCCGAAATTAGTATATTTTTTGTAGGATGAAACGAGATAGAACCTAAATCGGTGTTTATAATTTGATATTCATTGTTTATTAGTTTGTATAGTTTCCATCGTCTGATGATATAATCGCCATTTATTGAAACATCACAACTATGATATGGGTTTACTATTTTTAGACTCGTAACAACTTCACCTTGGTTCAAATTATATTTATATAATGAATCATGATCTACAAAATAGAGATTACCTACTTCGTCTGAATTATAACGCCAAAATCCTGTTTTAGTCGAACTTTCTCCATATATGTTTTTCCAAATCGATTTAATTGAATAGCTCTTACCCAGATTGAAATGTTCATCTGAAGAGTATATGGAGTCTTTGCTATTTATCCATATTGAATTCTCATTGGCTGACTTAGTATTCAACTTAACTTCATATTTGAATTTTTTGACCGTCGAGTATTTATCAAGATGTTCATCGTATTCTTTTAGTGGATTTCCATCTAAGTTATATAGTTTTTTATTTTTGTTGAGGTGAAAGTTGTATGGCGAATTGTATTTGTTTTTGAATGTTATCCCTGTAGGTATATATCCTCTGATTGTGTACTTATCTTTGTAATAACTATCCATATTATGGGGGATAAAGGATAATTCTAAGCCAGTTGAACTACCAAAAGGTACGTTTGTAATCGAGATGCTGGTCGAATCGATATTATGAATTGATTTAGTTGTACGCGTTTTAAAAGTATCTTGACCAATTACACCCCCAGGAAACACCAATTCATATTCTTTGAACCCATGTTTAAATTGCGTTTTATCCCAACTAATAATGGCTGATAAAGGGCCTGTTTTATCAACCTTAAGTTTAGGTAAAGGGAATTCTTTGCTTACATGTCCTTGAATTTTACGATACTTAATTTCTTTTTCAACATCTACATCTAAAGTATGATAGTAATGGCCTATTTTTTCTATAACGCTGGAGTCGGGGTAGCTTAGTTGATTAATGTCATTTGTTTTAAAAATGAAATTATTGGGACCATTTAATACATATTGTTTGAAATCAGAATAGGGATATTTATTCCATGATAATTTATAAACACCATCAATTACTTCTGATTTTAGGCTCATTATGGGATTATCATTTGGAAATTTTAACACGTAGCATTCATTATTAAAAGCATAACCTTCATTCTGAGTTAAATCAGCAATACTTCCAGTGTTTGAGTTGGTTATCACCTCAATTCTATAGGTATTTAACCCTTCATCGATCCATTGAGAATAGATTTGGATTTTGTGTTTCAAGCCCGAACTAAAGCTTTGAATATGTTCATTATTTCTATAGCAGTTAATTTCAAGTATTTTATATTTTTTAGGCTTAATATTGAAGTATATAGCTGTATCAATAAGACGTAATTGCATTGTATCCTGATTTTCAAAATTAATTTCAATAGCTTCAGGATTTAATGTTTTATTAATATCAATGAAGTTTTCTTTATCGAGGATAAAATCGCAAGATGTAGGGGCTAAGCTTATAGTTGTGATAATTATAATTTGAATGAATCTTTTCATTTTTGTTAATGTTATAATATTTTTGCTAAATCAATAAGTGTAACCTGTATCCCTAGACGAATTCTTAAACCACTCCAGTTAGTGCTAACCTTTTGGTCATTATTTTGGAGAAATGCATCTGGATTATCCTCGAGATATAGATCTCCTTTAAGATCAAATCCATATCCTACAGAAGTGAATATATTATAATATTTTAATTGATACTGGATGCTTGTGAACAATTCTAAAAGAGTTGATTTAGATTCTAATTTTAGAGTGTTTCTTGAAGATGTATCGGTTATTGTGATTTTTTCTTTTAAGCTGGAATTTGAATGTAATAAACCCAAGGATGAACCTCCCCAAACAGAAAAACGTTTATATCCCAAGAGTTTAATTTCCCCTCTAACTCCTATTAGATTACTGTTTATTTTATTGTCTATATAATATGCTCCAGAGTAATCACTTATGGTTGCTCTATAGCCTGTAGATAATCGACTATAGAAAAGTCCAACTTTATAATTCCCATAGTCAAGTGTTAGTCCTGATTCGAAAGTAAAATAGGCTGGGAAGTTATCTGTTAATTTTAGAGGTAATTCACTTTCCTTAATGATGTTTTTGTGGAATGCCTTTAGCTCGGACATTTGGTAGTTTGCATGACCTCCATTAAAATGAAGTTTGATTTCTTGTGCATCAGAATTGGACAAGTTAAAATAAAGGATGAATAATAGCAGAAATATTCTAATTATTGTAGAATTCATAATTGAGGATATGTGTTGTTATTTATTTTTAAACAAAAATGATAAAATTATGTTTCTATAGTGATAGATTAAAATTGGAACAAATATATTTTATTGTATTGATAAATACATGCACTGATGTTGAATAATGTTATGAAATATTTTTATTAAGATAATTTCTAATTTAGTTTTTATTATTCTATATGAATGAGCTACTCTTTCAGGGAGGTGGTGTTAAGAAGCTTTGAAAAACTCTCAAAAAGAAAACCAACATTAGTAGCTGAGGTATTTATCCTTCGGCTTTTTTTTTTATTTCCCTTGAATAGTCATTAACTTACGTAGTAAATAAGTTTAATAGCTACTATTCCGTTTAATATGGGTGCTGTCTACTTACAAAAAGTAAAATGGTTCATTTGGCTTTCTACCTTTCTACTGGGCTTCCTCAGTAGCCCTAAACTTATTGGCCAGGATGACGAAACATGTATGATGTGTCATGACGATCCTTATATCGTAAGGGAAGGAAAAGTCAAGGCTCAGTCTGTATGGGTTGATCACCCTCTTTTGCTTAGATCCATCCATCAAGAAGTGACCTGCATAGCCTGTCATCCTGAATCTGCTGTTGGAGACGATTGGCCACACCCTACTGAGATGTCTCCTGTTAACTGTGGTACGTGCCACGAAGAGGCTCAGACTAAATTTGAAATGGGGATTCATGGTCTGGCATTGAAAAAAGGAGCGAGGTATGCTCCTGATTGTAGGGAGTGTCATGGTTGGCACGATATTTTATCCCATACCAATCCCACTTGCCGAACTTATAAAATGAATATTCCCATTCTGTGTGGGAAGTGTCATCGGGAAGGGGCTCCTGTTGCTCGCACCTACAAGATTACAGAACACAATATATTACAGAATTACAGTCAGAGTATACATGGTAAAGGCTTGTGTAAGAGCGGTCTGATTGTTACGGCGACTTGTAATAATTGTCATGGAAACCATTTGATATTACCCCATAATTATCGTCTTTCCAGTATTTCTCTCAAGAATATTGCTTCTACCTGTATGCAATGTCATGCAAGAATTGAACAGGTACATACCAAGGTGATTAACGAACAACAGTGGGAGAAAAAGCCAGGATCAATTCCTGCATGTACTGACTGTCATCCACCTCATATCGTAAATATCCAAAATATTCTTGAAACCATATCCGATCGGTCTTGTCTTGTGTGCCACGAAAAGAAAGAGGTCCATAAACTTGTTGGACTGGATACCATTTCTCTTCAGGTTGATGTCAATCATTTGATAACTTCAGCTCATAACAATATCACTTGTGTAAAATGTCACTCCGATGTTTCTGCAAGAAAAAAACGCCCCTGCGAAACGGCTGGTAAAGTTGATTGTTCCTCTTGTCATGCTGAAATATCTGAGATCTATGCGATAAGTGGGCATGGCGTGGCCTACCTTGAGGGAAAAGAATCTGCTCCCTATTGTACCGATTGTCATGGGAAGCATCTGGTTAAGTCAAAAAAGGATGAGACATCACTCGTGTATCGTCTTTCTATTCCTGCTCTTTGTGGTGGATGCCATCGTGAAAATGGCAGGGCAAGTCAGCAAACCACTCTTAAGGAAGTGGATGCTTATCACGATTATTCTTTAAGTGTTCATGGAAAGGGTATGATTAATAAGGGGCTTTTATCAAGTGCCGTTTGTACAGACTGCCATACGACACATTTCATGTTGAAAGATAGTGACAAAAGATCTTCAGTTTATCCTGAAAATATACCCGCTACATGTGGAAATTGTCATAGAGGGATTTATAACACATACATAAAAAGTGATCATGGTATTACGAATGATGAGGGGAAGGAAAAATACCCCACTTGTACGGTTTGTCATT
>NZ_JBTCHQ010000002.1:0-552129 GCF_054254355.1 Ancylomarina sp. YFZ004
CCATAAGATGAATCTTATCAATCTTCAGATATTGAATTACCGCATAAACGGCATCAACCATATCTTCAATAGAAATATGATTTTGTTTTAAATCCGATTCTCCATGTCCAGGTAAATCAATGCAAATTACCCTAGCTGATTTTGATAATTCACTAGCCATAGCTTCAAAAGTTTCAATTGACTCAAGGTAACCATGCAGAATTACACAAACAGAACCAAGTCCCTGGTCACTGAATCTGATTGTATATTTTGTCGTATCAATAGATTTTATCATCCTTTCCTATTTATAGCTTATGTAAAAATAACGAAATTACGGATTTTTGAAATTCAAAAACAAGTCGACAGAAAACTCTTCTCAAAACGATTCATAACTTTTCAATATTCTTATAGATTAGAGAGTATTACCTACATATAGTAAACAATTTCACCTTAGGACAGTGGGATTCTGCACTCATCAGACTAATAATACATTACACCTTTCTAAATAAGAACAATACAGCAGTGCTTGTTTTAAAACATATAAAAAAGTAATACCTTGCAGCGCTATGCTTAGAATATTAAAGAATAAATTCAGTAATTGATTTAAGCTTAATCATATAGGTTTTCTTTAACAAATAAGGTCTTAGTATATTGCTAAACAGGTTATTGTTAGAATCAGTCTAAATAATTTACATGTGTTAAGTAATATTGTTTCCTCAAGCATGAGCATCTACATTTGCAATTGAATTAGTTAAACCTTAGAATAAAAACAATCTAATTAATTTTTAGTCCTATGAGCAGTTTTTTAAGTTCATCAATTGGGAAGAAGCTGATAATGAGTTTATCAGGTCTTTTCCTTATTGTTTTTGTGTTGGTTCATCTTGTATTAAACTCATTTTTGTTGTTTGATAGCACTGGTGAATTGTTCAACGCAGGAGCTCACTTTATGTCATTACCAGTAATTCGATTTGGATTACAGCCGGTATTGTTTGGTGGCTTCATTATCCACATCATTTATGCTATTACTCTAACACTACAGAACATGAAGGCTCGCCCTCAGAAGTATGCAGTGCAAAACTTGAAAGATAGTAGTACTTGGTCGTCTCGTAACATGTTTGTGTTAGGTGGACTTGTATTGGTTTTCTTAGTAATGCACTTGATGCATTTCTTTGTACCTATGCAAATTACAGGTGAAGTACCTTCTTCTATCATGCACGGAGAAACAGTTCATGATGGAGCAAAAATGGTAAAAGCGTTATTTACTAGCGGTACATTCGGCATAGTTTACACTTGTCTTTATGTATTAGGCGCTATCCTTTTAGGATTACACCTTGCTCACGGGTTTTGGTCATCTTTCCAATCAATTGGATTCAGCAATAATATCTGGAGAAAACGTTTAGAAAAAGTATCTTACTTCTATGCTTTCTTCATTGCTGCAGGATTTGCAATCATTCCTTTGTACTTACACTTTTTTGCTTAATTGCTAAAACTTAACGGTTATGACAGTATTAAATTCAAAAATTCCAGCCGGGCCTTTAACTGAAAAGTGGTCAAAACATAAGGCTGCAATTAAGGTAGTTAGCCCTGCCAATAAAAGAAAATTAGATATTATCGTTGTAGGAACTGGTTTAGCTGGTGGATCTGCTGCTGCTTCTTTAGCAGAGATGGGATACAACGTAAAAGCATTTTGCTACCAAGATTCAGGACGTAGAGCTCACTCTATTGCTGCACAGGGTGGTATTAACGCTGCAAAGAATTATCAAAACGATAACGATTCAGTATTTCGTTTATTTTATGATACAATTAAAGGTGGTGACTATCGTTCTCGCGAAGGTAACGTTTATCGTTTAGCTGAAGTTAGTGGCGAAATCATCGACCAATGTGTTGCTCAAGGTGTACCTTTTGCACGTGAGTATGGCGGAACTTTATCTAACCGTTCATTCGGTGGTGTATTAGTAAGTCGTACTTTCTATGCTCGTGGACAAACTGGTCAGCAGCTATTGTTAGGTTGTTACGCTTCTATGAACCGTATGATCGGACAAGGTAAAATTGAAATGCATGAGCGTAACGAAATGTTAGATATCGTTACTGTTGATGGAAAAGCTCGTGGTATTATCACTCGTAACTTGATTACAGGTGAAATCGAGCGTCATGGTGCTCACGCTGTAGTTATCGCTTCAGGTGGATACGGTAACGTATTCTTCCTTTCAACCAATGCTATGGGTTGTAATGGTGGTGCTGCTTGGCAAGCTTACAAGAATGGTGCATATTTTGGAAACCCTTGTTTCGTACAAATTCACCCAACTTGTATTCCAATTCACGGCGAACAACAATCGAAACTGACATTAATGTCGGAATCATTGCGTAATGATGGTCGTGTTTGGACTCCATTGAAGAAAGAAGATGCTATTAAATTACAAAAAGGTCAGATTACAGCTAACGACATTGCTGAAGAAGATCGTGATTTTTACTTGGAAAGAAGATACCCATCTTACGGTAACTTAGTTCCTCGTGATGTTGCATCTCGTGCAGCTAAGGAAAGATGTGATGAAGGTTTCGGTGTAAACGAGACTGGAAAAGCTGTTTACCTTGACTTTAAATATTCAATCGAAAGATTAGGACAAGATGTAATTGAAGCTCGCTACGGAAACTTGTTTCAGATGTACGAGAAGATTACTGATCAGAATCCTTACGATTTACCAATGCAGATTTACCCTGCTATTCACTACACAATGGGTGGTACTTGGGTAGATTATAACTTGATGACGACTGTTCCAGGTTTATATTCTATTGGTGAAGCTAACTTCTCTGATCATGGTGGTAACCGTTTAGGTGCTTCTGCTTTGATGCAAGGTTTAGCTGATGGTTACTTCGTATTACCATACACAATTGGTGATTACTTAGCTGATGAAATTCAAACTCCTCGTGTTGACATGAATCATCCTGAGTTTGTGAAGAAAGAGAAAGCTGCTACAACTCGTATGGAACGTTTGTTCAACATTAAGGGTTCTAAGTCAGTAGATTCTTTCCACAGACGTTTAGGTAATATCATGTGGGATAATGTTGGAATGGCTCGTAACGAGAAAGGTCTTAAATTTGCTATCGAAGAGATTGCTAAAATCCGTAAGGATTTCTACAAAGATCTTCGTATTCCAGGTGAATTCAATTCAATGAACATTGAGCTTGAAAAAGCTGGTAGAGTTGAAGACTTTCTTGAATTAGGTGATTTAATGGCACGCGATGCACTGAATCGTAACGAATCTTGTGGTGGTCACTACCGCGAAGAATCGACTACTGAGGAAGGTGAAGCTAAACGTGATGACGAAAACTTTACTTATGTATCCGCTTGGGAATACAAAGGAGAAGGTCAAGATCCTATTTTACACAAAGAAGAGTTAGTATTCGAAACTGTTGAATTAACACAACGTTCATACAAGTAAGCTATGGCAGATAAAATATTAAAAGAACTAACAATAAGGGTTTGGCGCCAAAAGGATGCCAAATCTAAAGGGAAATTAGAGTCATATAAAATCAACAACATTTCTGGTGGAACTTCATTCCTTGAAATGCTTGATATCTTAAATGAAGAGCTAATCAACAAAGGAACTGAGCCTATCGCTTTCGATCACGACTGTCGTGAAGGTATCTGTGGTATGTGTAGCTTATTCATCAACGGACGTGCTCATGGACCAGATGACGATATTACAACTTGTCAGCTACATATGCGTAAGTTTACTGAAGGTGAAACTATCACTATTGAGCCTTGGAGAGCTGGAGCATTTCCAATAATCAAAGACTTAATCGTAGACCGTATGGCTTTCGAGAAAGTACTTCAGTCTGGTGGTTACATTTCTGTAAACACAGGTGGTGTACCTGATGGAAACGCTATTCCAATTTCTTACGATGATGCTGAAGAAGCTATGGATGCTGCTGCCTGTATTGGTTGTGGTGCTTGTGTAGCTACTTGTAAAAACTCATCGGCAATGTTGTTCGTTTCTGCTAAGGTATCTCACCTTGCAAAACTTCCACAAGGTCGTGTTGAGGCTACTCGTCGTGCTAAGAGCATGGTGGCTAAAATGGATGAGTTAGGTTTTGGTAACTGTACCAATACTGGTGCTTGTGAAGTAGAATGTCCTAAGGGAATTTCTATCGCAAACATTGCTCGTTTGAACCGCGAATTCTTAAGTGCTACTATTAAGGAGTAATTAGATTAAAATCTAGATATGAAGAGCGTTGCCTTAGGGGAACGCTCTTTTTCTTTATCAGAAAATCATGCGGTAAAATCATTAAATCCCGACTATTAACAAGTCGTATTTCAACATTAAAAACACCTTTATTAAGATCACCTATAGCTTCAGCTGCCGTCTTGGATAAATCAATAATCCTACCCTTAACGAAGGGCCCTCTATCATTTACTCTTAAGTAAACAGATTTCATATTGTCAAGATTAGTCACTTCAAGCCAAGTGCCGAACGGTAGAGTCATGTGTGCTGCCGTAAAGTCTTCCTGAGAGAAATATTCGCCATTTGCCGTTAACCTTCCTTCGAACCAATCGGAATAAAAAGAAGCTTTTCCTTTAAGTAGAGGTATAGGAGATTTTTGTGCGAATAAATAACCACCGAAAAAAAGAATAAAAAATAAGCTTATAGATGACTTCATGATCTAAATATAAGTAAAGCTTTGATAAACTAGTTGGTAAGGTTTTGTATTTAAGCTCAGACCCTGTTTATTCAAAAAAAAACCCGGCTACTTGAGCCGGATTTCTAAAAATATTAAAATATAAATTAGTCCACATTGTTGTTAGCAAGATTGGTGTAATAAACCTCTCTAGCAACTTTATCAACTATATGCTTAACAAACTTCATATCGTGCATCGAACTGAAAATCTTATCCATCAACTCAAGCGTATCTTCAGTTAAAAGTTCAGAAAGTTGAATGCTCGTTCCATCTTCAAAAGTGATTTTAATATCACGTCCTCTTCTACAGAAAGCCACATTTGCATCATCAGATTCATACTTATGTCTTACAACCTGAATCGTCGCACCTTCCTGAAGCTCACCATTTCTATATACCATATAAGTATCAGATTCAGAATTTAGGCTAATTTTAATATTTCCTAGTGTCAGCGTATATTCTAATTCGCGCTTATTCGTATCATCAGACTTAGAAATTTCAACTTCTTCTTTAAAAAGAATATCATCCCCCTTCATTAGATTAAATGCATAAGTAAACATCTCACCCAATCCAAACTCAACACCAACTGAAAAATCATCGACAAAAGTAAACTTCGATTGATAATCAAAATTCATATTTTCAGAGATTGACCAATCAACAAAAAGCTCACCGGCTTTTACGTCTTCAACCTCAATTTCCGAATTCAATAGATAATCAAATTGCATACCTCCTAAATATGAATAATTATATTCATTTGTCGTAATAACAAAGTCATTAACATATTCAGTATCTTCATCTACATAAAGTTTCCAAGGACGCATGGCTTTTTCTTTTGGCAAACGTAGGATGAATGAATCAGAATCATCCACTTTATCAAATGCTCTTAAATAACCGTACTTGGTAGTACCTTGCTGTTCAGTAACCCCTTTTTTATAATCGTAAATGCCCTTAATATCATTAAGAGTTATACTCATGGCATATCTAGAGCCATCACCCATTTTTAAACTTGCATCATCTTCCACTGTAATGATTTCAAATCCTTTGGATTCAGAAATATCAACAACTCCATCAGTAAGGGCATTAGCTTTAACTTCCATCAGTTGTACAAGAGATAAATCTTCTTCTAAATTATTATGCGAGTCATCTGAACAACTCCATAATACCGCCGAGAACAATAGCAGCGTTCCAAAACAAAAAATATTTTTTTTCATACTCATAGAATTAGGGTATTATCATCTAATAAAGTCATTTTAACAAAACCTATAGATCAGGGTTAATACTATTTTCACAATTTTCACTCAAAGTGATTTTATATTACTACAAAGAGCATACCAGTCTTAATATTCTCTTTAAATATCATAATCGCATCAACTCTAAACTGTTAAGATTCAGCTTGCGACCCATAAGTTACAAAAAAAGGGGAAGAGAAACACATTTATAAATTCAACTATAATGTGTGGAAAAAAATGCTATCATGTAGAATTATTCTACAATTTTAAATTTGATTGTATGGCATCTTCAAGACAATCTCTGGCACAAATATTATTTAGATTTATTCTAAAAGAATTAATTCGGAATTTAATAAAACGAAATGTATAGTCTGGAGGTCAGTGAAGTTGGGAAATTTCAAGCTGTTCAACAAAGGCAATTGTCTTTTAGTTCTCTTTTAAGATCGTAATACAAATTATTACGACTTATAAAAGCAAGTCAACTAACCCATTCTAAAAAATTAGCCATGGCTAAATTTACAAAAGAAGATGCGCTTCGTTACCACGAAGGCAACCGACCAGGAAAAATTGAAGTTATTCCAACCAAACCCCATTCAACACAATTAGATTTATCACTAGCCTACTCGCCTGGTGTCGCTGAACCCTGTTTAAAAATACAGGAAAACCCTGACGATGTTTATAAATATACGGCAAAAGGGAATTTGGTTGCCGTTATTTCAAATGGAACAGCTGTTTTGGGTTTGGGCGATATAGGAGCGGAAGCAGGTAAACCCGTAATGGAAGGAAAAGGGCTTCTTTTTAAAATATTTGCAGATATCGATGTATTCGATATTGAAGTCGACACTAAAGATGTAGATGAATTTGTGAAAATAGTGAAAGGCATAGCCCCAACTTTTGGAGGGATCAACTTAGAGGACATTAAAGCTCCCGAATGTTTTGAGATTGAAGATAGGCTCAAAACTGAACTCAACATCCCCATAATGCACGACGATCAGCATGGGACGGCTATTATCTCATCGGCAGGCATGCTGAATGCTATCGAAATCCAGAAGAAAAAAATAAGTGATATTAAATTGGTTGTAAATGGAGCTGGCGCATCTGCGGTAGCATGTACCCGCCTTTACATTTCACTTGGGATGAAAAAAAAGAATATCACTATGGTTGATAGCAAAGGGGTGATTCGCAAGTCGAGAACAGATTTAAGCGCCATAAAACGTGAATTTGCAACTTCAAGAGAGATTCATACGCTCGAAGAAGCGATAAATGGTGCTGATATGTTCCTTGGCCTTTCGGTTGCAAATGTACTCTTGCCAGAGATGATTAAATCGATGGCTGATCGTCCTATCGTATTTGCCTTAGCAAATCCCAACCCTGAAATCGCATACGATCTTGCGATAAAAGTAAGAGATGATTTAATTATGGCCACTGGTCGATCAGATCATCCTAATCAGGTAAACAATGTCCTTGGATTTCCATTTATCTTTAGAGGAGCTTTAGACGTAAAGGCAACTGGCATTAATGAAGAAATGAAAATTGCTGCTGTAAAAGCTCTCGCCGATTTGGCCAAAGAAGATGTTCCTGATATGGTAAACACAGCTTATAAGGAAATGAATCTCAACTTTGGCACTGATTATATTATTCCGAAACCTCTTGATCCAAGATTACTAACCGTAGTAGCACCTGCTGTTGCAAAGGCAGCTATGGAATCAGGTATTGCCCATGCCCCTATTACTGATTGGGAAGCCTACGAAATGGAATTGGAGCAGCGTATGGGGAGAGATAACAAATTGCTTAGATACTTAACCAATAAAGCGAAACGCAACCCTAAACGAATTGTATTTGCCGAGGGAGAAAATTTCAAGGTGCTAAAAGCTGCTCAAACGGTATTGAACGAAGGCATTGCACATCCTATATTACTGGGAAATAAAGAAGAAATTAAAAAAATAATTTTGGAGAACGAACTCGATTTGGAAGATATTCCAATAATCGATTGGAGATCTCATGAAGAACAAAAAAGACGTGAGGATTTCGCGACAATTCTATTCAAAAAAAGAAATAGAAAGGGCTTAACCTGTAAAGAAGCCTTGGAGCTCATGACAAATCGAAATTATTTTGGTGCCATGATGGTAGAAACAGGCGAGGCTGATGCTCTCATCAGTGGATCAACTTCCAAATATGCCGATACCATAAAACCAGCGATTCATACTGTGGGTGTAAAACCTGAAATTAACCATATTGCTGGCATGTACCTTTTGATGACAAAGCAAGGACCAATCTTTTTCTCAGATACAACCGTCAACCCTCGTCCTGATGCACAAACTCTAGTAGATACGACACTATTAACTGCCGAAGCTGTTAGGAAATTTAATATTGAACCAGTCATCGCATTGGTTTCCTATTCAAATTTTGGATCGATACGAACAGGGAGTCCGGTTCGTGTACAACAAGCAACAGCCACCTTACATCGCGACCATCCAGATTTGATTGTAGATGGTGATATTCAAATGAATTTTGCCCTAAATAGTGAGCTGCGAAACCAAATGTTTCCATTCTCGAAATTAGGTAAAAGAAGAGTGAATACCATTATTTTCCCTAACCTAAGTAGTGGAAATATAGCCTATAAAATGATGCAAGAATTGGCTGAAGTTGAAGCCATAGGTCCTATTCTGCTTGGCATGAACAAATCGATTCATGTGATTGCTCTCGAGAGTTCAGTTCGCGAAATTGTAAATATGGTCACCATTGCCGTGGTCGATGCACAATAATTCCATAAAAAAGCTTTAGCTGACTCAGCTAAAGCTTTTTTATATCACTTCATCTTTCCACCTAATACGCAGGTCTTTTTGTAAGCTTTAACTTCTCCATCGGGATGATATAATTCAAAATAAAAAACGTAGATACCAATTGGAGCTCTTGCTTTACTAGCCAATAAACCATCCCAATATAATTCATCATTTGTTGATAAAGTCAAGTTACTTGCCAATCGTCTAACCTCTCGGCCAAAACTATTGTAGACTCTAATATTTGCCACATAACCACTCTTTTCCAAATCAAAATTAATGATCAACCTATCATCAACGCCATCATTATCCGGAGAGAAAGTTTTTGATTTAAACCCAACTACATTTACTACCGTCTCATCAATATCATAGGATGAATTTTTCAGTCCTGGTGTTCCAAAGCCAATACTTTGAGCTGCCGATATCCAATTTGAGGTCAAATTCGTTTCGTTGTTTGGATTTATTCTCTCCAAGGAAACCCCTTCGGTGGAAGTCAGCCCTTGGAAATGCATATTTTCATTGTAAGCAAAATCATCTAACTGCTCATTATTACTATTCAGGATGACGACTCTCCCCTCAGCATCATTATACGAAGGCATTTTATTGATTTGCATAAAAGCATTATCATCGAGATAGCTATAATTTTCCTTTACACTCAAGGTATCTGTGCTCAATAAAAGATACGAGCCTGCATCTAACATATAATATTCAGTTGTCAGTTGGTATACTGCATCCAGTTCAAAATTATCATCTCGGTTTGCGATAGAAATATCACGAATATCAATCACCTGATCTGAGATGTTTAGTAGTTCAATATAGTCTGCTCCTCCTGGGTAAGGATTAAATAAAACTTCATTTATGACCAAATCACCTTCTTGAGGCAGATCTGCAAGAGAAAACTCCAACTCTTTATCGTCAATTGAATTACCTGCTAAATCGACAATCAAATCAGATAGATGCAACTGATAAAGGATATTGTGTTCAAAATCTGATTCGAACTTCAATCGCAGAGCGAACCTATTATTTTCAATTACGACCACTTGGCTTGGATGGCCAATATCTCGACTAAGCGAATAATTCTGAATATCAAAAGCCTGACTTGTTTCTAAAGTTTCGCTAAAGAAAAGATCAATAGAATTGGATTGACTCACTTCAAAATTCAATAAGCTCGGTGGAACAACATCAGGATTATATCCTTCAATAGAATTTATTTCACCAGGAGTACCACCCTTTTCATCCATTGATGCACGCCAATTATCAGCTTGCCAGGAATGATTCGTCACATCAATCCGCTCTAAACTCCAACCTCCATTTTTCTTACCTTCATCACCATACCAATCAGATGAATAGGAAATTTCATCAATCAACACCCCAGACGAAGATTCTAAGGAGATACTTGTCCCAGAATTTGTCAAAGAAGGAAAACTAGTCAGGCCTAGAGAATTCCCAAACGCGTTATAAAGCTCAAATGCTGCATTGGAACATAGAATTAAATAAGCGTGAGATGGAATCTCGAAATCAGAAAGGATTTTCTCAGTATTGCCAACCTTCAGTTTATAATCCTTGATATTAATAGGATAATCACTGGCATTATAAATTTCAACAAACTCATATTCTGGTAATCCTACAATAGGCGTTTCATCAGCCAGAATTTCATTGATAACGAGATTATGTGCTTTAGCATCAGCAAAAAAATCAAACTCAATTTCTTCAATATTTGAAATAGCTCCTTTCATATCAACCATACCACTTATACTCAAATAATATTGCCCTGTAAGAAATTCGTTCTCTGTAAATAAGATAAGTTGATTTTTCTTAACTGACTCGTTAATTAGCTTGATTGGGAATAGGTCATCACCTCTTTTCAATTCAAAATTTTCATTTTTTGATGATTCCGTAAAATTTAAATCTTCTGAAAAATCTAAGATTATAGAATCCGAAGAAAGTACATAACTTCTAAAATAAGGTGCCGTGTTACAACTTTCAATCTTAAGATCATCAAACCATAGTTCACCTGCACGTGAAGCGGTTCCATAATGAAATTCAAGTCCTGAGAACCATGCTACTTCAATATCTGGGATCTCAGAAATAATTGTTCCTGCAGAAAACCAATTCTTCATCTCACCCAAGCGATTGTAATAAAGCTCCCATTCACCTCTTGCCGTATATTCAAGCTTCACAGCAACGGTTTCATCCTCATTCCAATCAAAATCCGATTTTAGCAGGAGTTCTGAATCTCCGCTTTGAGTTTTCCAAAGACTCAATAGATCATCTGTTCCACTTAGGTTAATACCTACTGAAAACAAATTATTAGCCATGCCTGGATCACTAAAATCCATCAGAAGATGATATACGAACTTATTTGAAGAGGACGGATCCCAATCTGAGTTCTTAAGAGTGAATTCCCAAAATATGGATTCCGATTTTAGATTAACATCAACTAAAGGACATGAAATATAACTACTCCCAATCGCGTTAGACAAATTGTGTTTTAAGCTTGAATTCCCTTTAATAGGCAGATAACTTGACACCTTCCAATCTGTATTATTCTCCCATTTTGAAAGATCAGTCGATTCAAAATAATCAGAAAAAATAATATTATCCTCTTGAATAAATATCGATTCTGAACAGCCTATCAAGTCTCCACTGACTGCCAATTCAAAAAAATCAGAACCTGAATAAGTGATATCATTCAGAATGAAAAGTCCATTGGATAAATTTCCAACTAAACCAGAATAGTTTAATGTACCTTCCCCAGTCTGTAGGCTTAAATTCACCGATGAATTGTTGTCCTTATCAATATTCTGATGTGCATCAACAGCAGCAATTTCTACAGAGAAGGATTCTGAAGTATTTACCCCTATTGGAACAGAAATAAATGAAAATCGATCTGCCCGAACATCAAGATGGTGTATTGCAGAAATAATATCATCAGTTAATTCGTCCATGAAATTGGAAGCCGTTGAAGATGCCTTCCATCCATGTTCCTTTCTAATCTCTACTTGTAATTGAGCTTTATCAGGTATTAAACTTTTCTTAAAATAAACACCTAGTTCAAACTCAGATTGTGAAGCATTAACTACCTCAACATCCAAAGAAGTGAACGAGATGAAATCATCTTCAATCTTTACTGTTTTAGCAATCAGCTCACCATCTTTAATCAAGGAACAACCTGCGATGTGTTTTTTCCAATCCAAGCCCTCACCAGATAGTTTGTTATAAAATTTCATGGTGGTGATTATAGTTGGATCATCATCCAAAGTCCCAAAATCTATAACTGAAAACTTGAAGATTATTTCTGAATTATCAGAACTGGTAGCCATGGGATTTAAAGCTACTGACTCGACAGGAAAATTTGAAGGAATAATCAATGAATTGGCGTCAAGACTTGATATATTATCACTCAAAACAGGAATCATTCCATCAGCTTCGATCAAAATCGTGAAATTTTCAGCCGCATTATAAATCAAATCATTCCATGAAAATTCACCTTCGATGAGATTTGTATTTAATCCTGAAGAGGTAGATAACTCTCCACTTCCAGAGGCTAGAGAAACTCTCGCTTCAACAACAGAACTGAGATCTTGATTGCCATATTTATCAATAGTTTTCAAGCCCATTTCAAAAGCCACATTGGGAGTTATTGACCTTGGAGGCTTATTCGTAAATACCAATTCTGTACCTTGTACATCAATCGTGAAATTTAGTCCAGCTAAATCACCAATAAAACTTGGAAGCAATCCACTCCCACTAGTTCCCCAGCCTTCATGAGTATTCTCAATTTGGAGCTGCAGAATTTGCAAATCGGTGAGTGTGGTTTTTAAATAAACAAATATTGAATAATCACGACTCGTTCCTTCTGATATTTCTCTCAACAATTCTGTATCGCTTATGCTGATATTAATGGCTGAATTATCAAAAGTATACCCCGCATCTAATATGGTCTCTCCCACTTTAAGCTCAATACCAGCAATGTTTTCTTCCCAAGACATAGAATTATTGTCACCAGGAACAAATCTTAATGCATTCAGAAATGTTGATTCTAAATCATCTCCTTTATCGTTCACTGAGAATCTAAAGACCTCAATCGCATCTTCCACCAAATTAGATAGTGAAGATATCTTAGAGTTAGAAGGTATCCAAGCTGGTAAACTTAGATCAGTGGTCTGGGAACTAATAATTGAAATAGGATCAGAGATTACTGAAATGTAATCACTTGCTTCAGCTTTTATATTTATATTTTCAGCAAGATTATAAGAAAGATCGTTAAAGGTAACTTGTCCTGATGAAAGATTATCGGTAAGTACTCCTTCTAAAATTCCATTCCCACTCTCAAGACTTAGATCGATATTTTGATAGGCATCTAAATCAACATTCCCGTTAATATCCCTCGCATCAAGTGAAACCGAAAAACTCGTATTCTTAATTGGACTATTAGTAGGGATTGATATAAAGTGCAGGTTTGTACCAACAACCGAAATTAGATGTTCAGGAGAAACCACTGCCTCGCTATAAGCGGTATCAAAGGTTGAACCTGATTGATAAGTTGTGATTCCAGAAGCTCCAGCAGACAATTCTATCTTCACTTTATTTCCATCAATTATTCCAGATAGTTTCAAATAAGCCCTTAATTCATATTCATGAAAAGAATCATCAAGAAGAGTAAAATTGCCTTCTGCAAAATTGAGAATCACTTCATCAGTATTTATTTCAACCGAGCTTGCTGGAATCAAATTGCTTCCATCATGAATCGCAAAACCTCCAAATTGGCTTGATAAATCTGCTATATTATCAGAAGCTACATTGGAGAACTTAATTGAAGCTATTTTTGTATCTAGATCGTCATCTCCGCTCGGCTCTGATAGGTTGAATTTTAATAAGCTTTGTGCAGAACTAAAGTCATTGATAATCGAATTAATATTCTGAGAAGGTATTTGATTATCTGGCACTAAAACCAGAGTTAATGCATCCCTTGAGACCATACCTGGAGTTCCCGTAACTGAGATATCATCAATGTAAATTTTATCAGAAGCATAAGTCGTTTTCATACGAGCCACAAGTTGTAAACTACTTCCATTTAAATTTGAGATACTTGCTGTAGCTGAACCCCAATCAACTGAAGATTCAAAAAAAGAAATCTCTAGCCCACCATCAAGAATATAATAGAGTTTGATGTACTTATTGTCAGCAGTTGCACCAGAACCCGTCTCTCCAGTAAAAATTGAAATACTTATATCTGTATGAACAGATATATCAACTATAGAACTCTTCCATATCGCTTCACCATCACAATCAAGAGCTTCGAGTCTATCGTCTCCTGTCGCTACAACTTTTACGTAATCACCATCACCTGTGAAAGTACAAGCATCAACATCCAAAGTCCAATCAACTCCCGTTATATCACTCAAGATATCCCCGTCGAATCCTTTCCCGACATCATCATTAAAATCTTCTGAATAAATTACATTTTGAGCATGTAAGGAGCCCGAGATCAGTAATAAAAGAAAGAATACTTTAATTAAAGCAAGTGTTTTCATAGCTAAAAACTCTATATTCGTTGACTCGATTAACTACAAGAGATATTCTGGAAATTATAAAAATAATCACCAAATATCTCGGAAAAATTGAACTAACCAATCAATGTTAATTCGATATTTTGATACTAAGCCAGATTCAATACCACGGACTAACTGAATCTGATTAAGTAAGTTATAATTATTAATCCAATTTAATAGAATTTTTTATTATGAAAATTGCTGTCGTAGGCGCCACAGGTTTGGTGGGACAAAAGATTCTTGAGGTTTTAACCGAAAGAAATTTTCCTGTAGATGAATTGTATCCCGTTGCAAGTGAAAGATCGAAGGGGAAAAAGATTGAATTTAGAGGTAAACAAGTAACAGTAATAGGCATGAAAGAAGCAATTGAATTAAAACCTCATATTGCAATTTTCTCAGCTGGTGGAGATACGTCGCTTGAGTGGGCTCCAGAATTCGAGAAAGTCGGAACTTTTGTTGTTGATAATTCTTCAGCGTGGCGTATGCATCCTGAAAAAAAATTAATCGTACCAGAAATTAATGCTTCAGAACTTACAGTTGATGATAAAATTATCGCCAACCCAAACTGTTCGACTATTCAATTGGTTGTTGCATTAGCACCTCTCCATAAAAAATACAAGATTAAACGCTTAATCATATCCACTTACCAATCCATTAGTGGAACCGGTGTTAAAGCCGTTGAGCAGTTCGAAAATGAAAGAGCTGGTATTGATGGAGAAATGGCTTATCCACACCCTATCGACAAAAACTGCTTACCTCATTGTGATGTATTTGAAGAGAATGCATACACAAAAGAGGAAATGAAGTTGATCAATGAGACCAGAAAAATTCTTTGTGATGATTCAATTAGAATTACGGCAACTGCAGTTCGTGTTCCGGTGGTTGGTGGTCACTCAGAGTCGGTAAATATTGAATTCGAAAAAGATTTTGATTTAGATGAACTTAAAGATCTTCTTTCTCATTCTGAAGGAATTATTATGCAAGATGAGCCTGATAAAAATATTTATCCAATGCCACGATTTGCTCACGAAAGAGATGAAGTTTTTGTTGGCCGAATTCGTCGTGACTTCTCAAATCCAAACAGTTTAAACATGTGGATTGTTGCTGATAACCTTCGTAAAGGTGCTGCAACGAATGCCATTCAGATTGCTGAATATCTAGATCAAAGTGGAATAGTTTAATTACTCATTTCAATACATATACAAAAAAGCGATGCTCCAAAATATGATTTGGAGCATCGCTTTTATTTTATATCTAAATTCTTTTTATTCGTCTTCTTCACTAAGATTGCTGTAGTCCTGGTACAAGAAATTATTATATGGGAAACGAGCTGAATGTAAATCACGAACTACATTATATACTTTCTCTTTAAATTCCTCAACATTATCTTTTTCCTTCGCTGATATGAATAAACATGGTGTATCACCTTTAGCTATCCACATCTTCTTTAACTCATCAAGGCTATAATTTTCGCGCAATTTAGGCGTTAAATCATCTTCATCCTTTTTCACATAGCTAAAGGCATCAATTTTATTGAATACCAAGAAACGTGGCTTCTCTTTTTTATCGATTTCAGCCATCGTTGCATTCACCACATTAATCTGATCTTCAAAATTAGGATGAGAAATATCAACTACATGAAGAATAACATCAGCTTCGCGCACCTCATCTAATGTAGATTTGAAAGATTCAACCAAGTTATGAGGTAGTTTTCGAATAAATCCAACCGTATCAGCTAATAAAAAAGGAACATTTTGAATAACAACCTTTCTAACTGTCGTATCAAGTGTCGCAAAAAGTTTATTCTCAGCAAATACATCAGATTTACTCAAAACGTTCATCAGTGTCGATTTACCAACATTGGTATATCCCACCAAAGCAACACGAATCATTTTATCACGATTCTTACGCTGCACCGTTTTTTGCTTATCAATCTTCTTAAGATCCTCTTTCAACTTCGCAATCTTATCAAGAATAATACGACGGTCAGTTTCAATTTGAGTTTCACCAGGTCCACGCATTCCAATACCCCCACGCTGACGCTCAAGGTGAGTCCATAGTCGAGTTAGTCGAGGCAAAAGATACTGATATTGTGCTAGCTCTACTTGAGTTTTAGCATTAGCCGTTTGAGCACGACTCGCAAAAATATCGAGAATCAGATTTGTTCTATCTAGAATCTTACGTTTTAGTTCGCGTTCAATATTTCGCAATTGTGAAGGCGTTAGCTCATCATCAAAAATCACCAAACTAATCTCTGGGTTTGCTTCCAGATATTGAGCAATTTCTTGAAGCTTCCCTGTCCCCACAAAAGTTTTGGGATGAGATCGCTGTAATTTCTGAGTAAAACGCTTGACTGATTCAGCTCCTGCAGTTAAAGCAAGAAAATCTAACTCATCAAGATATTCTTTCACCATAACTTCGGTCATGCCTTGAGATTGATCGATAACACCAATCAAAATTGCTTTTTCCGATTCTATTTTATTATTGAGGAAATCTCCCATGTATTTTCGAATATATGATTTAGACACTTAACTCGCTAAGAGAATGAATTAAATGTATTCAACTTTTATAATGATATCGACAAAAGTAAGCAATATTCGTTTATAAAGTGAATTTGGCTTATAACAAAAAAGAGGCTCTGAAAAATCAGAGCCTCATATATTGAATACATAAATGTATCAGCTTATTGTAACTGGAAATTGATAGGTACAGTATAAGATACTTTTACAGCTTTACCACGTTGCTTACCTGGCTTCCACTTTGGCATCTTATTAATCACACGAAGAGCTTCTTTGTCAAGTGATGGGTCAACCCCTCTCATAATCTTAACATTCTCAACTTGTCCTACTTTGTTAACAACAAAACCAACGTATACACGTCCAGTAATACCATTTTCTTGAGCAATTACAGGGTACTTAACAGATTTGTTAATCCATCTTTGTAATTCGATATCTCCACCTGGAAATTCAGGCATATCTTCTACAATTACAAATACTTGCTGCTCATCTTCTTCCTCTGTCTCTTCAACAACTTGAATTTCAATCTCTTCGTCCATATCGGCTTCAGAATCTTCAATTTCTAGTTCGTCATCAATTTCTTCATCGTTATCCACAATGTTCAAAACATCAGCAACTTTAGGAGCTGGTGGTGGTGGTGGTGGTGGCTTAACAGGCTCTTGACGAGTAATAGGAATAATCTCCTCTTCAGCCTGGATTTCTTGCTCTGTTTCCAACACAGTGGCTTCACTTGTATCAACTCGCCACTCAAAGGCTAGAAATACAATAGCAAGAGTAAGAGCCAGACCAATCTCTAGAAAAAGACCTCTCTTATTCTCCAGATCTGCTTTTTGTGACTTCTTAACTTCCATAGTTTTCTTTTTATTTTCTAGTAAATTCAGCGTCTAAAAATACAGATTACAATTGTATTATCAAAATTATACTTTAGACATGCTTAATTATTCGGGGGTTAAAGATAGAAAAATTCACGTCAAACACGTTTAATCATTAAAGATAAGTCATTCAAACTTTCATATAACTCCCAAAACTGAGAGTACGAACTGATAAAAACAGAATTACGTTTGTTTCAATTATTATTAAAATAAGAAAATTCGCTATAAACACACCTAAGAACGAAATTTATCAATAATACAGACTTCTATCAACGTTAATCGACACAACAGTCAGATTGACAAAAAAATACATCAGTAAAGACAAATTACAAACGTTAGCGTAAGCTTTGAAAATAATCATAAGTACTGAATACAAAAATGGCTCTGGAATTCCAGAGCCATTTTTATTATTTATAATCAAGATTAATTACTGTAACTGAAAATTTATAGGTAATGAGAAAGAAACTTTCACAGCTTTCCCTCTTTGTTTACCAGGTTTCCACTTTGGCATTTTTTTAATCACTCGAATTGCTTCTTTATCTAAAGCAGGATCAACTCCTCTAACCACGACAATATTCTCAATGCCTCCATTTTCATTTATCACAAAATTCATGTGCACCCGACCTGTTATACCATTTTCTTGAGCTATTATTGGATACTTTACAGAATTTGAGATCCACTTCATTAGTTCAACATCTCCACCAGGGAACTTTGGCATTTCTTCTACAATAACAAAGATATGCTCTTCATCATCCTCAGGCTCATCCTCAAATACTTTGATCTTGACGTCTTCATCCATATCAACAATGGCTTCTTCAATGACTAATTCTTCATCAATATCCTCATCATCATCAACAATAGTTATAAAATCAGCCAATCTAGGTGCTGGTGGTGGAGGTGGAGGTGTATTTAAAGGCTCACGTGTAATAGGAATAATTTCATCATCTACTTCCAATTCTTGTACATCATTCAACACACGAGCTTCGCGTGAATCAACGCGCCATTCAAAAGCGAAAAATACTAGAGCAAGAGTAAGAACTAAACCTATTTCTAGAAAAAGGCCTCTTTTGTTTTCTAGATCTGCATTTTTTGTTTTTTTGATTTCCATAGTTCCAGTATTAATTTATTAAAAATCAAAACTTATTAAAGAACAACTGAATGCCTATTAAAAGTTTAATTAAAATCAATTTGATCTATGAACATAAATATAGGGAAATGATAATATAAAAAGGACTCAAAAAGCCCTCTTTAAAGAAATTTAACAATCCTGTTTATATTTTAACATTTATTTTGAAAGTATTTTTCATCCCAAGAACGAGATTAACATCAATAAAAAAAAGGATGATATACATCATCCTTTATAAAATTCAATATTAAAAATGAGTGAAAAATTAATAGAGCCCGAACTCATCCTACCTATACACACTATTCTTCTACTGTAATCAATCGTTTACCCTAGTAAACAATTATGGGTCATTATTAATTTTCCACTCATATCCTTTTACGTATACTTTTAAAAAAGGTTATACCCATTTCATTATTTTTATAAAATTACTTTGCCATTATTATAATTCATATATATTTGTGATCGTATTGGGGAATTAGCTCAGTTGGCTAGAGCGTTTGACTGGCAGTCAAGAGGTCATCGGTTCGATTCCGATATTCTCCACCTGATAAGCAGCAAGTTAAGTCATCCTTTTTAAGGGTGACTTTTTTTTGTGCATACAATTTGCATATAGACACTTCAGGTTCTATCTGAGGAACATAAATATTGGAGAGTTATTCTTTTTATAAGGGTGACTTTTCTTTTAGGCAAACCATGAGAGAAACAAGATCTTCCTTACCCTAGTCATTCTAATTATACAGACAATTACTATCTGTAACAAGCCGTTTTTTGTCAATACTCAATTGCAATATTGCCTTCTTTCAATAGTTCTAAAGAAATTGGATTTAAACATCTAACAGTGAACACATCAACCTATAATCCTAATTCATTCTAATTTATTAAATGTCTATATTGTAAGAGTTGTTAACACGTATATCCATCTGAACATGTCAAAATCGACTCTTTCTTATAAGGGATTGGCCTCCAATATCCATGAGATTTTATTGCTTTTATTCAAGAATAAAAGTTTTGATTTAAAGGGTAGTAATCCTGATTTTTTAATCAGACGTATCGATCGAAGATTAAAAACAACGAATTCCCCAGATTATATCTCATACATAAATTATCTAAAGAATAATATCTCAGAATTTGATCACCTAGCTGACGCCTTAACAATTAATGTCAGTCGATTTTTCAGAAATGCGTTTACATATAATTATATAAGCAAAATCATTATCCCTAAACTAATTCAGGAAAAAATTAGAACAAAAACTAATGATATTCGCATTTGGTCTGCTGGTTGCGCTACTGGAGAGGAACCCTATTCTATAGCCATGATGATTGATAAGTGTTTAAATGACAACAATCTTAGCCTTAATGTCAACATATTTGCAACTGATATTAATGAAAAATCATTAGATACTGCTAAAAAGGCTGAATATATACATGAAGCTTTAATTGAAATGGAGTTTGCTTATCTAAGCAAATATTTTTCAAGTCAAAACGGAATTGTTAAAGTCATACCCAAGATTCAAGAACAAGTACACTTTTCATCTTTTGATCTATTAAACAAGAAAAATCAAGCTCCAGAAGAAAGTATTTTTGGTCATTTTGATATCATCTTTTGTAGAAATGTTCTTATTTATTTCAATAAGGAATATCAACATCGTATTTTAAGAAAACTACAAAATACCATGCACAAGTCGAGTTATCTAATTTTGGGAGAAAATGAAGATCCAATGTTAAATCATTCAGATCTATTCAGGCAGAATAACGATTTATTCAAAATCTACCAGAAGAATGGCTAGCAAAAATTAATAAACCTACAACTAACCTCCATGACTAAACTTCGAAATATTTCTATAGGCTCCAGATTATCATTAGGTTTCTTAACACTAAGCCTGTTCACTTTAGGTATTGGTGTTCTAGCAATTTGGAATTCTCATCAGCATATCAAGACCATCGATAATATTTTTAAGCATCCTTATACGATTAGTAATTCAGTTCAGGAAATTGAAACTCACATTGTTTCTATTCACCGTTCAATGAAAGATGTTAGTTTGGCTAATACCAAACTTGAAATAGCTAAAGCAATTGCACATGTAGATAGAAATGAAGATGCAATCAATCAATTATTTTCCATCGTATCAAAAGAATTTTTGGGCGATAAGAAAGACGTTGACGCTGCTTGGGAGTCATTTAAAGAATGGAAACCTATAAGATTAGAGGTTATAGAATTAAGTATGTCCGGCAAAAAACAGGAAGCAGCTCTAATAACAAAAGAAAAAGGTGCAGCCCATGTTGAAAGCTTAAATAAAAAAGTATTAAAAATGAAAGACTTTGCTAATTACAAAGCAGAAAGTTTTCATCAATCCTCAATAGATCAAGGCAATTATTTTAATAGAGTCATTATTACCTTTTTGATTTTAACTTTAATAATAAGTTTATTGATAGCTTATTTAATTACACAAAGTATAAGGCGTCCAATCAAAGAGATGAACCATGTATCCAAGGCAATTCAAAAAGGAGACCTATCAATCCAAAATACCATTAACTCAAACGATGAATTAGACACTCTCGGGAAAGGTATTAATTCAATGGCAAATGCTCTAAAATCTAGAATCAAAATTCAAGATGGCATATCTGCTATAAACAAATCTTTAATTGGAGAATCAGATATCAATCAATTTTCTATTAAATTATTAGAGAATCTAATAGCTGTTAGTAATTCTTCTAGTGGGCGTTTTTATCTTTTAGAAGAAAATAGATTTAATTGTTTAGCTACCATTGCATGTAACGAGAAACATTTAAAGTCATTCTCAAAAGAAGAGATTCCTAGTGAGTTTGGGCTCTTAATGCAAACAAAAAAATTGGAAATAATAAAAAATCTAACTCAAAATTCCAATTTTGAATTTACAACAAGCATCGGAAATTATAATCCAAAGGAAATTCTATCCTTCCCAATAATAACTAACAATAAAATCATTGCGCTCATTTCATTAACAAGCTTAGAAAATTACAGTTATGAAAGTGTAGAAATATTAAAACTAACTCATTCAAATATAAATACATCATGTTCTAATATTTTAGCAACACAACAAAAGTCCTTATTAGCTCAAACATTATCAGAATCCAATCAAACGTTAGAATTACAATCTGAAGAGTTAAAAGAGCAAGCACAAGAGTTGCATAATCAAACCATCGAGCTTAATGATCAAAATAGGTTTCTTGCTTTTAAGTCTGAAGAGGTTGAACAAGCAAATAGACTAAAAAGTGAGTTTCTCTCAAATATGAGTCATGAGCTGCGAACACCGTTAAATTCAATTATGGCATTATCTAAAACGTTAATAATGCAAACTCATGAAAAATTAGACAACGAAGAAAATTCATACCTTGAAATTATTGAACGTAATGGCAGAAATTTACTGAAATTAATTAATGACATTCTAGATTTATCAAAGATTGAAGCGGGAAAGATGGATCTCTACCCTAAGGCTATTCATTTTAAAAATTTCTTGCAGATTATTAATGAAAACCTATCACCTTTAGCATCTGAAAAGGATATTCAATTAGTTCTTAATGCTTCAGATGATCTTCCCAAAATTGAAACAGATGAAGTCCGTCTAAACCAGATTTTAACCAATCTAATTAACAATGCAATAAAATTTACCGAAAATGGTGAAATAAGCATATCTGCCTACAAAAAAAATGAAAATATAAACATTGAAATCACCGATACAGGAATCGGAATTTCAGACAATGATCTAAAATTAATATTTGATGAATTTAGACAGATAGATGGAAGTTCCTCAAGGCAGTATGAAGGCACAGGTTTAGGTCTAACGATTGTAAAGAAACTTGTAACAAAATTAGGTGGTCAAATCTCGGTTAAAAGTAAACCAGATTTCGGATCGTGCTTCACATTAAGTATACCAATTGTATGGCATGAAGCAAAATCAATTGCCCCAATCATTCTTAGCTCATTACACAAAACAAAAAACAAACCAAGTCCAATAGAAATTAATGGTGCACGAATCTTAATTATTGAAGATAATAAAACTGCAATAATCCAGATGAAACAAATCCTGGAGAGCAAGGGATATATAGTAGATGTCGCTATAGGTGGAAAAGAAGCTTATGAATACATGAAGGTTTATATTCCAGATGGTATAATTCTCGATTTAATGATGCCTGAAATAGATGGATTTGAAGTTTTAGAAACAATTAGAGAAAAAGAAGACACTGCTAATATTCCCGTTACTATCATAACCGCAAAAGATTTATCGACAAAAGATCTGAACAGATTAAGCAAAAACAACATCTACCATTTAATACAAAAAGGCGATATTGACATAGAGACATTACTCAATATTATTGAGTCCATGGTAACAAAAAAAAATCATTCATGAGTAAGTTGTAAATGAATCCATACAAACATCTTAAACAAGATAATACATTTGCCAAATTCCAATTATTGAATTAACTTCTGGAATTTTGCAAGAAGATGAACTCAATAAATTAGATACCGTTTGTAATGCGTATATTAATAAGCCTTTTAGAAATTCAGAAGTATTAGAACAAAATAGAAAATTCTTTTATTATTCCTATGAGAAAAATACTAGCCATAGACGATAATGCTGACAATTTAGTCGTGTATAAAGCAATATTGAAACCTCAATATTCTGGATGCAATATCATCACATGTCAATCGGGAAAAAAAGGAATAAAAATAGCTGAAGAAAAACAACCAGATGTTATTCTTTTGGATATTCTAATGCCTGATCTCGACGGATTTGCCACTTGTGAAAAGCTCAAAAATAACTCACTAACCAAGCATATTCCGATTATTCTTATTACAGCCATGAGAGGTGATAATAAATCACGTATTAAAGGTTTGCAAATTGGAGCTGATGCATTTATATCTAAACCCATAGAAGAAGATGAATTAGTTGCACAAATTAATGTCATGCTTCGAATTAAAGATGCTGAAGATGAATTACGTGAGAAAAATAAAGATTTAGAAGTCGATGTTAAACAAAAAATAAGTGAATTAGAGACAAGCCAAAGAACTTTAAATAATCTCCTCAATAATCTTCCTGGGTTCGCTTATCAGTGCCTTAATAACAGAGATTGGTCAATGACTTATATTAGTGATGGCTGTAAAGAAATCACGGGTTATTCTCCTGATGATTTTATTTCAAAAAACACAATCACATTTAATGATATTATCCACCCAGATTATAGAGAAAAACTCTGGAATAAATGGCAGGTAACACTTACACAAAAGTCCACATTTCAAGCTGAATACCCAATCATAAATGCAAAAGGAGAGACTAAATGGATCTGGGAACAAGGTAGTGGGGTTTTTAAAGGTGATAATCTTATTTATATCGAAGGTTTCATTACTGACATTACGCAACGGAAAATTAGTGAAGACAAGTTTCGAAAAATTTTTGATCAATCCCCTATTGGAATTGCGTTGGTTGATTCACATTCTAGTCAAATTATTCAGGTTAATGATAAGTATTGTCAAATACTTGAACGTTCAGAAAATGAATTAACACAATCCAATTGGCAAAACATGACTCACCCTGATGATATTCAACAAGATCTATATCAAATGGATTTATTGAACACAGGAAAAATCAATGGGTTTTCAATTGAAAAAAGATTACTTAAATCCAATGGTGAATATATATGGGTCATTTTAACAACGACAAGAATTAATATTTTAAGTAGTGACACACCGTGCCATCTAGCAATGATAAAAGATATCACAGAAAGAAAAAATCTAACCCAATCTTTAATATCTGCGAAAGAAAATGCTGAAGAAAGCGATCGCCTAAAATCAGTTTTCTTAGCCACTATGTCACATGAACTACGCACTCCTCTGAATGCCGTAATTGGATTTTCAGAACTTATTGAAAAAGATCTCCCAATTGATGAAATAACTTATTTTAGTGAAATAATAAATACTAGTGGCAAACACTTACTCGGTATTATTGAAGATATTTTTGACATATCTCTAATTGAAACTGGAGATCTAAAGATTCATCGAGAACCTCTTAACCTACTAGCGCTACTTGATGATATTCATCAGGTTATAAAAAATGAACAAACATTACAAAATAAAGAAAACATTAATTTGATTTTTAATAATCAAATTGGGTCTTTAGATTTAGTTCTTTTTTCTGATCAAAAAAGAATTAAGCAGATATTATTAAACCTATTAAAAAATGCTCTAAAATTCACAAATAAAGGGACAGTCGAATTTGGATGTATTATTATTGAGATGGATAAAAAACCATTTGTCAAATTCTTTGTTAAAGACACAGGCATAGGCGTTCCTAAAGAAAAAAGAGATTTCATATTTGAGGTATTTCGACAAGCCGATGATTCACATTCCAGAATATATGGTGGGACTGGATTAGGATTAACAATCAGTAAAAAATTAACTAATTTAATGGGAGGTGAAATTTGGCTTGAACCAGGAATTGACCAAGGAACAAATTTTTACTTTACAATTCCAACCCACATTAATTCTAAAGAAAAAGAGGTCAAAAAAGATGCTCAAGATTCATATAATCTGAAAGGCAAAATTGTATTAATTGCTGAAGATGATAAAGTAAGTTTTTCATTTCTGAACATCTTCCTAAGTTCAAAAGGAATGAAATGCATTTGGGTTAAGGATGGTCAAGAAGCTGTTGAATACTGTAAAGGAAACGATAAGATAGATATACTCCTTATGGATATTCACATGCCGAATATGAATGGCTATATTGCTACAGATATAATCAAGAAAATTCGTCCTAACCTTCCTATAATTGCTCAAACCGCATACGCAATTGCTGGAGATGAAAAGATGATTCGAGATGCTGGCTGTGACTTCTATGTTTCAAAACCAATTAACAAAGAAGACTTATTGAGCAAAATGAATCACTCAATTAATAAGCTCAATACGGCTATCAATCTTTAATAAAGATAACTTTCATTCTATATCTGATGATTTCATTCGCAACAAAACGACAGTCAATCAAGTTATACTTCCTCATACTCATAACATGCATCGTAAATACGTCATGTCAATCATTCAATAAACAAGATTTAAGCCAATCAGAACAAAGCTGGCTTAGTAATAATGAGGGGAATATTGAAGTCTTATTTGGTTATGAAGAACCACCCATTGCATTTCACAATGAAGATGGAGACTATGTTGGCTTATTGGTTGATTATCAAAAAGAAATTGAGAGTTCTCTAAATCATCAATTTAAATATAGAAACTTTGATACTTGGGAAGAACTGATAAATTATTCTCGTACAGCACAAAACTTTATAATTGTAGGGTGTGCTAGAACAAACAAGAGAGTAGAATATCTCTCATTTACAAATTCAATTGTAAAAATTCCTTATGTCATAATCAGCCAGAAGAATAGTAATATTTCTTCAATGAGTTCGTTAACGGATAAGAAAGTTTGCACAGTCTCTAATTATGCCGTTGATGATTATATAACTCAATATTATCCCAATATCAAGCCTATTAGCTTTAAGAACCATATAGAATGTATACGAGCCGTTTCTACAGGTGCCTGCGATGCCATGATAGTCAGCCAGATGACTGTCACACACATTATTAACACAGAAGCTATCAGTAATCTTAAGATATCTGACGAAAGTGGATATATGAATCGATTAGCTGTAGCAGTACCCAAGGATCATCCAACTCTTTTTAAAATTATAGATAAAGCAATTGATAACATTCCTATAAATCGACAAAAGAAACTTTATCAAAAATGGATACACTCAAGACCAAATAAATTCTCGAACAAAACATGGTTTACGATAATTACTATTCTATCCATATTTATTGCATCCATTATTCTTCTTTGGCTTTGGTTAATTAGTTTAAAAAAACAAGTTGCTAAGCAAACACGCCAAATTAGAGAAAATGAAGAAAACTTACGCATAACTTTAAACTCTATTGGTGATGCCCTAATAGTAACTAATGTACATGGGAAAATTACTAGAATTAACCCTATTGCTCAAAAGTTAACTGGGTGGAATTTCAACGAAGCCAAGGGGCAATCACTGGAAAAAGTTTTCAAAATTATTAATTCTAAAACAAGAGAAAGAGTCGAAGATCCTGTTACTAAGGTTCTTAAAAACGGCCAAATTATTGGCTTAGCCAATCATACGGTACTACTCTCTAAAGATGGTCGTGAATACCAAATTGCTGATTCTGGAGCCCCGATTAAAGATGAAACCGGAGATATCTCCGGAGTTGTTCTCGTATTCAGAGATGTTACGGAAGAGTATCGAATGCAGAGCAGTTTAGAAGAAAATGAATCAAAATATCGATCCCTAGTTGAGGATTCAAATGATGCCATTTTCTTATTATATGACAACCACTTTGAATTAATAAACAAACGATTTGAAGAGATTCTGGGTTACACTCCCAAAGAGATGAAAGATATTAACTACGAAAGTTTTATTGCTCCAGAGAGCCTTGAAATGATGAACCTCCGATTTCAAGAAAATGACAAAAGTAAACTTTCGCGAAAATTTGAATTATTTTGCATCACTAAGTCTAGAAAAAAAATACAAATTGAAGTCTCAGCCAGCTTTATTCCGTATAGAGATGGCATCGCCAACCAAGGCATTATTCGTGATATATCTCAGAGTAAAAAATACGAAAGGGAACTTATAAGAGCCAAAGAAAGTGCCGAAGAAAGTGATCGATTAAAATCAGTATTCTTAGCAACTATGTCTCATGAACTTAGAACACCTTTGAATGCCGTAATCGGTTTTTCGGACTTGATAAATGCAGATCTACCAGTGGAGGAGATTCTACATTTTAGCAAAATAATTAACATGAGCGGGAAACATCTACTTGGTATAATAGAAGATGTATTTGATATTTCCTTAATTGAAACCGGAGATATAAAGATTCAAATCGAACCTTTTAGTATATCAACATTATTAGAAGAAGTCCATGAGATTGTAAAAAATGAACAGGTACTCCTAAATAAAAAACATTTAGATCTTATTCTAGATAATTCCCTGGAAAACCAAGACACTATTCTTTTTTCAGATCAGAAAAGAATCAAACAGAATATGATTAATCTGCTGAAAAATGCACTTAAGTTTACAAAAAAAGGTCATATCACATTTGGTTGTCGTTTACACAAAAAGAATCAAGATCAGTTTATTCAATTTTTTGTGAAGGATACAGGCATTGGAATCCCTCAAGATAAGCAACAGCTAATATTTGAAATTTTCCGTCAGGCTGACGACTCACATACTCGAATTTATGGTGGTACAGG
This sequence comes from Ancylomarina sp. YFZ004, assembly GCF_054254355.1. Lineage (NCBI taxonomy): Bacteria > Pseudomonadati > Bacteroidota > Bacteroidia > Marinilabiliales > Marinifilaceae > Ancylomarina > Ancylomarina sp. YFZ004. The sequence continues at coordinate 28,031 of NZ_JBTCHQ010000002.1, forward strand.
TCTTGGCTTAACCATTTGCAAAAAATTAACCAATATAATGGGAGGTGACATCTGGGTAGAGTCAAAAGAAGGTGATGGCGCCAACTTTTATTTTACAATTCCATTTTTAGATAATTCTGATGCATTTTTAGACTCATCAAGTAAGACTCCAAACTTTAACAACAAAACTGTTCTTATTGCTGAAGATGATGAAGCTGGTTTTTTATTTCTGGAAGCACTACTTAGCCCTAAAGGCATGAATTGTGTTAGGGCGAATAATGGGGAGGAAGCGGTTGAATATTGTCAAACACATAATAAAATTGATTTAATTCTTATGGACATTAATATGCCTAAGATGAATGGTTATATTGCTACTGTGAAAATCAAAAAAAATCGCCCAGAGATTCCAATAATTGCTCAAACAGCTTATACTGCTGAAGGCGATAAAGAGAAAATATTAGCTATTGGATGTGACTACTACATCTCAAAACCAATAAACAAGCATGATTTATTTAATAAAATACGTTCAAGTTTAGATAGTAATCGATCTAAAATAGAAGCTTAAATAAAATGTAAAATCAGTACAAATATCAAAATAGGGACTATTTCAATTTCTTAAAATCAGAACTGAAGAAGCAATATATTATAAGCGAATTTGTGTATTCGATATTCAATAATGCCCTAAGAAAAAAACATTTTTCATTTACCAATCAATTGTAGAGATTCATATGTCATAATCTGCCCCGAAAATAGCAACACCTTCAAGAGACTCATTGATACAAAGACGTTTCACCTCCTTCTAATTATATTGAAAATTATAAACTTTTAAATAAACTTTATAATTCTTAACTTCAAATAGCATCTGTTTACTGATTCCAAAATGAGATTCTATGAAAATTTCAAAGCAATGTTTAGCTATTATACTTCTCCTCTTAATTATCTCTTTTAAAGGACAATCTTCTAATCATAAAAATATTTTAATCTTAAATTCCTACCACAATGGTTTAAGTTGGACCGACTCCATCGTAAGCAGTATTAAAAGAGAATTTTCATCGGAATTATCCTCTTCTATATTTATAGAACATATGGATACTAAAAGGTATTTCTCAAAGGAATATCTAAATGTTCTTGCCCGTTTTTATCTGGATAAATATCAGGACAAAAAATTCGACTTAATTATATCAACTGACAACAATGCCTACGATTTCTTACTTGAATATAAAGAAAAACTTTTTGGCGATGTACCTGTTTTATTTTGTGGTTTAAATTCAATTATTGATGTTCCCAAAGGATACAGCGGGATTTTTGAAAACACGAACAGTTGTTCTACTATTCATATTATTGAAAACAATCATCCCGATTACAAAGAGATTGTTGTTGTGAGGGATTATAGTACAACCGGAGAAACAGCTTCTAGTGCTCTCAAAAAAGATTTTGAGCACATGAAAAAAGCATTCCGATATCGGTTCATTAAACCAGACAACTTAGATGATTTACAAGCTCAATTGAGTTCTCTTTCGGAAGGAAGCATCGTGTTTTATTTAATTTACAATCGCGATTCAAAGGGGAATTATGTAAGTTATGAAGGAGGATTTAAAGAAGCCAAAGCCTATTGTAATGTTCCAATCTATTGCATTTGGGATTTTTATCTGAACCTTGGGGCTGTTGGTGGTTCTTTAATTACTGGTCGTAGTCAAGGCAAAATGGTTTCGGAAATGGCAAAGAAAGTTCTTTCCGGAACAAATATTAACGATCTACCTCCAAAACTAGCAGAATATGAATACCGTTTTGACCATAATCAATTAACTCATTTTGGGATAAAAAAATCTAAACTCCCAAAAGATTCTTACATTATTAATGCCCCATACAACTTTGTTCGCGAACAAAAAGAAATTTTTGTTCTGATCCTTACAGTGCTGATTCTCCTTACAATTATTATTACTGTAATGTCAATTAATATTCATTTACGAAAAGTTCGTTCTCAAAAAGAGAAGGCTCATTTATTGGAGATTCAAGCCAGCCATGAAAACTTAATGATTGCCAAAGAAGCGGCAGAAGAATCAAACAGATTAAAATCAGTGTTCTTAGCGACAATGTCTCATGAACTAAGAACACCTTTGAATGCCGTGATCGGTTTTTCAAGCTTGATAAAGACAAGTTTACCGTTGGAGAAAATTTTCCAATATAGCAAAATCATTAGAATGAGCGGGAAACATCTACTTGGTATAATTGAAGACATATTTGATATTTCATTAATTGAAATAGGGGATATCAAAATTCAAATCGAACCCCTTAGTATATCTACATTATTAAATGAAGTTCATGATATTGTAAAAAGTGAACAGATACTACAGAATAAAGAACATTTAGATCTCATTCTAAATATTTCTCCTGAGATTAAAGAGACCATTATCTATTCAGATCAGAAAAGAATCAAACAGAACCTAATAAACCTACTTAAAAATGCACTAAAATTCACAAACGAAGGACGTGTCACATTTGGTTGTCGTTTACACCAAGATAATCAACAACAATTCATTCTGTTTTTTGTGAAAGATACGGGCATTGGAATTCCTCAAAATAAGCAAAAGCTAATATTTGAAATCTTCCGTCAAGCTGATGACTCGCACACACGTCTATATGGTGGAACAGGTCTTGGCTTAACCATTTGTGAAAAATTAACTCATCTAATGGGAGGTGATATATGGATAGAGTCAGAAGAAGGTCAAGGGGCAAACTTTTATTTCACAATTCCATTTAGAGCTAAACTTGAAACAGACATTCGATCCTCAATTAGTGAACCTAGCCTAAATTTTAAAAACAAAACCGTCCTTATAGCTGAAGATGATGAAACATCTTTTTCATTTCTAGAAGCACTCCTCAGTTCAAAAGGGATGAAATGTGTGTGGGTGACGAATGGCAAGGATGCCGTTGATTATTGTCAAGCCAATAATCAAATTGACCTACTTCTTATGGATATAAATATGCCTGAAATGAATGGTTATATCGCAACGGAGAAGATCAAGAAAATTCGTCCTGAAATTCCTATTATTGCTCAAACGGCCTATGCTATTGAAGGCGATAAAGAGAAAACATTAGCTGCAGGCTGTGACTATTACATTTCAAAACCCATTAATAAAGATGATTTATTTGATAAGATACTCTTAAGTTTCGATAGCAATCAATCTAAAATAGAAGCCTAACTTAAAATGTAGAATCATTACAAATATCATATTAGGGACTATTTCTATTTTTTTTTATTAGTTTTGGAGCCGTATGTTACAACAAGATAGCTAATAGAATATTTAGCTATAATTTTGTTTATATATGGAGAATCTAAACTCCTATTATACTACTCTACAACCAAAATCCCAAATCAGAATTTCATCTGCACACCTGCGGATAATAGCTGAGCGCCGTTTAAAACCATTGTTTTAAAATCATTCCTCATTAGGGATCTTTTTAATTTTAATCTGAACATATTAAAATCTAATTATACTTAAATACACCATGGGAATAAAAGGTCGCTTAACACTATTGAACTTCCTTCAGTTTTTTATCTGGGGAGCCTGGTTAATAACCATTGCGAACTATTGGTTTGGAAACAAAGGCTGGTCGCCACAAGAATTTGGTGCTGTTTTCTCAACATTGGGAATCTCATCTTTGTTTATGCCTACCCTTTCGGGGATTATCGCTGATAGATGGATTAACGCAGAAAAATTGTACGGAATACTTCATCTATTGGGAGGTGTAGCAATGCTATATCTACCACAAGTTGACGATCCGACCTTATTCATTACAGTTATTTTACTGGCAATGATTTGCTATATGCCAACCATTGCTTTAATGAATTCAATTTCATACACCATTCTAAAAAACAACAAGTATGATGTGATCAAGGTATTTCCTCCTATTCGTGTTTGGGGAACCATTGGATTCATCGCAGCAATGTGGCTGACTAATTTAACAGGTTCAAAAGCATCTGCTAACCAATTTTATATTGCAGCAGTAGCGTCATTCATTTTGGCGGCCTATTCATTTACGATGCCACAATGTAAACCTCAAAACCAAGGAAAAAAAGGTGCGCCACTTATTGAGATGCTAGGCTTGAACGCTTTCAAGTTGTTCAAAAATTACAAAATGGCCTTGTTCTTTATTTTTTCAATGTTTTTGGGAGCAGCTTTGCAGCTAACCAATATGTATGGAGACAGATTCTTATCAGAATTTGAAAAAGTACCTCAGTATGCTGATTCTTTCGTTGTAAAGTATTCAACTATCATCATGTCAATATCCCAAATATCTGAAACGGTATTCATACTTGCAATTCCATTCTTTTTAAAGAAATTTGGAATTAAACAGGTGATGTTAATCAGTATGGTTGCCTGGGTATTACGATTTGCCCTATTTGCTTATGGAGATCCTTCAGGAGGGCTTTGGATGATTATTCTATCATGTATCATTTACGGTATGGCTTTTGATTTCTTTAATATTTCGGGCTCTCTGTTTGTTGAAACACAATGTGATTCTAATATCAGATCGAGTGCACAAGGCCTATTCATGATGATGACCAATGGATTTGGAGCCATATTGGGATCATGGGTAAGTGGCATCATTATCGGGAATTTTTTCACTAGTAATGAGGGTGACTTTATTTGGATGGATATCTGGAATACCTTTGCTATTTATTCATTAATTATAGCGATATTCTTTGCGTTCTTATTTAAACACAAGCACAATCCAGAAGCTATTGGAAAAATAAACCATTAACAGTACTACAACTCATTACATATTAAGAGCTGATTAAACTCTTATACCGACTAAAATAAAACCTGAAAGATAGAACGAGATCAGTTCATATTCTTTCAGGTTTATTTTATTTTACAAACAGAGTTCTTACTCTATCGCCTTTCCAACTCATCACGAATTTGAGAGGCTTTTTCGTAATCCTCATTATTTATAGCAGCATCAAGCATATCCTGAAGCTGGGACTTTGAATAACCTTCAAAAGGATTTGACTTACGATATTTATGGGGTGATTTAACATCCTTCACAGGTGCTATCTTTGCATCGTCGCTTTCTCCTTCAATACTCAAAGTAATTCCAGCCTTTTCTATAATTTCTTCACTTGTATATATTGGGCATTTAAATCGGAGCGCGATGGCAACTGCATCTGAAGTTCTAGAATCTATTCTGACCCTATTATTTCCGTTCTCGCATATTAACTCCGAATAAAAGATACCTTCATGTAAACGATATATATTAACCTCAACAATTTTAATAGAAAAAGCAATCGCAAAACTTTTAAACAAATCATGTGTCAAAGGACGAGGAGGTTCTAATTCTTCCAACTGAATAGCGATGGCCTGTGCTTCTACCCCACCTATAATAATTGGAATACGTCTGTCGCCATTTTCCTCGGCTAGTACCAAAGCATATGCTCCAGTCTGTGTTTGACTATACGATAATCCAAGTATATTTAATTTGACTTTTCCCATGTGTGATTCAAAATTTCAATACATATCCAAACAGCAAATTGATATATATTCTGAAAACAATAAAATCCTACTAATTGAATTCTATATAATTACCTTATAATATAAATCAATAATATTAACAAATATATAAATTGTTTTATAAGTTTTTCACAACAACACTGGGCTCTCTTTCATCTAAAAAAATATCATCCAAGTATTAAGCTTCGTATTTTTATGAGAATACCCCAATGTAAATGCACGTAGCAATTTACTAAATTTAAACTTAAACTCTCAAACCGCCATCATTATTAACTCAAAATACAAATTCAAATCGTCAAATAATTGACCTTTGCATACAAAATCAGGAATAATGATAAATAACTGAATCATTTTCTTTTAAGTCTTATTAGAACACCAATGTTTTTTTTCTTTAAAACTTTGTTTATCAATTATTGTTTTCTATTTTTGCAGTCCGAAAACATTTCCTTTGAGGGTTCTAAAAGAGGCTGTTTTGAAAGTATTAAAACACCCACCTTCAGGAATAAACCGAAAATTGTAGAATAATGTACGCAATTGTAGAAATCGCTGGTCAGCAATTCAAAGTTGAGAAAGACCAAAAGATTTTTGTCAACAGACTTAAGACTGAAGAAGGTGAACAAGTAGAGTTCGCTAAAGTTCTTTTGTTAGACAAAGATGGTGAAATCGTAGTTGGAGCTCCAACTATTGAAGGTGCTAAAGTAAGCGCAACAGTAATCTCTCATTTGAGAGCTGATAAGATCAAAGTATTCAAGAAGAAGAGAAGAAAAGGATACAGAAAGCTGAACGGTCACCGTCAGAACTTATCACAAATTCAGATTCAAGAAATCTTAGCTTAATCCTTAAAAATATCTAAAAATGGCACATAAAAAAGGAGCCGGTAGTTCACGAAACGGTAGAGAATCCGAAAGTAAGCGATTAGGCGTAAAAATTTACGGTGGACAAGCGGCCAAAGCTGGTAGCATTATTGTTCGTCAAAGAGGTACAGTTCATAACCCAGGCGAGTTCGTAGGTTGTGGTAAGGATCACACTTTATTTGCATTAATTGCTGGTACAGTGGTATTCAAAAAGAAAAGAAACAACAGATCATACGTTTCTATCGAGCCTCTTGCTGAATAAATTATTTAGCACATAAAATATTTAAATCTCCTCTCTTTATTTCATGTAAAGACAGGAGATTTTTTTATTTTTACCTTTCGTTAGTTAAAAGTCTCTAGGTACTCATAACGAGTTCCATATGACTCATGAATAATCATCTTCAATAGATATCACATGCTAAGTCTAAAATACTTACAGGAGAATAAAGAAGAAGCCATCAAGGCTTTAAGCATAAAGAATTTCGATGCCACTCAGATTATCGATCAGGTTATTGAATTGGATGAAAAGAGAAAATCCACTCAAGCAATATTAGATAATACTCAAGCTGAGATGAATAGCCTTTCAAAAGAGATTGGTATGCTATTCAAATCAGGAAAAGTAGAAGAGGCTAATTCTGCAAAAGCTAAAACGGTTGAGCTTAAAGAAAGTATCTCGCAATTGAATACTGAAATGAATGCTTCGATTGCAGATTTGAATGACTTACTTCTTAAAATTCCTAATATCCCTCACCCATCGGTACCTGCAGGTAAAGGTGAAGAGGAGAATGTGATTGAAAGAACAGAAGGTGAAATGCCAAACTTGTATGAAGGTGCAATCCCTCACTGGGAGTTGGCAAAGAAATATAATATCATCGATTTTGAACTAGGTAATAAAATCACTGGTGCAGGATTCCCTCTATACAGAGGTAAAGGCGCAATCTTCCAACGAGCTTTAATCAACTTTTTCCTTGATGAGAATCGCAAAGCTGGATACGAAGAAGTTATTCCTCCTTTAATGGTAAATGAAGCTTCAGCTTATGGTACTGGTCAACTTCCTGATAAGGATGGACAAATGTATCATGCAACAGAAGATAACTTGTATTTGATTCCTACTGCTGAGGTTCCAGTAACAAACATCTACCGTGATGTCATTTTGAAAGCTGAAGATTTTCCTATTAAAAATACGGCTTACTCAGCTTGTTTCCGTCGTGAAGCTGGTTCTTATGGTAGTGATGTTCGTGGTTTAAATCGTCTACACCAATTCGATAAGGTTGAGATTGTTCAATTACAGCATCCTAATAAATCATACGAAGCCCTAGATGTAATGGTTGCTCATGTTGAGAGCATCATCAAGAAATTAGAATTACCATACCGTTTACTACGTTTATGTGGTGGTGATACGAGTTTTACTGCTGCTTTAACATTCGACTTCGAAGTTTACTCAGCAGGTCAAGACAAATGGCTTGAAGTGAGTTCTGTATCAAACTTTGAATCGTACCAAGCTAACCGTTTGAAACTACGTTTTAAAGAAAAGAACGAGAAGAAAACCCAATTGGCTCACACATTAAACGGTTCTGCATTGGCTTTACCAAGAATGGTCGCTGCTTTATTGGAAAACAATCAGTGTGCTGAAGGTATCAGAATTCCTAAAGTTTTGATCCCATATACTGGATTCGATATGATTGACTAAATACAATTCAAGCAATTGAATTTAATATACAATTCAAAACCCGAGGGATTTCTCTCGGGTTTTTATATTTTTGATTAAGTAAGTTTCAACAACAAGTACTTCAAGCCACCTTATTTCTATCTTTTGAAACGAGCCACGCTAATACATTTAATAGAGAAAAATGTTTATTATGGCAACTTCCATGTGACCATAAAATGAAATTATAAACACATGAAAAAGTATTTATTATATCTCTTGATTCTAAGTCTGCTAATTCCTTCATTGGCATTTGCACAAGAAAGGAATAGCCAATTGGCTTATCGCTACTATAGAGATAAAGAATACGAAGCTGCCTCAAGTATTTTCAATGAGCTATATCAAACATCAAAATCCAAGTCGTACTTCACTTACTATATTACCTGTTTACTAAAGCTTGAAAACTATTCGAAGGCGGAAAAAGTGGTAAAAAAAGAAATACGTAAACATCCTGCTGATCAGATTTTCCAAATTGAACTGGGATATATTTATAAAATTTCTGGCGAAGATGTTAAAGCTAAGAAGCAATACAATAAAACCATTGCAAACATCATTCCCAACAAAAGAGAATTTACTACGGTTGCCAATGCCTTAAGAGGAAAGGGCGAACATGAGCTTGCTATAAAAACATATGAAAAGGGGCGTCAGATCCTAAAGCAAGATCATTTGTTCCATTTCGAGATTGCCAACATTCTGATGTCGCAACGCAATTTCAAGCAAATGCTTGATGAGTACATGATAGCCTTGTCTGTTACACCTGAAAAACTGCAGCAAATTCAGAATCAACTACAATCTGCTCTATCTCAAAATATCAATACCGATTTAAATAAAATTCTAAAATCAAAATTGATAACTCAAGTTCAAAATAGCAAGAACAATCTAGTTTATAAAGAATTACTACTGTGGTATTACAGTCAAAAGAAACAATTCGAATTAGCATTTTCGCTTGCACAATCTATTGACCTCATTAAAAACAATGGCGGTGAAAAATTGATGTATCTTGCCAAGACTGCAAATGATAATAAGGATTATCAAATCGCTCAAAAGTGCTACAATCTTGTCGTTGAAAAAGGATCTGAATCGAAATACTACAATAATGCCCTGATAGGGGAATTAGAAAGTATACATCTCTCACTTGAAACAAAATTTGATTCCAAACTTGAAGACTGGCAGTTCCTTTCAGAGAATTACGCCAATTATTTCAAGAACTTAAAAAATATCAATCAGTCGATAAGTACATTGATTCGATTTGCAAACCTAAGTGCTTTTAAACTAAATGATATAGAAAAGGCGACAACTCTCTTAAAAACGGCCTTGGAAATACGCAATGTCAGACAGAGCGATAAATCAAATATCAAACTTGAATTAGCTGACATTACACTACTCGACAATAAAAAATGGGATGCTATACTGCTCTATTCTCAAATTGAACAAAGAAATAAAAACAACCCAATTGGTTACGAAGCTAAACTCAAGAAAGCAAAAGTGTCTTATTATTTAGGTGAGCTCGATTGGGCAGAAGCTCAGCTAAATGTTCTCAAAGGAAGCACATCAAAACTAATAGCCAATGATGCTTTAGACCTATCTCAACTAATTTCTGACAACACCATTCTAGATTCAACTTATTCAGCAATGAAATATTTTGCAGAAGCTGATTATCTAATTTTTCAAAATAAAATAGATTCCGCGAAAGTCAAACTAAATGAGTTTTTCAAGGCTTTTCCTGGACACAGTCTAAGCGACGAAGTGCATTATAGAATTTATGAGATACACAATTCGCAACAAGACTACCAAGAGGCTATTAGCCAATTAGATATTATCATCAAGGAACATCCTTATGAAAGTTTAGCTGCAAAAGCACTCTATAAACAAGCTAAACTATTTGAGCTTCAAAATAGAATAAGTGAGAGTGGAATCAACTATAAAAAAATAATTGTAGATTATCCTGAGAGCATCTATTCCGTAGAAGCTCGAGAACATTACACAATTATAAGGAATGCAAATTCACAATAAACACGTCAAATAATAGCTGACTATATAAACCAACTTACAATGATTATTTACAACACAAGTTACATCCTTCACAGTACAATTGAGCACGATTTCTGTAAATGGATGAAAGATAAATTCATTCCATTAGTTAAAGAAACCGGAACATTCTCGCAGAATTATTTTTGCAAAGTGATGGTACAACAAGAAGATGGTAGTCAAACTTATTCTTTACAGCTTTTCTTCAAAAACAAAATTCAGTTTGATAAATATCGTGAAGATTTTGAACCAAGATGTAAAGCTATTTTTGTAGCCAAATTTCAAACAAATATCCTGACTTTTTCATCGACTATGTTTGAGGATGGGGTAAATCACTAGTCTATTTGCTAAAGATCATATATCAATTCAAAACCTAAATTTTGAAGAAACAAACACAAGCCTATATCTTTGCTCTGACTGCAATTTTATCTTGGTCGACCGTTGCCACTGCTTTTAAAATTGCCCTTATGGGGATGAACTATATCCATCTCTTAGCTATTTCATCTGTAGTTGCTATGATCTTTTTTGCTACACTCCTCTTTTTTAAAGGAAATTTAAAAATAGCTTTGAGAACGCCTAAATCAGAATTACTACATTCTGCACTATTAGGCTTTCTCAACCCTTTTCTTTACTACTTCATATTACTAAAAGCCTATTCTTTATTATCGGCTCAATTAGCCTTGAGTTTAAATTATATTTGGCCCATTACGCTTGTTCTACTCTCTATCCCACTTCTCAAACAGAAAATCGGATTAAAAAGCATTGCTTGCATTCTCCTAAGCTTTATTGGTGTTATCCTTATAGCCAACAAGGGTTCTTTTACAAGTATAGAAACACCTAACTCCTGGGGAATTATCTTGGCTCTTGGCAGCTCTATAATTTGGGCCTTATTCTGGATTTTCAACACGAAAGATAATCGTGAAGATCTTCAGAAGCTCTTTCTAAATTTTGTATTTGGTGCAATTTACAGCATCATTACTCTAATCATTTTAGACGAATTAAAATTACCGGATTTTAAAAGTTTGGGTGCAGCAATTTACATTGGTCTGGTTGAATGTGGCATAGCCTATATCTTTTGGTTGAGAGCCATGAAACTCTCAAGCAGTACAGACAAGATTGGTAATTTAGTTTTTCTAAGCCCTTTCATTTCCCTTTTTCTAATTAAGCTATTTATCGGAGAAACTATATATCTTAGCACATGGGTAGGCCTGGGAATCATTGTTGCAGGTATACTTCTTCAAAAAATCACAACTAAAATAAAAAGGTTTGAGTAAGGATAGAATCATTATGGGAATTGACCCAGGTACAAATTGCATGGGATATGCTTTACTTAAAGTTGTTGAAAAAAAACCTGTCATATTAATTTCGGGCATCCTAGATCTAAAAAAACTTGGTGATCCCTATTTAAAACTTCAACGAATTTTCAGACGAACACTTCAGGTAATTGATGAATATCAGCCTGATGAGCTGTCAATTGAATCACAATTTTTTGGTAAGAATGTTCAATCAATGCTAAAACTTGGACGCGCACAAGGTGTATGTATTGCAGCTGCTTTGCAACGTGATATTCCAATTACAGAATATGCTCCCAAAAAAATTAAATTGGCTGTAACAGGTACTGGAACCGCCTCCAAAGAACAAATGGCTACCATTATGGAACGCTATTTTAATATCCCCAACTTCCCAACCAATTCTGACGAAACGGATGCCATAGCCATTGCGCTATGTCATTTCTTTCAAGCAAATCCCATTTTAGGCTCAAAAAAAGCAAGCTCTTGGTCCGACTTTATCAAGCAGAATCCCGGCAGAGTAAAATAAATCCAAAATCGAGGCATAAAAATAGCCGCTCAATGGCGGCTACTAGTATCTATAAAACCATCTAGGTTTATTTATTCAAAGTTCTTACGAATTTTCTCAGCAACTTCAGCTAGTTCCTCTTGTGAAGGATTCAATTTAGGATTTGAAAAATCCAAATCACCAATCGCATTCAAAGGCACCAAGTGAATATGTGTATGCGGTACTTCAAGACCGATAACAGCGACCCCAATTCGTTTACATTCTATTGATTTCTCAACAGCTTTTGCCACACGTTTAGCGAAAAGATTCAATCCAGCTAAAACCTCATCCTCTAAATCAAAAATGTAGTTCACTTCTGCCTTAGGAATCACAAGCGTGTGTCCCATAGCTAAAGGGCTAATATCTAAAAAAGCAAAATACGTATCGTCTTCTGCAATCTTATGGCAAGGAATTTCGCCATTTACGATCTTTGTGAATAGTGTTGACATAGCTCTAAATTTATTTAACCCTTAATCGAATACAAATTACATCGATATATCGATAATCTCAAATGGAATAACACCATTAGGCACGGTAATCTCTACAAGGTCACCAACAACTTTACCAACTAATCCTTTAGCAATAGGTGTGTTAATAGACAATTTCCCTTGCTTTAAGTCTGCTTCAGTTTCAGATACCAAAGTATAAGTCATAACAGCACCATTCTTAGTGTTCTTAATCGTTACTTTATTCAACATCTGAACTTTTGAAGTATCAATTTTAGTCTCATCAATAATACGACTATTAACTACAATCCCTTTAATTCGTGAAATCTTAGCCTCAAGTAATCCTTGAGCTTCTTTTGCAGCATCGTATTCAGCATTCTCCGATAAGTCACCCTTATCAATTGCCTCTCCAATTTGTCTTGAAATCTCTGGACGCTCAACTGATTGCAGATGCTCCAATTCTGCTTTTAATTTTTTAAAACCTTCTTCTGTTATGTATGAATATTTAGACATAAATCCTCCTATTATTTTTTTTCTATCGTTTTGTTTGATTTTCTGTTATTATACCAATTGCATTATTTATTGCTCACTTGATATAAAAACAAAAAGAATCCCACCACTGCGGAACTCTTTCAGGTGCAAATATATACATTTAAACTAAATGCACCTATACTCTAATGAATTAGCATTGATATAAAAGTACTAAAAAACTTAATTATATATACTTCCTATCTAAAATTTCCTTGGAAATTATAGCTTGTCTCCAATCAAATTCTTCGTACTCTTCTATATATACCTCATCATCATTCAGATCCTCTACAACAACTTGCTTAGGCTTATCTTGCTTAACAGAATCAATTTCTTCTTTAGTAAAAAGATTCATCTCTAGCTTATTATCAACAAATTCTTCTTCAACAACTTGATAAGGATGTTTTACTTGTGGTGCAAATGTATTTGCACCTAATATTGTATCAAATAGATTTTCGATACCAACTGGCGCATCATCTTCAGATCTTTCAGCTTCAGCACCCTCAATATTTCCTACTGCCTTCTTCTTTTTCTTAAGAGCTCCTACAATAACAAATAAGACCATTAATATGAGATAGACTATATTTCCCCAATCACCGTCCATAGTTGAATTATTAATTCTTAAATTTATACCCGTTCCCAAAATCAATATTTATGAGACCAAGGCAATCAAATTTACATTATTTTTTCTTATTCCTACTGACATTAATTGGTTTTTCTTCTTGTAGCAAGGGAACTGATATAAATGAAATATGGCCAAATACTCGCGTTAATTTTGAAATCTACCTAGATTATTACAATCTAAATGGAGCAAATAGTATGATCTATCTAGATCAAGATGACATTTCAACATCCAATGCAGGAATTAATAATCATGGTATCTACATTATAAATACTGGAGATGGATTTTTAGCTCTTGATGCTACCTGCCATAATGATCAAAACATAAAAGAACACGTGGAAATAAGCGAAAATAATGGTGCCTTAGGAGTTTGTCCTGAGTGCAAGAGTGAATTCGTATTTCTTAATGAAGGCGCTGTACACAAAGGTCCAGCAAAATATAGCTTGAAAAAATATAAAACAATCCATAATACAGAATCAAGATCAATTCGAGTTTACAACTAAAAAAGGATTTCAATATCTGGCATTCAACCTGCCAATTTCATATTGGGTACACATTCCCATAAAACAGAAAGTTAATTATAAATAATATCCTAGAATTAGTATTGGGAGATATAATCGAAGAAGCCACTTAGTTAAAAAACTAATCTTCACATACTAAAGATATAAAAATCAGAACACAAAGCAAATCAACAAAATTTTCTGCTTGCCATAATTTTTACAAAAACAGTTTGTAGTCTATAGTATTATTGCATATTTTCAGTTGCTACTCAAAAAAAACCTAACTGAAACCCTATGAAAAAAGTATTATTACTACCTGTATTGGCCCTCCTTCTGGCTCCAATCAACAGTTTTGCCAGCGAAGCAGATCTGGTCGTACCAAATTTAAGGCAATCTGTCTTCAACGGACTTGGCGGAGTTAATGGATGGGACTTACTTCTTTATGGTATTGTCGTTATTGTCTTGGGCCTTTTATTCGGAATGGTACAATTCAATAAAATTAAAAAACTACCTGTGCACCATTCCATGGCAAAGGTTTCAAACATTATTTACGAAACTTGTAAGACTTATTTATTACAACAAGGTAAGTTCCTAATTATCTTGTTTGCCATTATTGGCGTTGCCATTTCATATTACTTCCTCGCCTTGGCACACATGTCAGTTCCTAAAACAATGCTCATTCTACTTTGGACTGTACTGGGTATTTTAGGATCCTATGGTGTAGCTTGGTTTGGTATTCGTATTAACACTTATGCGAATAGTAGGACTTCATTTGCAGCCCTTAAAAAACTACCTTTCGATGTCATGTCTATTCCTTTACAAGCAGGAATGAGTGTAGGTCTTCTTTTAATCTGCGTTGAGCTGATTATGATGATTGCCATCCTTCTTTTTATTCCTGGCGAGAGTGCTGGAGCTTGTTTTATTGGTTTCGCAATTGGGGAATCTTTAGGGGCAGCTGCCTTGAGAATTGCAGGAGGTATCTTTACTAAGATTGCTGACATTGGAGCTGACTTGATGAAAATTGTTTTCAAAATTGATGAAGATGATCCACGTAACCCAGGTGTTATTGCTGACTGTACGGGTGACAATGCTGGAGATAGTGTTGGTCCTACCGCTGATGGTTTTGAGACTTATGGTGTAACAGGTGTTGCTCTTATCACTTTCATTATCCTAATGTTTGGTGAAACAGGAATACTTCCTAATGTGGAGTTTGCATCAACCCTAATCGTTTGGATTTTTGCCATGCGTGTCTTAATGATTTTCACTTCAGTTATCTCCTATCTGATTAATCAAGTCATTGCAAAAATACGCTTTGCAAAAGAAGAACATTTTGATTTCGAATCTCCTTTAACTTCATTAGTTTGGATTACATCAATTATTTCCATAGTCGTTACTTATGCATTAAGCTATGTTTTAATCAACGACCTACCTGAAGGCCTATGGTGGAAATTATCAAGTATCATCTCTTGTGGAACACTGGCTGCTGCAGTTATCCCTGAACTTACTAAAGCATTTACTAGCTCTAAATCTCGTCACGTACAAGAAGTTGTTATTGCTTCTCGTGAAGGAGGCGCCTCATTAACGATCCTATCGGGTATGGTTGCAGGAAATTTTAGTGCATTCTGGAAAGGAATGGTTATGATGGCACTTATGGCTTCAGCTTTTTATATCGTTCAGGATTTAACTCTGTTTGGTGAATATCCAGGTATTTTTGCCTTTGGTTTGGTGGCTTTTGGATTCTTAGGAATGGGACCAGTCACTATTGCTGTTGACAGTTACGGCCCAGTAACCGATAACGCTCAATCTGTTTTTGAATTATCTCAAATTCAAAAAATCCCTAATATCAAGGAAGAGATCAAAAAGGATTTTGGTTTTGAACCTAATTTTATAACTGGAAAGCATAATCTGGAAGAGAATGATTCAGCGGGTAATACCTTTAAAGCAACAGCTAAGCCTGTATTAATTGGAACTGCTGTTATTGGTGCCACAACCATGATTTTTGCGATTATTCTTTTACTTAAAAAAACGATTCTTTCTAACGGTGAATCTTTATTGCAAATTGAATTAACCGATCCTTCTGTAATTCTTGGATTAATTACTGGTGGAGCTGTTATCTTTTGGTTCTCGGGTGCATCTATGCAAGCTGTAACTACAGGTGCTTATAGAGCAGTAGAATATATTAAGAAGAATATCGACCTTACCAAATCGGAAGCAGACATAGAAGACTCTAAAAATGTTGTGAAGATTTGTACTCAATATGCCCAAACAGGTATGTGGAATATCTTCGCTGTCATCTTAAGTTTGACTTTGGCTTTTGCATTCTTTAGCCCTAATTTCTTTGTTTCATATCTGATTTCCATTGCAATCTTCGGTTTATTCCAAGCTATGTATATGGCCAATGCTGGTGGTGCATGGGATAATGCTAAGAAAGTAGTTGAGGTTGATTTAAAAGAGAAGAATACCCCACTTCACGATGCTACAATCATCGGTGATACTGTTGGTGATCCGTATAAAGACACCTCATCAGTAGCCCTAAATCCTGTAATCAAGTTTTCAACTCTATTTGGTTTGTTGGCTTCAGAGATTGCAATTGAACTTATTGTTGAAGCTGACAAAACTGGAACGACTAATATAGCTCCTTACATCGGTGTTGTTTTCTTAGCAATTGGTTTGTTCTTTGTATACCGCTCATTCTACGGTATGAGAATTCAAACTGAAGCTGAAACGACGAATAACACTAAAAAAAAGACATCTGAAAAATTAGAAACGAGTCATGCACTTTAAAGCATAGAGTAATTATCTGAATTCAACATTTAAAACGAAAGCCGCTAGATTCTAACAATCTAGCGGCTTTTATATTGTATACTCTGATATATTTCTATTTAAAAAACGCCAATACCGTTTCTTTATCTTTTACAAGCTGTTCTTTCAAGGCATCTATCCCTTTAAACATTTGTTCATTTCGGATACGCTTATAAAAATGGATACTGATATTCTTGTAATAGATGTTCTGGTCAAAGTCAAAAATATTCACTTCAATAGAACGATTATCCATTTGATGATTAACGGTAGGTCGGAAACCAATATTCAACATACCCGTATACATCACCTCGTCAATCTCAACTTTCACAGCGTAAACACCATCTTTAGGCACCAACTTATAACTCTCTTGAGGGTCGATATTCGCCGTTGGGAATCCTATTTCATGCCCTAACTTTTTGCCATCGACAACAATGCCTTTGATAAAATAACGATGCCCCAAATATTTATTTGTTGTTTGAATATCTCCTTCGGCTAATGCTTGTCTTATTTTAGTAGAACTGATATCTATGGTATCAACATTTAAGACTTCCAATTGCTCGATATTGAAATTGAGTTTGTCAGCATAAACTTTTAGGTCTTCGTATGTTCCCTTGCGTTTGTGTCCAAATTTATGATCGTAACCGACCACCAAAGATTTCATACCAATCTGACCAACTAAAATTTTCTCTACAAAATCGGTATAGGAAAGCTTGGAAAACTCTATTGTAAAAGGATATATAACCATATGATCAACACCAGCAGCTTCCAATAAAACTTTCTTCTCCTCTAAGGTATTAATCAATCGCAATTCATCCTGATTGGTTTTCAGAACCAAGCGAGGATGTGGGTAGAATGTAAATATGACTGTTTCGCCATTAACATCTTTAGCCAATTCCTGAAGACGTTTAATCACCTTTTTGTGTCCAAGATGTACCCCATCGAATGTACCAATGGTGACAACAGGATTTAAGGCAGAAAAATTATTTAAGTCAGTATGAACCTTCATCAGTTAATTAAAAATTAAAGTCCCAATTTATATTGGGTACAAATTTAAGATTTTACTCGTCTAGGAATTTCGAATAACAAAAGTAGAAAAAATTATAGAAGTTTAGACCTCTTCATGTGATTAACAAGGCAAGAAGAAAAGACTCGATAATCATAAGAATTTCATAAAAGTTCAAAATAGATCATTTTATATAAACCGATTCCTCTCCTTACGCAAAGCATTGCGGGATAAAACTTTAATCTTGAGAGAATTTTATATTTGGGAATCATCACTTCCTGACTATCTTTGCCCAGTTTGTTTAAAAATTAAAACCATTTTAATGATCTCATCAGGAAATTCAGATGCGGGCTACCAAAGTCCCGCAAAGAAAATCGTATTAGGGGTACAATTTTTATTTGTTGCTTTTGGAGCAACAGTTCTTGTTCCTCTTTTAGTCGGTATTGATCCGGCAGTAGCACTATTCACAGCAGGAGTCGGCACCCTTATCTTTCATTTGATAACAAAGGGTATGGTTCCTGTTTTTTTAGGCAGTAGTTTTGCCTTTATTGCTCCTATTGTTGCAGCAACTGAGCTTTACGGATATGCCGGAACTCTTTCTGGACTTATTGCTGTAGGTGTTGTTTACGGAATTGTGTCAGGTATAATCAAAGTTTGGGGACTTCGAGTAATCGAGAAAGTTTTCCCAGCTGTTGTAGTTGGACCCGTTATCATGATTATTGGACTTTCACTTGCTCCAGTAGCTGTAAATATGGCTAAAACCAATTGGACAATCGCTTCAGTGGTTCTGCTTACTGCAGTTTTAATTGTTGTGTATGCAAAAGGAATAATGAAACTAATTCCTATTTTCTGCGGAATTATTGTGGGTTACTTTCTTTCAATCGCATTGGGTGCTGTTGATTTCGCACCTATTCAAGAAGCAGCATGGTTTGCTTTACCTGAATTTGTAAGACCTGAATTTTCTTGGGGAGCTATTCTATACATGCTACCCGTTGCTGTTGCTCCGGTTATTGAGCATGTTGGCGATATGTATGCAATTGGTGGGGTTGCCAATAAAGAATTTGTTAAGAAACCAGGTTTACACCGTACTATTTTAGGTGATGGTGTTGCGACTGCTTTTGCAGGTTTCTTCGGTGGACCACCAAACACAACATACTCAGAGGTTACAGGTGCTATAGCCTTAACTAAAATTACGAATCCAGCTATCTTGAGAATAGCTGCCATTACCGCTATTTGCTTCTCAGTTATCGGAAAAGTAAGTGCTTTCCTAAAAACTATTCCACAAGCCGTTTTAGGTGGTATCATGCTTCTTCTTTTCGGTATGATTGCCAGTATTGGTATCAAAACCCTTATTGATGCTAAAGCTGATTTTGGCAAGACAAGGAATCAAGTTATTATCTCAATAATCTTAACAGTTGGTATTGGTGGTGCTCAAATTTCATATGATAATTTCTCACTGGCAGGAATTGGTTTAGCTTCTGTAGTTGGTGTTATTCTGAACCTGATTTTACCAGATAAATCAAGAGCTATAAAAGGTAGTGAAGTCAAGTAATATTAGACTAGACCTAACGAATTACATAAAGAAAGGGAGTGCACAAGCACTCCCTTCTTTGTTATATATCCAAGAGGAAATCAAATCTAGTTAACCGCCTCACCAGTCAATTCCTGTTCTTTCACAAACTTATTGATGATGTGAGAAAGTTTTGGATAACCAATCTCTTCCAAATCGTAATAAACACGAGTGTTTGGCTTCGTAATATTGATGATTCGATTCAGATCGATTGGCGTTCCTATAATTACAGAATCACAATCGCAGCCATTAATTGTAGCTTCTAAATCTTTCAACTGTTGCTCTGAATACCCCATAGCTGGAAGAATACTACCAATATTTGGATAAATATCGAAAGTCTCCTTAAGCTTACCCACTAGATATGGACGGGCATCGATTTCCTCAGAAGCTCCAAATTTACGAGCGGCTACAGTTCCAGCACCAATCTTCATTTCACCATGAGTTAAAGTTGGTCCATCTTCAACAATAAGGACACGTTTACCCTTTATTATCTCTGGATTATCAACCAAAATAGGAGAAGCTCCATCTACCACAATAGCTTTATCATTAACCTTAGCTATGTTCTCTCTTACCATTTGAATACCTTCTGGCGATGCAGAATCCATCTTGTTGATGACAACAACATCTGCCATTCGTAAATTAACTTCACCTGGATAGTAAGATAATTCAGCTCCTGGTCGGTGTGGATCGGCTACCGTAATAGTCAAGTCAGGCTTATAGAACGAGAAGTCATTATTTCCACCATCCCAAATAATCACATCACAACCAGATGGATCATTTTCAGCAGCGCGAACAATAGCTTCATAGTCAACTCCTGCATATATAATATTTCCACGACTTACGTGTGGTTCATATTCTTCCATTTCCTCAATCGTACATTTATGCTTCTTTAAATCCTCAACAGTAGCAAATCGCTGTACTTTTTGAGCAACCAAGTCGCCGTAAGGCATAGGATGACGAATGGCAATAACTCTTAATCCTTTAGCCATCAATTCTTCGATAACCTTACGAGAAGTTTGTGATTTACCACAACCCGTTCGAGTTGCCACAACAGCAATAACAGGCTTATGACTTCTAATCATAGTATCACCAGGGCCTAATAATTTAAAATTAGCTCCAGCTGCATTAACAATAGCACTCATATTCATCACCTTCTGATATGATACATCAGAATAAGAGAAGACACAATCATCAATTTCGTGCACTTTAATCAGTTGAGTCAACTCCTCTTCGGCATAAATTGGAATACCTTCCGGATAAAGCCCACCCGCTAATTCTGCAGGATACTTACGCCCATCAATATCGGGAATTTGAGCCGCTGTAAAAGCGATAACCTTATAATCCTGATTGTTTCTGAAATAGGTGTTGAAATTGTGAAAATCACGACCTGCAGCACCAATGATAATTACCTTTTTGATTGCCATGTTAAACCTCCATGTTTTAAAAGTTAATACTCATTATTTTTATTAAGCTTAAACAGAACAATATGTTCCATCCCCTTAAATTTAAACTTTTAAATGAAAAAGACGAAATTTAAGATTCTCATTTAAAGACTGTTGCTTAACATTGATGCAAAACTTGACTTTTAATTCAGAATTCGATATTTTATATCTTCTTGAATTATACAGTAATCACAAGCAATTAATGAGCTGAAGATCTATCAAAATTACATCCGAAAGCTTATCTTCATAAGATATTAAAAAAACAGTTACATGAATTTCTTAGCACATCTCTTCCTTTCTGGCGAATCTGAAAAAATAATGGTTGGCAACTTTATGGCTGATTTTGTGAAAGGAAGGAAACATGAAAACTACAGAGCTGAAATTCAGAAAGGCATCCTTCTGCATCGGTCCATTGATTTTTATACAGACACACATCCGCTAGTTAGCCAAAGTGGGCGATATTTTAGAGAGGGATACAGGAAATATTCAGGTGTCGTTACCGATGTCGTATACGATCATTTTCTAGCGAAAAACTGGGAGCAATATCACCAAGTCAGTCTTGACAAATTCGTTACTCACTGTCATGAGGTTCTGGTGAAGAACTACCTGATTCTTCCCAATAGAGTAAAGCTCTTCCTACCCTTTCTTATTCAGAGTAGAAGATTAGAAACTTACGCCGAGGTACAAGGCCTTAAAACGGCTCTAAATATCATGGTACGACATACTAGTCTGCCAGATAAGACAAACTTAGCCATAAATGTTCTATTGGAGAATTACGATGCTCTTGAAAGCGAATTCCATTCTTTTATGAAAGACATTATTGCTTATATCGTAAACGAAAAGGAAATTGAAATAAAATATCTGGTTAATAAACCTTAGGATAATTTCAAGTCACGAACCATCATTTGAGTTTCAACCTTACCCATATATTCATTTTCCTGCAAAGAATAACAAATATTAAAAGGTGTACCCTTTGC
Source organism: Ancylomarina sp. YFZ004 (assembly GCF_054254355.1). Lineage (NCBI taxonomy): Bacteria > Pseudomonadati > Bacteroidota > Bacteroidia > Marinilabiliales > Marinifilaceae > Ancylomarina > Ancylomarina sp. YFZ004. The sequence goes on from NZ_JBTCHQ010000002.1 coordinate 49,836, forward strand.
TATTTTAGGATACATTTTCCCCATTTGGAACGCAATTCCACTTTTCACATTGGCATCGCGAATATCATCTACTACGGATAGTTTTAGATGTTCCTTATTTTTACCTACCTGACGTGAATAACCATAGTCAACCACATCTTCGCTAATAAAAACAGGCGTCATATTCTTAGGCCCAAAAGGCTCGAATTGTTTTAACAGACGGTAAAACTTAGGGGTAATATCTGCAAGGTTGATTTTAGCATCAATTTTAATTTGAGGCACCAACATATCATCTGAGATATTGTTTTGAACGTACTCTTCAAATCGTTGTGTAAATTCGCCAACGTTTGCAAGCTTCATTGTGAGCCCAGCAGCATATTTATGTCCACCAAAATTTTCCAGAAGATCACTACATGCCGATACGGCCTGATACAAATCAAATCCATCAACAGATCGAGCAGATCCTGTAGCCATACCATTCGATTCTGTAAGAATAACCGTTGGACGGTAATAGGATTCAATCATTCGTGAAGCAACAATCCCTATAACGCCTTTATGCCAATTTCTATCAAAAAGAACAGTACTCTTCTTAGATTCTGTTTTCTCGGCTTTATTTAATCGCTCTAAAGCCTGTTCTGTAATACTGTGATCTAGCTCCTTACGATTTTCATTCATCGTATTTATACTATCACCAATTAATACTGCAGCATCTTCTTCCTCAACAATTAATAATTGAACCGCATGACGCCCCGATTGAATTCGACCAGCAGCATTTATTCTGGGACCTACTTTAAAAACAATATCATTGACCGATAAATCCTTATTAACCCCAGATAAATTCATGATGGTTTTAAGACCTAATCGAGGGTATTTATTCAATTGAATCAGACCGAAATGTGCTAAAACTCGATTCTCATCTTCAATAGGAACTATATCCGATGCCACACTTACAGCAACCAAATCAAGCAAAGGAATTAGATTCTCAAAAGGCCAATTAAGTTGTTGACTCAAGCCTTGCATTAGTTTAAAACCAACACCACAGCCCGAAAGACAATCGCATGGGTAATTACAGTCTTCACGTTTAGGATCTAAAACAGCTGCTGCCTGAGGCAGAACCTCATCAGGGGTATGATGATCGCAAATGATGAAATCAATACCCTTTTCTTTGGCGTAAGCAATTTTCTCCATGGCTTTAATACCACAGTCCAATGCTATAACCAAAGTTACTTTGCTTTCTGCTGCAAAATCGATTCCTTTTAAAGAAATACCATAGCCTTCAGAATATCTATCGGGAATATAATAATCGATATAATCGAAATGTTTTTTTAGGAAAGTATAAGCCAAAGCAACCGATGTTGTTCCATCAACATCATAGTCGCCATAAATCATGATACGTTCTTGATTGTTTAAGGCTGCGATTAATCTGGTCACAGCCTTATCCATATCTTTCATTAAAAATGGATCATGCAAATCGTCGAGACTTGGTCGAAAAAATGCTTTTGCTGCGTCAAAAGTTTGGATTCCTCTTTGTACAAGCAAATTTGCAACAACTTCATCGACCCCTAGTGACTTCGAAAGCGATACAATCGTTTCCTCATCTCCCGGCTCATTGATTACCCATCTTTTATCCATAGTTTGATCTTTAGATCGGGAAATTACTCATTTTTAAACGTCATATCAAACAAGATAGCGATATGATTTTTCAAGTTATGTTTTACATCCTCGATATCAAGCTCTTTACCTAGTTCTTTTTTTAAAGATGTGACTCCTTTGTCCTGAAAACCGCATGGATTTATATATCCAAAATAGTCTAAATCAGTGTTTACATTAAAAGCCAAACCGTGCATACTTACCCATCGGCTAATGCGAACACCTATGGCACAGATCTTTCGAACAGTTGGTTTATCAATATCTAACCAAACACCAGTTGCCCCTTCAAGTCGGTGACCTTCTATTCCATAATCAGCAATGCAATTGATTACAGCTTGTTCAAGATTATCGATATAGTTTTTGATTCCCATATCGTAAGTCTCCAAATTAAGGATAGGATAAGCGACTATTTGACCTGGTCCGTGATAAGTAATATCACCACCTCTATTAATCTTATGAAAAGTAGCATTCTTCGCTTGCAATTGAATCATATCAAGCAACATATTCTGCTCTTTACCACTCTTTCCTATGGTATAAACATGAGGATGCTCACAGAATAAAAGATAATTATTGCTAAGTTTCTTTTCCTCAGCAGGCAAATCAGAATTTGCTTGCTTCGATTTTAAAACCTCATCGAATAATTCCTCCTGATAATCCCAAGCTTCTTTGTAATCTATTGATGACAGATCACGAAATACGGTTGCTTTACTCATCTCAAAAAAAGTTTTTGTGTTTGAATCAATCTAAAAACTAAGCTTTATTTCTAACCAAATCTTTAAGATCTAAAGCTTTTACATGACGCTCTGCATGGTATGATGATCTTACTAGAGGTGTACTCTCGCAGAATGTAAATCCTTTTTCTAAACCTACAGTTTCATATTTCTTAAAGGTTTCAGGCGTTACATACTCTTCAACAGCTAAGTGCTGACGCGATGGTTGTAAATATTGCCCGATGGTCATTACCTTAACGCCTACAGCCAATAAATCATCCATTACTTGGTAGATTTCTTCTTCAGTCTCGCCCAAACCAAGCATGATACCTGATTTAGAAACAATTCCTGCATCAGAAATTTGCTTTAAAACCTGCAGGCTCAAATCGTACTTAGCACGACTACGAACCTCAGGACTCAATCGACGAACTGTTTCCATGTTGTGAGAAATCACCTCAGGTTTTTCATCGATTACTCGTTGAATATCTTCCTGTTTGCCGTTGAAATCTGGAATTAAAACTTCTAGAGTCGTAGTCGGATTATCCTTTCTGATAGCTTTAATTGTCTCAGCCCAGATACCTGACCCACCATCCTCAAGATCATCACGATCAACAGAAGTAATAACAGCATGCTTTAGCTTCATCAACTTGATTGACTTGGCTAAACGACGTGGTTCTTTCCAATCAGCTTCAAGTGGCTTTCCTGTTTTTACATTACAGAACTTACAAGCTCTCGTACAGATATCTCCTAAAATCATAAAAGTTGCTGTACCATTAGCCCAACATTCTCCAACATTTGGACATTTTCCGCTAGAACAAATTGTATGCAAACCATGATCGCGAACAATGCCATTCACATATGAGTAATCATCGCCCTTAGGCAATTGTATTTTCAACCAATCTGGTTTTCTCTTCATCTTCATTTTTTCAATATTTACTTCATTCAATTAAGTGAACGAATCATTGATCTGTTAAGAACAATTTCTATTAATTTTTCTATCAAAGAATCTTATACTAAACCCATTCATTAATAGTTTCAAAACTCAATTCCAACAACTTAGTTAGAATTACAGATTAAATGCAAATTTATATTTTTGAGCCTAAACATAGGCTGAAATTCAAAAAAAATATCAGCTGTCCTCCAACAGATAAAAAAACTTTATTTTTAAAGATTCTAAATACTGTCGAATTTTCGGCAATAATAAGAAATAAATCGCTGATTTCCTCTTAACTAAAGCAGTTGCTTTTAATAATTTGCGCATATTATTATATCTTTGCATCAAAATTAACATTATTAGATTAGAGATGAATACGTTAGAACTTAGTGAGCAAGAAGTTATTAGAAGAAATTCCCTGAAAGAACTTCAGGCTTTAGGAATTGATCCCTTCCCTGCTGCCGAGTACAAGGTAAACGTGTATAGCGACGAAATTCTTAAGAATTTCGATCCTGAGGCGAATAATTATCAGGAAGTAGTCCTTGCAGGTAGAATCATGAGCCGCCGTATTATGGGTAAGGCTTCTTTTATGGAACTTCAAGATGCAAATGGTCGAATTCAGGTTTATATTAGCCGCGACGACATTTGTCCAGATGAGGATAAAACTCTTTACAACACAGTATTCAAAAAGCTTTTGGATATTGGTGACTTTGTTGGAATTAAGGGATATGTATTTAAAACAAAGGTTGGCGAAACTTCGGTTCACACCTCTGAAATAACTGTGCTATCAAAATCATTACGTCCACTTCCTATCGTAAAGGAAAAAGACGGAAAAATATACGATGCTTTTACTGATCCTGAGTTACGTTACCGTCAGCGTTACGTTGATTTGGTTGTTAACCCAAAGGTGAAAGATACATTTATCAAGCGTTCTCAAATTATCAACTCAATGCGCGAGCTATTCAATAGCAGAGGTTATCTTGAGGTTGAGACGCCAATTCTACAAGCTATTCCTGGTGGAGCTTCTGCTCGCCCATTCGAGACACATCACAATGCATTGGATATTCCTTTGTATATGCGTATTGCAAATGAGCTTTACCTTAAGCGTTTGATCGTTGGTGGTTTCGATGGTGTTTACGAGTTTGCTAAAGACTTCCGTAACGAAGGAATGGACCGTACTCATAATCCAGAATTTACTGTAATGGAAATTTATGTAGCTTATAAAGACTACAACTGGATGATGGACTTTACCGAAGAGATGATTGAGAAAGTTGCTCTTGACCTTCACGGTAAAACTAAACTTGGATTAGGCGATAAGGAAATTGACTTCAAACGTCCTTACAAGCGTATTTCAATGACTGATTCTATCAAACACTTTACAGGATTTGATATTACAGGAAAATCAACGGAAGAACTTCTCGCATTCTGTACTGAAATAGGTATCGAAGTAGATGAATCTTTTGGTAAGGGTAAATTGATTGATGAGATTTTTGGTGAGAAATGTGAAGGTAACTACATTCAACCAACTTTCATTACTGACTACCCAGTTGAGATGTCGCCATTGTGTAAAAAACATCGCGAGAATCCAGAATTAACTGAGCGTTTCGAGCTAATGGTTAATGGTAAGGAAGTATGTAATGCTTATTCTGAGCTTAACGACCCTATCGATCAGCTAGATCGTTTCCAAGAGCAACATAAATTAGGTGCTAATGGCGATGACGAAGCGATGTTTATCGATATGGATTTTGTTCGTGCACTTGAATACGGTATGCCTCCTACATCGGGTATGGGAATCGGTATCGACCGATTAACTATGTTGATGACAGATTCTCATTCTATTCAAGATGTTTTATTCTTCCCACAAATGCGACCAGAGAAAAAGGCTGTAGTTGATGGTGACGAAAAATTCGTTGACTTAGGTATTTCTAAGGAATGGGTTGAGGTTATCCGTAAAGCAGGTTACACTACTGTTGCTGCTATCAAAGAGATTAAAGCAACTAAATTCCACCAAGAGATTTGTGGAATCAACAAGAAAAATAAAATGGGATTAACGAACCCAAGCCAAGACGAAGTCGCTGGTTGGTTAGCTTAATTTTTCATTCAACATACGATTAAAACTTTGAAGCTTGAATGTAATTCAGGCTTCACTGCTTTAATCATACAATTAATGGAATCGTTCAGAAAAGGGCGATCATATTTCTTCAAGGTCATTCTATAATCATTATAGAGTCGCTAAGCACCAAGGCCTTGAAATCACTTAAGGGTGAGTCATTCTCATCTGAAAGACATTATTGAGAACCAAAACCTATTACATGAACGAATCTTCTAAAATAGCCATTATTGGTGGAGGTAGTTGGGCCACTGCCATTGCAAAAATCCTTAGGGAGAATGATGTAGAACTCAACTGGTATATGAGAAATATCGATACGAGTTCTCAATTCAAAAAATTGGGACACAATCCTCGATATCTTACTGATGTTGATTTTGACATCGATAAAATTCGTTTTTACAACGACATCAATAAAATCGTTGAAGATTCAGACCTAATTATATTCGCCATTCCATCGGCTTTTTTAAAGAATGCCTTATCAAAGCTAACGATTCAACTTAAGGATAAATTTATCGTTTCAGCCATTAAGGGTATTGTTCCTGATGAGAATATGATTATTGGAGATTTCTTCCATCATATTTATCAGGTTCCAACCGAAAGTATTGGTGTTATCTCTGGGCCATGTCATGCTGAGGAGGTTGCTATGGAGCGTTTATCCTACCTAACAATTTCTTGCCAGGACAATAAAAAAGCTGAATTCTTAGCTGAAAAGTTGGAATGTGACTATATCATGACAACCACATCAGATGATATTTATGGTACTGAGTACGCAGCCGTTCTTAAAAATGTGTTTGCCATTGCAGCAGGAATCTGTCATGGCTTACGTTATGGCGATAATTTCCAATCGGTTCTTATATCAAATGCCATTCAAGAGATTAAGCGTTTTGTAGATACTGTACATCCTATCACCCGAGATATTAAAAGTTCAGCCTACTTAGGTGACCTTTTGGTAACCTGTTATTCACAATTTAGCCGTAACAGAACATTCGGAACAATGATTGGGAAAGGTTATTCAGTTAAAACGGCTCAACTTGAAATGCACATGATTGCTGAAGGGTATTATGCCGTAAAATGTATCAAAGAAATAAACGAAAAATATAAAGTACACATGCCAATCACTATGGCTGTTTACAATATTCTATATGATAAAATATCTCCTACAATAGAGATAACTTTATTGACAGAAGAATTAAGATAAAAATATCAAATCAATTATTATAAATCTACTTTTCCTTGTGGAGTTTTGAGGGGGATGAAACTTAGGAAAGTGTAGAAACTTAATTTCAAGAAAATGGAACACATTAAATTAAGTATCGACAAAACCTTAAGCTTTACAAGCAAAGAGGAAATCTTTCAGTACAAAGAAGAAAGTAAAAAGCATTTAACTGCCCTTCATGAAGGAACAGGTAAAGGCAACGAATATACGGGATGGGTTAACTTACCATCACAAATTACAGCTGCTGAATTGAAGGATATTCAAGAAACAGCTAACAACCTAAAAGAACGCGTCGAAGTTCTTGTTGTGATTGGTATTGGCGGATCTTATTTGGGCGCTAAAGCAGTAAACGATGCTTTAGCAAACAACTTTGATATGCTTCAGGCAGACAACGAAAATCCATTGGTTATTTATGCTGGACAAAACATCAGCGAAGATTACCTATATGAGCTAATGCAAATTCTTGAGAACATCGAGTTCGGAATTTGTGTGATCTCTAAATCGGGTACAACGACTGAACCTGCTCTTGCATTCCGTTTGTTAAAAGAATTGCTTGAAGAAGGTGTAGGTAAAGAAGAAGCAAAAGAAAGAATCGTTGCTATTACTGACGAATCAAAAGGAGCTCTTCGTACTCTAGCTGAACAAGAAGGCTACAAAACCTTTGTTATTCCTGATAATGTAGGTGGTCGTTTTTCTGTTCTTACTCCAGTAGGTTTACTTCCTATTGCAGTAGCAGGTCACGATATCACAAAATTAGTTGAAGGTGCTAAATCGATGCAGGAATTCACTGTAGCAACAGAATTTGAAGAAAATCCTGCTCTACTTTATGCTGCAACTCGAAATGCTCTTTATTCTAAAGGAAAAGGTATTGAGATTTTAGCGAACTACAACCCAAAACTTCACAATATTGGTGAATGGTGGAAACAACTATATGGCGAAAGTGAAGGAAAAGAAAACAAGGGTATTTTCCCAGCTAGTGTTGATTTAACGAGCGATTTGCACTCAATGGGTCAGTACATTCAAGAAGGACAGCGTAACATTTTCGAAACGGTTCTTTCTATTGCTAAAACTAAATATAAAGTTGTTATTCCTAAAGACAAAAACAACCTGGACAAACTTAATTTCCTTGCAGGGAAAAGAGTTGACGAGGTGAATAAAATGGCTGAATTAGGAACTCAACTAGCACACGTTGATGGTGGTGTACCAAACATCAGAATTGAGCTTCCTGAGCTAAACGAATTCTATATTGGCGAATTGCTATATTTCTTCGAAATTGCTTGTGGTGTTAGCGGTTACATTCTTGATGTAAACCCATTCGACCAACCAGGTGTTGAGGCATACAAAAGCAATATGTTTGCCTTATTGGAAAAACCAGGTTTCGAAGCAGAAACAAAGAAGATTAAGGAAAGATTATAAAATCTATCTCATAATATTAAAAAATGGCTACCCCGAAAGAGGTAGCCATTTTTTTTATTTTATTTATTTGGAGTTTCACTCACCACTTTAATTTCATTCTTTTTCATCCTATACATACGAATTTTCTTTCCAGAAAACTGACCCATAAAAAAAGCAAACAGCATAAATGGGTAGGTATAAATTTCGTACCCCACATCGAAAAAATGTCTAAATAAAATGACAAAAGGAATGGGTAAATGAATGGCTACAAACCATTTTACGGAATATTTCTTAAAACCTTGACGAATGTAACCAAAGGGAACATTCACCAAATAAGTGGCTATCATTGCACACAATAAATTTATCTCCATAGACACGCAAGTTAGCAATAGATATTAAAATTGAAAATTTGTGTGATTTTTCAATTCATACTAAAAACCATGTAATAAAACATAACAATATTAGTTATATACATTAGAGTATAAATATTCACACCTTAATTAATTGAATTATGCGAATTATTTATTTGTTGATATTAATTTCACTAAATCTTCAAGCATTAGCTTCAGTTAAAAATCTCAATTGGTGTGGCAAGGTATTATCAACAAACAATACCGAACTGAAATTTGTTCATCTGCAAGTTGTAACCCAAACAACAGATTATCTTTTCATGACAGACAAAGATGGTTTGGTTAAGATCGACTACCCCAACTTCACGGATATAGACACGCTTATCATTAGTTGCATTGGCTATCAGACAAAAAGAATCAACTGCATTGATCTAATAAAGCATCTTGAAATAAGACTTGAAAATGAGATTTACCAAATTGGTGAAATTTCAATTAAAGCAAAAAAAACGAAATCCTATAAGTTAGGGAACTTAATTAAGCATAGCTTTAGATCTTCCCAAATAGGCTTTTCAAACAAAGCCGGATTGTTTATTCCATACAATGGTGAAAGCAGCAAACTCAAATCCATTAGAGTCTATATGCATTCATTTGGAAATAAAAGCTGGAAGTATAGACCTTTTCTAGTGCGACTATATAAAGGCCATTTCCCTTTTAAAGAAGAGATCACTCCTAAAGTGATCATTGCAGCCTTAGAGCCTAATAAAAATCATTGGGTAAGCATCGATTTAAGCCAATATGGTTTAGACTTCCCTAAAGAAGGCCTACTGGTTGCAGTTCAAGCATTTTCTGCAGATTATTATTTAAAACATGGCTACATTAAAAGTAAATATATAAATGGGAACATTTCAAATTCGATAGGACTGGGTGCTACAACTGGCGACAGAACAAAATTAAATATTGAAGGCTGGAATCATAAATATTACACCAATAAATGGAAACAGAGAAAAGGTGTTTTAAGAAATCCAATGATACAAGCTGAAGTGATTCCAACTAAATAGAGTTGAATAAAACTAGATATCGGAATAAAGATCTCTTTGAAATGCAGCCCTTAAACTCAGCATAAATAAGTTACATTTGCATCGAAATAATTGAATAAACATTTCCATGCTTCAATCAAAACAACTAAAAGGTTCCTTAATAGCACTTTTAGCAACCATCACATTTTCGAATGTTTACATTTTCAGTAAGATTGCAATGAAAGATGTGAGTTTGGCTAGCTTTGGGATCTTATGGTTTGGGCTTGCATTACTATGGAATACGCTATTCAACTGGTATAAAAAGAATAATAATTCATTCAAAAATTTACCAAAAGCATCTAAACGGACTTTACTCTTAATTGCTTGTTCAGAATTGATTGCTACTTCTGCTTTTTTTGTTGCTATTCAATTGACTCCAAACCCAACTATCGTTTCATTTTTGGCAAATACCAGTCCAATTTTTGTCATTATACTTGGCTTCTTTTTTCTTAAGGAGAGGTTCTCTTATCCCGAAATAGCAGGTGTATTTTTAACAATACTAGGGGTTGGACTAATCAACTTTACTGAATCAGGTTTTCAATTAAAGGAACTTAGTAGCCCTGCAAGTTTAGCGACTTTTACCTTTGCTCTATTCTATGGAATCAGTCTTGTTTTGGCAAAATCAAAAGTCAAAACACTACCTTCGTCTATGATTACCTTATATCGCAATATAGCATTGTGGTTTAGCTTTGTACTCTATAATCTCTATACATTTGAATTACCTCATTATACTAGCGAATCAGTATTGTATATCTTTATAGGCTCATTATTTGGACCATTCCTTGGTACCATACTAACATTTTCGGCTTTAAAGTATCTTGATGCCTCAAAAGTGACACTCATTATAACAAGCCGAAGTTTCTTCATTATATTAGGCTCATTTATTTTTCTGGGAATACTACCTAGTCAGATTCAATTTGTTGGAGGATTACTTACAATAGTAGGAATTTTTGTAATATCCATTTCCGGAATGAAAAAGAATAAAACTAGCCATTAGCTGATATCAACTTCAACTTCTCTTTATCCTTAATCGTTATCGTTGAACCATTCGTACTGATAATTCCTTCGTTAGAGAACTCTTTCAAAATACGAACCACATTTTCTTTGGCCATTCCTGTAAATTCGCCTAATTCTTGTCTTGAAAGAATTGGTTTAAATTCATCAGATAGAAAAACTTCGTCAGCAAGAGTTAAAAGACCTTCAGCCATACGACCCGGCATTTTTTTCTGAACAAGGCTCATCATTTTATAAAAAGTACGCAATGATTTCTCGCTAATATCTTTCATATATCCTTCACTAAACAAGGGATTAGATTGCACGTAGGATTTAATCAGTTTCATGTCTATAAAACAAGCTCTAACATCAGTCAATGCAACTAAGCTATAGTGGTGGGTTGAGTCAACATAGGCTCCAGGACCTACAATTAATCTACCCGGCTTACATAAACCAAGGATTATTTTCTTGCCATCAAATCCTTCTAAATATATTTTAGCAATGCCCGAAGAGAGAAAGACGGCATTGGATGAAGGTGACCCTGCTTTAAATATCATTTCTCCTGCAGTAAAACTCGATTGAAACCGATTTTGACTCATTTCAGTCATTTCAACAGGCGATAAATTTTTGAAATTTGGCCATGCATGGGGACAAGTTCCACAGCAAACATCAGTTCCTTTTCCAAACATATAGGTTTATTTAGGTATAATTCTTTTTCTAATATAGTGATAAATATCAACTCAAACCAAAATTCTTATCGCCTCTTTTTCTATTAAGAATCAATATTACAATAGATTACTGTCATTGCACATCATGGGAGATTTTTTTCTGTAATCAGTAGTTTTATGTAATTAATTCTTAATCCCCTAATCTTATGAAACGAAAACAATTTAAAATCTGGCTTCTATTTCTTGCAGTAGGAGCAATATTCGCAGCTTGTGAAGGCCCTGCAGGAGTTGATGGTTTAAGTGGTGCAGATGGTGCTGCTGGTACTGATGGTGTTGATGGCACTGATGGCAATGCTACATGTTTGGCTTGTCACTCTGGCGAAACCAAAGCGAACATCGATGCACAATTTTCTATGTCTGTACACAGCTCTGGAATAAATGCTGTAGACTATGCTGGTGGACGTGCTTCATGTGCTGCATGTCACTCTCATCAAGGTTTTGTACAATTTGCTAACAATGGCGAAGTTCTTGGTAATATTACAAACCCTACTGCATGGGAGTGTGCGACATGTCATGGCTTACACGAGACAATGGAAGCAACAGATTATGCTCTAAGACTTAAAGCTCCTATAAATCCAATATTTGATAAAACCGTAACTATGGATTTAAAAGGCAACTCAAATTTATGTGCTAATTGTCATCAATCCAGAAGAGGTGAACCTGCTTTAACCAATCCTGGAGAAGATACATTCAATATCTCAAGTACACATTGGGGGCCTCATCATGGTGCTCAGGCTAATGTTGTAGCTGGTATCGGCTTTGCTGAAATTGAAGGTTCTGTTGACTATCCTGAAGCTGGTTCTGCAAAACATTTAGATCAAGCCTCATGTACAGGTTGTCATATGGCAGAATATGATACTGAAGAAGGTGAAGGCGGACACTCATGGAAACCATCTTTATTAGCATGTAACACATGTCACGAAGCTGATAATATCGACTTCAATTATGGAGGTGTAAGAACTGACGTTGCTGCAAAACTTGAAGTTTTAAGAGACGAATTAGTTCGATTAGGCGTAGTTGGTTTCGCTGAAGAGGAAATATATGAACTAAATGAAGAAACTGGAGTAATAGAGCTAGTAACTCTGCCTGGTGAATACGGTGTAGTTCCAGGAATATATCCAACTGTACAAGCTCGTGCATTTTTTAACTATGTTGGTTTAGATGAAGATCGTAGTTTAGGAGCTCATAACCCTAAATATATAAAAGCTTTATTGCAAAACTCTATTGAGGCCTTAGCATTAGAGCCAACTCCTGCTCCATAATAAGCAATTCGATAACTTTTAAATACAAAAAAGGAGTTGTTTAATTTAATATTAAACAACTCCTTTATAGATAAAACTGGATGTTTCTATTCTCATAAAAAGAAACATTATTTAATTGATACAGAGATGGCAAGCTTATTGCTACACCTTACTAAAAGGAGTTAAGGAATAAAGTAAACATCTTATTATTCTTATTAAAATTATAACCATATGAAAAGATATTTCAAAGTACTAGCTTTCCTTTTCATGATTGGATTAGTTGCCTGCGAATACGATTATATTGTTGAAGATATTCCAACTCCAGAACCTGATCCAGATAATCCGATCAGTTTTTCAACGCAGGTCGAACCTATCTTTCAAGCTAAGTGTATAGACTGTCACGATAGCAGAACACCTATTTTAATAACAGGGTCTGCCTATGATAACCTTAAGGATGGAAACTTTATAAATACAGCAAATCCAGCTGATAGCGAAATCTACAAACGTTCAACGGACGGTCATGGAGAAAATATGAGTTCACAAGAACGTCTTCTGCTATTAACATGGATTACTGAAGGAGCTAAGGATAACTAATCAAACACATGCAATTATGAGAAACAAAATATTTACATTATCATGCCTGCTTGTTTTTGCTTTTGGGAGCGTTCTTGCTCAAGAGACTGAAACTGAAACCAAGAAGGTTGACAAACCAGTAAGATCACCTTTTGAGAGCGGTTATTTAATTGATAATCAAACGACCGTTATTCAACCCGTAAACACTTTAGAATTTGCCATTCAACACAAATTTGGGACTGTAGAAAATGGACGTTCTGATCTTTGGGGTTTGTATGCATCAGGTGCGAATATTCGACTTGGATTAAGCTACGTTGTGGCAAAAAACATTCAAATTGGAATTGGAGCAACTAAAGAAAATATGACCACCGATTTTAATGCGAAATGGACCATACTAGAGCAAACAAGAAACAATACAGTTCCTGTTGCACTTGCTTTTTACGGAAATATCGCCATTGATGGAAGAGATAAAGATCAATTTCACGATGATTTTAATTCCTCTGATCGCTTATCTTCTTTTGCTCAAGTAATTGTAGGCAGAAAATTTTCGGATGAATTAAGCTTACAAACAGGCCTTAGTTTTTCTCACTACAATTTAATTAATAAAGGAATGTATCACGATAAAGTTGGTGTGCACTTTAATGGTCGATATAAGGTTTCACCTCAGGGATCTATCATTTTCAATCTTGATATGCCACTTGATTTGGGCTACTTAGATTCAGAAGCTGACAATTATGAAAATCCAGAACCAAACTTTTCCTTTGGTTATGAAATTTCTACTAGTACACACGCCTTCCAAATTTACATGGGTAATTCTAATGGTTTAGTCCAGCAGGATATCATGGTGAATAACCATAGTAAAATTGACTTAGACAATTATATGATTGGCTTTACAATCACAAGATTGTGGAATTTTTAATCTCTAAAATTTAAAATTATGAAAAGATTCAAAAACATATTTCTAGGCTTATCTCTGGTATTAGCTGGTGCACTATTCATGGCTTTTGCTTTACCTCAGGATAAAAAAATGGGTGGACCATGGGAAATCCCTGCAAAGTACAAAACAATGAAAAATACCTTTAAAGATGATGCATCATTGAATAAGGTCGGCAAAATGCTTTATTCAAAGCACTGTAAATCATGCCATGGTGGCAAAGGGGAAGCTAATGGGCCTAAGGCTAAAAGTATGAAAACTGCTATTCGTTCGTTTAAAAATGCAGAAGTTCAAGCTCAATCTGATGGTGTTCTATACTATCAATCATTTATTGGTAGAGACGAAATGCCAAACTACGAAAAAAAGATTGGTGACGATGAAGACCGATGGGCAATCATAAACTATCTAAGAACTTTGAAATAAGATTATAAACCCTAATAAATTCCTGAAGTGCTCTGTATTTCAGGAATTTTACTTTATTCTTAATATATGCGTTTCCCTCAATATCGGATTTATTTCCTTCTTCTCTTTTTAGCTTCATTTACAGTGAATCTTAAAGCTGATAATGATTGCTTACGTTGTCATTCTAACAAGACACACACAATTTATAATGATTGGACTGAGCGTAACGAAAAGCGCTTAATGAACCCATATTTCATCTTAGATTCTTTAAGAATAAAGGCTAGTGTTCACGGCTCTTTTGCATGTATAGATTGTCATTCATCTGACTACGAAACCTATCCTCATCAAGGAGAGCTTAAACTCGAACCTCTTTCAACATGTATCGATTGTCATGGGGGAGATGAAAATTTTGCAGATTATAAATTTGAACAAATTGAAGAAGAGTTCAATAAAAGTATTCATGCGCAAGCAATAGGTGAGCTATTCACATGTTCTAAATGTCATGATCAACATTATTATCAAGCAACGGCTCGAACAAGTGGTAACATTAAAGACATTGTAAAATTCAGTAACGAAATGTGTATTTCCTGTCACGATAACACATCAAAATATTCCTTGATGTCTGACAGTTTAAATCCAAGATTAATTGAAACTCACAATTGGCTACCTAATCAGAAATTACATTTCGAGAATGTACGTTGCATTGAGTGTCATACTCAAGTTGTGGACTCGTTAATGATATCACATAATATTTTACCGAAAGAAAAGGCTCTTAAATTGTGCGTAGAATGTCATACAGCCAATTCGCATTTGAATGCATCATTATATAAGTATAAAAACATTCAAGCTAGAAGTGAAGAAGGAAAAGTCGGCGTAATTCTTTCTAACAAATCCTACGTAATTGGAGCCTACCAAAACGAGATGCTTAACCTTTTAAGTATGCTTATTTTCATGGCAGTTATTGCTGGAGTAATTGTTCATAGTTTTTTCAGAATTATAAAAAAATAGATTTCATGGCTACAGAAGGAAAAATATATTTATATCCGGTATGGTTACGCATTTGGCACGCAATAAATGCATTGGGAATTCTTGTATTAATTTACACAGGTCTAAATATGCAATTTGCAAAGCCAGGATTTGAATTGATACGATTCGATTTAGCTGTTACACTTCATAATTATGCAGGAATAATTGTCTCAATCAGTTACTTGCTGTTTTTCATTGGTAATATGGTCACATCAAACAAAAAATATTATAGAATAAAACCTAAAGGTTTAGGTAAACGTCTATTTAAACAATTACGCTACTACGTATTCGGTTTGTTTAAAAATGAAGAACCACCTTACCCAATTTCAGAGAAAAGAAAATTCAATCCAATCCAAAAATACACCTACGTTGCTGTTATGTATCTCTTGGTTCCTGTTATTATTATTACGGGTATTGCCCTTCTGTTTCCCGAACTTATTATTGAAGAAGCCTATAATATGAGTGGGATCTTTTTAACAGCTCTACTGCACGCTATCGTTGGATTCTTTATTTCAATATTCCTTATTATCCATCTATACTTTGCAACAATTGGTAAAAAACCTATAAGTAATTTCATAAGTATCGTTACGGGTTGGCATTAATTTAATGACATTTTAGAGTCCCCTAACACCTCATAATGATGATATAAGTATAGGGTTTTAAGATAAAATATAGGGTGAATTCCTCCCAATATTTGTTGGGAGTTAACTTAAATCTAATCAAGATGAAACTCCCAAATTCAGCTAGAAACTGGCTATCTCTTTTAGGAGCAGGTATTGCTGTAATGAATCTATTTATTATTGGATTCTTACTTGCTCTTTCCTTCTTTTATAATCTTGGTAGTTCATACATTGGGCTATTGATCTATATCATCCTCCCCATGTTTTTTGTTGGTGGCTTAATTCTGATTCCCATTGGAATGATCAGAACAAACCGTAAATTTAAAAAACATCTACTCCCCGAAGACAAATTAGAATGGCCTAAAGTCGACTTTAATAACCCGAAAACCCGAAATGCGAGTATCGTTTTCATCATCGGTAGCACTTTTATAATGATCATATCATCTATGGGAAGTTACCATGCCTTTCATTACACCGAATCTGTTGAATTTTGCGGAAAACTTTGCCATCAAGTTATGGCTCCAGAACATACTGCCTATCATCAATCATCACATGAACGTGTAAAATGTGTTGAGTGCCATGTGGGAGAAGGAACCGGTTGGTATATGAGAAGTAAACTATCAGGTCTATACCAAGTGTATTCTGTTATCGCTAAAAAGTATCCCAAACCAATTCCTACTCCATTGGAAAACTTGCGCCCTGCACAAGAAACTTGTGAGCAATGCCATTGGCCACAGAAATTTTACGACAGTAAGTTGAAAAACAAAAGATCGTATTTAGCTGACGAAACAACGACAGATCACAATATCCTTATGAAGATAAAAACCAGTGCTAGTCTCAGCGCAAATGGGATATCTGAAGGGATTCACTGGCATATCAATACCGACGTAAAGATTGAATACATCGCCTCATCGAAAAATCGAGAGAAATTACCTTGGGTAAAATATACCAATCTTAAAACGGGAGAGGTTAAATTATACCTTGAGCCAGATAATTTACTTAGCGAGAAAGAAATTGACAGTCTGCAGACACGTACAATGGATTGCTTAGATTGTCATAACAGACCATCGCATGACTATCACAATCCTCAAAATTTCATCGATCATATTATAACGTCTGGAGATATTTCCAAAGAATTACCAGACATTAAAGTCTTGTGTATGGATATTCTTAATCAAGATTATCCAAGTACAGACAGTGCCATGATAGCCATTAAGAGTCAGGTATTAGAATATTACGATGTGATGTATCCTGAGATACTTGAATCAAATATCGAGGATATAAGTAAGGCAATTACTGCAATTAAGAAGGGATACACATCGAATATTTTCCCTGAAATGGGCGTCAGTTGGAAAGCTTATCCTAATCATTTAGGCCATTTAGAAACAAATGGTTGTTTCCGTTGTCATAACGACAAGCACGTGACGGCAAAAGGGGAGAAAATATCCAGAGATTGTAATCTTTGTCATGATATCATTTCGCAAGGTAAAACAGGGGAGATACAAAATGCAAGCATAGATAAACCATTAGAGTTTATGCATCCAATCGATATCGACAAACAGTGGAAGACACAACTTTGTTCTGAATGCCATGCACAACTCTATTAATCGGGATTACATCAAAAAAAACCTCTCATTTCTAATAAGAATGAGAGGTTTTTCTTTTAAATATGTTTAAGATTATTTTGACACTTCAACAATCAGATAGTCTTTAATATTTAGTTTTTTAACTAAATTATTCGCTTGTGAACTTTTAGCAAATGGACCTAAGCGATATTTGTATAAATTCTCACCTTTTATCTGATGGAGATAAATCATATTCTCTGGTAAATCAGAAAGCAATTGCTTCCGAAATATTCCAAACTGGATATAATAACGGTAGTTGGATGAAATTGTTAAAACCCTCTCTTTTCCTTTGATACTATCAATATGAATTAAAGTTTTGGGCAAGTTTAATTTATTAATTTCTTGCTGAAAAGAAAGAGCTTCATTTTCACTAAAAAAACGAGCTAAGGGATATTGATTAAAGTTTTCAAAAACGAGTTGAAAGGTTTTCACTTGTTTTTTTACAAGTTTTTCTTCCTTAACAATATCACCACCTTTTCGCTCAACCTGGATGATTGGGCTCTTATGACTGTCAGATTTCTTATAAACAACACTAAAAGTAACTAGAGATACGACGACTATAACAGATACAATAACGCGAATCAAGTTTTTTTTCTTCTTGACTTCAAGCTGTTGCCTATCCAGCTCTTTCAATAGAGCATTGATTCTAATTTTTGAATTCTCCTTATCTCCCATTAAACGAAATAAATTTCAAATTGTGTGTGAAGTAAGCATAAAACATTCATAATTATTATTTATACTAACATAAATCTATAAGTCAACAGTAGTTGACTCGCTATAAAGAGTTAAAAGTAACAAAAATTATTTATGTATTATAAAAAAAAGGAGCTCATCGACGAATCGAGAGCTCCTTTTATATCTAAAAATTCAAACTTCACATTGGGAAGATTCGAATTATACGTGTTTAAGAATATCTTCCAGATTTTCAAATCGCGCTTTATAATCATCCAAAGAACGTGTAATGACTTCTTTGGCTTCATCAACACCATAAGTATGGGTAATTTCGGCTTCCTTTTCCAAACCAGGCATATCCTTATAAGTCAGGAAATAATGCTTTAATCGGGTTACAATCACCTCTGGACAATCTGAGATATCATTGTAATTACCGTATGTCGCATCGTTCTTTAAAACAGCAATAATTTTATCATCCGCCTCATTGCCATCAATCATACGAAAACCACCAATAGGACGTACCTCAGCAATAATATCACCATGAGCAATCGACTTTTCAGTCAACACACAAATATCCAATGGATCGGCATCACCTTTGATATCTTTTTTCCCCGATTTCTCGCTACAATACTCACCTACCAACTTACCACAATACGACTGAGGTAAGAAACCATAAAGAGCTGGTACAACATTTGAATATTTTTGTGGACGGTCAATTTTTAAAAAACCACTCACCTTATCAACTTCATACTTAACGGTGTCAGTTGGCACCATCTCGATAAATGCCATAACAGAATTCGGTGCATCATCACCAACATCAATCCCGTGCCAAGGATGCGACTTATAACGTAAGCCCATCAATCGGCCAATAGGATCATTTAATTTATTTCCCATTAGTCTATATTTTTCAATTTCAATACCAAACAGTTACCTGCTCTTAAAATTTGTATAACAAAAGTAAAAAAACAATATAGAAAACAACACAATCGTATTTTTCTTTTCCCCTATTCCTGAAAATTGAGTATTTACCGCCATCTAATTTGGGGCTTGCCTTCATACTAACGACAAGGCTTAACATTCTATCGCGATAACTATCGCCCAACCGCACAAAAACCAAATCAGCTGCAGGGTTTCCACTGCTTCCGATAGCTATAGGAACCCTAAGCCAAAACCATTAAGATAGTTATCGGATAAATTTTCGTAAATGTTAATAGTTATCCGATAACTTTACGAATTACACCCAAACAAGAGCAAAACAAAAGGTGCACTACATGGAGCCCCCTTATACATTCAACAAAATCATTAATAATTTATAATTCAACATTAATTTTTACCCTCCCCATCCATCACGATCAAGACTACGATATTGAATCGCTTCAGACAGGTGATCAGTTTCGATATTTTCGGAGGCAGCCAAGTCGGCGATAGTGCGTGAAACTTTTAGGATTCTATCGTAGGCGCGTGCTGAAAGGCCAACCTTCTCCATTGCTACTTTCAAAAGCTGCATACCGGCTTCGTTGGGTTTACAATATTTACGCAGAAGTCGAGAACTCATCATTGCATTGCTATGCATCCCTTCTTCATCGACAAAACGTTCAATTTGAATTTGACGTGCGGCTTCTACCCTTTCTCTAATAACGGATGATTTTTCAGACAATCGTTCATCCGAAATTTTATCAAATGAAACAGGTGTCACCTCAATATGGATATCAATACGATCGAGAAGTGGTCCTGATATTCGACTCAAATATTTTTGAACCATTCCAGGAGGGCATAAACAATCTTTATCAGGATGATTGTAAAAACCACAAGGGCAAGGATTCATCGATGATATTAACATCACACTTGCTGGATAATCAACCGTGAACTTAGCACGTGATATGGTAATGGTTCTATCTTCCAAAGGTTGTCGCATGACCTCAAGCACAGTGCGCTTAAATTCTGGTAATTCATCGAGAAAAAGCACACCGTTGTGCGATAGACTTATTTCACCGGGCTTTGGAACTGTACCACCTCCGACAAGTGCAACGTCGCTTATTGCTTGTAATAATGAGGGGAAGTGTTATATTTGTTAAAAAATTATGGACGCAATAATATACGCACGAGTATCTACATCTAAACAAGACACTGAACGACAGGTAAAAGAATTATTAGAGTATTCTAAACTTCTAAAGTTGAATATTGTAGAAGTTATTGAAGAAAGCATTTCCGGTACAAAGAAAGCAAATGAAAGAGAAGGCATGACTCTTTTACAACAAATTACAAAGGAGAAAAACATCAAACATGTCGTAACTTGGGAGTTAAGTCGGATTGGTCGTAACCTTCGAAATTCAGTTAATATTCTATATGACTTTATAGATCAAGGCGTATGTGTGCATTCCAAAAAGGAAAACATCCGGACACTTAATGAAGATGGATCAAAGAATAATAACGCAACCATGATAATTTCAGTGTTTCTAGGTGTTGCTGAGACAGAACTAGAAACAATGAAAATGAGAGTAAAATCCGGATTAAGAAACTCCAAGTTAAATGGAGGAGCAAACGCTGCTGTTCAACCATTTGGGTTTTATTCAAAGGAAAAGAAATTAGCTGTTCACTGCGAAGAGTCTCAAATTGTAAAGCTGATTTATGATCAATATATCGCTGGAGTGGGTATGCTTAAAATTGCAAGACATTTAAACGAAATAGGTATTCCCACACGTAAAAATAAAAAATGGGTTGATAAGACTATAAACACGATCTTAAAGAATGCTTTATATAAAGGCAAACGTTATCATAATGACGAAAAAGTACCTTACAACCTTGATATTATTATACCTGTGGAGAAATGGGAAAAGGTACAGTCCATTATTAAGAGTAAGGCTAATAAGTATGCTCAAGATGCCTCTAATATTAATTTGGTAAAAGGACTTTTATATTGTGGTAACTGTGGTGAACCGATGTTTATGCACCGAAGGAGTAATCTAAGAGATAACGCTTACAAGTGCCTAAGTCAGAAAAGTGGATATAAGACTAAATCCTGTGATTTAACAGGTATTAATATAGATCTACTTAATCTACTGACATTCCTCTGTCATACACAAACTGGAAGTTTTGATTTCGATAAGATATTATCAAAGGTTGAACAAGACAACAAAACTATAAAGCTTAAAATAGCCAACCTCGAGAAAGAGATAGATGTAATAAATTCTGAATTGTTAAGATTAACTAAAGGATATATGAAAAAAATTGTACCAGAGATAGCCTTTGCGGAATTATCAAAAACATCCCAGCAAGACCTAACGAAGGCAGAAGTACGATTAGTATCTCTAAGACAAAAACTTCAAATCACCCCTGAAAAACCTAAAAAATTTTCTCCGGACAATGGTATAGATGGTAATCAGTTAATTGGAGAGTTTGCTAAAAGTATTAGACGGATCGAAATCTATAATATTCCGCTGAATGAGACTCCTTTTAACCAAAGGAAAGATAATGTTGCTTATAAGGTTAAATTTTTCATAAAGACTGGAGAGGAGAGTATCAATTTTATCAGTTCTAGAGACAAAAGAATTTTTGACAGAAACTTCCATGCTACTCCATTTTCTCTAACCAATACAAAAAAGATTGATATTAATAATTAATGAAGGGCTATCATTGATTGCACCTCATGAGCAGTTCCATAATGTATTAAAACTTGTGCGGAACTTAAATCAGAAAGAATTGAATGCTTTCTTAAAAGCGAAATAAGCTGATAATCAGTATATAATTCTAGCCGTTATAGTTTACCCAAACTATAACGGCTTTTGATATAAATACTATAATCTAATTTGTTAGATGTCTGCCTGAGGTGCTATTTTGGTAATATTGGTCCTAACTTTAAGGTAGTACCGATCTGAAATTATCCCATTAGGTTCATAAGTATTTGGGCGTATTACGGTGTGCATATGAACAAAATCTAAGTTTATGCCTTTGGTCTTTAGTGGGTTGAAGAAAAGGTAAATATTGTGCTCCCAGGTGTTACCATCAATTAGATCTGTACCCACATCTTTACCTATGTACTTGTAACCTTTTGACTCAATAAATTTTCTAACCTCATCAAACTTAATCTGAGCTTGCTCCGTAAACTCAAACGTAGTACTCTGATAATTATTAATAGACTTCTCTTCCAAGCGGACTAAACCAAAGCTAACACACTTCTTATCCTGACAGTTAGCACTGAAAACCACTACTATACTTAGGATTAAACCTATTAAAATTTTCTTCATAAGACATTTTTTGTTATTCAAACTTACATAATATTTCTTAGTTTGATTTTTTTTCAAAGTAAATTCTACAATTATTTCATATAATATTTTTGATTATAGTTGCGTAAAACCTGAGGAGAAGAAAAGAGGTGGGGCTATTTTTTCTTAGGTTTGGTAGCCCTTATAGTAATATACCCTAGCCATGCGTATAACACAAATCATAAATAATAGCACTACCTATTCATTTCAAGAATTTCATTGAATAAATTTTCAATACACTTCTTCCATTAACTGGTATAATAGTATTTGTTTCGAGTTAACAATCGTTTCCTTCGATCAAGATTAAAGACGTTACGAGTAATGATCCCACTCTTATTCGCTTACCTTTGCAGCATGTATGCTTTGGTCGACTGCAATAACTTCTATGCCTCATGCGAGAGGGTCTTCAACCCTTCATTAAATGGGAAACCTATTGTTGTTCTTAGTAACAATGATGGCTGTGTGGTAGCACGTAGTCAAGAAGCCAAAGACTTAGATATTCCAATGGGAGCTCCTGCATTTAAGTTTAAAGATCTCTTCGAGAAGAAAGGTGTGCATGTCTTTTCTTCAAACTATGCTCTGTATGGTGATATGAGTAGTCGAGTGATGAGCATTCTTTCCTCATATGCTGCTGATGTAGAAATATACAGCATCGACGAATCCTTCCTTGATCTACATGGTTACGATTACTTAGATCTAGAAGAGTATGCTACTGAGATCAAGAATAAGATCTTTCAATGGACAGGCATTGCTGTTTGCGTGGGTATTGCACCTACAAAAGCCCTTGCAAAGTTAGCCAATAGAGTAGCTAAAAAATACAACGAGAGGACTCGAGGTGTTTACCTTATCGATTCAGATGAGAAGCGTGACAAAGCCTTAAAATGGTGTCAGGTTGAGGATGTGTGGGGAATAGGAAGACAGAACTCAAAAAAGCTCCGATCCTATGATGTGAAGACGGCTTATGAGTTCACTCAAAAACCAGATTACTGGGTTCGTAAAGAAATGTCAGTAGTAGGTTTACGTCTTAAACATGATCTCATGGGTATCCCATCAATTCTGATGGAAGAAGTCAAACCTAAGAAATCGATATCTACCACGAGGACGTTTGAAGGAACAAGCAGCGATTTTCAGTATGTTCGAGAACGCGTATCCACCTTTGCAGCTTCCTGTGCTGAAAAGTTACGAAAACAGAAGTCTTCATGCTCAGCTATTATGGTTTACATTCACACCAGTCCTTTTCAGAAGGATAAGCCCCAGTATCACAAGTCTATAACCATTAAGATGCCCTATTCTACTAATTCTACAATAGATTTGGTAGAACACGCTCAGACGGCTTTAAAACAGATATATATTAAAGGATATGACTACAAAAAAGCTGGGGTTATTGTACTCGACTTTGTGAATGAAACTGAAAAGCAACTATCCTTTTTTACTTCTGAAAACCCCAAGCATACTGCCTTATTTAAAACCATGGATCAGCTCAACAGGAAATACAAGAATGGAAAGGTTAAGCTGGCTTGCCAAGACCTTGGTCGAACCTGGAAGATGAAGCAAGAGAGACTATCTCCATCTTATACAACCAAATTAAGTGACATCATTAAGATCAAGTGCAATGACTGACGAATCTAAACTTACAATCTATCACGTTTCTACTGACTCCCCAACACCAATCCCTTTGGTTGGCTCAAGTGTTCATGCTGGCTTCCCAAGTCCAGCAGATGATTTTATCGAGAAGAATATCAGTCTTGATAGTGAACTCATCCGTAACAAAGAGGCAACCTTCTATGCCAGGGTTGAAGGTGATAGTATGAAAGATGCTAACATACATGATGGTGATCTTTTGGTTATTGATCGAAGCTTAGAACCTCAAAATAATAAGGTGGCTGTCTGTTTCATCGATGGGGAGTTCACGGTTAAACGACTGCACTTAAAAGAAGATTACATCTTGCTCATGCCAGAAAACAAAGAGTTCTCACCCATAAAAGTCACAGATGAAAACGAATTCCTTATCTGGGGCATAGTTACCTACGTCATCAAAGCGGTTTAATATTTTTGTTATAACTCTCTCTAACCCTAAATTAACCAAGTGAAAGATTGACACCGTATTAAAAGCCTCTTCACAGAACAGCGCAACCCTAAAAAAACAGTTGAATTGATTTGCTTAAGTTTTAATCAGAAAATATTATTAAGCAATTTGATTTGACAATATCAATATTAGTTGGAATTTGATAGCTTTACTTAAATCTTATACATTTCAGTATATAAGATGTCTCAGATAAAAACTATAAGGTGAACATATACACCCAAATTAGCTGTGTATCGTCACCTTTTAAAAGAAATAACATCAATATTGATGTTACACATAAGCTGGCAACAAGCTGAAATGATAATTAAGAAGAACAGAATAAAATTAATTTGAAGAAGAATGGCAAACAGTAATCTCTCGGCAGCAAAAAAAGCTAAGAACGATGAGTTCTATACACAGTACCCAGATATACAGAAGGAGATTCAGGCTTACATAGATTACAACCCTGATGTTTTTAAGGGTAAGACAGTTCTATTGCCATGTGATGACCCCGAGTGGAGCAACTTCACCAAATTTTTTGCGCAAAATTTTGAGCGTTTTGGTCTGAAGAAACTCATTAGTACAAGCTATGCGGTAGATAGCAAACTTTACAAAGGTGGATATCAAGTTACTATGTTTGAGGCAAATGCACCTCAGTACGATAGCAGCAAGACCAAAAAATACGGAAAAATATTTACCCTAACACATGATAAAAGCGGTGATGGAAAAATAGATGTGGACGACTTGGAGTGGAATTATATGGATGGTGATGGCGACTTTAACAGCCCAGAGGTAAAAAATCTGCGAGATGAAGCTGACATCATCATTACCAATCCACCGTTCTCATTATTTCGTGATTTTGTAGCGTGGATCGTTGAAGCCAATAAACAGTTTGTAATTATTGGTAATATGAATGCGCTAAAATACAAGGAAATATTTCCAATTATCAAGGATAAAAAAATGTGGTTAGGAGCCACAAATTTTAATACTGGAATGTATTTCAAAGTACCTGATGAATTTGAGTATACTGACAGCTACAAGTTTGAACGTGAGAGAAATGGCGAAAAAGTAAATCGAGTGCCAGGCGTTTGTTGGTTTACTACCCTTGACCATGGAAGACGTCATAACCCCTTACCATTAATGACTGAGGTGGACATTGTAAAGTTTTCCACAAAAAAGGCATTTGATAAATATGACAACTATGATGCAATTGAAGTACCTCTTGTCAAACTCATTCCAAGCGACTATGAGGGGGTAATGGGGGTGCCGATTACTTTTCTTGATAAGTATGCTCCTGAGCAATTTGAGATTATCGGTTTATCAATGAAAGATGGTTTTGGGTTACAAAGTCATAAGAAATACGATAATTATAAAGAAATTAAACAAAATGGAACATTTACTGGGTCATCAGGGAAAAAAACAAATGGCAACCCTATGATTAAAGGGAAGCCCATAAAGGGAAATTATTATATAGATGAAGCAGGAAATTGTGCTTATTCATTGTACGATAGACTATTCATAATTCATAGAAAAATCGATAAAAGAGAATAGAAACTCAGGTAGTATAAAAAGGAAACAAAGAACCTATTCCGGAGTTTGAAATGTGTAAAAACTTTTAAAATAAATTAACTGTCAAATCCGCTGGACTGGACATGCAACAAAAGAATAATGGCAAACATAAATCTAACAGCAGCTAAAAGAGCGAAAAACGATGAGTTCTACACACAGTATTCTGATATACAGAAGGAAATACAGGCCTATCTAGATTACAACCCTGATGTGTTCAAAGGTAAGACTATACTGCTTCCTTGCGATGACCCGGAATGGAGTAATTTCACCAAATTCTTTGCGCAAAACTTTGAGCATTTTGGTCTGAAGAAACTCATTAGCACGAGCTTTGCAGTAGATAGTAAACCATATAAAGCTGGTTATCAAACAACTCTATTTGAAGTAAACGCACCACAATACGATAGCAATAAGACCAAAACCAATGGAAAAATATTTACACTGACACATGATGTTTCTGGAAATGGAAAGATTGATGTAGATGATCTAGAATGGGAATACTTAGAAGGCGATGGTGATTTTAAAAGTGAAGAAGTTAAAGCCTTACGGGATGAAGCTGATATTATCATTACCAATCCGCCATTTTCATTGTTTCGTGAGTTTCTGGTATGGATTATGGAAGCCAATAAACTATTTGCCATAATTGGAAACATAAATGCTATTACGTACAAAGAAGTTTTTCCGCCAATTAAAGACAACAATATTTGGTTAGGCACGGGTATGGGAAGGTGGATATCTGGTTTCATTGTTCCCGAATCATATGAATTATATGGAACTGAAGCTAGAATTGATAGTGATGGAAATAGAATTATTGCTACAAATAACTGTCTTTGGCTCACAAACATAGAGCACGGCAAACGTCATCAACCGCTAAAGTTGATGTCCATGGCCGATAATCGAAGATTTAACAAGAAGCTACAGAAAAAAGCTGCTTACGAACAATACGACAACTATGACGCTATTGAAGTTCCTTTCTCAGACGCAATACCCTTGGACTATGATGGAGTAATGGGTGTGCCTATAAGTTTTCTGGATAAATATTGTCCTGAGCAATTTGAAATTGTTGGAAGTGATTCATCTGTAAAAGAAGGATTGTTACCTGATTTAGTCAATTCTGAATGGAAAGGAAAACTCGATAGAGGGTACATCAATAACAAGAGATTTTATAGTCGCATCCTAATTAAACGAAAGAATTGATAAGTATGGAAACAACACTTAGAACCGACATCACGGTCAAAGACATCTGCGAAGGCTTTATTTACAATGAGCTGGAGGTAAAGGGTTTGTTCGGGCTATCAGGCAAGCTCACCATCCAACCCGAATACCAACGCAATTACATATATGCAGATGGTAAGAAGGATGTGGCCGTTATCGAGTCCATACTAAAGGGCTATCCGCTGGGACTTATCTATTTCAATAAGGTAAGTGATGGCAAGTATGAAGTTCTGGACGGACAGCAGCGTATTACCAGTTTTGGACGCTATGTAACGAACAGATTTGCCGTAAAGGATGAGAACGGAATGGAGCAATATTTTAGTGGTATCGCTGCAAGTAAGCAGAAAAAGATACTGGAAGCGGAACTGCTTATTTATGAATGCGAAGGAGAAGAACCTGAAATTAAAAATTGGTTTCGCACTATTAACATTGCTGGTGTACCACTCAATGACCAAGAGATAAACAACGCTGTATTTTCTGGTCCCTTTGTAACATTAGCTAAAGAGGAGTTCAGCAATAGTCAAAATGCCAACATCCAAAAATGGAGTACTTATGTTTCTGGCACTGCAAACAGGCAGGATTTTTTGGAATGTGCATTGGATTGGGTGACCAAAGGTGACATCGTACCCTATATGAGCCGACATCGCTATGATGACAACATCAGGGAGTTGAAAACCTATTTCAATAGTGTAATGGATTGGGTTTCTGGTGTATTCATAGATGTGGAAAAAGAGATGCGCAGATTGGAGTGGGGGCGCTTGTATGAAGCATATCATAAAAAAGGCTACGACCCGAAAAAGGTGTCAGAAGAAGTCCAAAAACTCTATAGTGACCCCTATATCAAAAGTCGAAAAGGTGTTTTTGAGTTCATACTTGGAGGTTCGGTAGACATAAAACTGCTTGAAGTACGCGTTTTTGAGGAATCGACCAAACGAACGACCTACGCCAAACAAAAGACAAAGGCAGAAAAGAAAGGAGTTTCAAATTGCTCACACTGCACCATGGGGCATGATGCCAACAAAACAAAGATCTGGAGCATGGCTGATATGGATGCCGACCACGTAGCTGCTTGGAGTAAGGGTGGAGCAACAGATATAAAGAACTGTGAGATGTTGTGCAAGACTCACAATCGTGCAAAAGGAAATCGATAAAAAAGCCAGCTGCTAATAAGGTGTATAATCCATACCCTGCGGGATACGCACCATACACGGAACGTTATTTCAGTTATCAATGAGGTGAATATAGTGGCTTATGACGAGAGAAAGCATTGCAACTAAGTGTTATCAAAACCAACTTCTATTGCCTCAACTTTTCATGAAGATTAAATTTAGGAAAAACAGCCTTGAGCTAGGGAAGTGTGAAAATTGAAAGAAGAGTAGGTACGAAGCTGATTTCGATTGAAGCGAAGGGAACGTAGTGCGAGCCGCCTGCGAGTGGAGTAGCGGTTGGTGTAAGAAACTGTCTGAAGAATGAAGACCATTTACAGCTACTGTTTACAGCAAGGTTATGGCAATGTTTTTGATCAGGATTGGATGGTGGGTAAGGTCAAAAACTCGGACAAAACCGTAGAGCGCTGCGACTAGCAGGCGAGCCTAACATAGGTAGCGGTTGGGCTTGTAAGTACTGACTGAAGGTACGAAAGGAAGTGTTTACAAGAACAAAAGAGCTGCAGTGAGAAAGATGGAGGAACACAAAAAACATGACAAGCTGAAGCGAAGCGGAACCTTTTCGGGATTACTACTCTTTATTTAATCCTCTAAAATAAAGCTAATAAAGTGTAGTAATAGATTGGCGTGAGTTTTGTTGACAACTGATGACGAACACCGATTTTCCTTTTGAACTCCATCCACTCTCATATGATAACCACATTAATAAGTTTGCAATGAACAGAATTGTTGTGTGTTTTACTAACAAAATAATGTGTTGCTTATTGTTAATATTGATTGTATATCTAACTAATAATTGATAATGTTGTGTCGTGTGATAGCTATATTGTAACATTTCAACAGCTAATAACCTGATCAAAATCGCAGTTACATTATCAATTGAGATGTTATTAATATGCATTTGGGAAATAGGCATTATTAGGCCTCGTGGGCAACATGCTTGTGCACAGAATACATATAATTTTTGTCATTATATATGATATAGTGTTTCAAGCCTCCAACTACCGATTTGTAATTTTCCTTGTTATACCCTCTTGCACAACACCTGATTAACAAGAGCTTATCGTATAACAATAATTGTTATATAAGATGATTCCATTCCCTAAATAGTTGAACTTAGATTTTCATCTAAAGAGGTTTATTCATTTTTTTTTTCTTGCGTACCAGTACCTTAACTATCTAGTAATAATTATTAATTCAGAAAGCTGCAATTGAATATTAGTTGGAGGTACAACCTCTCGGCAATTATATTGTGTAAACATTACTGATAATCTGATTTGCAGTGCTATGGTTTATAGCTTGTTATTGTTAATATAGTGAGATTGATAGTTTCCCGAAAGATTGTACCTATGGTTGTTAATAACTACGATACTAGGATGTCTGGTCAATTACTTACGCTTTCGGATCTGATTAAGGTCATTCATTTCCTGAAAGAGTAGATTTATTTAAAAATCGATATTGTATTATGTGTGAGGAGAAAAAGGGTGGGGTATTTTCTCTCAAGATATGGGACTTCGTATGGTAATATACCTTGCTCGTGCTTGTAACACACTTTAAAACAATAATTCAAGGAATACAGGTTTTCATAGTTTCCTCATATCTAGATTGGAATGTTCTCAAATAGTGGGCTTTCCAATTAATTTCACCTTAGATTTTCATTATAGGAAATAGTTTCCTTACTTTGTAATCTGCGACATAGAAGTCTTCTTGTTGCACTCCTTGCGCATTCCAGCGCACTAATTTTCAAATATATCTATTAAGAGGGTATTGACCCTCACTAATTAAATTTAAAACAAAGTAACATAGGTTAATGACCTTGTGTTACTTCGTGTTAACGTATTAATATTTGAAGATGAAGAATAAACATTATTACCTACTGCCGGGTGGGAAAAGGGCTGAAAACATGAAACAGGCAAGAACATTCATGGAGATTGGAAGACATGCATTCAGAAATGCGGTTAAATCTGGAGAAGTTATTAAGGTATTGTTTAACCCTCCAACGCTTCATAGTGATGAACAATCAGACAACGTACAATAGGTCCACAAATGATGGTAAGGAGAACTTCTATACCAAAATTGATAATAAGATGATACGAGACAAACGACTCTCACTGAATCAAATTGGAATGATGACATTAATACTTTCACAGAGTAATGAGTATGTTATTAACTCCACCTACTTGCAAAAACATACAGGTCTTGGCAAGGATAAGTTTTTTAAAGAATGGAAGAAACTTCAGGAGTATGGTTATATAATACGTGAAGATATTCGCGAGAAAGGTCGAGTAAAAGGTACTCATTGGATTGTTAACGAAAACCCCTTAAATATGGGAAGTTTGCCTGAATCCGAAAAACAGGAATCTGGTAACTCTGAATCTGTTAACCATGACAGTAATTATAATCATGAAAATAATAATCAATTATATAAGAAAACAGTAACAGGTAAGCATGCATCAACAGCGTTGTCATCGGGGATAGAGAAGGAGATTAACAAAATGTGGGATGAAGCAAAAGAAGTTTATGACCATATCTGTAGTGTTGCTGCTGACTACGGATACAAGACATATGGCTGGGAGATGACGAATGAGGACCGTTCGCTTATCATAGGAGCACTCAGTAAATATGACAAGTACAAGAATAGAAAGTCAGTAAGAATATTAAATGATAAGATAGATGAGCTTGCTTCACAGGCTGGTATTGATGTTAATTATATGGGGACTCGTTTTTTCTGTAAAAAAATTGCAGGTAATGAAATTGTAGATGAACAATTTCTAATTAATAAAGCAGAGGAGAGGCTTCATAAGAGTAGTTTTGAATCGGCAGGAAGACTATTTATTTCGAATCCAAGTGATAAGATCTCCGTAGGTTTAGTCCCATCATTACTACCTCCAGCTCCTCCTTCTCTTCCAAATTTTCATGAAATGATTTCGGAAATACTACAGTATTAACAATGAATTATATTGGTAAATTAAGGGAATATCTAAAGTTGACACCATTTACATTTAATGAAGCAAAAGCCCAATCTTTAAGGTTGGGCTTAAAAAGTAATTGTCTCGTCCTGATATGTACATTTCGTATCAGGCAAATTAGAAAGTAAGTTTAATCCTATTCCTATCTCTCAAAACGTTCAACGGCTACCAGTACTTTCTTTTTGTTATAAAATATTCGACTTCCAATGTGTTGAGAGCTCAAATAGTTCTTTTCTTACCATCTGATCATGGTAAAGGTAGTTTTCACATTAAGTTGGTTCATTGCTTCTTGGGGACATACAAATTGTGTAATCGGCATACCATTTGTGTAATGACGCATACAGTTTGTGTAATAGACATACCGTTTGTGTAGTCACACATACCATTCGTGTAATTCATACCTCTCAATATGCTGTATTATAGTCTTGTATGCTCCCTGAGAGTGTGTGAGAAGATGTAGAAAGAGTACTGTTACGTATTTTTAATTATTCCTTTTAAAAATAGAGGTAATCTAAAAACAGTTTAGGTATTTCGCTTATCGTATTGTTTATCAGATGTTTTTACGAATATTATTGTATGCATAAATCATATTTAGTTTATTACACAAATGGTATGCCTTACCCTTAATTCATAATTACGTGGTATAAGTTTTGGAATATGCTTAGCTAACATCGTCTTCCCAAAATCCTTTTAAATAACTCTTTCTATAATAGTTTCTTAACTTTCACAACGGTTGTTTTGCTCACTCCTAGCGTATCGGCTGATTTCTTCAATGACATTCCAGATTCAAGGCAGTTGACGATATTCTTGTGCTTGGTCAAGAATTTATCGGTGCTTTCTTTTGTCCCCTCTTTGCGACCTATATATACTCCTCTTTCCTTTGCTAACTGAATTCCTTCGGCAGTTTTTTCCTTAATCTCCTCTCGTTGCTGTTCTGCTATCTGAGAATACATTGCCACCATCATTTTAAAAGTGAAACTCTCTTTACCATTATCAAATAGATGCATATTACCCATTGATGTAATTGTCAACTGGCATTTATATTCCTTAAATACTTTGATTATATCCTGAATATCATCTGCATTACGGCCTAAACGATCAATTCTATTCACATAAACATGTTTCACCTTTCCAGTGATGATATCACCCAGCAAACGGCTTCCTTGTGGTCGTTCTGCAAATGGCGTTGTTCCTTGGATCTTATCGATGTACTGTTGGCCAATTGCTTTATTCACCTGAGTAATGACGTTCTGCTTAGCTGTAGATACTCTGATATATGTTGCTTCCATAGTCATTCACTTTATTGATTACAGTCACAATATAAGTACAACATTAGACTCTGTAATATTGTACTCGTGAAATCCTTGAATTTGTAGCTAATATATAATCATTAAAGGTTCATGATATAGGTATACCCTAAAACTGGACCTTTCGAGATCAAATTAATACAAAGATTAATCTTTTCATTATCATTTGAAATGTGGATGTATCCAAGATGATCCAGTTAGATTTCAATGATTGGAGCAATAGTTGGTGCAGTGATAACAAAAGGAATAAATAACATTTTTCAGAAAGTCCCAACATAAATAATTGGGTGGAGGTGCTTCAATATTTGTAGGGCATTTTAACGATAGCCTTTCTTCTGACCGTTCAAGTTTAATATATTTAATCCGTTTCCTCTCATGTTTGCCATGAGAGGTTTTAATTATAATTTCATCAAATTACAATGCACCTGAGTTAAACAATAACAACAATTTTGCAGGGCAATAACTTGAGATTTTACCTTCTCCTGTCAATACACTTGTTATTGTTCCCCTAATTGTAAGGATATCATTTCGCCAAGTATTGTCAATTAAAGTATAAGTCTTTTTGATATCTTTCACTCCTGTTTCTGACCATTTTATTCCAACATTTCGAGACAAGTATTGATTTACTAAAACATTATATCTTTCAATTGAAACAATCTTTCTATAACTTATCACAATTGACCCTATTTTTCCTTCGATGTTAGATTCTAATGTTACTTCAGCTCCAATTTCACTACTATACCCCTCTATACAAGCATCAAAATAACACCCTTGCTCTTCATCATATATTCCTTCTGTCATTGATATATTATCATTTGAAACATTGAAAAATGAGGAAACTACTGATTTTGTTAGATTTCTTTGAAGAAATTGCTTTTGTGCATTTACATTGAATGAAAACACGGATAATAATATTAATAGTACAAGGATAGATTTAATTTTCATTTTTCTTTAAGTTTAAAATTACTTTATTTAACAAAAACGAAGATAACCGTAAATCTCAATCTATCCCAATTTTATGCAATTTCATTCTGGTACTTAACAGATGAAATAAATAATTATTCATGTAAAGTATCGTTTGTGGATTATTAAGAGAAAAAGAGCAAAGCGAAATTAAGTGTGCCTTGGCGAACATTAATAATTTACCATAGTTAATGAACCTTCATTTTCTGATTCTCGGTTGGATTAACACAGTGCCTGATATTAATATCTTATATTGTAACCCGGATTGAGTTGTTACAACTCCAGGTTTAGATTTGTGCTCATTCAAAAACACTTCCCCTTTAAGCTTACAGTTCTATGAAAAAAATATTCCTATTAGTCCTATCTTTCGTTTATATTAATCTTGGTTACTCACAAGATAATATGTACTTACCAACAGTAAATGGTGAGGTAATAAGTCATTCAAACTTCACACTCTCTTATATCGAGACTTATGAGCAAGCTGAATGGGTAGCATATGAACTAACAACAGAAGAGACGGTAAAAGTAGTCGAAAGGTCAGATAAATTTAAATCAGATTCAGATGTATCAACTGGTTCTGCAACATTAAAAGATTACAGAAGGTCAGGATATGACAGAGGGCATTTAGCTCCTGCTGCTGATATGAGCTTTTCCTCTATTGCAATGAATGAAAGTTTCTATATGTCCAATATGTCACCGCAAGCTCGATCATTTAACAGGGGTGTATGGAAGAAGTTAGAAAGCCTTGTAAGATCATACGCAAAACAGTATGGAAAAATATATGTGGTTACTGGTCCTGTATTAACGAAAGGTTCTCCTACAATTGGTAATAATCATGTAGCAATACCACAATACTATTACAAGATCGTACTAACAGGAGACGGTGATAACCGTCAGATGATAGCATTCCTAGTGCAAAATGGAAAAAGTTCAGAACCACTATCTAAGTTTGTCGTCAATACTGATTGCATAGAGACACTTACAGGAATTGATTTTTTTCCACAGTTACCAGATGATTTAGAAGAGAAACTAGAATCTGGTATAGATAAGTCTAATTGGTATTTCAAAGTTGGCCAAGCACCGTTAAAACAGCATATAACCACATCTAACTCTACAGCAGTACAATGTAAAGGGGTTGTTAAATCAAAAGGAATAAGATGTAGAAACAAAAAGCAGTAATGATTCTAAGTATTGTTGGGAACATCAATAATAACCTCTCCCCTATAGGTGTGTCACACTAAACTATATCGCCACCTTATATCCGAATATTTCATCAGAAATTGTGTGATGAGGACTTCTAAATGGTCGTTTAGTCATTAAACCACTTTCCTTTTCAAGTGTTCCAGCTACCGAATGAATCTTGGTTGTTTCTAGTGCCTCCTGTAAACTAAGAGGGGGTAAAATTCCCGGAATTCGTTTGGCCAACATTGTTTTTCCTGAACCTGGGGGCCCAATCATAATAATGTTGTGCCCACCAGCAGCAGCAATCTCAAGAGCTCTTTTCACATTTTCTTGCCCTTTAACATCAGCAAAGTCATGCTCAAAATGATTTAGGTGAGAATAAAACTCAGCTCTGGTATCTACTTCTGTGATTTTCAACTCAGCATCTCCGTTAAAGAAATCAATCAGCTCCT
Organism: Ancylomarina sp. YFZ004; assembly: GCF_054254355.1. Taxonomy (NCBI): domain Bacteria; kingdom Pseudomonadati; phylum Bacteroidota; class Bacteroidia; order Marinilabiliales; family Marinifilaceae; genus Ancylomarina; species Ancylomarina sp. YFZ004. The sequence goes on from NZ_JBTCHQ010000002.1 coordinate 85,217, forward strand.
TAATATTCTGAATACCGTAGACATTCAAATTATTAACGACAGCTGCTTCTTTCGCATTCTCCAAAGGCAAAATCAGACCTTCAAATCCTTCTTCTCTGGCTTTTATTGCCATGGGTAAAACACCTTTTATAGGAACCAAACTGCCATCGAGCGAAAGCTCACCCATAATCACATATTTTTGTAAGTCGGGGCATTTTATTTGTTCTGTAGCTGTTAATATTCCAATTGCTAAGGGTAAATCGTAAGCCGATCCCTCCTTACGAATATCAGCAGGAGCCATATTAATAATGATCTTTTTACCTGGAATTTTATAGCCAACTTCTCGTAATGCAGAGTCAATACGCTGCTGGCTTTCCTTCACCGCATTGTCGGCTAAACCAACTAGTAAAAAGCGAACTCCGTTAAAAACATTGACTTCAATTGTGATGGTAGTGGCATGAATACCATACACAGCACTTCCGTAGGTTTTGATGAGCATTTGACCTAGTTTTTAAACTATTAGATAATGTAAGGATTCTTTAAATTAATGATTTATGTTGAGTTAAATAAAAATATTTTCAAGATTATGATTTTTAAAAGCAAAAGTCTATTTCAATATTCCCATTCGTAAATAGTTTTCAACACTCATGTTAATAAGTTGATGACTGAAATATCTAGTAGAGAGAAACATTCTTCCGTAGGAAAGTTTAACTTTAAACTAATTTTATAAAAAAATTTGAACAACTATGCGCCAATATCTCGAATTGCTAGAGAAAGTGACTCAGGAAGGTAACCAAAAGGGTGACCGAACAGGAACCGGAACAATTAGTATTTTCGGTCATCAAATGCGATTCGACCTATCAGAAGGCTTTCCAGTACTTACCACCAAAAAGCTTCATTTAAAATCTATTATTCATGAGCTATTGTGGTTTTTGAATGGTGATACCAATGTCAAATATCTACAAGATAATGGGGTGAAGATTTGGAATGATTGGGCGGATGAGAATGGTGACCTCGGTCATGTTTATGGCTATCAGTGGCGCTCTTGGCCTAAAGCAAATGGCGAACATATTGATCAGATTTCTCAATTGGTAAATGATATAAAAAACAATCCGAATTCTCGTCGATTAATCGTAAGTGCCTGGAATGTAGCTGACATTGGAAATATGGCTTTACCTCCTTGTCATGCCTTATTCCAATTTTATGTGGCCGATGGGAAATTATCTTGCCAGTTGTACCAACGTAGCGCTGATATCTTTTTAGGTGTACCTTTTAATATTGCCTCTTATGCTCTACTTACAATGATGATGGCGCAGGTTTGTGGTTTGGAAGCGGGTGATTTTGTACATACACTAGGTGATGCTCATATTTACAATAATCATCTGGAACAAGTTGATTTACAATTGACCCGTGAGCCTAAGAAGCTGCCTCAAATGAAAATTAATCCTGATGTTAAAAGCATATTTGATTTTAAAATTGAAGACTTCAAACTGGAAAATTATGAAGCCGATCCTCACATTAAGGGAGCAATTTCAGTTTAATCACATTATAATTGTTAAATTGCTAAAGAGTTAGACTAAATAAGAGATTTGGGTTTATAGAGTTTGAGTTTTAGATCACAAATTCACCCATTCACTCATTAACTGACTTATACATTCACTAACCTATCTCTATCATGCCTATATCAATCATCGTAGCAACATCTCATAACAATGTTATTGGGAAAGATAATAAACTGATTTGGCGTTTGTCTGCCGATCTGAAACGATTCAAGGCTTTAACAACAGGACACCATATTATTATGGGTCGAAAAACATTCGATTCAATAGGGAAGCCACTTCCCGATCGTACCTCGATTATTATTACTCGTCAGGCAGATTATAAAGCAGAAGGATGTATTGTGGTGAATTCTTTGGAAGAAGCTCTTGCTAAAGTTCCTGCCGAACAGGAAGCTTTTGTCATTGGTGGTGGAACAATTTATAAAGAAGCTATCGAGAAGGCAGATAAACTGTATCTAACATTGGTACATGGCAAATTTGATGGCGATACATTCTTTCCTAAGTTAGATTCAAAAATGTGGGGAAGTTTAAAACGTGAGGATCATATGCCAGATGCTAAAAATGAGCATGCTTATTCTTTCATCGATTACGAAAAGAAATAAAAAACTCAAAATACTAAAAACAAAAAAGTCTGGTGATTCACCAGACTTTTCTTGTATATAGAAAAATAGCTTAAGCTATTCTTAAGTGCTTCATATTTGTTATTTCCAATTTACCAGCTGCGTATTCCGCATCAATGTTAACTGTTTTTTCATCCGAACTTGGTAATTCAAACATGGCATCCATCATGATCGCTTCGCAAATTGAACGCAAACCACGTGCACCTAATTTGTATTCCAAAGCCTTATCAACAATATATTCCAAAGCAGATTCGTCGAAAGTCAATTCAATATCATCAATACTAAACAATTTATTGTATTGCTTAATGATTGAGTTTTTAGGCTCAGTTAGAATATTTCTAAGAGCTTGACGATCCAATGGCTCCAAATAAGTTAAAACTGGCAGACGGCCAATAATTTCAGGAATTAAACCAAATGATTTTAAATCCTGTGGAGCAATATATTGTAAGAAGTTTTCCTGGTCAACTTTCTCTGCAACTTTACTTGCATTAAAACCAACAACAGCCGTATTTAATCGCTGAGCGATTTTACGCTGAATACCATCAAAAGCACCTCCACAAATGAAAAGTACATTTTTAGTATTTACAGGTATCATTTTTTGATCAGGATGTTTACGACCGCCTTGTGGTGGAACATTAATAATAGATCCCTCAAGCAATTTTAATAAACCTTGCTGTACACCTTCACCTGAAACATCACGAGTAATTGATGGGTTATCGCTCTTACGTGCGATCTTATCAATCTCATCGATAAATACAATCCCTTTTTCAGCAGCCTCTACATCGTAGTCTGAAGCTTGTAAAAGACGTGTTAAAATCGATTCTATATCTTCACCAACATAACCGGCCTCAGTTAGAACAGTTGCATCAACAATCGTGAATGGAACATGAAGCATTTTGGCAATCGTTTTTGCCAAAAGCGTTTTACCTGTACCCGTTTCACCAACTAGAATGATATTTGATTTCTCAATTTCAATCTCCTCATCATCATCTTCCTGAAGCAATCTTTTGTAATGATTGTAAACAGCAACCGAAAGGTATTTTTTAGCTGCATCCTGTCCAATCACATACTGATCCAAGAAGGCTTTGATTTCTGTTGGTTTCAATAACTGAAGCTCGTTCAAGTCAAGATCAGAATTGGTTTTAGCCTCTTCTTTAATAATCTCGTGTGCCTGATCGATACAACTATCGCAAATGTGACCACTGATTCCCGCAATTAAAAGATTGGTATCTTTTTTATCTCGCCCACAAAATGAACATTTATCCATAAGTAAAATATAGTCTTTTAGCTTGCCGATGTCAGATATTAAACATCATTAAACCAAGTTGTTTACAATTAAATAAGTCATCGGATTCTCAAAACACGATTCCTTCTTATATTAGAAATGCAAAGTTAAGCATTTTAAGCTAAACTCTGCATTTCCAAGATTTTTAAGATTTTTCAAGCCTTATTTCTTTGGCTCTCGTATCAATATTTCGTCGATCATACCATATTCTTTAGCCTCTTGAGCAGTCATCCAGTAGTCACGATCAGAATTTTTCTCAACTGTATCGAAAGGCATTCCTGAATGATCAGAGATAATAGTATAAAGTTCTTTCTTCAACTTCATAATCTCACGAGCAGTAATTTCAATATCAGAAGCCTGACCTTGTGCACCACCCATTGGTTGGTGAATCATTACACGTGAGTGCTTTAGTGCAGAACGTTTACCTTTTTCACCAGCAGTTAACAAGACAGCACCCATTGAAGCAGCCATACCTGTACAAATTGTAGCAATATCACAATTGATATACTGCATAGTATCATAAATACCTAAACCTGCATGGACAGATCCTCCAGGGGTATTAAAATAGATTTGAATATCCTTTGAAGGGTCAGTAGACTCAAGGAATAAAAGTTGAGCCATGATTACATTTGCTACATAATCATCGATTGGCACACCCAAAAAGATGATTCTATCCATCATCAAACGTGAAAATACGTCCATAGAAGCAACATTCAACTGACGTTCCTCTATAATGGTAGGAGAAATGTACGAGTTACTGATAGAGGTATATTTATCTAGCGAAAGACTACTAATGCCTCTGTGCTGAGTCGCAAATTTTTTAAATTCGTCTTGTGGTATCATAGGATGAATATATTTTATTTGGGCTTTGGTTGGCAAGATCCTTCCAAAACAAAAGACTATTATTTGATGTACAAAATCAACATTTAAGTTTAGCTAAATTAGCTAAAAAAATTGCTTTTATAAACATCTGTTGAGCAAAATGCTGAATAAAAAACAACCACGCTCAAAAAAAGAGCGTGGTTGCAAATGTATTTATTCTATAAATGCTTATTCAAACATTTTGTTGAAATCTTCAGTAGAAACTTCTTTGTCTTCTACCTTAATTGTGTTTTTAAGGTACTCAACAACTTTTTCATCTAATTTACGATCCCAGATTTTTCTAGCCTCGTCTTTATTTTCTAGCATCTGCTTAGCATAGTTAGTCAAGTACTCTTCTGGTACTTCCATCATGCCATACTGCTGAAATTGCATTAAAGCTTGCTTCTTAGCAAATTCTACAACCTCTTCTTCACCTACTTTAAGATCGTTATCTTTTACTAACTTATCTTTGATCAACTGCCATCTGATATCATCAGAATAGTTTTCGAAATCGCTTTCTACTTGCTCAGCTGTCATTTCTTTATTAGTAGCAGTAATCCATCGTTTCAAGAATGGAATAGGAAGATCAATTTTAGCTTTCTTAACCAATTTAGCTTTTGAATCGATTAAGAATTTGTAATCGCTATCGTTAACCAATTGAGCTTCGATATCAGCTTTAATTTGGTTTTTGAATTCTTCTTCGTTAGCAACTTTTCCTTCACCAAATACTTTGTCGAATAACTCCTGATTCATTTCAGCAGGAATAAACGTAGAAATATTAGTGATTGTATATTGGAAATCAGATTCAAGAGTCTCAGCCATTTCTGGAGCAATACCCAACATAGAAGCTAAATCAGTTCTATTTGGGAATGCCTTAGCAGGATTGAAAGTAATAATCTGGTTTACGTTAGCACCTACGAATTTTGCTTTAGACTCTTCGTCCTTCATATATTCCAATGAAATAGCAACATCTTCGCTTACGATACCATCTTCAACAAGATTTCCTTCAGCATCAAGTTGTGCAAAGTTACCTTTAAGGATTTCTTTATCTTCAATAACTTCAGCGTCTTTATTAGAACCAAAACGACGAGCGTGCATATCTACACCATTCTGAATCATTTTCTCATCAACTGCAATTTTAAAGAAGTTGATTTTATCTCTTTTACTTAGGTTAAGAGTATAAGCAGGAGCCATAGCAATGTCGAATACGAATTCGAACTCAGTATCTATTTCCCAGTTGATACTCTTCTGCTCAGTCTCATTTGGAAGAGGCTCGCCTAAGATATCCAATTTATTTTCCTCGATATATTTGTAAAGCTCTTGACCAAGAATTTTATTTACTTCATCAGCTAAAACAGGAGTACCATACATTTTTTTGATTAAACCCATTGGCACTTTACCAGGGCGAAAACCATCAATACTTGCTTTTTTACGTTGTTCCTTAAGCACAGAGTCAACTTGACTCGCATAATCTTCCTTTACTAACTGTAATTTAATTACAGCATTCAAATCATCAGTGTTGGTTCTTGTGATATTCATTTTTTAGCTATTAGAATGATAAAACCCTTTAAATTACAAAAACCGCCACAAACATGATGTTTTCACATCTTCAGCTGGGCGGTTTAAGGTTATTCTCTGTAGTGCGGATGAAGGGACTCGAACCCCCACGCCTCTCGGCACTAGATCCTAAGTCTAGCGCGGCTACCAATTACGCCACATCCGCGGGTTAATTGCGGTGCAAATATAAACGTCTTTTTTAACTTGTGCAATAGTAATTTTGAAAAAACTGAATATTTTTTTCAAGACATTTTTTAAGTCATTAAATATCAAACAAACATCTTCAAAAAAAAGATAGTCTAAAGTTCGTTTTAAGTCTATTTTGTTTGTCTTAATTCAAAATTCTTTCCCAAATACACTCGGCGTACATCTTCATCATTGGCTAATTCTTCAGCCGTACCCGATTTTAGAATATTACCTTCGAATAATAGATAAGCTCTTTCAGTAATTGAAAGGGTTTCCTGAACATTGTGGTCAGTAATCAATATCCCAATATTCTTATCTTTTAGTTTACGAACAATATCTTGAATATCTTCAACCGCAATTGGATCGACACCAGCAAAAGGCTCATCCAAAAGAATAAATTTAGGTTTGATAGATAAAGCACGAGCAATCTCAGTTCTTCTTCGTTCTCCACCAGAAAGCTGAATACCTAAACTTTTGCGAATTTTCTGAAGACTGAATTCGTTCAGCATTTCTTCCAATCGCTGCTCTTGATATTCTTTAGTGAAGTCAGACATTTGCAAAACAGCCATAATATTGTCTTCAACACTTAATTTACGGAAAACAGAGGCTTCTTGAGCTAAGTAACCAACTCCCATTTGAGCTCTTTTATAAACAGGCTCTTTGGTAATTTCTCTATCGTCAAGAAAAATTCTTCCACCATTGGGTTTAATCAATCCAACAATCATATAGAATGATGTCGTTTTACCCGCACCATTGGGTCCCAGTAATCCAACAATTTCTCCTTGCTTCACTTCTACCGATACACCTTTAACAACTGTACGGCTTTTATATTTCTTTACTAAATTTTCAGCTCTTAAAATCATAAGAATTCTTTAGGTTTTGTCCCCGAGTTGTGCAAATATATGAAACTGTTGGCAATAGTCTTAGGCTGATATGTTAATATATCTTTTCAAAATCAAGTTCATCTCTAGAAAGTCATCTGAAACATGGCACGAATACCAAATTCTTCAAAATCCTGATTTGGATTTGGCTCCAAATGGTTCAATCTCCACATGGCATCAACACGGAAAAATTTGAAAATATTTTCAATTCCAACGCTGGCTTCAAAATAGGGATCTTCTACGTCTGACAAACCTTCAGGAAAAATCATCGCAGCTTCACTATTTGCCAAAGAACCATTATTCTTATCGGATAAGGTTCCCCACAAGCCTTTAGCTGTAACAACAGAACGCCACTTTAGCTTTTTGAACAAAGGAATTCGATTCAAAATAAAACCCTGAAAATGATGTTCCAATGATAAGCTCACGTACTGATCACTGGCAAACTCAAAATAATTCATCATATTATACGCATAAGGATCAAAAGCATACGTCTCGTTCCCTTCATGCAGAGATAATAATGGATATGGAACCTTACCAAACAACTTAGAAGCTGTTGCTAAATAGCGTAATTTTCCTAATGGGGGTAATTCAATTGTCTGATTAACACTTAAATCAGCTTTAAAATATTCATGATTGCTCCCCAATAAATCCTTCACTCCCATTGTCAAATAAAGATTCACAATAGGCACGGGTCCTCCAAAATGAACTCTTTCGAATTCTCCCATCACCACCTTTTCATTCCTTGTCCATCGCGTTCTAAGTTCAATTTCGGAAGATTTGATTCCTCCTATTTGGTCGCCATTAGGTGAAACAAAAGGAACAATTGGAGTAGGTGAAATATCACGGTAACGAAACTTCAGAGTATTTATAAAGCCCTGAAACCATTCCTTTTCGTAATGCGCCTCAAACTGATTAAGCATGGTTAGCTTATTGTTTGGGTTCCTCTTTAATAAAGAAGCCAGAATATTTCCTTCGGTGAAAGCATTCGGACTCTTTCCTAGCTGATGAATATCATGCTTCCACTGCATTCCAAAAGTCTCACGAGGCAGTTTATTTATCATGTATAAGAAACCCAAGCCATACTTAAAGCGATTATCTTTATCACCATAAGCAAGATGTGCATTATACATGACTTTCGTGCTAAAATCATTAGATGTTCGTCCTCCAAACATAAAACGATTTCCTTCAATCTCATTAAATGAGTAGAGCTTATAATAAGGACCATATTCAAAATTACCTTTCTCATAATAACCTGTCACAAAAGTTTGGATAACATCAAAGATAGTTCGATACAAAGGAACATTCTGAATGGAATCAACCATGGAATAAATCCCCGATTCTCGTTGTGATAGTTTAAAAGGGCGAGCATTATCCCAAAAGGAGGCCTCTTTACCTAGTGCATCATCATTGACAATAACATTATTCTCAAGCTTGACTATCTCTTTACGAATTGGCACGTTCAACTTCACATCACGATATGAAATCGTTTTTCTCCCAAAAAACCCCATACTAGCAGTGGAGTCCCTATCCGTCAACATAAAGTCAACAAATAAATTCTGCTTTTTCAAAAACCAGGTCGAATCATTTACCTTCTGATATTCATTCGTACTTACCAAATCTTTCACCCAATTCAGGTTAACATCTTTAGTAATACGCATTTTCATAATATCAATAGCAAATGTCGTATCTGCCACCCAAAAATCACCTACAAAACAAGGATCCAATTTCCTTTTAGGCTTAAATGACATATGGTAAGACCAATTTCCGTCACGGTAAGCACTATCGGTTAAATAATACTTGTAATAACTCAAGCCTCCATCTGCAATAGGACTCACGAATCCCTTATTAAATAGATCTATAAAGTTATCGTAGATATTAATATTCTGATGCAACTGCCCTGTAAACTGAGCTAAACTTGCATTATCCTCTATACCCGACATTTGAGATGCTTTAATAACTTCTCGCTCAAGCTTAGGACTTTTTCTATAATAATAATCAGATAGAGATTCGGTAATAAAAACAGGTAAATAAGACTTCCCAGTCACAACAGAAGTATCGACATAATCAAAAACAAACTGAAACTGACGCATGATTTTTTTGTTCTTAAAATCATCACCAATATTATTTAAGTCCATTTCCATTTTCGTATAAGTCTCATATTGGTAAGACTCTAAACGTGCCGGATTATTCTTCTTTTTGCGTGCAATAATCTTCCTCAAAAGAATATGAGCTGGATTCTCTCCTGGTAATACTCTAATCTCCTGTAGGGAAACAGCTTCGGAGTGCAGTTCAATATTTAGAGTTTGAAAAGTTCCTTTTTGAATTTTTAAAGCTCTCCCTTTATACCCCACAAAAGAAATATGCAGAGAATCAGTAGGGGTACGAGTTTCAAGGAAATAATTCCCATCAAAATCTGTAGTCGTACCAATAGTTGTCCCCTTAAAAGCAATATTAACAAATGGTAATGGTTCTTGAGTTTTGGCATCTACAACTTTTCCTCTAAGCTTTGTAACCTGAGTAAATGCAGACTGGCTTATTCCTACCCCCATAAGAATAAACAATAGCAATACTAATCCTTTAAATAATTTCAGCATGTATACATTAATAGGTTAACATGAATGATGAATCTTGTAATTTAAGAAAAATCCCTAACATTATTAGGGATTCAAAATTAACACTAAATTCTTCCTGATAGAAAAAACTAATCTATACAAGTTTTATTGCGTAGAAGGTTTATTCGAATGCTTTAGCCTGCTGTTTTTGAATACGCTTAGAAATACCAATTCCTACTTCATATAAAACCAATAGTGGCAGACAAACCAAAACCTGTGAGAAAATATCTGGAGGTGTAATAATGGCCGATAAAATCAGGATTAATACGATTGAATGCTTTCGGTATTTTTTCAGAAATTCGGGACTTACCAAACCAATCTTACTCAGGAAAAAGATAAGAACAGGCAACTCAAAAATGACACCACTGGCCAATACAATAGAAGTGATGGTAGAAATGTAGGAGCTTAGACTAATCTGGTTCAACACCTGAGATGACACATTATAAGATCCTAAGAAATGTACAGACAAAGGTGTAATCACATAGTAACCAAAAGCAACCCCAAGCGCAAATAAGAAACTGGTGTAAAAAATAGATCCTCTTGCGTGTTTCTTTTCTGTTGAATACAAAGCGGGTCTTACGAAGCGCCAAAATTCAAAAAACAGATAAGGGAAACCTGCGATAAAACCAATAATCAAAGAAACAGAAATATGCATTGCAAACTGCCCAGCCATATTAATATTAATCACTTGAAAAGGCTTGGTATTAATCTTTAATGATTCAATTCCCGTATAATCAGCAAACAGAGCAAACATCCTATTGGTAAAGAAGTCAACGTTCTTAGGAGCTAATATAATTTCATCAAAAATAATATCATAAAATACAAAGGCTGCAATAGCAAAAACTAAAACGGCCAACACTGCACGAATTAGGTGCCAACGTAATACTTCTAAATGACCTAGGAAACTCATTCCCTCTTCTTCTTTCTCTGACATATTAAAACCAATTACAATTAAAGACTATATAATTTGTGATTAAATGACACCAATCTACACAATACCTTCTTTCAAAATATCATGAAGATGAACTAAACCAATATATTTTTCACCTTCACAAACAACCAATTGAGTGATGCTATTTTTCTCCATCAAATGGAAAGCATTAATTGCCAATTCATCTTCCCCAATTGTTTTTGGTGATACCGACATGATATCTTTTGCCTTAAGAGGCTTAACATCCTCATACTGCTGCATCATTCTACGTAAGTCACCATCAGTAATTATACCTAACAGCTTATTTTCACCGTCGACAACAGCTGCTGCACCCATTCTTTTTGAAGAAATCTCAAGTATAACCGAACGAATATCGTCATTTATTTTTACTCGAGGAGCAATTTGTTTAGCGATAAGATCATGTACACGTAAATATAACTTTTTGCCTAAGGCACCACCCGGGTGATATTTTGCAAAATCTTGAGAACTAAACTGACGACTTTCAAGCAATGACACTGCTAAAGCATCACCAATCACCAACTGTGCAGTCGTTGAATTGGTTGGTGCTAAATTATTAGGACAAGCCTCTTTATCAACCACAGCTTTAAGTACGAAATCTGATTGTTTTGCTAAGAATGAATCCAAACCAGCAACCATGCCCACTAAGACATTTCCCATGTTTTTGATCAATGGTGCCAAAACCTTGATTTCTGGCGTATTTCCGCTCTTGGATATACAAATAATGATATCATCAGGCCTAATCATACCTAAATCGCCATGTATGGCATCAGCCGCATGCATAAACATGGATGGTGTGCCTGTAGAGTTTAAAGTTGCAACTATTTTGTTAGCAATATTTGCACTCTTCCCTATTCCAGTCACAACAACACGCCCCTTGCTTTCCAAAATAAGTTCAACAACTTTTGCAAAATCATCGTCAATATAATCAACTAGTTGACTAATGGTTCTTGCCTCCTCTTGAATTGTATTTATTGCTATTTGTTTTATCTTATCCAGTGAATTCAAAACTTATCAGTATTAAATTATTAATGTTCTATACGTCCCTAAATTATTGATAAAATCAGAAGAAAAGTTAAAAGCTGTTAAAACACTTTAACTTTTTGTTTTATTCAAATGTTTATCTAAATTTAAAATACAAAAGTATTCATTTATTGAATAAAAAAGACTGAACTGAGGTAAAAATCACACCTTTAAAAGCTAAATCTGCAAAACTTTTTTATTAGCTTCGCAGGTTCTCAGCTATAATAAAATAAGCAACGAATAATATTGAGATTATTTTTCACTATTGGCACGAAGAATTCTTCTGCACAAAAAAAATGATCTTATATATATATTTAATGACAACAAATTACAGAAGATGAAAACGGAGTTTGAGCTAGTTAGTCATTTAAAAAAGAATTTTGGTTTTGACACTTTCAAAGGAAGTCAAGAAGAAGTTATAATTAATGTCCTTAACGGTAATGATAGTTTTGTATTAATGCCTACTGGTGGAGGGAAGTCACTCTGCTACCAGTTGCCGGCTATGATGTCGGAAGGGACTGCCATAATTATTTCTCCACTAATCGCCTTGATGAAAAATCAGGTCGATGCTATGAGAAATTTTAGTGAAGATGATGGCGTTGCGCATTTCATGAATTCATCTCTTTCGAAATCTGCAACACTAAAGGTGAAGGAAGACGTGATTGAAGGCAGAACCAAGCTATTATATGTTGCTCCAGAATCACTTACCAAAGAAAGTAATATTGAATTTCTTAAGAATATCAAGATTTCTTTCTACGCAGTAGACGAAGCACACTGTATTTCGGAATGGGGACATGATTTCCGACCTGAATACCGCAAAATTAGACCTATTGTTGAAGAAATTGGGAAAGCTCCGATCATTGCACTAACTGCAACGGCAACTCCTAAAGTTCAACATGATATACAAAAAAACCTTGGCATGCTAACTGCCAAAGTCTACAAATCATCCTTCAACCGTCCGAACCTTTACTATGAGGTTAAACCTAAAGTTGATGCTACAAAAGAGATTATCAAATTTATTCGCAAGAATGAAGGTAAATCTGGTATCATCTACTGTTTAAGTAGAAAAAAGGTTGAAGAACTAGCAGAATCACTTCAAGTCAACGGAATTAACGCTGTTCCTTACCATGCAGGTATGGATTCTGCGACACGATCGGGCAACCAAGATAAATTCCTGATGGAAGATATCGATGTCGTAGTTGCTACTATAGCATTTGGTATGGGAATCGACAAACCCGATGTCCGTTTTGTGATACACTACGACATTCCAAAAAGTTTAGAAGGCTATTATCAGGAAACAGGTCGTGCTGGTAGAGATGGTGGAGAAGGACACTGCTTAACTTTCTATAGTTATAAAGACATACAGAAGCTCGAGAAGTTTATGCAAGGTAAACCAATCGCAGAGCAAGAAATCGGGAAACAACTTCTTTTAGAAACCGTTTCCTACGCTGAATCAGCTGTTTGTAGACGAACCGTCCTACTTCACTACTTTGGAGAATCACATACTGAAGAAAATTGTGGAAGTTGTGACAATTGCTTACATCCTAAAAAAGAATTCCAAGGCGGAGAATTTGTGGTTAAAGCTCTTAATGTTGTCAAAACTGTAAAGGAGAGATTTAAAATTGATCACCTTGTCAACATTCTAACTGGAGAATCCAATTCATCTACAAAATCGTACAAACACGACGAGCTAGAAATTTTTGGTTGCGGTAAAGATAAAGATCGACATTTCTGGAATATGGTATTCCGCCGTTCTCTAATCAATCTGTTTATTGAAAAAGATATTGAGCAATATGGCGTTATCAAAATCAAGAAAGAAGGTCATAAATTCCTAGAAAACCCAACACCTTTCTTGCTTACTGATGACCATGATTTTGAAGGGTCAGATACAGACGCACCAAAGGCTGCAAGCACAGCAGCTGTTGATACGATTCTTTTAAAAATGCTTAAAGATCTTCGTAAAAAAATATCTAAGGTGAAAAATACACCTCCATACGTTATTTTCCAAGATCCATCTCTTCAGGACATGGCTATTCACTACCCTATAAACATTGAAGAAATGTCGCACATTCAGGGTGTTGGTGCTGGAAAAGCAAAGCGTTTTGGGAAAGAATTTGCAGATTTGATTTCCAAACATGTTGAAGAGAATGATATTGAACGTGCTCAAGATATGGTTGTAAAATCAATCGCTGACAAATCTAAATTTAAGGTTTTTATCATTCAAAGTGTTGATAGAAAAATGGATCTTGAAGACATTGCCGATGCTAAAGGAATGGTATTCCACGACCTTCTAAGAGAAATGGATGCCATTGTTTATTCGGGAACCAAACTTAATATCAACTATTATATTGAAGAAATTATTGACGAAGACAGACAAGAGGAAGTTTTGGAATACTTCAACGAAGCTGAAACGGATAATATTGAAGAAGCTCTCGATGAATTGGGAGAAGAAGATTACTCTGAAAATGATATTCGCTTACTAAGAATAAAGTTCCATACTGAAAATGGACTCTAAATAAAACTAAAGCTATCTCAAATGAGGTAGCTTTTTTTTTCTTCTGCCTATTTCTTACAAAATAACATTTACCCGATAATTGGAGATCGCTTAAAAACTTTACGATCATCAAAAAGTTTGCGATAAGTGATATGGGTTTTATAAATCGATGCACCTATATGGTCCATCATATGCATCATTCGAGGGTTAAAATCGCCAATCCAATTCATCTCAAGCGTTTCAAACGGGAACTTTGAATTAAAACCCTCTTTAGAAAATTGATAAATCATAGCAGCATCAATTCCTTTAGATTGGAAGGCAGGCACCACACCGAATATCAAACCCATAGCATTCTTATTCTTCTTGATATATTTATAATGTAGAAATTTCAATTTCCCCATCAACCCAAACTGACCATCTAAGCCGTTTAAAACCTCATTCATATCTGGAGTCATGACAAAAAAGCCAATCGGTTCATCCTTATAATAAGCAAACCAAAGCAACCTTTCATGTAAGATAGAGCTAAGAGAATCGAAGGTCTCTACAGCTTGCTCCTCTGTCATAAAATCAACACCGGGAATAGTCGATACCCAAGCTTCATTATAAATATGCACAAAGTCTCGAATAAACTTCGATTTATACTTTTTATTAAAACAGACAATAGAATAATCAGGATTGCGCTCAATTCGCTTTGCTTTCCATGCAATCACCTCACTTAAACTATCGGTTGAAAAGAGGGTTTTATAGGTATATTGTTCGAAGTAAGTTTTAAAACCATACGATTCGAAAAGGGTTTTATAATAGGATAATGAATATGGCATATTGTATAACGGTCTATGAAAACCATCAACCAACAAACCCCACCATTGATGACGCTCACCAAAATTTATTGGCCCATCCATAGCTTCGATACCTTGGCTCTTGAGCCACGTCACACAGGTATCAAAAAGAATATAGGCTGCTTTCTTATCATCAATACATTCAAAGAAACCCATCCCCCCTGTAGGTTGATCACTTAAATCACGCGTTTTATTATCAACAAAAGCAGCAACACGACCTACAGTATGTCCATTTGAGTTTTTCAAAATCCAACGACTGCAAGTACCTCGTTGGAACATTTTATTTTTCTCTGGATCAAAAACATCCTCAATGTCACTATCCAGAGGTCGAACCCAGTTCGGCTCGTTTTTATATAAACGCACAGGCAGTTCCAAAAAATCCACCTTAGATAGCTGACCATCTACCTCTGCTATTTGAAACATCACATCCATATAAACTTATTGATGATTTTAGTTTAAGATTTTCTTGCGATTAACAATAGGCAGCGCAATTACTGAAAGTGCTCCAAGAATAATAATCATTGCAGTTTGAGAACCATGAACAACTAATGCAAAACTTCTGGATAACTTTTCAATATCTGGAGTAGTTGGTAAATAAATCAAGAGTGTACCAATAACCATAAAGTGCCATGCTCCTATACCTCCTTGAACAGGTGCAACCATGCCAAAACTACCCATCACAAAAACAGTAAGTCCGGCTAAAGCAGGCAAGTTTGAAGTGAATCCAAAACTAAAAAAACAAATATAAGTCATCATGTAATACATCACCCATATGAATATAGTATGCAGTACAAACGACAACTTATTATCCAATTTACGAATCGCTCTAAATCCATCCATAAAATTCCCAAGCGTGAACATGATCTTTTTATAAAATAGGGTGTGCTTAAACTTCTTTCTGAAAACAAATACTGCCAATGCAATAACAATCATTACATACATTGTAATTGAGGAAGCAAAAACAGCAGATAACTTAGAACTAACTTGTGGGTTACGCGTCATAAAATCAGACAAAACATCAAATTGGGTAACCATTGTTAGAAGTAATAACAACAAAAGCATAACAATATCAAGTGCTCTTTCCAAAACGACAGTACCAATTAACTTTGAGAATGACACGTCTTCGTATTTACTGATAACGCCACAACGAGATATCTCTCCCATTCTGGGTAAAGCTAAATTTGCGAAATAACCAACCATTACAGCCAAAAAAGTATTGGCAAAACGTGGCTTTTTACCTAATGATTCTATCAACATATTCCATCGAATCGTACGGCTAATATGGCTCAATAGTCCAAAAGTAAGAGAAGCTAGAATCCATAAATAGTTAACGTCATTTTTTAGAATTTCAAATATCTCACTGGTATCTTGTCCTCTATAGATTAACCAAAATAAAAAGGCACTTATAGAAAAGAAAATTAGGAACTTTATGCTTTGACTCAATGTTTTCTTCAATGTGTAATGTTTTTGTACAACGTTATTTTTCTAGAACCTTTGATTACTTTATCCATTTTCGAGCAATAAAAATCTCAATCTGATCGAATCTTCAATCAAATTGAATTTTTACGAGCTGAAGTATTGCTGAAATAAGCAAATCTTGTTTTTCTTGTCAATGATTTTTAAATTTTCAACAAGTAAACCCTGTTCTTATGGTATTTAGTTCTAAATTTGCCGTAATTCACGACAGGTGAACCGCAAAAATAATGAAATGTTTGTAAAATACTTTGGTTTTTTAACCTAAGAATGGAAGCCCCTGTTAAAAAAGTATTGAAGACCTGAATATGGGACACGTTAGAGCAAAGAAAAGATTAGGTCAACATTTCTTAAAAGATTTAAATATCGCTAAGAAAATTGTTGACAGTTTAGATGGAGAGCAAATAAACAAAGTATTGGAAATAGGCCCAGGAATGGGTGTTTTGACTCAATACCTTATACCCAATAAAAATTTCGAAACACATGTAGTCGAAATTGACACAGAATCAGTAGCCTATTTAAAAGAAAACTATCCAGAACTTGATGGTCGAATTATAAGTGAAGATTTTCTGCGATTTGATTTATCAAAATTATTCGATGAACCTTTTTCTATAATCGGTAATTTCCCTTACAATATTTCGTCTCAAATCTTCTTTAGAGTTCTTGATTACAGAGATCATATACCTGAAGTTGTTTGTATGATTCAAAAAGAAGTAGCAGAACGCATGAGTGCAAAGCCCAGCTGCAAAGCCTACGGTATTTTAAGTGTATTGATGCAGGCTTTCTACAATATTGATTATCTTTTCACGGTTGGCCCTGAAGTTTTCAATCCACCGCCAAAGGTTAATTCTGGCGTGATTCGCATGAGTCGAAACACCACTACACATCTAGACTGCAATGAGCCTTTATTTATCCGAATTGTTAAGACTGGCTTCAATCAACGTCGAAAAACGCTGAGAAACTCCCTTAAAAGTCTACTCGGCGATCTAAAACTCGAGGATGACATCATGGGACAAAGACCCGAGCAACTTACTGTTCAGGAATTTGTAGAACTAACTAATAAAATTGATGCACTTCTAGCAAAATAAATTCATTATTCTAGACTCGAGGATGCTTCTCAAAAATTGAGTTTCTATTACTTTATCAACTATTTAATTATATTAGATGCTAAAGTCAATAGTCATACGATCGTAACTTTTAAACAAAAGCCTATTTTCATATAAGCGATTAAGATATTCTGCGTCATGTTAGAATGTAGAATATTCATCAATATGTCAATATTCATTTAGATCTATGCCTTAAGGAAATTCGTCACACACTCAAAAAATAAGATGTTATGCATTTCGAATTAACTCGCGAATACATCGATGATCTAAGAAAACTTATAGATCAGAAAAATGAGGCCGAAACAAAAGCTAAAATCGATGATCTGCATGCAGCTGATATTGCAGATATTTTAGACGAATTAAATACCGAAGAAGCCATATATATATTTCTCCTTCTAGATGGTGATACTGGTGCGGATGTTCTTTCTGAAATTGAAGAAGATGACAGAAAGCGCTTTATCAATGTTCTTCCTATCGAGGTCATAGCTAAGAAATTCATCGATCATATGGATTCTGATGATGCTGCCGATCTTATTGGTGGTCTTTCAGATGAAAAACAAGAAGAAATTCTTTCTCATATTGAGGATATTGAAACAGCTGGAGATATTGTGGACCTTCTACATTACGATGAAGACACGGCCGGTGGTTTGATGGGGAAAGAGTTGGTCATCGTTAACGAGAACTGGACCGTTCTTACCTGCCTTCGTGAACTTAGCCGTCAAGCTGAAGATATCGATGAAATCTACTATGTTTATGTTGTAAATGATGACGGAAAACTAATAGGAACACTTTCGCTTAAGAAAATGATTCTGAGTCCTACATCAGCCCGAATCGTTAATATATATGAACCAGATGTCATGTCAGTTCATACAGACGAATCTGATGAAGAAGTTTCTCGTATTATGGAGAAATATGACTTGGTAGCTCTTCCCGTAGTTGATAGTATTGGTCGACTAATGGGACGAATCACCATTGATGACGTTGTAGATGTCATTCGTGAAGAAGCTGAAAAAGATTATCAAATGGCATCAGGTATCTCTGAGGATATTGAATCAAATGACTCCATTTGGCTACAAACAAGAGCACGTCTCCCATGGCTTATTATTGGCTTAATGGGTGGTATTTTTGCTGCGATGGTTATTTCCACACACGAAAGTAGCTTAGCAGGCACACCTGCACTTGCTTTCTTTATTCCTCTAATTACCGCAATGGCTGGTAATGTTGGAGTTCAGTCATCAGCAATCATTGTACAAGGTATTGCAAGTAATTCTCTGGGTATTGAAAGTACATTTAGTCGTTTAATGCGTGAGCTTGGAGGAGCCCTAATTAACGGTTTAACCTGTTCTTCTTTATTATTCTTATGTAATTACTTCTACAGTGACTCATTCGCATTAACAGTGTCTGTTTCTGTAGCATTATTTGCCGTTATCATCTTTGCCGCAATAACTGGAACTATCATTCCTTTAATGCTCCATAGAGCAAAAGTTGATCCTGCACTGGCAACTGGCCCCTTTATAACAACATTAAATGATATTGTTGGGCTATTTATCTACTTATCGATTGGGGCTTATTTTTATAGCATCGTTTAATCACAGAATATTTCATTCTAGTCTATCAAAATGTATTTTGACAGACTAGGGTGATTATATCATGTCACCACTACACAGCTTACTCAAGCTACTTTTCAATGATATTTCAAGTGGATTATTAGCATATTCTACCTTAAAAAAGCAGCATAAATCCAAAGACTTAATTCTTCCTCAACCTACTCTTCTACAGAGAGAAAAAAAATTCTCAAAATTTGAACAAAAAAGCTCTATTTATAAGACTTATTTTTTAGGCTTTTTCTTAACTTTGCGTGAAACTAATTCGATTTGCGTAAAACCCTACGTGATAGTTCTTTAGAACAATCGGGATAGCTTGAAAATTATTTTGCTGTAAAATTAATTTTCTACACACATAAATTACCCCAAAAAAAGAATCATGAAAAGAGCTCTAATCAGTGTTTTTGATAAAACAAATGTTGTTGAATTTGCTAGAGAACTAGACAAGCTAGGATGGGAAATCATTTCTACTGGTGGGACTTCTGCTAAATTTAAGGCCGAGGGAATTCCAGTCATGGATATTTCAGATTTAACTCAATTCCCAGAATGTTTTGATGGTCGAGTAAAAACACTTCATCCTAACGTTGAAGGTGGAATTTTAGCTATTCGCGATAACGAGATGCATCAGAAACAGATGAAAGAACTAGGTATTGAAGCTATCGACATTGTCGTTTGTAACCTATACCCTTTCAAACAAACTATTTTAAATCCAGAGGCTGGTCACGAAGAAATTATCGAAAATATCGATATAGGTGGACCAACTATGCTTAGAGCTGCTGCAAAAAACTACAAATTCGTTTCAGTAATTACTGATCCTAAAGATTACGATACTGTTATTGCAGAACTTAAAGAAGGTGGCGATACAAGTATCGAAACTAAAGAAATTTTAGCAGCTAAAGTATTTCAACATACAGCACACTACGATGCTTTAATATCGAACTATTTCAATACAAAGCTGGATATCAAATCTCCAGATACGATTACTTTAACTTACGAGAAGAAGCAAGATCTTAGATATGGTGAAAATCCACATCAGAAAGCAAGTTTCTATGCTCAAATTAAAGAGACTGAAGGCACACTTACTGCGGCCAACAAAATTCATGGTAAGGAACTTTCTTATAATAACATTGGCGATACAGATGGAGCGCTTGAAACTCTTAAAGAATATTCGGAACCAACAATTGTAGCAGCAAAACATGCTAACCCTTGTGGAATTGGTAGTGCTCCAACAATTGATGAAGCGTTCAAGAAAGCTTACGAAGCAGATCCTGTTTCAATCTTTGGTGGTATCATTGCTTCAAATCGTGAAATTGATGCTGCTACGGCTGAAATCATGAGCTCGATTTTCCTTGAAGTTATTGTTGCTCCTTCATACAGTACTGAAGCATTGCAAATATTAACTAAGAAAAAGAATTTAAGATTATTGGAACTTCCAGAAATCTTAAAAACTGGATATTCAACCTTCAAAGCACGTACTGTTTTAGGCGGATTATTAATTCAGGAACAAGATCAGATATTAATTAACGATGAGTTGAAAGTTGTAAGTGAGCGTCAGCCATCAGAAAGTGAAATGGAAGATCTAATGTTCGCATGGAAAGCAGTAAAACATGCCAAATCGAACGGTATTGCTATTGCCAAAGACAAAACTACAACGGGCGTAGGTCCAGGACAAGTTAGTCGTATTTGGGCTTTAGAAAATGCAATCCGTCAGGGTGGTGAAAACATCAAAGGAAGTGCAATGGCATCGGATGCTTTTTTCCCTTTCGGCGACTGTGTTGAAGCTGCCAACGAAGCTGGAATTACTGCAATTATCCAACCTGGAGGCTCTATTCGTGATCAAGAATCCATCGATTTAGCTAACAAGTATGGTATTGCTATGGTATTTACAGGCATGCGTCACTTTAAACATTAAAATTAT
Organism: Ancylomarina sp. YFZ004; assembly: GCF_054254355.1. Taxonomy (NCBI): domain Bacteria; kingdom Pseudomonadati; phylum Bacteroidota; class Bacteroidia; order Marinilabiliales; family Marinifilaceae; genus Ancylomarina; species Ancylomarina sp. YFZ004. The sequence continues at coordinate 106,163 of NZ_JBTCHQ010000002.1, forward strand.
AATCAGATTCTTTGTTTCGAGCAGTGTATTAATCCTAATAAACTTGCTAACTTAGGATGCTTCTATACTTAGAGGACAAAGTTCTGATAATATAAAAACAGATAAAACCGAGATACAAACGACTATATGGGATTTTTTTCATTCATGACACAGGAAATTGCCATCGACCTGGGAACGGCAAACACAATCATCATTTGTGATGACAAGATTGTGGTTGACGAACCTTCGATTGTTGCAATTGACCGACGCACCGAGAAAATGGTGGCTATTGGCGAGAAAGCACGCCAAATGCAAGGTAAAACTCACGACAACCTTCGTACTATACGTCCCTTACGCGACGGAGTAATTGCAGACTTTAATGCTGCCGAACAAATGATTCGTGGGATGATCAAAATGATCAACAAGAAGCCACGTTTATTTCCTCCTTCACTAAGAATGGTAATTTGTATCCCATCTGGAAGTACCGAGGTTGAACTTCGAGCTGTTCGTGACTCTTCGGAGCATGCGGGAGGTAGAGATGTCTATATGATTTATGAACCAATGGCAGCAGCTATTGGTATCGGAATTGATGTTGAAGCCCCTGAAGGAAATATGGTCGTAGATATAGGAGGTGGTACAACTGAAATTGCAGTTATCTCACTTGGAGGTATTGTTACCAATAAATCAATTCGTATTGCTGGTGATGATTTAACTGCTGACATTCAGGAGTACATGCGTCATCAACACAATATTAAAATTGGTGAACGAACAGCTGAGGACATCAAAATCCATGTTGGATCTGCTCTTTCTGAATTAGAAGATCCACCAAATGATTTCCGTGTGCAAGGACCAAATCAGATGACTGCTCTTCCGATTGAAATACCAGTTTCTTATCAGGAAATCGCTCACTGCCTTGAGAAGTCAATTTCTAAAATTGAGATTGCAATCTTAAGTGCATTGGAGCAAACACCTCCTGAATTGTATTCTGATATTGTAAACCATGGAATTTATCTTGCTGGAGGTGGCGCACTGCTTCGTGGTCTTGATAAACGTTTAATGAACAAATTAAACATTCCATTCCATATTGCTGAAGATCCTTTGAGAGCTGTAGCAAGAGGAACAGGTGTCGCACTTAAAAATGTGAACAATTTCTCATTCCTAATGAGATAAAAAAAGATAGCAAATGGTTTGATTCGATATCATTTGCGAGTTATAGCTTATTGGTTAGTTGAGAAATCGACTAATCAATAAGCATAAATCAAAAACCGCTTACCCCCATAAAATTGAATGAAGAATCTAATACAAATCATTGTCAGATTTCATTTCACAATTCTATTTCTAATAATAGAATTGGTTTGTTTTTTACTAATTGTAAATAACAACAACTATCACAAAACAGTATTCCTAAACTCTAACAATGCCATAAGCGGAGGCATTTACGACAAAGTAAATTCTTTTACAGATTACGTTAGGTTGACTAAAATTAACGATCAGTTAAGTAACGATAATACTTTGCTTCACAATTTATTATCCGAAAACTACAAGTTAAATGCTGACTCATTTTTCTTTTACAATGATTCACTCTTCAAACAGCAGTTTGTTTATCGTTCAGCAAAAGTGATTAACAATTCAATAAACAAACAACGAAATTACATTACCCTAAACAAGGGTAGGAATCAAGGAATTAAACCAGAAATGGGAGTTGTGGCCAACAATGGCGTTGTTGGTATCATAAAATCAGTATCAGATAACTACTCTACTGTTCTTTCACTCCTGAATAGCAGATTGAAAATATCCGCTAAAATTAAAAAGAACAATCACCATGGATCACTTTATTGGGATGGTAAAGATTACCGTAGAGCAAGATTAATTGAAATCCCATCTCACGTTGATATCAAACTTGGTGACACAATAACAACTAGTAGTTTTTCTTCCGTTTTTCCAGAAGGATTGTTGATTGGGACTGCTGACGAAATTTTACCTTCCTCAGGTGGAAACTTCCGTGAAATTATTGTCTTGCTAAATAACGATTTCAATCAACTATCCTATGTTGATGTGATTGGGGATTTATTGAAAAACGAACGATTAGAACTAGAGAAAGAAGTTGAAAAATGAATTTTATAGTTAAAAATATTATCCGATTTATAATACTAATCTTACTTCAGGTTACTGTTTTTAATAACATTCAGCTGAGTGGTTTCATCAACCCCTATCTGTATGTTCTATTCATTCTACTACTCCCTTTTGAAACACCACCCTGGCTTTTACTAGTTTTGTCATTCATTATGGGACTCAGCATCGATGTTTTCTCTAATACCATTGGCATTCACGCTTCAGCTTGTGTTTTCATGGCCTTCATAAGACCTTTTGTATTAAACTACATTTCTGTTCGAGACAATTATGAATCTGATATTGAACAAGGACTGTATGTTTACGGATTTTCATGGTTTTTTAAATATGCCCTTATCCTAATTCTTGCTCATCATAGCTTCCTATTCATAGTTGAGGTTTTTTCTTTTAACAACTTTGGTGACACATTAATCAGAATCATACTCAGTAGTATCTTTACTTTAATACTTGTCCTCACAAGTCAATTTATCATTTCAAAAAAATAAAATTGTCTGAACAGATATGAATAACTATTCAAACCGAAGATTTATTATTGGAGGCATCTTTGCCTTTGTTATTCTAATATTCTTAATCAGACTCATCAACCTTCAAATTGTCAACGATCAGTACAAGTTGTCAGCTGAGAGCAATTCTCAACGAAGAGTAACTCAATATGCAGCACGTGGTTTAATCTACGATCGAAATGGTGAGCTTCTGGTATACAATCAAGCAGCTTACGATGTGATGATTATACCACGTCAGGTTAAAACATTCGACACTCTAGATTTTTGCTACCTGGTTGGTATTAATAAAGAAGATATTATTCGAAGAATAAAGAAGGCAAAAAAACACTCCAGGTATCGTTCTTCAATTTTCATCAAACAGTTATCATCAGAACGATATGCTGTTCTACAGGAAAAACTGTATAAATATCCTGGCTTTTTTGTTCAAACTCGTACACTTAGAAAATACCCTCACCATAACGCAGCACATACTTTAGGTTATCTGGGTGAGGTCAATGATAGACACATCAAAAGAGACAAATACTACACTCAAGGTGATTACATAGGCAAAAGTGGACTTGAGAACACATACGAATCCGTATTACGAGGCGTAAAAGGACTGAAAGTTTATTGGGTCGATGTTTACAACAGAATCCAGGGGTCTTTTCACGATGGCGACCTGGATAGAAATGCTGTGGAAGGGCAAAATATAACAACTACTTTGGATATTGACTTGCAAGAGTATGGTGAAGAACTCATGCAAAACAAAAAAGGAGGTATTGTTGCTATTGACCCCAAAACAGGTGAAATACTTGTAAAACTATCAAGTCCCGGTTACGATCCAGAAATGTTTGTGGGTAGAGCCATGTCGAAAAACTACCGTAAACTTGCCAATAACGATACACTCAGACCTTTATTCGATCGATCCATGATGGCCACCTATCCTCCTGGCTCAATTTTTAAACTTATAAATGCCCTTATTGGCCTTCAGGAAGGAATTATAACACCCAAGACACGAATCAAATGCCATAATGGCTACCACGCTGGCCGTTTTACTATGCGCTGTCACCCTCACAAATCTCCTCTCGATTTAAAAGAATCAATACAGCACTCCTGCAATGCCTATTATGCTCAAACATTCCGTAACATTCTGGATGCGCCACGTTTTGGATCAACAAGCAATGGCTACACAAATTGGAAAAAGCATGTTAATTCTTTCGGTTTTGGAACTAAGCTAGGCACAGATCTACCCAGTGAACTAACAGGATTTGTTCCCAAAGCGACTTATCACGCTAAAAGAAACAAAACTAAAAACTGGAGATCTCTTAATATTGTTTCAATGGCCATTGGTCAAGGCGAGCTTTCAATTACACCATTACAAATGGCGAATATGGTTTCATGTATTGCCAATAGAGGTTATTATTACATTCCACATATTGTAAAATCAATCGGTAAAGATGAAAATATCGATCCTAAGTTTTTAAAAAAGCAACATACAACAATAGATCCAAAATATTATGATCCAGTAATTGAAGGCATGGATATGGTCGTTCATGGCGGTGAAGGTAGTACAGGTCGATCTGCAGCGATAAAAGACATACGTGTCTGTGGTAAAACAGGAACTGTGGAGAATCCACATGGAGACGATCATTCTGTTTTCGTGGCCTTTGCTCCAAAAGATGATCCAAAAATAGCCATTGTTGTTTATGTAGAAAATGGCGTATGGGGATCAAGGTATGCAGCACCAATTTCTGGTTTGATGATTGAAAAATATCTAAAAGGTGAGATTTCTAAAAACAAGAAATATTTAGAGAAAAGAATGCTCGAAGCCGATTTGATCAACATTAAGGAAGACACGAAAGACGAATAGAGAAAAGAATTGTAGCTATGAATAGAAGAGTAAGCCTGATTAAAAACCTCGATTGGATGACCGTTATGCTTTATGCTATATTGGTATTCTTAGGATGGATAAATATATATGCTGCTGTTTATAACGAAGATCATCAAAGTATTTTTGATGCGACACAGCGCTACGGGAAACAATTGATATGGATTGGAGCTGCATTTTTCATCGCCATCATCATTCTCACAATCGAAAGTAAGTTCTATTCCGCTTTTGCCTATCCCACTCTCATACTCATGATTCTGCTTCTCTTAGCTGTTTTAGTATTTGGAGTAAAAGTAAACGGAGCCCGTTCATGGTTTCAACTTGGTTCTATTCGATTTCAGCCCGCTGAGTTTGCAAAATTCGCGACCAATCTCGCAATAGCCAGATATCTAAGCCAGCACAATTTTAAAATTCATAAAATTAAATCACTGTTCATTACTGGACTTATACTCTTTACTCCGGCTGTACTAATTTTAATGCAAAACGATACAGGATCAGCCTTAGTCTATTCTGTTTTTATACTAGTTCTTTACAGAGAGGGCTTATCTGGATTTGTTTTATTACTAGCCTTACTAGCAGCCATTTTCTTTATATTTACGCTTATATATTCGAGTTTTACCGTCGCTATTCTAATCGTTATTATAGCTGCAATAAGTTTGAAGATGATTGGTATTCATATCAAACAAATTGCGATAGCATTTGCCCTGCTTGCGGGTAGTTTTGGAACCTTGTGGCTGATCAATAAAGGAACAGGCTTACAACTGGGGAATTTCTCTCTGCTTGTAAGTTCCATGATTCTAAATGCGGCTCCTTTTCTTCTCTACTCATATCGTAATAAAATTAAAAATGCAGCCCTTGTTCTTTTATTAGTTATCGGAAGTTTATTCTACACCTTTTCGGTTAGCTATATTTTTAACCGTATTTTGGAGCCTCACCAACAACAAAGAATTAATGAACTCTTAGGTATCCAATCCGATCCATATGGTGCTGGATACAACGTTAATCAATCTAAAATTGCAATTGGTTCAGGCGGTTTCAACGGAAAAGGCTTTTTAAATGGAACGCAAACAAAATTCAACTTCGTTCCTGAACAAAGTACCGATTTTATATTCTGTACAGTTGGTGAAGAATGGGGCTTCTTAGGATCTGCTCTTGTACTTATATTGCACTTAAGCCTCATCTTACGTCTTATTTTCTTAGCAGAAAGGCAACGTTCGAGCTTTAGTCGAATATATGGCTATGGTGTAGCTTCCATCCTATTTTTTCACATTGCAGTAAATGTAGGTATGACAATTGGACTAGCACCTGTTATTGGAATCCCTCTGCCCTTTTTTAGCTATGGAGGTTCATCTCTGTGGTCTTTTACTATTCTACTCTTTATCTTCCTTAGATTGGATGCCAATAGGCTAGAACTACTAAGATAAATCCTGAGGACATTTGGGTTCTCTTATCCTATGAATCATGAAACAGAGCCAAAGTTTATAATGTTAGCATTTCGCATTCTTGCATCAGCTTTAAAACCACCTTCAGTTTAATCGTTTGTCAACACTCAGCTATATTTAGAATCAGGTGCAACGATATAGTATGGCTTATACAAAATTGGCTCAATGATACAAGAAGGCTGAAGAGTTTGGATACAAAGCCTCCAGAAGCATTAAAAACTCAATTAAAGAGGATCACCAGTAAAAGTTGGGTCTAATTCTATAATTACTCAAATGTTTTTATTGAACACAATAAGAAAGACTCAATATCTACAACTCCTTTCAAAGAAGATCAAGAGATATTTCTGGGTATAGATGAATAATCTTACTTTGTTAAAATAGGAAGAATTTCACTTTCATCAATTCTTGGGAAATTTGTTTCACAGAAAAATCAGATTCATAATACAAACTTTTTTTTTATTTACTTTTCCTTGATGAAAAGTAACAAAAATCAATGGCTCCGGCACTCAGTGACCCATCACGGTTCAAAGGCTAAACAGACTGAACTCGTTCGTACCTCACTCAAACAGCATTCTGTTTTTAACGCCTTTTTCACCTACGGGGCCCCACTTGCGCTGCCGAGGCCAGATATAAAAATCCGTCTCACAATCTTAATCATATTTTTATCAAAAAGTTTTGGGCGGGCTTTGTCAGCCTGCCGTGAGGCGTGTCACAGTTTCTTCAACAAAGCGAAAGCAAGGATCAGGCTGACTTGATTCTTTTGTTTACTTTTCTCATCTAAGGAGAAAAGTAAAAGCCCAGCGGCTCTAGCGAAAGATTTAAAATATAATCCAAAATATATGCTTAATTAGAACGATTCCTGAACCAGACCCAGAAAATGAATGTGATCCATTAAAGATCCATTATGAATGGTATTTTAAATACTTTGACAAGCGAAGCTTCTGCGGAATAACGAAGCCCTCACCGAAGGTAACAAACTCTAGGCTTTCTGATCAACACTTACAAAATGAGAGATCTTAATTTTGCCCTATTTAGAGTCGCGAAGATATATCCTTAAACAAAAGCAATCTAGCTAGCATCTGAATTGAACCCTAAACCTAAATTGATCCTTGATCAATCATCTTAAATAAAAACAGATAAACGCACAAAAGCCTACTAAATAATTAGTAGGCTTTTATATAAGAGTTTATTTAGTCTTACAACGCGTTAACGTGTGAAGCTAATTTTGATTTCAAGTTTGCAGCTTTATTTTTGTGAATTACGTTGATCTTAGCCAACTTATCCAACATAGCATTAACTTTAGGTAGCAACTCAGAAGCAGCTTCCTTATCAGTTGTCGCACGTAAATTTCTTACGGCATTTCTGGCAGTCTTAGCATAGTACTTGTTGTGTACTCTTTTAACTTCAGACTGACGAATTCTTTTAATTGCGGATTGATGATTTGCCATCTCTTTATTGTATCAAATTGTTTAAAACTGTAGTCCGTACGGGAATCGAACCCGTGTTACTAGAATGAAAATCTAGCGTCCTAACCCCTAGACGAACGGACCAAAAAAAATCTCCAAAAAGCAATTAAAGAATTGCAAAACTGTGTAGTCCGTACGGGAATCGAACCCGTGTTACTAGAATGAAAATCTAGCGTCCTAACCCCTAGACGAACGGACCATCAAATTTGGAGCTGCAAAGATAGTTGAAGTTTTGAATAACACAAACACTTTGCAGTTTTTTTTTTGCTTTGGAAAGAAGGTTGAAAACAAGTCTCGTTTATCTCTCAATTGCGATGCAAAGTAAATTATAATTCTTCAATCACACAAGAGGCAAATGCAAAAAAAAGCAAGTTTTTTGCAACAAAAAAGCTAACCCCTTATTCCTGAGGATCTTTTTTTTTAATTCCACTCAACAATTGTTCCTCTTTCCTTGTTCAGATAGGCTAAAGGCATCATTTTACGGATATGTTCTCCCAATAAATTCAATAATTTATTCTTTGAATAATGTCGCGAATAGACCAAACTTACTTCTCGAAGGGGGTGTAAATTTGTAAAAGACTTCACTTGGTTCAATTTTTCTGCCGACATATACTGTGTTGCCAACTCAGGAATTAGTGTAAATCCTCCTTCACGATCGATAATTTTCATCAATGTCTCCAAAGAATTACTCTCAAATTCGAAAGGCAGCTCCTGATGTTGCATACTATGCATCTCACAAAGATTAATAACTTGGTTACGGAAACAGTGTCCATCTCCCAACATCCAAATCTCCGAAGTAGCTATATCCTTAACTTCAACAACCTCTTTTTTTAATATATCATGATCCTTATGAGCGTAAATCATCATCTCTTCAAAAAACAAGGGCTGTTCTTTTATCTTATCATCTCTTAGTGGTGTCACAAAAATACCGACATCTAAAAGATCTTTTTTCAAAGCTGTTACAATATCATCTGATACCATTTCTTCAACTTCAACCTTTACATCTGGATAGTTTCGAATATAGTCACCAATAAACATAGGCAGTAAAAATGGTGCCAAGGTTGGGATGATTCCTATCTTTAAACTTCCCTCTACAGTATTTCTATGATTCTTGACGATCTCATCAATCTTTTTTGACTCTCCTAATATAATTCGAGCTTGCTCAATAATCTGAATACCGACATCTGTGGGAATAATAGGCTGCTTACTCCTATCAAATATGGTAACATCTATAAATTCTTCAAGCTTTTTGATTTGCATACTTAATGTAGGCTGCGTAATAAAACAGCTATCTGCTGCGGTTGCAAAGTGACGGTGTGTATCTACAGCAACTATATATTCAAGTTGAGTTAATGTAACCATATCTAAAAATTTATTATTTATTGATTTCGATTTACAAATATAAACAATATCTATTGCTTTATATACATTATTGATTTGATTGATGTTTAGAACTAATCTATATTTGTATTAAACTATTGTTTCAAGCTTAATTAAGACTGACAACAAGTCTGATTATTAAGTCTGTTAGACGACAACTTCCTATCTGAATCGATATATATATTTTAAGATTCGAATAGTGATTGAATTATATGAAATAACTGCTATACTATTTCATTAATCAGAACAATATGATAGTTTGATAGTTTTTGTTATTTAAGTTTTATTAGATGTTTGGGTTAAAACAGTCAGGAGTTGGGTCTTCTGGCTGTTTTTTTTATTTCAAAAAATTAAAATTCACGTTTTCAACATGTTGTTGAGCAATCATGCTTAAGAGCAGTTTTAAGGCTTAAAAAATATACTACTTTAGCAAGCGAATTTGAAATTTATAAGCTCAATATAAACTGAATAACAATGCAACACGGTATTAAAACAGTATCATTCGAAGAAGCTGCAAAGGTGATTAAGTCAGGTGACAGAGTACACCTTCACTCAGTTGCTCTAGCGCCACACAAGTTCATTAAAGAAATGTGTGACCGAGGTCGTAATGGTGAAATTTACGATGTAACCATCCAACACATTCATACTGAAGGACCAGCTCCATATGCTGAAAAAGAGTTTGAAGGTATTTTCAATCTTGAATCTTTGTTTGTTGGATCTAACGTTCGTAAACAAACTCAGGCTGGATATGCTGATTACATTCCTGTTTTCCTTAGTGAAACTCAGCAACTAATTCGTGAAGGTTATCTAAAAGTAAATGTAACTGTTGTACAAGTAAGTACTCCAGACAAACATGGTTATGTGTCTTTAGGTACTTCAGTAGATTGTTCTCGTGCAGCTGTTGAAATGGCTGATACAGTTGTGGCTATTATCAATCCAAACGTACCTCGTGCTTTTGGTGACGCAATGATGCCATTAAGCACTTTCGATGTTTTCTGTGAAGATGATTCTCCACTTATCGAACATCACAATGCACCATTAACTGAGATAGATATTCAGATTGGTAAAAATGTAGCTAACCTTATTCCTGATGGAGCTTGTCTTCAAATGGGTATTGGTGGTATTCCTAATGCTGTATTAGCACAGCTTGGTAACCACAAAAATCTTGGTGTTCACACTGAAATGTTTGCTGACGGTCTTCTTCCATTGGTTGAAAGCGGTGTTGTAAACGGTATGAACAAGAAACTTGATCAAGGTAAAATCGTTGCTGGTTTCCTTATGGGAACAAAAGAGCTTTACGATTTCGTTGACGATAACCCAGGGGTATTAATGATGGATGTTGCTTACACCAATGGTGTTCACATTATCAAGCAAAACCCAAAAGTTTGTGCAATTAACTCAGCTCTTTCTATCGACCTTACTGGTCAGGTTTGTGCTGACTCAATTGGAACAACTCACTACTCAGGTGTAGGTGGACAGATTGACTTTACGCGTGGAGCTGCTGCTTCAGAAGGTGGAGTACCAATTATTGCGATGCCTTCAGTAACAGGTAGAGGTGTTTCTAAAATTACGCCAACTCTTTTACAAGGATCAGGTGTTGTAACAACTCGTAACAACATGCGTTGGTTTGCTACTGAGCACGGTTGTGTCAACTTATTCGGTAAAACTCTTCAACAAAGAGCAAGAGCAATTATCTCTGTAGCTCATCCTGATTTTAGAGAAGAACTAGACAGAGCTGCTTTCGAAAGATTCGGTTCTCACTACCACTTCGTAAACAAATTAGTGAAGTAATCCTTCACCGATTTCAAAATATAAAAGCTGCTCAAATCGAGCAGCTTTTTTTTATACTTTTTAATTTCAAAGAACTATTTCTTAGATCTTAGAGTATCAATTTGATTCATAAATACTAAGAGTCGCTCATTTGAGATGGGATTTATCCAAAAACCATTCTCTTTAAAATGTGAGCCAATAATAAAGACATCTGCATAATTCCAATATTCTGAGATATTATCGACTGTAATTCCAGAACCAATCAAAATCGGTTTATTCACAGAATCTTTCAAGGCATCCAATTCTCGAATATCCACCGCTTTTCCTGTAGACGATCCTGTAATAATAACACCGTCGCTTAAGAAAAACTCTGCAGCGTGAGCTGTTTCTACAATATCCACGTCTGAGGTAATGGCATGCGAACTGTGTTTCTTTTTAATATCGGTAAAGACTTTTACCTTATCAGCACCAATCATCTTACGATATCGCATCAATTCACCTGCACATGAATCGATATATCCCTCATCGGCTACATGTCCAAAAACAAAGCCTTCTGCTCGAATAAAATCCAGATCAGCTGCTTTTGCTACTGCCAATGCTTCTTTGTTGGCTCCTGCTAAAATTTGAATTCCCAGTGGTAAACATACCGCTTCACGTATTGCTTTTGCGACTACTGTCATCCCAGCTGTAATCTCGGGTCCAACCTGCCCTTTCATATAAGGTACATCGTGCATATTTTCAATAATGATGCCATCGACCTGTGCAGTTTCATATTGCTTAGCCTCTTTTACAGCTAGATCTGCAATCTCCTCCATACTCATTCTATGATTCGGTGTGCCAGGTAAAGCCTGAACGTGAATCATTCCTATTATCATTTTCTTATCTGAAAACTGCATCATTCTTTCTCTATATTATAAAATCAAAATAATAAATGAAAACTTTAGTTAGTGAGCATTAAGATGATAAAAATGTGTCTTGAAAAATTCAATTCATCATCATATTATCAAATTGACTCCTCTTCTTATCATTCAATTATTATTGTCCCAATATTTGGAAAAGTTCATCCAGTTTAGGGGTTAAGATAATTTCAGTACGACGGTTTTTACTTCTACCTTCAGCACTAGCATTGGTTCCAATTGGCAAGTATTTGCTTCTACCCGCAACAGTCATTCTCTGTGGATCAATTCCCTTATTCAAGCTCAAAATTCGTACAATTGAAGTTGCACGCTTCACGCTCAAATCCCAATTATCCTTCAAATCACCACTCCCTTTATAAGGTACATTATCGGTATGTCCCTCAATCACAATATTAATATCTTTATTCGTTGACAAGACCTGAGCCAATTGTTTCAGAGCTTGTGCCCCTCGAACATCAACCGTATAACTTCCGGATTTGAAAAGTAACTTCTCATCCATAGACACATACACTTTACCATTTTTATTAGAAATACTCAGCCCTTTATTATCAAAACCTGTCAAAGCATTCATCACTTTATTCTTCAAGGCAATTACAGCTTCATCTTTCTTAGCAAGCGCTCTTTCCAACTCCAACAGGCGTTTATCTCGACGATTGATCTCAGTCTGCAAATCATCCAACTTCTTCATTCTGCGTTTCAGATCCTGTTCTAAACGCATCACGTCATCTTCACGTAAATTCAAATTATCTTGAGTTTTATGAATCATATCCAATAAAGTAGTACTTTCTCGGGCACTTCCCTTTTGTTGTTTTGCCAATTGTCCCAGCAAACTTTCTTGGTTCTCTTCACAACGCTTTAATTGTGCTTTACTCTTAAGTAAGCGTTCTGCACTTTCGTTAAAAGCTTCTTCAGCTCGATTGTATTTATCTTCTAAAACTTCAAGTTGCCCTTCGAATTCAGCATTACTTTCAGTCAATAAGCGATTGGCATCCTTTAGCTCTTCGTATTTCTTTTGGTTTTCATTAGCTCTAGATTCTAAATTCTGATATTGACGAGCAGGTACACAGGAAAAAAGCACACATCCTGTTACAAGAGCAAATAAAAACTGTTTAATTCTTTTCATATCTTAATTATCAATTAATTAGGAAATCAGTTTCTTCAAATTACAATTTAAAGAAATCTCAGAAACAAAGATATAGAGTCTAAGACTAGCTCACAATACAAATCTTCTTTTTGCTTAAGCATCTTATGTCAGATAAGTAATTCGTAGATCAAGCATTTACTTGACTATTTATACCCTATCCAGAAATAGCTGTGCAGTGGGATTGCTCAATTTTTCCTATCTTCGTCCCCTAAACCATTTTTAAAAATCGGACAAAAATCCGTACAGCAATATACCATAAACTGATTAACAAATGACAAAGTCTGAAAAACCATTATTGGATCAAATTAACTTCCCATCCGACCTAAAAAAGGTTTCGGAAGATGATCTAATTCAAGTTTGTACAGAACTGCGTCAGGAAATCATAGAACAAGTTTCCTGTAACCCAGGTCATTTTGGAGCCAGTCTTGGTGTAGTCGAACTTAGTGTTGCATTACACTACGTTTTGAATACGCCTTACGATAATCTGATATGGGATGTTGGACATCAGGCCTATGGACATAAGATTCTGACGGGTCGAAAAGATCTTTTTCACACTAACAGAAAATATAAGGGTATTAGTGGGTTTCCCAATCGTGGCGAAAGTGAATACGATTCATTTACTGTGGGACACTCCTCTACTTCTATTTCTGCGGCTTTAGGGATGGCTGTTTCAGCACAATTAAGTGGAGAAACAGATAGGAAAACTGTTGCTGTAATTGGAGATGGATCGATGACTGCAGGATTAGCCTTTGAAGGGTTAAACAATGCAGCGACAAACAATGCTGATATATTGGTGATTTTGAATGACAACAATATGGCCATCGACCCGAATGTGGGTGGGATGAGTGAATATTTGTTAGACATTACCACTTCGCAAACATATAATAAGGTAAAAGATGATGTTTGGCGTTTTCTAGGGAAATTTAACCGAGTGAACCCCAATACTCAAAAACTGTTTCAAAAGGTAGAACATGGTATCAAAACCATTCTGTTGAAACAAAGTAATTTATTCGAGGCTTTAAACTTCAGATATTTTGGACCTGTTGATGGACACAATGTAAATCATATGGTTAAAGTATTGAGTGATCTGCAAAAGATTCCCGGACCAAAAATTTTACATTGCATCACTAAAAAAGGAAAAGGCTTTGAACCTGCCGAGTTAAATCAAACTTACTGGCACGCACCAGCTGAATTTAATGCTCAAACTGGTGAAATTCTTAAAAAGAAATCAGATAGCCCGCAAATTCCAAAATTTCAGGAAGTATTTGGTCACACACTAGTTGAATTGGCTGAGAAGAATGAGAAAATTGTTGGAATTACACCTGCAATGCCTACGGGTTCTTCGTTGAATATCATGATGGAGAAAATGCCTGACAGAGCTTTTGATGTGGGAATTGCTGAGCAGCATGCCGTTACATTCTCTGGAGGATTGGCAGCTAAAGGTAAAATACCTTTCTGTGCCATTTACTCATCATTTATGCAACGTGCCTTCGACCAGGTTATTCATGATGTTGCTTTGCAACATGTTGATGTGGTATTCTGTTTAGACAGAGGAGGTCTAGTTGGTGCTGATGGTGCAACGCATCATGGCGTATACGATTTATCTTTCTTACGTTGTATCCCTGGTATGACCCTATCATCTCCATTGAATGAGGAAGAATTACGCAACCTGATGTACACAGCTCAGTTGGGTGGCAAAGGTGCTTTTTCTATCCGCTACCCTAGAGGTACTGGCCGTAAATTGAATTGGAGAACGCCATTCAAAGAAATTGAAATTGGTAAGGGACAGAAATTAAAAGATGGAAAAGATTTAGCTATACTTTCTATCGGCCCAATTGGTATGCAAGCAAGTGATGCTATCGAGGAATTAGAAAAAGAAGGGCACTCAATTGCGCATTACGATATGCGTTTTCTGAAACCTATCGATCAAGAATTGCTTCACGAAGTATTCAAAAATCATCAGAAAATCATCACTATTGAAGATGGCTCCATTATTGGCGGTTTAGGATCAGCTGTTATGGAATTTATGAGTGATAATGACTATGCCTCTAAAATTAAACGCTTAGGCGTTCCTGATAGATGGGTTGAACATGGTACACAAGAAGAATTGTATCGAGAATGTGGCTTTGATAAAGAAGGTATCATAGTAGCAAGTAAAGAACTCCTTAGCTAGAGTCAATTCAAAACAAAATATAAAAAGCACCACATAGAGCATGTGGTGCTTTTATTTTATCCCTTCAAGAGAGATTTATATTAGCGTAAGTAAGAGTTCAGCATCCAAAGCGTTTTTTCTGTTTGAGAAATATAATCACTCATCAAACTAACCGTTCCTTCATCCTCAGCATCGCCAGCCAAACTTAGTATTTCGCGCTCCTTAAGAATTAATAATGAAAAATTCTTCACCACAAATTCTACGCCTTCAACTCCATTTATGATCCCTTTGGCTTCTTTTAATTCCGATATCTTAAGATAATCTGAGAAAGTATGCAATGGTTCACCTTCAAGTGTCAAAATTCTTTCTGCTATTTCGTCTACCTTAATCACTGCATCATTGTATAACTCTTCAAATTTTAAATGTAATTCAAAGAATTCACGTCCTTTAATATTCCAATGAAGTCCTCTCAAATTCTGATAAAACATTTGGTAATTTGCTAATAAGTCGTTTAATTTTGCACTTAATATTTTTGCTTTTTCTTGATCTATTCCTATTAGATTTTTCATCATATTTTGTTTTTATTCGTGATAGGCAAAAGCCTAATTCTGTTTATTTTATAAATGCTGATTCAACTTTAATAACACATCGAAATCAACACCACAAAAGTGCAAACAAAATCAATATAGATCAAATCGATTGTTTTTATATTTCCATAGACAATCACTATTCCGCATCTCAACCAACCATTAACAGGACGATTGTTCTACTACTCAAAAAAAAAATAAAATTCGAAGAAGTTCACGGGTTTATAAAAATCACTTATATATCTCTTAGCACGTCATCGTTTCCGCTCAAAAAATCTATATTTAAGTTAGGGTGGATCACTACGATAGAATAAAATTCACTACTTTTGCGCCCTTGTAAACAAAAATTTTTGACGAGATAAAGTATGGTAGAATTTTTTAAGCGGAAAGCCGCAAATTCAAAAGATGATATTCTTTCAGGTTTAACAGTGGCCTTAGCACTTGTTCCAGAAGCTGTAGCATTTTCCTTTGTTGCAGGTGTCGACCCACTAGTTGGTCTTTACGCAGCTTTCATGATTGGTTTAATCACATCAGTTTTTGGTGGTCGTCCAGGAATGATTTCAGGAGCTACTGGTGCACTAGCCGTAGTTATGGTCAGCCTTGTAAAAGATGGTAACCAAATGGGACTTGATATGTTAGAACCTATTCAAAACATGGGTTTAAATTATTTATTCGCAACCGTCGTTCTAGCTGGAGTTCTTCAGTTTTTAGCAGGTATCTTCAAATTTGGTAAATTCGTTAGACTTATTCCTCATCCTGTAATGATGGGTTTTGTGAATGGTTTGGCCATTGTAATTTTCATGTCACAACTAGGCATGTTTACTCAGAAAATAGATGGAGAATCTGTTTGGTTAGTAGGCAGTGCTTTATATACTATGGTTGGATTGGTTGGATTAACCATGGCTATCATGTACCTATTACCTAAAATTACAACTAAAGTTCCTGCAGCTTTAGCTGCTATCCTGACTGTTTCAGCTATTGCCATTTTTGGTGGATTAGATGCTAGCACAGTAGGTTCATTTATTCACGATGGTGGAGGTGCTGGACTAAAAGGTGGTTTACCGACCTTCCAATCTCAGCTATTCACAATGGTTCCTTTGAATTTAGAGACAATCAAATTCATCTTACCATATGCCTCAATTATTGCTGCTATCGGATTGATCGAATCTCTAATGACTCTTAATCTTCTTGATGAAATTACTGAAACTCGTGGAAACGGAAACCGCGAATGTATGGCTCAGGGTGCTGCAAATATTGTTACAGGTTTCTTCGGCGGTATGGGTGGATGTGCCATGATTGGTCAATCACTTATCAACGTAAAATCTGGTGGTCGTGGTCGCTTATCTGGCGTTATCGCTGCATTAACACTATTAGCATTTATTCTTTTTGCTTCTCCACTTATCGAGCAGGTACCTATTGCCGCTTTAGTTGGTGTGATGTTTATGGTTGTAATCGGAACTTTTGCATGGGCCACCTTTGGAATCATGAATAAGATTCCTCGTACTGATGCCTTTGTTATTATACTTGTAACAGGTTTAACAGTTATGTTCGACCTTGCTATTGCAGTATTAGCTGGTGTTATTGTATCGGCTTTAGTGTTTGCTTGGCAGGATGCTAAACGTATTCGTGCACGTAAATCTGTAAGAGAAGATGGCACAAAAGTATATGAAATATGGGGTCCCCTATTCTTTGGATCAATAACCACTTTTAGTTCGAAATTCGATGTTCATGGCGATCCTGAGAATGTTGAAATTGATTTCATGGAATCGAGAGTTGCTGACCATTCGGGAATTGAAGCGATCAGTAATTTAGTAGATAAGTATGAAAATGTTGGGAAAAGTATTAAATTGAAGCATCTTAGTGCGGACTGTATCACACTATTGCAACGTGCAGATTCTCGTTTCAATGCTGTTATCATTCGCGATATTGACGATCCTCGTTACTATGTTGTTACAGATAAAGTGAAGATAGGATAAAGACTTTTTTTTTCTCTGGGGTGAAAGTCGCAGAGTTTTTTTCACCTCTCCAACGCTTGTTGGAGAGGTGTTTTTTTTTGATATAATCTGAATTAAATCTTGAGCATTTCTTGAACAATTGGACGTAATCCACTAAAGAAGAATTCTACTGCAATTACCATCACGATTAATCCCATTAAACGCATTAGTATCTTGTTTCCCGTATCTCCTAAGAACTTTATAATTCGGGTTGAACTCCATAAAATGATATAAGTCAAAAGACAAGTAAGAAAAATCGCACCAACTAAAATCATCTTTGATTCAAAACTACCTGCCTCTTCCATCAAAACAATACCATTGGTGATAGCACCCGGACCGCATATCAAAGGAATAGCAAGTGGTGTAATAGATACATCATTCACATATTCGGTAATTTCACTATCACTAACCTTGATTTTACTCAATCTGGCCTGAAGCATATCTTGCCCCATGATAAAGAAAATAACCCCACCTACTATCTTAAGACTGTTAACAGATATTCCGAAAAATTGAAATAACAACTGTCCTGAGAAGGCAAATGCAACAAGGGTGAAAAACGAAACTATAGTCGCTTTTCTAGCTGTTTTTTTTCTCTGCTCGGCATTCAAATCACCCGTAATCGTCATGAAAATTGGCATCACGCCAAGCGGATTAATCAGTGTAAAAAACGAAGTGACTGCTAAGAGTCCAAAAGTCCAATATTCATTCATGTTTTAAAATTCAATTTATTTCAAGCCTAGTTTCTTCGCTATATCTAGAGGAATAGCATCTTTGTGCATCAATACTGATACGCTTTTGTATTGTACGAATGGTTTCGATGCATAGAAATAGCCATCATGTGAATTCAAATCGGTTCCCCATGAATTTTTCACCAAGTAATATTTGCTTCCATTCTGATCTTTTGCAGTTCCAACAATATGCATCATATGATCTTCTGTCGATTCATAATTATCGAATGCTACCTGACGCATTTCCTGTGTGATTACTTTTTCCTTAACAGGATATTCAGTTCCATAAGCCGACTTCTGACCTTTACTCATATTTTGCCACTTTGAAATCTCAGAATCAGCCATATTTTTTGATTCCGTTTCAGGAACAACTGCAACACCTTTTCTGAAAGCAAATCCTTTTTCACTCACATCGCTTCCCCAAGCAATACTGTAGCCCATCTCAATTGCATGATCAACAACTTGCATCATTTCATCCATTGGTACATTCAAGACCTCACCTAATGACCAGTTATCTGCACCTTCGAAAATAAAACTCTCGTAAAAAGGGTGATGCGTATATGACGTAATTGTTACGTAATCATCCATATTCAAACCCAAGTCTGATGTGAATGATTTTGTATTGAATTCTTTTCCTTTATACATGAATGATTCAGGAATTTCACCCAAGTAGGCATCAAGTACGCCATCTAAACCTTTCATCCAAACAGACGATATTTTCTTATTTTTATTCTTTACAACTGCGTCTACATAGGCTTTTAAAATAGCATCCATTTCCCCGTGAACCGGAAGGATTTCATCAAATGTATTTCCAGTATAGGCCTCCTGCGGAAGAATACCGAATTGCTTAATCACATTTAAGGCATCCCAACCTTCAGCTCCTGCCGAAAAGCTCTTCATCCCATGAAAACGTACATAATCCTTAGCCCTTAGGTGATAATTTCTATTCACAATAAACATTTCAGAAAGATTGAATTCACCTTTTCCCATTCGAATCAGTTCTGACTCTAGAAAAGAACTCATGGCATAAGCCCAACAGGTTCCGGATCGATGCTGGTCTTTTACCTCCGTGGCTTTCAGTTGCTTTTCAATAGTAAATTGATAGCTTTTCTTTTCTTCTTTTTTCTTTGCAAATGATGATGAAACAGATCCCAAAATCAAAAGTAGAGCGATTATAATTTTAGTATTCATTTTAAATAAAAATTTTGGTTGTATAAATATGCATAAGTATTGGTAATACAATTCTTTGCTTGTATTTTTGAAGATCAAAATACAAAACTAATGATTATTGACATCATAGTTTCATATTAATTCAGAAGGAAAAAAGTAAACATCAATACACTAATAAAACAAACAAATGAACAAACTAGCATCCCTGGCCTTAATCGCCATTTTTAGTTTAGGATTTACAGCTTGCAAAGACAAACAATGTTGTAAAAAAGAAACCGTATCTCCTCTTCAAGAAAAAGTAAATGCTTATGCCGAAGTTGAACTGACAACTGACGTTTCTTTACTTACTGAAAAGGAAAAACAAATGCTTCCTATCATGATCGAAGTAGCAGAGATTATGGAAGAAATCTTCTGGAAAGATGCTGTTGGAGACAAAACAGAATTCCTTTCTAAGTTAAAAGATCCTGCTGCTATTGCTTATGCAAAAATCAATTATGGCCCTTGGGACAGACTTGATAACCAAGCTTCTTTTATTGACACTTATGGCAAAAAGCCAGCTGGTGCAAACTTCTATCCAGCAGATATGACTGCTGAGGAGTTTGATGCAATTAAAGATGAGTTAAAGACTAGTACTTATTCTGTAGTTCGTCGTGATGAGAATGGCAAATTAGTTGTTCTTCCTTACCACGTAGCTTACAAAGTTGAGACTGAAAAAGCATCTACTTTATTACTTAAGGCTGCTGAACTTGCTGAAGATGCAGGTTTAAAAAATTATTTAGAGTTACGTGCTGCGGCCTTGCTTACTGATGACTATTTAGCTTCGGATATGGCTTGGATGGACATGCAAGACAATACGATTGACTTTGTTGTTGGTCCTATCGAAACTTATGAAGATGCTCTTTACGGTTACAAGGCTTCTCATTCTGCTCAAATTTTAGTTAAGGATAAGGTTTGGTCTAAGACTCTATCTCGTTTTGGTGCTCTTCTTCCTCGTTTACAAGAAAGTCTTCCAGTTCCTGCCAAGTACAAAGCTGAAAAAGCGAATGCTAATGCAGATATGAACGCTTATGACGTAATTTATTACGGTGGTGACTGTAACGCAGGTAGCAAGAATATTGCGATTAACCTACCAAACGACCCAAGAGTACATCTTGCAAAAGGTAGCCGTAAACTTCAGTTGAAGAATGCAATGCAAGCTAAATTCGATAAGATTTTGGTTCCTATTTCGAATTTACTAATGGACGAAAGCCAGCGTAAGCACGTTAAATTTGACGCTTTCTTCGAGAACACAATGTTCCATGAAGTTGCTCACGGTTTAGGTATCAAATACACACTTGCTGACCAAAACTTAACTGTTCGTAAAGCCCTTAAGGATGCTTATACTTCTATCGAAGAAGGTAAAGCTGATATTTTAGGTCTTTATATGGTGACTAAGCTTGCTGAGTGGGGCGAGATCAAAGACAAAGACCTAATGGATAACTACGTTACCTTTATGGCTAGTACATTCCGTTCTGTTCGTTTTGGAGCTTCAAGTGCTCACGGTAAAGCTAACATGATTCGTTTCTACCATTTCGAAGAAACAGGAGCTTTTACTCGTGACGAAGCAACTGGAACTTACAAAGTTGATTTCGAGAAGATGAAAGCTGCAATGATCTCTATGGGTGAAATGTTGATGGTTCTTCAAGGAGACGCTAATTACGAAGGTGCTAAGAAATTGATCGCTGAAAAAGGTAACATCGGCGAATCGCTTCAAGCTGACCTGGATCGTGTAAACGAGGCTGGTATTCCTAAGGATATCGTTTACAAACAAGGTATGAAAGTACTAGGTTTGTAATTCTAAAAAAAAATATACAAAAGCGGCTACATCTTAGGAAGTAGCCGCTTTTTAAATAGTCGATATCTTAAAATATTAAGCTTTTGTATTCACCATCCAAATTGAAAAAACATTCAAATAGTTCCAAAATGAAATAACGAGTTCTTCTGGTGCATCCAGCTTAGGTAGAATTTCTCTATAAGCATCCAACCAAACAATACGAGCTTGTGGTGTTATTTTGAAATGAGCATGGCGACTCACTAGCTTAGGACTTCCCTGATTTTGATTAAAATAATCGGGTCCACCTAAAGCCTGAATAAAAAAATCAGAAGATCGAAGCTTTGCCGCTTCAAATTCCTTATCCCAACGTGGGAACATTTCACCGATCTCACTCGTGCGTAGAATGTCGTAATGATCACTTACCAGCTTTCTTACACCAGCTTCTCCTATACAATCTAACAATCTGATATCGGGACGAGTAACTTGCGGACGTCCTTCACCCTCAGGAACAGGTGCTATTTCAAATTTCATATCTAATATTTTCATCTAACTGCCACAATTAATCCAGAAGTTCATATTCTGAAAAGGGTTGTTTAAATATTTGTTTTCCAAATTCTATACAAATTAAATACTTTCAAGTCTTAAATTAGCATTTTATGACTAAGATTTTTAATCTGCTTATTTTTTTATAGATTTAAAAGATCAAAAACTTACAATATAAACAAGTCTTCTTGTTTAAAAATGACATAAAATGGATGCAAGCAAAGTTGATTTATTCCTAATGACCAATGCTAAATATTTTGAAAGTTATCAAATATCTACAATCAAAAATATGATTCAGGATTTAGATGATGATAAATTTATAGTGTTACAAACTTTGAGCCTTAAAGATCCTACAGTAGCTCTTATTCTTTCTCTTTTGAATCTTATTGCTCCATTCTCTTTCGATCGTTTTTTTATTGGTGATATTGGTTTAGGTATCATTAAATTACTAACCTGCGGTGGATTTTTTATTTGGATTATTGTTGATTGGTTTATTATTATGGAACGAACTCGTCAGGTCAACTTCGAAAAGCTACAACAAGCATTGTTATATAATGCCTAAGAAACAATTATACCCGTTCGTTGCTCTACTCTCAGTTTTAGCTTACGGCTGGCTTATATACAATTCCTTCTTTCTTAACACAAGCGAAGAAGGAATTACTATTTGTTGGTTTAAGACCATAAGTGGTCTACCATGTCCAGCATGTGGATCAACATCCGGAATTATAGAAATTTTTAAAGGTCATTTTCACAAAGCTTTCCAATATAATCCTTTTGCATACAGCTCTCTACTCATCTTAATAATAGCCTCATTGTGGGTTAGCTATGATATCGTCTTAAAAAAGGATGGCTTCTATAAGTTTTACCTAACAGTTAATGAAAAGCTAAAAAAAAAGAGAATAATCATACCGATTATCCTCCTGTTTCTTATTATCTGGATTTGGAATATCTACAAGACTATTCAGTAGTTTCCCAAAAATTAATTCATAATATTTCGAGGTTTTCCTTCAAGCCAAAGCTTAATATTATCCATCACAATATCGATACGCTTATCGAATGATTCGTGACTTGCAAATGCCAAATGCGGTAACATAATTAGGTTTGGTGCCGTCAATAAGATATGTTCTTTCTCCAATGGTGGCTCTTTTTCGTAAACATCAACAGCTGCCCCAGCTATTTCACCATCTTCTAGCGCTTTGCAAAGTGCCTGACTATCTACAACTGGCCCTCTGGCCGTATTAATAAGTATAGCTGTCTCTTTCATCGCCTTAAATTCTTCAGCCCCTATCATTCCTTTTGTCTCATTTGTTAAAGGTGTATGCAGTGAGATAATATCTGCTTGTTTCAAAAGTGTAGACATGTCAACAAATTCAACACCCTCAACCTCTTTTCTTGTTCGACTATATGCCAATACTCGGCAATTAAACACCTTAGCGATTTCTGCTACTCGAAGACCAATTTCTCCAGCACCAATAATCCCTAGACATTTTCCATTAAGCTCAGTACCTAAAAAAGTGCCACGATTACCTCCAAAACGCGTGATCGCATCGCCACCTACAATTTTTCTGTACAAGGATAAAATCATTCCCAGAGTCAATTCTGCTACCGATTCTGTCGAAAATCCTGCTGCATTACTAACTAATATATCTCTATCATTACAAGCCAGCATATCGATATGATCAACACCTGTAAAAGCAACAGAAATCATAGACAAATTAGGACAGCTAGCTATAAAATTAGCCGAAAGTGGAATATTACTCACGACGATAGCGTCAGCCCCCTCGGCACGTTTGATTAATTCTTCTTCATTTTCATTTCGATCAGAGAAAAAAATAAGTTCATGCCCTAGCGCCTCAAAATCTTGTTTCAGTTGATTGAATTTGCATGCACTAATTCCAATAGGTTCTAGAATAGAGATCTTCATTTTTGTAATAGATATAAGAATGGTAAAAGCCCGTTAATTGTTATTTATCACATTAAAAGTGATTTATCCTCAATATTTCTTAAATTTAATATGATCTAAAGCCAAGAAATATGTCTTCAAAAATAGAAATTATAAAGGAACTGCTGAACAATTTCTGCAACGAAGTCTTAAAAAGTCATGAATATGCTCAAATTTGTCTAAAAGTATTGAATCAACTTGAGCAGCATCCAAACAAACCACTGACTAAAGGTAAAGAAAACATATGGGCAGCCAGCATAGTACATACTGTCGGTTCAATTAATTTTTTGTTCTATTCATCATCAAAACCTAACATTAACTATACTGAATTCAATAGGCACTTTGAAACAAACCCAAAGACAATAGAAATCAAATCTTTACAAATTCAAGACTTACTACTATTAAGCTCTTATAGTGAAGAATATCTAATTAAATCAGGGCTTTCTGAGAATCCAATAGATAAAATAAAGGAAGTCATCATTAAAAAATTTGGAGTTTCCGAAGCTGAGATCGAAGAGATACTAAAGCAAGCTGGACACCCGGATTGCCCGATTATCCCAAAATCTGATTATAGTGCCATAACTATCATTCCTAAACAAAAGTTTTGGGATTGGGTTGCAACACAAACCAATATAGACAATCTATCTCCTAATATAAAAACGGATTTTAATATCTATCTGGTTCCTGATATTGAATTGGAGTCAAATCTTGAAATAGAGCTACACGAGAATTTCCAAGAAATATTTAAAATTGAACTGACAAGATATATCAATATCGATTCTGAATTTCCAGAGATAAATTTCATGGAGTTCTTACAATGGTTCGATATACAAAGTTCATCTCATGTTATGGATCTTACTGGAGAATTACTGAATGAATTTGATGACGAGGATTTTTTTGATGATGATCTTGGCCCTAAAGACAAGAATAAACCACCTGGTTTCACACTGAATTGATTCATCATTTTCATCATCTTCCAGGCTGATCTTAACATATCAGCACCAACACTTAAAATCAGTTCCAACTAAGCTTATAATGATCTACATCTCTTCATTATTAGATAATTCCTTTATTCCTAAAAAAGAGAGGACTTAGTTAGGAATGGGTATGAAAGCTTTCTACTTTTGCGGCCAAATCATCAAAACAAATTATAATATGGCAGATTACACGCAAATGTGGACTGAGCTTGGTTTAAACCATGACAATCACAACGCACTTCTAGACAATTTAGGAAATGCATACCAATCTATATTCATGACACAAGAAAATCGACCTGAAGGCATGTCGTATTTTGATTTTGTAATGAGTGAGGCTCATGGTTTAAGAATACAAGAATTGCGCGAAGAACAAGAAGCAGGTCGCAAAATTATTGGTTCATTTTGTGTCTTCGTTCCAGAAGAAATTGTTTTAGCTGCTGGTTGCACTGCTGTAGGCTTATGTGCTGGTGCTGATTTTGCACAAGAAGAAGTTGAGAAGGTACTCCCTCGTAATACCTGCTCACTTATTAAATCCTTTTTTGGTTTTAAACTTGGAAAAGTTTGTCCTTACATGGAGGTATCCGATATGATTGTTGGAGAAAACACGTGTGATGGTAAGAAAAAATCATTTGAAATTTTCAAGGATTTGGTTCCTAATTTCTATCAAATGGATCTGCCACAGACTAAAACACCTATGGCTAGACATATGCTTAAGCATGAATTCAAGAGCTTTGTGGAGAAACTTGAAGAAATGACTGGCAAAAGCATTAGCCTTGAAGATTTAAAGCAAGGAATAGCCACTGTAAATGCTAAGCGACAAGCTCTACGTCGTTTATCTATGCTTCGCTCTGCCAATCCTGCTCCAATTTCTGGTTTAGATGCCTTATTAATCAATCAAATTGCCTTTCTCGATAATCCAATTCGTTTCACCGAAAAACTTAATGCCCTTTGCGATGAACTAGAATTGCTTGTTAAAGAAAACAAAGGAGCAAAAAAAGTCAATGCCCCTCGTGTTATTATTTCAGGTTGCCCAATGGCTATTCCTAATTGGAAATTGCCTTCAATCATCGAATCGAAAGGTGCCGTTATTGTAGGTGAAGAATCATGTATTGGAGAGCGTGGTCAACGTAATTTGACTGACGATTCTGCTGACAACTTAGATGGCTTGATGGATTCTATTACAGATCGCTACCTTAAGATCGATTGTGCCGTATTTACACCAAACCAAGAGCGTATTAATCATATCAAAGAAATGAAGCAACAATACAATGCTGATGGTGTGATTCATTATGGTCTTCAGTTCTGTCAGCCATATATTATGGAGTCTTTCTCGGTAGAAAAAGAGTTAGAAAAGCAAGACATTTCAGTTTTGAGATTGGAAACAGACTACAGTCAGGAAGATATGGGCCAATTATCAACCCGTGTGGAAGCCTTCGTCGAAATTATTAAATAATTCAATTTTATTGAATACTTAAGAGTGAGAAACAGAATTTGTTTCTCACTCTTAAGTATTCAGTCTTACAAGACGTAATATAAAACTATGAAACGTCCATATATAAAGCTTTCTGCACACAGGCAGATGATTATATGGTAAGTTCCATGGCAAAATTATAAAGTTAAAAACATATGAAATTAGCAGGTATTGATATTGGCTCTCGAAGTATTGAACTCATTGTGCTTGAAGATGGACAAGTGATCCATAGTAAGCAGGCAGATTCTGGGTACGATCCTATAGAGAGAGTTAAAGAACTAATTTCGGATATTTCTTTTGATAAGATCATGGCGACGGGGTATGGACGGGGCATTGTTGAGGTGGCTCTAGATTACCCAACTGTTACAGAAATAAAAGCTTACGGAGCAGGAGCAACGGCCTTATATCCCGGAACCAGAAGTGTTTTAGATATTGGAGGCCAGGACACCAAAGTTATTTCAATAAATGAAAAAGGGAAAGTCGTTAAATTTGAGATGAATGATAAGTGTGCTGCAGGTACAGGCAAGTTTCTCGAGATGATGGCTACAACATTAGGTTACAAGGCACACGACCTTGGACCTGAAGCTCAAAAAGGAACAGAAGGAATTGACATCAACAGCATGTGTGCCGTATTTGCCGAATCGGAAGTCACTTCATTATTGGCCAAAGGATGCCAAAGAAACGATATTGCTTTGGCAATTCATCAGTCGGTATGTCGACGTGCCGTGGGTATGATTCGCCGTCAAAATATAAGCACACCATTGATGTTTGCAGGCGGAGTTGCCAATAACAGTTGTATGATTCAGCTTTTAGAAGAAACTCTGGGTGAGAGTATTATAGTACCTGAAAAACCACAGTTTGTTGGTGCGCATGGAGCTGCGATTCTGGCTGGTCTATCTTAACTAAGTCGTATTTATGAATCCTTAAGCTTATTAGCTGATGAAAAGAAAACCTGCTTCCAAATTAGAAGTGCAGGTTTTCAATTGATCGTGATATTTTTATTTTTTCGTCCTGATATACACATGTTTTATTGTGGCCCTATCGGTCTCTCTCTCATCGATATCAAAATGCTTTTTAAGAGATTTGATTAAGGGAGTTAGCTTCTCAAAACCATAATTTCGTGGATCAAAATCTGGTCTTTTCTTAATCAACAGGTTACCAACGTCACCAAGAAATGCCCAACCATCCTCATCTGCGATATCATCAATACTAGAAGCCACCAGGTGAATAATCTTTTTATCAAGTTTAGATATCGGGCTCTTTTTCACCACTTCCTGCTTAGGCGCTTCATCAACGACTGAAGGTTCAGTATGAGTCGAACTTTTTAGAATTTCAAGGTAAATGAACTTATCACAAGCCACAATAAAAGGTTTCGGTGTTTTTTGTTCTCCAAAGCCAAACACCTTCATCCCCGATTCTCTTAGCCTGATTGCCAATCTAGTGAAATCACTGTCGCTAGATACAATACAGAACCCATCAACTCTTTCGGTGTATAAAATATCCATGGCATCAATAATCATGGCTGAGTCTGTCGCATTTTTTCCGGTAGTATAACCGTATTGCTGAATGGGTGTAATGGCATTCTCAAGAAGAACAGATTTCCATCCAGCCAAATTAGGCTTTGTCCAATCACCATAAATTCGTTTAAATGTGGGCACTCCATATTTGGCAATTTCTTCCATCATGCTTTTCACGTTCCGTGAAGGCACATTATCTGCATCAATTACAACAGCAAGTTTTAAATCATCTTTTGTTTTCATGTGTTCTATAATAAATGAGTCATATCGCTTTAATAATTATGATTTCACACGCGACGAACTCTTAAAGTTAAGTTAAATGGCTTCAATTTCATTATTTAGCCAACATTTTTGAGCATATCATCTTCTATTTCAAGACAATCATGCAAGTAGTAGGGGTTTTTTCTGAATTCATTCCAATCAGTATGAAAAACGCTTATCATCTGATCAAGCAGTTGAGGATCGACATTTGCCTTTTGTTTCTTTAAATCCATACAATATTTCAGAAGATTATAACAAGCCGTAAATTGTCCACATGAAACCAGATTTTTAAGTCTCAAAACTTCTTTATCCTTTTCTGTGAACCAAAGAGTGGTGTCCATTTCACTGGCAATCTTAGCCGAATTATAAATCAGTTCACTTGGCTCATTTATTAGCTCTTCTTTTATATCCATTTCCTTTTCATCTGAATCACCCTTCTGATACTGATCATGGGTTAATTCATAAATCAAAGTCGTAATTCTTCTATTTTTCAAGCATTCATCTTTATAAAGTAAATCATAATTCAATCGCCTGATTTGTTTCAAGAAGATATCACTAATCATGAGCAATGATGAGGTGCCTCGTTCTTCAATCATTCTTTGTATCAAGCGAAGTTTGAGATTCTGAAATCGTTTTATTTTATCCTTCATGAACTTGGGAACCATCCCCAGTATCCACGTCCATAAGCGAATGGATATATCTTCCATTTTACCAATAAAATACTTAAGAGTAATCGCAAATAGAGCAAACATAGCCATTGCACCACCACCAATAAAGAGTCCAACCGATGGCCTATTCATAAAACCGGAGAGTAACAAACCAAAACTGATGATAAGCGGTAACCACAACCACCAACTAAGCTTTAATTTTTCAACCAAAAGATTAAACAACTGCTTAGGGCTCTTAGACCATCCCATTCTGACCATTTCAATTTCCGAGGGTTCCCAGGCTTCCATAAAATAGCTACCCACGTCGCAAACCATGATTAGATCGTAAGATTCTCCCTCATTCACACGCCTAACTTCAGCATTTATAATACTACCTATCCCTTGATTATCGACGATTCCTCCATCCATAATGCCAACCCCCTTTTCATATTCTTTTTGCGCCTTTAAGGCGATATAAGCTTCAGATTTGTGATCGCTGATAAAATCATCGGGCATTATCATGGGCTCAAAACCGATTGGGAAGCAGGATGAAGCAGCAATGGCATCCGATATTTTCATATTATCGGCAATTTGTTTTAGGTATGGACCATTAAGTCGGTAATTCCCAAATCGCCCGGTCGTTTGGAATCGAAAGGCCAAGCCAAATGAAAAGTCAGTTGCATTAAAACAAATATCTTCAAGATGAGATTTATTCTGTTTTAGAAATTTAAAGGTTTCATGAGTTAGAAGCTCATCGTATGCTAAAGCAAAAGCATTAGCTAAGGAACGCCTCTTATGGGATACCTTCCACAGGTCATCAGAATCAAGCTTTTCGAGCGCAAGTCCCAAAAGTTTATCCTCATCAAGAACCTTATAAAAGTCGCTATAAAATGTCTCGAATCTACTTCCCTTTGCCATATAATAAGCATAAGCCCCTCCCATTAGTGTTCCACCACTAACAGTACTTAAACCCTTCACGTGCTCTAATAAAGTCTTATCCTTTAACTGAACTTGCTTTAGATAAGATAATACACCCAATCCAAAGGCTGAAGCACGATAACCTCCACCACTAAAGGCAATGGCGATATTTTCAAACAAATCAATTTTGGGGGTTAAGCTCTTTTCTTCTTCCATAGGAGTCCCTTTCTAAAGAATGCGACATTAATTTAGGCTACGAGAAGCATTTTATCTCATAGAATAAATTTAACAAAAAAAGAGCTGAGATCAATGAGTTTAGAAGGAATTCCTTAAAGCGGAAACTAATCCAAATTGAATCTTGAAAGAGGTCAAATAGTTTTAAGCTTATTTTTCTTGTTAGTTAGATACACTCCAAGAAGAATAAGAAGCATACATGCCAAATGTAAAATCGTAATATTTTCACCATCTAGGACTCCCCACAGAATCGCAAAAATTGGAATAATATAGGTTACCGACGAAGCATAAACTGCCGATGAGTAACGAATGAGACTATTCATTAATACCATAGCTAGCGCAGTTCCTATTATCCCTAAACCTGCCAAAGCAAGCAGGTGAATCGGCCATGAAGGATTTTCAAGAGCAGGTGCAAAGTCAGTTGTTAATAAATAGATTAGAGCTACTGGTCCCGTAAAGAAGAAAGCTAGAGACGTAATCTGCATACCCGAAAGATGAGACAGTCTGGCCTTAACTTCATTAATATTAATGCCATAAAAACAAGTTGCCAATATAATAAGTAATGCATATGAATTGACAGGACCTATTTCCAAACCATTCCCTGAAGTAATCAAACCAACTGCACCTAATAAACCCATTATTAAACCTAAAGCCTGTAATGAGAGAAATTTTGTTCGATGAAAAAGAATACCTACAAGAAGTGTGAATACAGGTGTCATTGAATTTAGCATACCTGCCAATGCACTATCAATTTGGGTTTGAGCCTTCGTAAATAAAAAGGCTGGAATAAAACTCCCAATAAAACCTGCAATCAACAAACTCTTTATATCCTTCTTTTTTAAATATTTCAAATTCTTTATTGAATAAGGCAATAGAACAAGCGATGCTAACAACATTCTAATACCAGCAACCTGTTCATTAGTAAAACTTCTTAAACCGATTTTCATCAGTATAAAAGAAGACCCCCAAACAAAGGCAAGAAGTAAAAGAATAGAAAATTGAAACCAAGGCTTTTTCCAAATCATAGTACAGATTTTTTTAGGTCCTGCAAGATAGTGTGATTCTCAGTTCGTAATACAAGTCATCTAAAATAAATAAGGAAAAAAGCTAGACTAAATAAACTCTAGTTATTCTCAAAAAACATTTTCCCAATAATAGGTATATCCTTTCGATGATAGAACAAAACGATAGAACTTAAAACAAAGGTGATGATTGACATATAAAACAGTTTCCCTGAGTCGCCGTTTATCTCTACACCCAACTGAGTGAGATGCATCATGATGGCTCCACCTATAATTCCCAACACTAAACCAGAGCCCAGCCATATAGTTCGAGGTATTAAAATCAAAACACTTGCTATAAGTTCCAAAGCACCTATACCAATTCTACCATAAGGTTCCATGCCAACCTGAGTGAATATATAAACACTGTCGGGATGAGCTGAAAATTTAAACCATAGAGTCTGAACAAGAATAATTGCAACTAAAATTCGGAGGGCTAAAAGTATTTTATTTTTCATTTAGACTTTATTTAACTGATAATAATTGAATAAGATCTAAATAAATATACTGGTTTTTAGGCTGATAACAAATTCAGGCTATAGTCCCTTCGCTAGTTCTGTTTCACCTATAAAATTAACAAGAGAATAACACTGACTTAACCTTTAAAAGCGGTCTGCTAGCTAGATTTGAATAAAAAACACATGGAATTATTTATTCTATCATTCGGTGCTCTATTCTCAATTATGAACCCATTAGGTACCGTTCCTATTTTTGTAGGCTTAACTCAAAACAACAGTAAAAAGGAAAGAGCCGGCATTGCTTTCTGGACATCATTTAATGTCCTCATCATTCTTCTAATCTCATTTTTTACCGGGAAGTATTTACTTAGTTTTTTTGGAATAAGTCTAAACTCACTAAAGATTGCAGGAGGCTTAATTATTGCCTCATCTGGTTTTGCATTGCTTACGGGTAAATTCACCGAACACAAGGGAATGAAAAAATCACGAGTGAAAGATGATATTCATACCCGTTCAGAGATTTCTTTAACGCCTTTAGCTATTCCCATGCTAGCTGGCCCCGGGACTATATCCTTACTGATAGCTTACAATCAAGAATATTCAAGCATGATAGATTGCATAAGTATCTCAGGATCTGTCGTGGCCAGCAGTTTAAGCATTTACCTCATTCTTAAATCGTCACACTATATTGTGAAAATGCTGGGTGCCTCAGGTATTAATGCTCTTTCGAGAATTATCGGATTTATTGTGATTGCAATTGGTATTGAGCTTATTTTAGTTGCCGTACTTAGCATCTTGAAAATTGCCGGCTTATCTTAAAAGCGAAGTTTTACTATATTCCACGCAAAGAGCGCAGACGAAACGCAAATAACGCTAAGATAAAAAACATAACATTTTTCGGACTCTACGTCAATACAAATTACGCCATAACTTTGTGGACTTTGCGTGAAACATGGTCTTCACGTGAAACTAAACAACCAACAAGCCATTCTCCCTAAGAATCAAAACAGGTTTGGAGTACCAGAATAATTCGAAATTATCAAACTCCGACTCAAAGCTTTCTTTAAGAGTTGAAAGGGTGAATGTATCTTCTTTATTTATCGAAAGACGATCAAGAATATCAAGAAACCATTCGCCATATTCCTTTTCCATACTCACATCAACTACACCCATTTTATTATGGAAGCTCATTTCGAAGATTTCAATAGTTTGTCCCTTTTTCTTTTTAGAATAAGATGAAACCAAAGGCAAACCTCCCAACCAAATGACTTTAGCAGAAGCCTTACTCATAAATGGATCTTCAGCCTGCAAGCAATTTTGAATAAAACCACGCTTGATTGTTGTTCTAGGAATTTTAAAATCAAACCAGTCCTGTAATGGCATATCAAAACCAATATCGTGCATGTAGTTGTACAGAGATTTCTTCAAACCGAAACTGAATTTATCGTGTTTGATTCCTGTCTTATCCTTAAACTGAACATCGTTATTGGCAAAAGTAATTTTCTCATAAATAGGTTTCAATCCGTATCCTTCCGGATCAAGACCAATAGGGCTATGAGCTGTAAGGGCAAACTGATGCCAGAAGCCAGACTGTACAATACCAGCCTCAAACAACTGTCGAACCATCTCAAGACTATCAACTGTTTCTTGAACCGTTTCAGTTGGAAAACCATACATCAAATAAGCATGAA
This sequence comes from Ancylomarina sp. YFZ004, assembly GCF_054254355.1. NCBI lineage: Bacteria > Pseudomonadati > Bacteroidota > Bacteroidia > Marinilabiliales > Marinifilaceae > Ancylomarina > Ancylomarina sp. YFZ004. Next base: position 138,925 of record NZ_JBTCHQ010000002.1, read on the forward strand.
CCATAATCCCTGACTCTGTCAGGTTATTGGTAACTAGAGCCACTTGCTCTACAGTTGTTCCCTTATTAATTAAAGCTAACATTCGATCTGATGCCACTTCCAGTCCACCTGATACTGCGATACAACCTGATGCCTTTAAAAGGGCACACATATCTTTCGTAAAACCTTTCTCAAAACGAATATTGGTCCACCAGGTTAAACTAAGCTTTCTCTTAATAATCTCAATAGCGACTGCCTTCATCAAAGCTGGTGGTGCAGCCTCATCCACAAAATGAAAGCCTGTCTCCCCCGTTTGAGCAATCAATTCTTCCATTCTATCAACCAAACTTATTGCACTTAGTGGCTCAAACCGTTTGATATAGTCTAAAGAGCCATCACAGAACGTGCATTTACCCCAATAGCAACCATGTGCCATGGTCAATTTATTCCAGCGCCCATCACTCCAAAGACTGTGCATGGGGTTTGTAATCTCAATAACTGAGATATACCGATCCAGCAGTAAATCTGAGTAATCGGGAGTTCCTATATCTTCTTGTTTGTAATCTTTTAATGATGAGTCATTCTTATAAATGACTTTTCCATTTTCACAGATAAAAGTACGTTTCAGTTCACACTCTCCTAATGGATTTGAAATATATTGCCAAAGCAGATCCAAAGGTAATTCCCCATCATCCAAGGTGATAAAATCGACGAATTCAAACACGCGAGCATCGCTTAGACTTCTCAACTCTGTGTTCGGAAAGCCACCTCCCATTACAATTTTAATCTCAGGATAATTTGCCTTCACAAACTGTGCACATCGAAAGGCTGAATATAAATTCCCGGGGAATGGTACAGACAAACAAAATAGCTTAGGTTGCTCCTCCTTCAAACGCTCATCGAGTAGGCTTAGGCTAAGCTCATCAATATAAGTTGTCTGCTCTTTTAAACTGGCATATATCTCATCGAAGCTCGAAGCCGATCGCCCCAAACGTTCGGCATAACGACTAAATCCAAAATTCTCATCAATACACTCGATAATAAAATCGGAAATATCCTCAAGATAAAGAGTAGCTATATGTTTCGCCTTATCCTGAAAGCCCATCATTCCAAAAGCAGTTTCCAACTCATTAACTTGTTCGAATCGTGAAGCTTGTGGTAAATAATTATCCGTACAAATCTGACGTGCTAAATTCTGATTCTTACCCTGAACAAATGCAATTACAGCATCAATTGTTCTCAGATAATCGCTCTTCAAAGCATAAATACGTTGTGCATTCTCCGACTCCACCATTTCAGTATCGTAGGCAATATCGAACAGTTCCTCTAAACTATCACGTGTGAAAAGAGCTAATATAACTTCAATACCTAAATCCATCTGATAAGATGAAATCCCTTTGGTATTAAAAAACCCTTTTAGATAAGCCGTTGCCGGATAAGGAGTATTTAGTTGAGTGAAGGGTGGAGTAATAAGAAAAATATCTTTCACAATAAGTAGGCGTTTAAATCATATAACTTTAACTGCAGGCAAAATTACAAGTATATTGAGAAAGATAAGGGCTTTCGTTCTTTTAATTCTTGTTTTAATGATTAAGTCAGATCGTACGAAATATTTTAAATGAAAAATTCCGGAATTATCCGGAATTTCAATAACACAAAGCGTGTTAATATTTCTTGTTGTAAATTGTCAACTAAGACTTATAAATCTTAAGAGAAGTGTCGGTAAATGAGGTCTTTAACTTTCTACCTTCTCTTTTTATATCAAAACTAAATAAGTACTCATACCTTACTGAATCAATTTCAATAGGAAGCATGACACGTATTTCGCTTTGAGTTTCATTTTCAAACAGATTATCAAAAGCCCAACGTCCACTAACAGGTGTCATATGCCACTTTAAATTTTCTATTGGAACAATATTATCTTTAATGCGACTCTTCTTCACAACAATAGTAGATAGTTGTACTTCATCAACATCTACAATCATTCTACCAGTATGCATTATCCTTTGAGAAATATTATTCTGATCAATATAGGTAACATCATCCCAAATGATCTTGAAATTTTTGTTAGAATCATTCTTTAAATTCAAGGCAAGATGTGTTGGTTCTAGGCACCATTCCACATCAACCAAACTATCTCTAAAGCATGCATTTATTAAATCCAGATGATTTTCATTATTCTTAATCAAACCATGATTTTCATTATTAAGCTCAACACTTGTCAGTTTAAGTTTGTACACCTGACTCTTTCTTGCGAAGATGTTCAAACTAACAAATAGAATTAGCACACTAATAATTAATATTTTTTTCATTCCGTTTTCATTTTACTATAATTTGACCCTAAATCCTGTAAATGAATATCCAAAGTATAACACCTCATATTGACTTAACAATAATTACAAAACAAATATTTGAATTCAACTATAGACATAACATATCGTAATTGTTAAAAACAAATTAACTCGTATTATCACACTTATTTCATTTTAAAAAGATGACAAACTTAAGTAAAGAAAATGAGGAAATTATTCCAATTTAAGACAACTTATTGCTATTACATTAAACATGCTTAAAAGTTGATAAGCAGCTGTGTGAGTTACACTAAACAGAATAATCTAGAATGATAGGTTTCATCAGTGTCATACTTTAAAAAAGGATGAAAAAAAACCAAAGAATGAATAAATAATATGTTTAAAAACTACATTACATAATCGAAGAAAGCGAAATTTATGTAAATTGTGTTAAAAAAACATAATAACGTCACATATGCAGAATACATCATGCTTTATAATGTAATTTCCACTGAAAAACCATTTTTTTGAATACAAAATGAAAGTTAGCTTTTCTTCGAACGCTCAAGTTTCGGAATACCTTTCGTAAACAAACCTGTTAAAAAACCATGGAAATCCTATCTCGTTCAATTTCATTGTACAGAAAGCCTGTATTTTTTCAGCAGTATCTATTTCTGGCTTATAAACTCACCCCCCACAAAGCAATATAGAGCTACTACATGAACAGTGGACTAATATATAGAGAGTTAAATGTTTTATATCTAAATTTACAGAAAAAGAAAGGCGGAAATTTAGCAGACATTCAACTGGCTTAGATCCATTGTCGTTTTCGAAATACAAAAACACCAAGGATAGATAAAAGAAGAGAACTGATAATAATTGTAGGCATTGCCCAAGATGAATTTTCAAATGAATTAGGCACATTCATACCAAATACACTAGCTATAAGCGTTGGAATCATGAGAATAATTGAGATTAGGGTCAACTGTTTCATCACTACATTCAGGTTATTCGATATCACAGATGCAAAAGCATCCATCATGCCACTCTGTATGTCAGAATAAATTTGAGCCATTTCCAAAGCCTGTTTGTTTTCGATAATGGCATCGTCAAGTAAATCATGATTAATCTCACTGCTTATTTTCTTCGAGTTTCGAAGCTTAGCCAATACAACCTCATTCGCCTTAATCGACGTGATAAAATACACCAAACACTTCTCCATTTTCAGGAGTTTATTTAGTTCTCTATTCTTAATCGACTTCTCAAGATCTTGTTCGATAAGGGCGGTTTGCTGGTTGATTTGTTTTAGATATTTCAGGTATATATTACCTGAACGCAAAAAGAGTCTCAGTATAAAATTATACACATCAGAAACAGCGCTATACTGCTCTCTAAAAGGTGAAGATTGTTCAATGGGTAAAACCTCATTATTCTGTAAACACAAGGTTAAGGTGAAATCTTGAGAAACATAGATACCCAATGGTATGGTATGAAATGGCGTTCCCTTATCCGAACTTTCAACGGGTACGCGCATAATCACCAAAGACCAATCATCTTCGAATTCGACACGCGATCGTTCATCAGTATCTAAAATATCTTGAATAATATCAGCAGGTAGCTGAAACTCATGGTGGAGTCGCTGAATTTCTTCGGCAGTAGGTTGAGTTACATTTATCCAACAGCCTTTTTCAGCTTTAGGGATTTCAATATAACCCCCAAAAGTTTTAAAAATTTTAATCATTTTATTTCCCTATAATGAACCATAGGGAAACAAGACTTGCCCCTTACAGATCAGTTAATACACTTATTCTACTATGATACGGGCCTTCGTCCATGACATTATTTGTTTTAAATCGTGCGCAAAAGTAATCGAATTATTCAATTCAAGATTCTTATAAATCCTCTTTTATTTATAATCTATTAAATATCGGCAAGTCTCTTACTGAGTATATGACTCAGCCAGAAAGTTTATTTTTTCAATTTCCATCTCTCTAACTTAGGAATACCTTTGGTAAAGAAACCTGCTAAAAATCCAGGAAATCCCATTTCTTTAAGCTTCACTTTACAAAAGGCTTGCATTTTTTCTTCTGTATCAATTTCGGGGCTCAAGAATTCACCATCCGCAAAACAATAGGAACAATACATGGTATTTTTACTTCCATCCTTATTGGTACTACCTCCCTTAGGATCCTTCTTCATTGGCATGCCACAACTTTGACAATTTTTATAAGTCTTTTCCATTACACTATATTTAAAATGAATGCAGCTTCAAGTTAAAAAAAATTGAGAAGTTTTCATTCTTTTCTATCGTATCTAATCATAGCTTAAAAGATCATTAACTGAAAGATTTACCCAAATGACATAATTTCCAGAATAGACATATTCAAAATCATAATTCGTAATTTCTAATTCATAATTATTAATTAACAATTATAAATCGTACCCAATCTTATCAGAAGAGGAAATCACAAACGTACTGTTGAAGCGAGTTAGGTATTCGAACTTGGAAAGTTTCTCCTGAATAAAATGCTGAAAGGCATTCATATCCTTCACCATAATCTTCACCATCGCATCAAAGTTTCCAGAGGTGATATAAAACTCCATTACCTCAGGCAGAGCCAATACTTCGCTTTCAAATTTCTCTACCACATCTCGTGTGTGCTTCGTTAGCGAAATGGAGATAAAGACGACCATACTTCTATCAATTTGCTCAGGATCGAGCACCGCCACATAATTTTTGATGATACCACTTCGCTCGAGCTTTTTCACCCGTTCGTAAACAGGGGTATTAGTCAAATGAAGTTTCTCTGCTAACTCCTTGATTGTGATTCGACAATCCTGCTGAAGGAGTTCTAATATCTTTCTATCGGTACGATCGAGATTTTCCATAAAAGAATATTTTTCTATTGATTCGCTCATAATGAAGCTTTACAAAGATATTAATTCTTCAAAACCTGCACTATGCTAGAACAGTTTTCTGTATTTAGTCCATATACTAGTAAATAATTAGGCATTAAAGTAAATTTACAAGTGTTTTTAACCTGAATCTCAGATTGGAAATACAAAATTCAAAATCAAAACACAAACAACAGATATGAAAGAAATTAGATGGCACGGAAGAGGCGGACAAGGTGGTTTTACCGCTTCTCGTCTTTTAGGAATTGCAGCTAGCATTCACGGTGGAAAGCATGCTTTAGCATTTCCATCATTCGGACCTGAGCGTAGAGGTGCTCCAGTTTTAGCCTTCACCAAAATCGATGATAGCAAGATACACGATCGCAGTGAAGTTCAGAATAGCGACTACGTTGTGGTGATGGATGAGACCTTGGTGACTCCTGGATTCGAAAAAGGAATCAGACCGGGTGCAACAATTCTTATCAATACAGAGCATGTTGAGAAGTACCGTGAGCCTCTAAAAGGATTTCAAGTAATTGGTATCGATGCAACAAGTTTAGCTATGGAAATCTTAAAACGACCTATTACCAATACGGCTATGTACGGCGCTTTAGCTGCTGCATCTGGATTGGTAAGCTTGGAAGCAGCTCTTGCTAGTATCAGAACTGAGATGAAACCTAAGTTGGCTGAATTAAATGTTAAGATTGTGGATCGTGCCTTTGCGGCAATCAACGAGCAGACTACTGTTAGTTGTTAATTAGCATCCATTCTTTCGCCTACCGGTAAACGACAATCATTAATTCGTAATTATTAATTCCTAATTCTTAATTGAATATCATGGATAGACCTAAAAAAACGGAATTTAAATTCCCAACTCATATAAATGAATACCCAACTGGCCCACAATACGCGGCTGGTTTTCTTCCAGAGACCAACGCAGGATGGAGAACAGTCCGTCCGGTTGTTGATCACGATGCATGTGTTTATTGTCTTCGTTGCTATCTACTTTGTCCAGATGGCACAGTTGTTAAAGACAATGGTAAAATCACATTCGACATGGATTATTGCAAAGGCTGCGGTGTATGTGCATACGAATGCCCAAAGGATGCAATTAAAATGGTAAAAGAACAACTTTAAGTTGAAGGTTAAAGGCATAAGTATAAAGGTTAAAGCGAAAAAACAAGCCATTACCGATAACTGAAACCCGATAACCGAAACAGAAAAAATTGAAACAATGAAATCAAATAAAATATTCATATCAGGTGATGAGGCAGTTGCTCAGGGCGTGAGATTATCTCGTCCACACGTCGTAGCTGCTTACCCAATCACCCCGCAAACCATAACCGTTGAGCGCCTATCAGAAATGTGCGAAGCAGGTGAAATGGATGGCGAATACATGCACGTAGAGTCTGAGCACTCTGCAATTTCAGCAACAATGGGTGCCAGTTCAGTTGGTGCCAGAACATTTACAGCTTCTTCATCACAAGGCCTATTGTATATGGCCGAAGGTTTACACTACTGTAGTGGTGGTCGTTGGCCAGTTGTGATGATGAACGCCAACCGTTCGGTGGCTTTGCCATGGAGTATTTACGGTGACCAGCGTGACTCTCTTTCGCTATTAGATTGTGGATGGATTCAGGTTTATGTGGAAGATGCACAGGAAGCTTTGGATATGATTATTCAAGCCTACAAAATTGCTGAGCATAAAGATGTATTGACGCCAATGATGGTGAATTTGGATGGTTTTATTCTAACTCACACTTACGAGTTGGTTGATATCCCAGAACAAAAAATGGTGGATGAATTTTTACCTCCATTCCAAACACCAAACAAAATGTCTTTCGAAGAGCCTAAAAACTTAGGTTTTAGTTCTAAGCCAGATGATAATACTGAATTCAAATACCAACAGAACGAGGCGATGTTTAACGCTATCGATGTGATTCGTGATGTAGATCAGGAATTTGCTGACAAGTTTGGTCGTAAGTACTACGATATGGTTGAAGAATACCATTGCGAAGATGCAGAGGTTGTTCTTGTTGCCTTGGGTAGTGTTTGTGGAACTATTCGTGTGGTAGTTGACAAGATGCGTGCTGAAGGTAAGAAAGTTGGTCTATTGAAGATTCGTTATATGCGTCCTTTCCCTGAGACTGAAATTAAAGATTTGGCTAGACGTGTGAATGCAATCGGAGTGATTGATAAGGATATTTCTTTCGGATATGAAGGAACTGTTTACACCAATGTAAACTCAGCTATCTCTAAAATCGACAAGTACGTTTACAAGAGCAATTTTGTTGGTGGACTAGGTGGACGTGATATCACGAAAGATGAGATCGAAGAGATGTTCAACAAGCTATTCAGCGGAGTTGAGAATAAGAGTGAAGAAAAAGTAGAATTTTTTAGCCTTAACGTAGAAACCAATGACTAATCTAATAGATATCCCAAAAGTGAATGCCAAAAACATGACCGAAAAGGAATTTTTCTATGGTCATAAAGCTTGCGCCGGATGTGGTGGAAGTATTGCAGTACGATTGGCATTAAAAGTATTGGGTGAACGCACCTATACTGCTCTACCAGCCGGATGTATGTCGGCAGTAGGATTTATTTTTCCACAAATGGCATTCAATACCAATGCTATTATTACAACTTTCCCTGGTTCAGCAAGTATGGCTTCAGGAATTGCTGTTGGAGCAAAAGCTCTAGGGCAAAAAGATGTAAAAACGGTTGTGTTTGCTGGTGACGGTGGAACTGCTGATATCGGATTCCAAGCGCTATCAGGAATGATTGACCGTAACGATGATGTTCTTTACATCTGCTACGACAATGAAGCTTACATGAATACAGGTATTCAGAAAAGTGGATTGACACCATACGGAACTAAGACAACAACAACGCCAGCTGGTGAGAATCTTCCTGGAACAATTACTCACAAGAAGAACTTGTTCGAGATTATTGCAGCTCACGATATTGCTTATGCAGCAACTGCAAGTATTGGTTACCCTCAAGATTTCTTGAATAAGGTGAACAAAGCCAAGCATATCAAAGGTGCAACTTTCATTCACGTGTATGCATCTTGTCCAACAGGATGGGGAACACCAACCGAAACATCGGTAGAGATTGCAAAGGATGCAGTTGACTGTGGTTTGATTTTCCTTGCAGAATTCGAGGATGGGGAATACAAATTGAACCGTAATCCAAAGCAATTTGCTCCTGTAAAAGACTATTTAAAGAAGCAAGGTCGATTCAAGCATATGACTGATGAGAATATAGAAGTTGTGATTGAACATCGCGACAAGAAATGGTCTCGTATGCGTAAGCATTGGTTATAAGCAATTAGTAATTATAAATTCAGAATTATGAATGATTTGTAATTAATCATTCATAATTAATAATTAGAAAATATGATCAGCGATTTAAAAGGAACCTTTTCCCAAATCAGCAATAATAACAAACGATCAGCTATCCGTGAAATTTTGAAATTAACTCAGAACCCTGAGATTATTTCATTTGCAGGCGGATTACCAGCTCCGGAATCTTTCCCAGTAGATGCATTGGATAAAATTGTTTCGGATATGTTGCGCGAAGAAGGTGCAGCCGTATTGCAATACGATGCAACCGAAGGGGTAAAAGAGCTAAGAGAAGTCCTATTAAAGAAATATGAGGCAGAAGGCACAAAAGCAGATTTAGATAACCTAATCATTACAACTGGATCGCAACAAGGACTAGACCTGGTAGGTAAGGTTTTTGTGAACCAAGGTGATGTGGTAATTTGTGGTCTTCCATCGTACTTAGGTGGTATTGGAGCTTTCCAAGGCTATGGTGCAAAAATGGAAGGTGTGCCAATGGATGAGCAAGGTATGAGCGCTGAGCTTTTGGAAGCTAAATTGGAAGCATTAAAGCAAGAAGGTATCAAGCCTAAGTTTATTTATGTGATTCCTGATTTTCAAAATCCAACAGGTATTACCATGCCAGAATCTCGTCGTATGGAGATTATCGCATTGGCTCACAAATATGATGTACTGATTGTTGAAGATTGCCCTTACCGCGAAGTTCGATTCGAAGGTGAACCTCAGCGTATGATGTACGATTTGGATAACGACAATCACGTGATCACATTAGGAACTTTCTCTAAGATTTTTGCTCCAGGATTCCGTATTGGATGGGTTTTAGGACCCAAAGATGTAAATGAAAAAATTGTTATTGCAAAGCAATCGGCTGACTTGTGTACACCAACTTTTGTACAGAAAATCGCAGTTCGTTATATGAATTCAGGTGTATTCGAATCCAATCTTCAAAAGACGATTGATTTGTATCACCAGCGTCGTGATGTGATGTTGGCTGAGATGGAGAAACATATGCCAAGTTGTGTGAAATGGACACGCCCTGAAGGTGGTATGTTCTTATTTATCACTCTTCCTGAGAATATGGATGCCTTAAAACTTTTCCACAAAGCGATTGAACAGAAGGTTGCTTTTGTAACAGGAAATGTATTCTATTGCGATGGTAGCGGAACAAATACCATACGTTTAAATTTCTCATACGTGAACAACGAAAAAGCAATAACTGGTGTTAAACGTATAGCCGATATTATTAAGGCTGAGATGCTTGTTGGAGAAACTTGCTAATTATTTTATGATTTGAAATTTTGCCTAAGAGGCATATATCTATTTGAGCCCGGGGCTGAGCCTCGGGCTTCAATCCAAAGATCATATATATGTTTATCCAAACATTTTGAATCAATTGATTTTTATTGCCCCAGCTAAAGCTGAGGACAAATGAAGAATTTTGATAATCTTTTAATACATCTATTGCCTCTGGCTTCAGCCAGAGGATATTTAAAATATTTTGATTCCATTGCCTCTGCCTTCAGCCAGAGGATATTTTAAAATTGTTTTGTTCAGTAAAAAATTGTATTTTTTTTGTTCTCTTAAAAAGTACAATATGCCACATGTAAGAGTATATATCCATTTTGTATGGAGTACAAAATATCGCGAACCATTTTTACAATCAAGTTTACTAAGAAAAAAGGTTTGGAAACACATCAAGAAGAATGCTGAGGAGAAAGGTATTCATATTGATTTTATAAATGGATATCACGATCATTGTCATTGTTTAGTGGCACTCCAGTCAGATCAGACCCTTAGTCAAATTATGCAGCTTATTAAAGGAGAATCTTCCTTTTGGATCAATAAAAATAAGTTGTGTAAGGATCATTTCCAGTGGCAGAACGATTATTATGCGGTATCGGTTAGTAAATCAGCCTTAGCAAAAGTCCGCAATTACATTAAAAATCAGGAATTTCACCATCAAAAGAAATCATTCGAGGAAGAAGAAAAAAAAATGATTGAAAAATATGAATTTGTAAACATAGTCCCCAGCTAAAGCAGAGGACAAATGATGTTCAAATGAACTATTGATTTATACATTGCATCGGTCTCCAGCTAAAGCAAGAGACATATGAAAATTTTAACAATATATTGAATGCATTTCCCCCTTCTAAAACAGGAGATAAATGATGTTTATATATGAATTATTTATCCTTTGCATCGGTCTCCAGCTAAAGCAGGAGACATATGATAATTTCAACAATATATTAATACATACATTGTCTATGGCTTTAGGATATGTGATGAATATTATTGATTTCTCAACAAATACATTGCCTATGATCTCCAGCTAAAGCAGGAGACATATGATAATTTTAACAATCTATTAATACATACATTGTCTATGGCTTTAGGATATGTGATGAATATTATTGATTTCTCAACAAATACATTGCCTATGATCTCCAGCTAAAGCAGGAGACATATGATAATTTCAACAATCTATTAATGCATACATTGCCTCTGGCTTTAGCCAGAGGATTATAAATATTTTGAATCATTTAATTTTTAATGCCCCTGCTAAAGCAGGGGACAAATAACATTAAACATATCTCTAAGATTCTTATAAATATGAATGCCATAAAATCGCTTAAAGAAATGGTTTCACATCTGGAAAAATCAGGTGTGAACAAAAAAATAGCCGTAGCTGTTGCTGAGGATGACAACACAATTGGAGCCCTTATCTCAGCATCGAATGCTGGCTTTGCAACACCAATCCTAATTGGTAGCAAGGAAAGAATTGTAAGCTTGCTTACAGCTGAAAACGCAGATCCAAAGACATTCCATATTGTTGATATTCCAGATCAGCAGGAAGCTGTAACCGAAGCCGTGCGAATGGTGAAAGAAGATGAAGCTGATGTTTTGATGAAGGGTTTGATTGGGACAGATAAGTTTTTGAAAGCCGTTTTGAACAAACAAAAAGGCCTTTTGCCTCCAAAGGCATGCATGACCTACGTTTGTGCGCTCGATCTTCCAAAATACGATAAGCTTCTATTTGTTTCAGATACGGCTGTATTGCCTTTTCCTGATTTGAATCAGAAAATAGCCATGGTTAATTACAGTGTGGCAATGGCAAAACGCTTTGGCGTTGAGAAACCCAAAGTTGCTTTAATCAGCGCAACTGAGAAACCCAATCCTGCTTTCCCCTCATCGATTGATGATACCATCATCTGCAAGATGGCCGATCGTGGTCAAATAAAAGATTGCATTGTAGATGGACCATTGGATGTTTTCCTTGCATGCGATAAGGCGAGTATAGCCATTAAAGGGGTTGAAACGCCTATCAATGGTGAAGCTGATGCCTTAATATTCCCATCGCTCGAAGCAGCTAATAGCTTTTACAAAGGCCTCATGTTATTTGGTGGTGGCGAACTGGCTGGCCTAATTCAAGGTACCATAAAACCTGTTGTTGTTATGTCACGAAGCGAGAGTCAGCAATCAAAATTCTATTGTATTGCACTTTCTTGTTTAATGGCTTAAAATTCTTGTGTAAATTGTCATCGAATATAAGATCCCAATTCCATGAAGTTAATCTCATCAGCATGCCCTAGAAATTGCTACAGCACTTGCAGTATAAAAGTGAGAGTAGAGAACAATACCGTTACAGGTATTGAACCGCATGCCGAAAACCGTGCCACGCCAGAAGGTCCCTGCATAAAAGGCTTGGCCTATGTGGAACGCGCCAACTCGAAAGAGCGAATTTTGTATCCGCAAAAGCGAGTGGCAGATGGAAAGTATAAGCGTATTTCGTGGGACGAAGCTTTAGATACGATAACTGAAAAACTGAAAAATTGCAAAGATAAGTTCGGGCCTCATTCGGTCTTGTATTTCGCTTCAAGCGGGATGTCAGGCTTATTGAATGGAGTCAGTACCTCTTTCTGGAAAATGTTTGGTGGAGCTACCACAAGCTATGGCAACCTATGTTGGCCGGCTGGTTTGGAAGCAGCTCGCCTAACTATGGGCGCAAACAAACACAATGCACCCTGGGATTTGGAACATGCCAAGCTGATTGTTTTGTGGGGGAAAAACCCTGCCGAAACGAACATTCAGGAGATGATGCCCATTGAAAAGGCTCAGGAAAAAGGGGCGCAATTTGTGGTTATCGATCCACGAAGAACACCATCTAGCGAGAGAGCAAACAGCTTATTTCAGGTGAAATCGGGAACCGATGCCGCTTTGGCTTTGGGACTTGCGCGAGAAATTATCAAGAACGATTGGATAGATCACGACTTTATAGCAAAGAACGTTTTAGGTTTCGAGCAGTTTAAAGAACGTGTAGAAGCTTATACAACAGAGAAAGTATCGCAGATTTGTCGCATATCCGAGGCATCCATTCGCGATTTAGCCAAACAATTAGGAACGATTAAACCCATGACCCTTATTCCGGGATATGGTATGCAGCGCTACGAAAATGGTGGTCAGACCACACGTTGCTTGCTTGCCCTTTCGGTGATAACCGGGAATATAGGTAAACAAGGCGCTTGTTGGCATTATGCCAATTTGCAAAGCTATGTGTTCGACGATTTGAAAGAGCCAGAATCCTATTTCCCAGGCTGTGAGCACCCAAGCTTCCGTAGAAAAATATCAGTAGCCAAATTGGGCGAAGATCTACTAAAGATTGTCGATCCGGAAATAAAAATGATTTGGGTAGAGCGTGGAAATCCACTAGCTCAGAATCCCGATACACATGCCATTCGTAAGGCTTTTCGCAAAGCGGATTTTCGTGTGGTGGTGGAGCAATTCATGACCGATACGGCATACGAGGCCGACATTATTCTTCCAGCCAAAAATATGTTCGAGCAATCGGATATTATAGGTTCTTATTGGAACCCTTACGTGCAATTGAAACAAAAGGTGCTTGAACCTGCGGGCGAAGTAAAACCCGAAACAGAAATATACCACTTACTGGCAAAACGCTTGGGTATGGATGAGGCTGAAATCAGCAAACAGATTCCTGAACCGACCGATCAAGCCATTGAAAAATATTTAGAGGGATTCCTTGATAAATTTCCTGAACTGAGCCTAGCTGCCTTAAAAGAAGGACCACAATTGACCAATTCATTCGAAGAGATTCCCTTTGCCGATCACAAATTCCCAACAGCATCGGGAAAAATTGAGTTGTATAGCGAGCAAGCCAAAGAGCTTTGGGGAATAGATCCCCTGCCCGACTATGTGCCTTTGCCAGAACAAAAGGATTTTCCTTTGCAGATGATTTCGCCCAATTCGAAAAATAGAATCCATTCGCAATTTGGAAACCTGGAGGTGATCAAGCAATTCGAGCCAGAGGCCTACCTATTTGTGCATCCGCTGGATGCCGAAGCAAAAGGCATTGCCAATATGGAGCTAGTCGAACTCTTTAACCATAAAGGCAAATCAGAAGTTAAAGTCCAATTCGATTTGGGCTTACGACAAGGTAATGTTGTTCTCACTAACGGACATTGGGCCATAAATGGTGCGGCACCTAACCTTTTCACCGAAGGACGAGAAACAGATATTGGGCACGGAACGGCCTTTCACAATACTTGGGTTGACTTTAGGAAAATAAGTACTTAGAATACTTGAAGTGCCTAGAGTATTTAGAGTTAAAAAAAAGAACAACTCATAAGTATTCCAAGTACTATCAACTTTTATTTAAGCACTTATAAATACTCTAAGTACTTTGAACTTATATTTAAGAATTTAGAATACTTGACGTGCCTAGAGTATTTAGAGTTAAAAAAATATCCCGAAGGGATTAAATTTAAATAACCATGGGTGAAACCCGTGGTATAGTAGATGTAAATCAATAGTCGCAACTACCACTCTTGATAAAAGAACAATTGCAACATGCGACGAAATATATAAGGTAAAAAAGGTATAACTGAAAGCATTCAGAACTTATATTTAAGAACCTAGAATGCCTGGAGTACTTGGAGTGACTTAAAAACAGTGCCTAAAGTACTTAAAGTGAATGAAATAATGTAACTAAAAAACAACTTTAAGTACTTATTAATACTTTAAATACTCTAAGTACTAAAATCTTAATAAAAAACAATGCGATTAAAAAACCATATCATGCCAATAATATAACCATGAAAAAGAACTCTTTCATATTTAACACAAACAAGTGTGTTGGCTGTATGGCTTGTGTTGCCGGTTGCAGCATAGAGAACGGCACCAGCCTGGGCGTGAATTGGCGCGAGGTAAATTGCCACAACAAATTGAAGCACCCTAGCCTACCCGTCTTCCATTTCTCATTGGCTTGTAACCATTGTGAGGATGCACCATGCATGAAAAATTGTCCGGCTTTGGCTTATACACGCGATAAGGAAACAGGCGCCATTATTCATCATGCCGAGGCATGTATTGGCTGCAAATATTGCACTTGGGCTTGTCCCTACGATGCACCAAAATTCAATGAGGCAACAAAGATTGTAGAGAAATGTAATTTCTGTGTCGATCGTATTTCTGATGGCAAACAACCTGCTTGTGCGGAGGCTTGCCCTGTAGGTGCTTTGTCATTCGGACAAGAAGAGGTGAACGAAGAAAACCACCTAACACCCGGTTTTGTGAATATGGGAATCAAGCCATCTATTCAGCTGATTCCACTTCGCGAAGAACACGCAAAACCACAGATTGAAAATACCGATGCGGTAGAAATTGATGTCGAGAAGCTGGAAAGCTATCTGCCAAAAGCAGAATCGAAAATCGCGCTTGATAAAGAATGGACTTTAGTCCTATTTACGATAGCTGTAGCAGCTTTGGTGAGCTGGCAAACGGCTTTCCTATTCGGAAAAGTTGAGATGCCGCTTATTCCTTTTGCAATTATATCGGTTCTAGCCATTGCGCTTACCTCCCTTCATATTGGGAAGAAGCTTCGTATGTGGCGATTCATTCTCAACCTGAAAGGTTCCTGGCTAAGCCGTGAGATTTTTTCATTCTCAGCATTCCTTGGACTAACAGGCTTACAAATTATCACCGAAAATCAGATGATTGGTTATGCCGCTATGGTCTTTGGAATTTTCAGCCTGATATCAGTTGATAAGGTTTATAAGTTTCTGAAACGAAAAGATATTTTGCCGCTGCATTCAGCCATGGTAAGCATTACAGCCATTCTATTTTGGGCTTGGCTAATGGACAGCACCCTACTTATCGAATTAATAGTTCTGGCAAAAGCCAGTCTATATACCTGGAGAAAGCAATCTTTTCGAAAGCAAAGATTAAACTATTTACCTTGGGTATCTGCTCTGCGATTACTCACATTATTTGTACCTTTTGCCCTGCATTATGCGATCCCTCAATTGGATTTAGGCATCGTATTAGCCATCCTATTTGTAGGTGAGATTATCGACCGATCAGAATTTTATTACGAATCTGATATCATTACGCCAGAAAAAGAATTACGAATTACAAGAACAATTATAAATTAGGAATTATTAATTACGAATGATTCTACCCCAAACCCCTAAAGGGGCTTTAAAAAATAACAAACCCCAATCAGATAAGTCCCCTTCAGGGGATTTAGGGGTAATAAAAATACGACCATGAAAAAAATCAATGCCAACCATATGCCTCTTTATCGCGAAGCTGGCTTTAATTTACAAAATTCGAAACGCACAAAGGAGGCCTTTGCGGCTGAATTGGATCATGCGCACGAGCCAGAAGATTATATCTATTCTCGATATAGAAATCCGACGACCGTTGCCGTTGAGAAGCAAATTATGGCGCTTGAAGATTGTAAATGGGCATTGCTTGTAGAAACAGGAATGGCGGCTATCGATGTGGCTGTTTCAGTTTTTCAGAAAGGGAAAGAGACACGTCCCTGGTTGTTCTTTCATGAGATTTATGGGGGAACAAATTCCTTTATCGATACCGTATTGATTAAGCGTCGTAATTTAGATGTGCATCGCTTTTATGCCAAAGAAGGGCTTTACGATTTTGTTGAACTGGAGCGTATGCTGAAGGAGATTCAACCTGAATTCTTGTATTTCGAGGCGGTATCGAACCCAATGCTGATTGTGGCCGATGTGCAACGTATTATGGAGCTGGCGAAGCAATATCAGACCAAGATAATTGTGGACAATACATTCGGTACACCTCTCCTATGGAAACCCCTAATGGATGGTGCTGGTTTGGTGATTCATTCGGCAACCAAATACCTTAGCGGACATGGCAACATCACAGCTGGTGTTATTTGTGGTAACGATGAGGAGCTGATGAAAGAGGCCATTGAATATCGCAAGTGGTCAGGGCATTTCCTAAGTCCAGACGATGCTTATAGATTGGGAACCCAACTAAAAAGTTTCGAACTAAGATTTCAGAAGCATTGCGACAATGCCATGGAGCTAGCGACCTTTTTGGAGAATCATCCTCAAATCGAAGAGGTCTTGTACCCGGGATTGGAATCTCACCCAACCCGAAAAGAGGCGGTTGATTTGTTTGGAGATAAAGGTTTTGGTGGCATGCTGACTTTCGATATTAAAGGAAATTCTGCCGAGGATAAAAGAGAAAAATGCAACCGTTTCATTGCTGCCTTGGAAGATACGATTCCCTTGGTACCAACATTGGGCGAGGTCGATACCATTCTTCTACCCGTTGAACCTGTTTGGGGTGCTAAATACCCACTACCTGGTGTGATTCGCTTATCGGTAGGCATCGAAAACATCAATAAATTGAAACACCTAATTGGCAATGCGCTAAATGAATTATAAAAGAGACAAGGGTAAAGAAAAACAAGGATAAAGGTTAAAGTATGCTTCGACTCCGCTCAGCAAGCGAAAAGATAAAGGGTGAAACAATTACGAATCGATAATTACGAATTACGAGATTAATTCTGAATTAAAAATTACAAATTAGGAATTATGAATTATGATGACGCAATACCGTAGAGACGCGATGAATCGCGTCTAAATAAAAATATTGACGCAGATTTCCATGATTCTGTATGATTAAAAACAACTTCCAAAAAGACAAAAAAAATGAGAGCCTCACTTTAAGTGAAGCTCTCATTATATCCTTGCGAAATTAGATCTTGATATGTCTTATTCTGAAAATTCTGTAATTATGTGAATCCTCTTTATCAATCTATTTCAACAAAATCCCAATTTTAAGACCAGCCGTTACAGTCAGTGGCGTATCCGAATTGCCTCCCGAAAAACCATAATGATAAGATTCATCACTGTTATTGTTCAAAAAAGAATCTTCTTCATTATCCTTACTAAAACCGTAACCCAGGCCGAAGTACATATCCAAAAGAAAAAGATCGTTAAAAACATACTGCTTACCTACAATAATATTAAAGGCTGCAGCCCAATTAGTCACTCTATTATTAGAGCTGGAATTATAACCAAAATAATTACGATCATAGGAATAAGAAGAGAAAGCCAACTCAGGCTTCACATAGGTTCCCTTTAAAATATGAGCATATTTCATCCCTTTCAAATAAAAATCGGGACTCTTTATATATTTCATACCCACTTTAGCAAAGACGCCTTTCGGATTTTCATCATATTATGCAAGGCAAGGCCAACCCGATTTTAATTCAATCTCTCAAAAAGCACTTGATAGTATAGTAGAACCTGAAGTGTTTAAAAAAAAACAATAAACTATCTCATTCGAACTTTTAACAGACTAAAACAAAAATTTATAACCACTACATAAAGTAAAAACCTCCCAAGCCAAAGCTCGGGAGGTTTTTTTGTGCTTTATAAACCCAACCTACTATGATGAGGCATCATCCAGTTCTTTTCTTAGTCGGCTGATGGTAACGGGTGATACACCCAGGTAGGATGCAATATCTTTTAAGAGAACTCTTTCAATCACATTCTTATTCTTTGCCATTAGGTTGATATATTTTTCCTTAGCGCTTAGTGCCTTATTTTCGTCCAGCTCCTTTACGGTTTCTATAAAAATATATTCTACGAAGCAACGTCCCCAATTTGCCCAATCGCAGTGCTCCTTATACAAGTTTTTCATATGGCTAATTTTCACTCTGTAAAACAAGCTGTCTTCGAGTAACTGGGTGGTTTCGTATATGTACGACATGTTGATATAAGCGTTTAAGGAAAAACTGATATCCCCTTCGAAACCGAACCAAACCACCTGCTTGTTTCCTTTTTCATCGATATAATAATTCTTTACAGCGCCTTTTTCGATAAAATACAAATAGGGAGACAAAGCATTTTCATGAATTAAAACTTCCCCTTTCTTCATGCGGAATGCTTCAAGCTCATCAAGAATAAGATCTTTGCTTTGTTTCGATAGCTTATAATACCTATCGATGGCAGACATCACATTTCTCATAACAACAATTTTTGATTAGGACTTAACAAATGTAAAGCAAAATGCAATTAGACTGAAATATATTTGCAGTCAGAAAAATCAGGATATAGAATTATAACGACTCACTTGCATCGTATTTTTGTTTTGCCACGTTTCACAGCTTGAAATCCGAAACGCCAGTTTCGAAAAGAGTACAAAACAAAAGATGTAAACAACAGGAAAAGCTTTCGTTTTATTCACATTTCATTTATTAACAACATCTGTATTTTAATAAAGACAGATCAAACTATTGGCGCACTAATATGCTGATACTTGAGCTTCTTTCATTGGGATAGGCATGTCAATTTTAGACTTATTATGAAATTTTGG
Source organism: Ancylomarina sp. YFZ004 (assembly GCF_054254355.1). NCBI lineage: Bacteria > Pseudomonadati > Bacteroidota > Bacteroidia > Marinilabiliales > Marinifilaceae > Ancylomarina > Ancylomarina sp. YFZ004. The sequence continues at coordinate 158,102 of NZ_JBTCHQ010000002.1, forward strand.
AAACAAGAGGCTGGCGAATACAATAAAACACTTTCGCTAAGTATTCCTGTGATTATAGCACAGGTAGGGCAAATTACGGTCGGATTAATCGACAATGTGATGATTGGTCAGTTGGGAACAACATCTTTTGCAGCAGCATCCTTCACAAACACCTTATTTAGTCTGGTTTTGATATTCGGGATGGGCTACTCCTTTGCTTTAACCCCACTGATTGGTAAGAGTTGGGGCGAAAAAGATCACGATTCAATTGGAGCGTGGATAAAAAATGGCCTACTCGCAAACGCTTTTATGGGCATCGCTTTAGCCTTACTCTTGCTTATTCTGTATGTGCTTATTCCCTATATGGGACAACCCGAGTCCATTCTAGAATCGTCACAAGATTATTTAGCCATACTCATTACTTCGGTTATCCCGATGATGGTGTTTTATGGCTACAAACAATTTGCCGAAGGTATTGGCGATACCAAAACAGCTATGAAAATTATGCTTTGGGCCAATGTGATAAACACTCTGGGTAACTATGTGTTTATGTATGGCAAATTTGGGGCGCCCGAAATGGGATTGACTGGTGCAGGTATTGGAACCTTATTGGCTCGCATATTTATGGCTTTCGCTTTTATCATTCTCTTTTATAAGAATCAGAAATACAAATTATTTGTGAAACTGTACAAGCAAAGCGTCTTCTGTTGGGACAGATGTATGCAAATTATAAAACTGGGAATTCCTTTGGGCGGACAAATTGTAATGGAAGCCTGTGCCTTCGGATTATGTGCCATTATGATGGGCTGGCTGACTGAAGTCGACCTGGCTGCACACCAAATAGCGATTACCCTATCTACCCTCGGATTTATGATTTATCAGGGATTAGGGGCAGGCACAAGCATACGAGTGAGCCATTACAGAGGTAAGAACAATAAGTATGGGATTGTGAGAGCAACTAAAACGGCCATGAATTTAATGTACGTCTACACAGCTTTTATTGTTATCGTATTTATTGGTGGACGTCATTTGTTACCCCTTCTGTTTACAACGGATATCAAAGTCATAAACTTGGCGGCACAAATGCTAATTGTTTGTAGTATTTTTCAACTGATAGATGGCGTACAAATTATACTTGCCGGTACATTAAGAGGTTTTGCCGATGCCAAAATTCCGGCTATCATCACCTTTATTTCTTATTTTATTCTATCTATTCCATTTAGCTATATGTCTGCTTTTGAATGGGGCTTTGGCGCAGTGGGTATCTGGTTTGGCTTTCCTGTTGGGCTACTCGTTTGCTCGGCACTATTCCAAATTCGATACAAACATATCCTTAAGAAGATTTAATTAAAAAACCTCCCAAACTGATGTTGGGGAGGATTTATTTGTGGAATCATTTACTAATAATTCTCAATGCTTTCTATATTATGACTCAGTCTAACTTATTCATATTTTCACTGGCAATGACCTTCATCTGTGTTCTCAAATTATTAAAATCGGTGGCAACAGCCTGGCTCGATTTTGTTTCCGGTTGTTGGTATTCCATATAAAGAACCATCGGAGAACCTCCACTCCCATAAAATATACCTATAAGCATTGATACATCTTCTTGTTTATGAGCATTGCAATAAACGAGTAGCCCATCTTCATCTGAATCGAAGACGAAGCGTTCATTCATATATGAGACTAAATCATCTGAAGCGGTTTCAATCACGATTACCATTGCACACATTAAGGAATCCCCTGGAGTAAAAAGATAGGCAATAGCTGGGGCTTGATCAGAATAGTTAGCATACTCAATAGAACTCGTATAAGATTTGTCCGGCTCTCCAGCAATTTTTATAAGATCGCTTTGTGATAAGGCCCAATCTGTAATTGGGTCAGGATAGACATTATACCTTCCCATAACTTCAACAGGAACTTCTACAACACGGTCGTGGCTCGTTACTTCTACAAGTGTTTTCCCAACCTTATTGGCAGTTAGCATACCTTCTGCTGATACATCGGCTAAATAGATATTGGTCGATAGATAGGTAATATCGAAATCCGATACAGCATCAATCTGTATCACATCCTCAGGATATAAGGAAACTTCTGTTGTTTTAATAAATAACTCTTGTGGATCATCTTTACAGGCGAAACACAATAAAGAAATAAGGGCAATGAATAATAGCTTTTTCATTATATTCAATTTAAAATGAATAATTACAACTGCACTAGTGTCATTTCTCTTATATAAGTCAACCAGCGATCACAACTTTTCTTATATTTATTCCCTTAAAGTATCATGTCATATTTCATACATTCTCCTAAGGAAAAATACAATATGGAGTAAGCTACAAAATCTCAATTAGTATCCATACTGTAAATCAAAGTAATTTTAGCCAAGTTGGTAAAACATCATGAATCAAAATAAAACGACTTTAATCGATGCTTAAGTGACTTTTTATGGAGATAAAGCAACAATCTTACCTAATTCTCTTTATTATATCGATTCATAAAACCTTATAAATTAGCACTAATGGACAAACATTTACAGTCTGTATATACTTAGATTATAAAGTGATAAACTGACAAGAAAGATTCAATCTTTTTTTAAATTTTTTCCTTTGTATACAATTCCGTAAATTTAATTATCAATTAAAATAGCGCTCCTATTCCTCTAAGCTTGTCTTCCTGACAATCGTATTACTATTAAAGCATAAACTATCACCGCAATTACAATTGCAAAACCAATTCATTATCATGAGAAAATTCTTTAGTTTATTCGTCGTAACTGTCTTTTTTAGCCTAAATGCTTTAAGCCAGGATTGCACCATATTTATTCCTGGAGATGTAGGCACTGAATTGCATTACGAAATAAAAAATGCAAAAGGAAAATTACAAGCTATCTATTCCCAAAAGATAATATCGATAAAAGAAAATGGTGACGAAACCGTTTTTGAATTGCTTCAAACTCATAAGGAGCCTAAGGATTCAGAAAAAGTTATCATCCAAGATACAATTTCCTTCCGTTGTAAGGGAAATGAATTTTATATTGATATGGAGAAATACCTGAACCAAAAACAGATGGAAGGATTCAAAAATATGGAAATAAAACTGACTACAGATGATCTGATGTACCCTTCCAAACTTTCTCCTGGAATGGATCTAAAAGATGGTTCAATCAGTTTAGAAGTTGGCAGTGGCTTAATGAATATGACTACTAATATTATAAATCGTAAAGTTGAAGCCTTTGAAAAAATTACGACTCCTGCAGGTAGTTTCAAATGTTACAAAATATCGGAAGATGTAAAAAGCAAAGTGGGGTTTATTAAGGTAAACATGAGAAATGTGGCTTGGATTATACAAGATATTGGCACCATTCGAAGTGAATCATACAATAAAAGAGGCAAACTCAACACAGTTACTGAACTGGTAAAGATTGTTAGAAATTAAGATTGATAGCCATAAGGTAGAGACGTGGTTTATCACATCTTTATTCATATATCCGTAATGTAACAGGCTTCACTGTCAAAATTAATTTAAGATAAAGCCTTCATCAAAGATCCTCCTAAACTGGTGTTTGGGAGGATTTTTTGTAACCTAGCAGTCCTAAGTGGAATTGCGAAACGATCAATTCATATTGAACTTGTTCTTAAGCAGCTGTTGTTTGGCTTTCACCTTCCCAAATATCGTCTGAATACCTACCAATACCCTTTGTGTCCTGCTTAGCTTTGGATCGGCAATAAAGCCGTTAAGAATGCTTATAAGTTCGGGGTATTGTTTGACTTAAGTGTGTACTGGCATCTATTTTAAATAGCTTTTGTTTTAGTTCTAAGCTTTAGTAAGACCGGGAAGCTGAGAACTTGTTCGAAGATCACCCGGCCGCACTTAAGTATGAGATAAATAAAGAAGTTATTTAAAAAGTAGCCTTGAATTTCTTTGCTTCGTTTCTTGTTTCAAGACAAGAAATGAAGTCGGGTTTGGGCAGACAGCCCAATTAATAAATTTATTTAGGACAACATTGAAGTAAGATTATTCATCCATACCCATAAATCTCTCTTGATCATCTTTGAAAGAAGTTGCAGATATTGATTTTTTCTTGTCACTATAAAAAAACATTTGCTTAATTAGAATAAGTCTTTAAATAGACCCACTTTTACCAGTGATCCATTTTTTGTAGCCTGACAGTACCAAGTGCAATTGCGAAACGATCAATTCATATTGAACTTGTTCTTAAGCAGCTGTTGTTTGGCTTTCACCTTCCCAAATATCGTCTGAATACCTACCAATACTCTTTGTGTCCTGCTTAGCTTTGGATCGGCAATAAAGCCGTTAAGAATGCTTATAAGCTCGGGGGATTGAAGGTAGCCAAAGGATTTATGTGGGTTTTTCACCCCATTCATCTCGTAGGTGTTGTTCACCAAAATATCGATGGGATGAATTCCCTTGCCGTTGTAAAGAAAATCATCGCCCAACTTGTGGTGCAAGGCAACATGATCTGTAATATCAGCCAGGTTATACCAATGGCTACTGATACCCGGAGGGCTGGACAAAACGGGCTTTCCATTTAGGCGGATCTTTTGCTCGGCAGCAATTTTGCCTATCACAATAGGCAATCCCAGTGGAGAACCCATTGTAATCAGACTGTGAATAGGGATTTCGGGCGTCAGTAAATTTAAAACATCGTAGCTAACGATGGTGCCCATGGAGTGAGCCAGTATCATGATCTCCCGATCCTTATATTTGTTGATAACCTGAACTAATCTCTCCCTAATCTGATCACGAACATGGCTAGACACCTCGCTCTCGTGCTGTGTGTCGTCTTTATAATAGGCATCCAAATCGGGAAAATGCCTTTTAAGAATGTTATCGGTAATAAAACTATAATTGAGTGATTTATCATCGTTAAGAAAAATATCGCTCAGCTTCTCGCTGATAAAACCGTTAACTTTCTTACGGATGCTGTGCTCTTCAATCACTCCTTGTTGCGAGGTTCTCTGAAAAGGTTCATTCAGATAATAGGGACTGTCTTCATCATCGGACCATCTGTCCAGAGGTTTATCGTGCAGGATATCGGCCCAATAAACCATTTCGAATTCAGGCAGGCTCTTAAGGCTTTTTGCCTGGATCATCCCCTCACTCATGGAGTCTTTCCACCATTGTTCGAGAACAAATTTGGGGGCTTTATTACCCAAACCATGAATACCTATAATAACCTGCTGCATCTATTTCCTTTTTATTTTTTTATTGTGGAGCAAAGCTATGATAAATTGGCTATTTGCCTCAATTGAGAGGTGGAATTTTAAACCTGTATGCCGATCCACCATCTGGATGGCGAAAATTGATTAGAATGAAATTGTAATCGAAGAATTAAAAGCTAGCAATAGCCCCATGATTCTTCATGGGATTATAATGATGGAAATAATCTGTGTTATTCTATCAGATTACAATTAAGATTCATAGAATGATTTGAGATTGTAGTACACGGCGCTTAGAAGCAAAAAACCTCCCAAAATAGGAGTTTGGAAGGTTTTCTGGTATCAGTTCCTCCAAAATAAAAATCATTACCCAAAAGTTTCGTCACAAGCTCTTCTGGGCTAAGTTTCCAATTAGAGGCTACCTGTCAAACATATCTTGAATTCCTAAATTCGATTATGTAACTTCTTATTTCTTTATAATCACCCAATAACTAAACGACATATATCAATAGTAATAACTGCCTTAGCAATTGGGAAATTGTTAAAATTGGCCTTATTATTTTAAAAATAAAAAACGAATTCTCTCAATTCTTATACATGCAAAATTTATGGTAAGAATAGATTCATCCACCGAAGTAGAATATTCATATCTAAGGTGATAATTAAAGACTAAACTGTAAATCAATTTTTAACCTAACAAATTACAATCATGAAAAAACTAAGTTATTTTAACCTCCGCTTTGCGGTGACTGCAATTTTAATGCTTGTATTTATAGCATGTGAAAAAACAGAAACAGAGCAAGTTTTGGAGGAAGAAGCAATCACTCAAATGCGTTCTGTTAAAACTGGACAATCAGATCCTTGCGAAATGGACCAATCCTTTCTCGAGCTATACACTAAAAATAATATTGACGTTGGTCATGTGACCATTATGAACAACGGCACAAATATTATTGTGACTTATTTTGTTGAAGAAGGCTGGTTTCTAAAGGAAACAAATCTATTTGTTGGAAAGAAAGAAGATATTCCATTAAAGAAAAAAGGTGAACCTGATAAAGGCAAATTTCCTTACGTTGATAAATTTGACGTACCTATCACAAGCTACGAGTACGTAATTCCGATTGTCGAAGGAGAAAAATGCTACGTAGTTCTAGCACACGCTAAAGTAAACAATTGCGAAAATGATACCGATTGTGGTGAATGTGATGGCAAAGCGACTCAACTAACATTGAGATATGATGGCAACAGTGGGGCACAAATTATGGTCGTGCAGAAAAAAGACAATGTGGTGGTATTCGACAAATTTGTTGATGCCGGCGAGGAGTTTACTTTTATTGGTAAAGATAAGAAAGGCACATTAGGCACTGAGATTACTATAAAGGTTGATGATGTAGAGAATACCAAGATACATACCAGCTGTTCAGAGCCACTTTATATCGGTCTGGTTAAAGGTGATTTTACTATTGTTGACGGATATAGTCGAAATGGAGGTCAATTTTGTACTTCTACCACTCCGCCTTCCGATGACGACGAAGACTGTGAGTGCGAGGGTAAAATAACAAACCTAACAATGACCTATGATGGTGATACGGATGCATTAATTACGGTGAAGCAAAAGAAAGATAATGTAATCGTGTTTAACAAAACCGTTGAGGCTGGTGCAGAGTTTTCATTTATTGGTACCGATAAGAAAGGTACACTTGGCACTGAAATATATTTAAGTATTGATGGGGATCTAAACACAGCCATACATACCTCTTGTTCTCAACCAATTTTTATTGGTATGTCAAGTGGTGATTTTACAATTGTTGATGGCTATAGCAGAAATGGTGGTCAACTTTGTACAACGTACACCGAAAAGTCAAGAACAAAGAACGGACGTGGTGATGATGACAAGGATGAAGAAAAATGCAAAGATGAATCGGCTTGGGCAGATGGAGGAATAGCTTTTAGCGAATTCTTCGATACTGACAAGTGGGGATTTTTAGGAGACTATTGCCTTGTTGACTGCAATTTGGTAATTGCTTTTAAAGCTTATATGACAGAAGATTGGGCTGTAACTTCAGGTGGACCAGGTGATATTGGTTTTATAGGATATTATCGCTTCACCCCTAATTATACAGGCAATAAAATATATTATAACACAGATTACCGTTATTCAAATACTGATAATCCTGTTGGAAATATTATTGTGTCAGATGTAGATAATGATGGCATTTGGGAAGTTACTATAGATAACAGTGACCGAACTGATTTACAATTCCTAGGTGGTGCCTATCTTTTTGTTGGAACACTTGAAGATTATAATGCAGATTTCTTGTTGTATCCATATCAAATACAAAATGATACACCGGTGAACACAATAACATTCCAATTAGATTTCTAGTCTGTTTTTAAAAAGTTCAAATTAGAAGGGTGTCTTTAAAATAAGACACCCTTTTTATATCAATCTTGTAAAGAGGGATACAAAGTTTTGCATTATGGTACCATTAAAGATTTCCCGATACTGGAAAGAATGAAAATTATTGAGATGTACAAACAAAAAAAACCTCCCAAACAGGAGTTTGGGAGGTCTTCTTTCTAAAACTTAAATCGATAGATCTTTATTTCGTGTATAAATCTTTCTCTTTAATAAATTTAATCTTACCATATTCAGCAAGCTTTTTCAAATCTATCTTCGATTTATCACCTACTATCATTGTAACAATAGCTTGGTCTTTAATGTTCTTCTTATAGAAATTTGAGATATCATCGAAAGTGATCGTCTTTGCTTTTTGATCAATTAAAATCGAAGGATCGGCATCGTATCCCATCTCTTTCCAACTAGCTATGCTAAATGTAAGATTTCTAAATGTGGGACGAGCCGTAATACAAGTTTGTGCCAAATAGGGTTGAATAAAACTCATACGTTCTGGCTTCTCGGGCATATCTTTTTTAAGATCGTAAAACACCTGCATAGCATCCAGTGTTTTGTCGGCCTGAGTCCCGATCATCCCAATGAAATAGTTATTTAAACCGGCATGATTTGGCGAAACATACCAAGCTCCAGCCGAATAAGCCAATGAACGGTATTCACGAATCTCCTGTAATACCAAACCAGAGAAACCACCTCCGAAATAGCTATTGAAAGCTTCCTGAGCAGGCACCTCCTCTTTTGTGAAAGGCTTACCATTAGCTAAGAAGTAAATATTAGATTGAATGGCATCCTTACGATTCACAAAATAGATTAAGTTTTCCTGATAATCTTTTACCTGAATGCGCCCCGATTGATCTGCTTTTGTTGGCTTGGCTGTAAATTTAATATGCTTTGCAATCATCTCTTTAACCTGATTGCCATTTGAGCTTCCTGTATAATGGATGTCGCACTCGTAAGCAAACACTTCTGACCAAATGCGATTGAATTCAGCAATTTCGAAATGCTTGATATCCTTTTTGCGCATACGATGAATAGTGCTCGACTTGTCGCCGTACATCACCTGTCCCACAAGAGCCTGTGCAACTCCTGCTGGATCTTCACGTTCGTATTTACGTTCTGATATGATATCATCCATTGCTATTTCTAAATCCTTTTCCTTAATTTGAGGCGATGCCGTAAGCTTACCAATAAGTTGATAGGCACGATCCAAATCTTTTTCAAGACCTGAAATTGTAAGACTCACCCGCTCGCTGTCGCTAGAAAATTCGTAGGTACATCCAATCTTAGCAAATTCGGTTTGCAAATCGTCACGACTCATATCGGTAGTACCAGCTCTGTTCATAAGGGCTACCACCAAATCAATCTCTTTTATTTTTAAGTTCCCTACCTTAAAAACCAATGTCGATGTATAAATATCGTTTTTGGAATTTTTAGCGCAATATAAATTAAGACCTTCTCCTAGGCTTAAGCTTTCAATATCCTCTTCAAAATCGACAAAATCAGGTTTCACTTCTAGTTCGGCAATGTCTTGAAATTTCTTTGCAAAACTCGATACCGCATTGGTGTTGTTTTCGATAGGATCGTACTGAGGCTTGCTCAATTTTTCCTTTTTAGGTGATCCCATTTTCGAATAGAAAGCCAGGTAATTATCACCGTAATATTTTTTTGCAACTCTTAAAATATCAGCTTTTGTAATGGCATTGATTCGAGCTGGATAAGCTTCCAAATCGCCCATCTCTTTATTCAACAAGAACAATTGAGCAATAGAATTAGCTTTCACTTCAGGATCTTCCATCTCCAGTTGAAATGAAACATACATTTCCTTCTTAGCCTGCTGCAAAGCAGCCTCGTCGAAGTCACCATCGCGCACTGTCTGTATTGCCTTTAGGGCTAAATTCTCTGCTGTACGCATCTTTTGTCCTATCAATTTAGGGATAACCAAAAAGATGTCAGCACCATAATCTTGATAGTGCATTGAAATAGCCTCAACAGCCATTACTTTGCCATTTTGAGCCAATTTATTTAAGCTTCCAGTTTCTTTTTCGTTATAAATAAGTTTATTGAACAAGTTCAATGGCAATTCATCAACATGCCCCTCTGGAACCGTTCTAAAACCTAGCATTGCCATTTTTATTGGGCTATATTTCCCTGTCACTTCCTCGCGCCCCTCAAAAGCTGCCTCAACATACTGCTCTTGCTTCGGTAGTTCTCCACTTTTCCATTGTCCGAACTTTTCTTTCAGCATGGGTAAAACGGTTTCGGTATCGAAATCACCTATTAAAACTAAAGCCATATTGTTGGCCACATAGTAAGTCTTGAAAAACTCGTACATCTTAGTTAATGATGGGTTCTTTAAGTTCTCAGTCGTTCCAATAATAGTTTGCTGACCGTATGGATGTTGTTTGTAGAAATTCTTATTAAATGCATCGAGTAAACTTGTAATGAAGTTATCCTGATACATGTTCTTTTCTTCGTAAACGGTCTCCAATTCCGACTGAAAAGCTCTAAACACAGGATTCATAAATCGGTGGCTGTAAAGTGATGCCCATCGTTCTATTTGGTTTGGAGGGAATGCATTGTAAAAAACCGTTTGATCCCAACCGGTACCGGCATTCATATTAGTTCCACCCATCTGATTGATCAGAGAACTGGTTTCATTCAGAATTGAATATTTACCCGCTTCTATCGATTCGACATTAATCTCTTTTTGGATTTTTAAACGCAAACTATCGTCCTTGGTCGCTCCCAATTTATCGTAAAGCGCAATAATACGGTCGATATGCGGTTTCTCCTTTTCCCAATCGCTAGTTCCAAGCTCCGTTGTTCCTTTAAACAACATATGCTCCTGATAATGCGCCATACCTGTGGCATCTTTGGGGTCGTTCTTCGCTCCTGCTTTTACCACAAGCATACCAAACACCTCTTTCTTGCTGTGATCTTCGTTCAAAATAATCGTTAAACCATTGTCCAACTTCAATTGCTTAATGGCACTTTTCTGCGCATTTAGCAGATTGGCTGATAAGAGCATAAAAGCCGTTATCAACAGGGTGTAAAATCGTCTTTGTTTCATCGGGTTGTTATTTTTTTATATCGTGGTAAAAATACAAGCACTCCGATTTTTATGATCGAGTGCTCGAATTCACATCTGTTTAAAGTGCCATTCTAAAAACCATTTCGAACTTAGAATCTCCAGTTTTCGACCTGTCGTAGTCCTTATTCAAAAGGAAGGATTGGCGAAATCCAATCTTCGCATTAATCATATTCCCCAATAGGACATCAAACAGAGATTCAAATCCAACAGAAGCGTATTCTTTCTTCGTGATTGAACGATCGAAATCAGTGATATTATAATCAGCAAAGAACTTAGCAGCAATTCGATTCGTATAGAAAACACCATTGATACCAAACTCAGGATAAGCTACTGGAAGGTTGTAATCAGCCGTAAAACTCAATATCTTTTTATAACCTGGTGTTGAATAACCTCTAGCATATTCATAAGTATCGGTATAGGCATAAGCCGTACCTTTCCATTTGTAATTAGAAGCTAATTCAAGATTATGATTTTTCATCAGACCTGGTAAGAAAAATCTCACGTTTGCTTTAAACTCTTCAGCCTTATTCTTCTCAAATGACTTGTTGTAACTAATTGCCAAGCTTTGTCCCCAACGTGTACCAACATTTTTATACGAGGAGCGTCTTAAATTGTAAAAACTCAAGGCAAATGAATAATCAGCAAAAGAATAGTCCTTTAAACCTATATTCTGTTTTTTGAACTTAATCTGATGTCCTGAAACGCCAGAAGCCAAAGTCAAATTTCTGTAATAGATGCCTGACGATAAATTAAGTGGTAAGACCAAAGAGAAATCCCCCTCTTTTTCATCAAACTCTTCTTTAGTAAAGTGACCGTAATCTCTATCATTAGTCATAGAGAATGAAGCCACTTGCTTCACCCAAAAACCTGCATAAGTTAAATTCGCATTTAGAGCATGCGATTTTTCGTTCGTATTGTAGGTATATGCCGCTGCAGCACCCAAAGTGTTTAAGTCATTATCCGATTTTACATTTAAGCCATACTCCGTATTCGAAGCCTGTATGCCCCACGAGTGCACTTTCACTAAATGTCCCAATCTATTATACTTCTTAAGTTCATCATCACGGTGCTCGGCCGATTCAATAATGCTTCCACCCTCCGACTTAATCGCTTCACTATCGAACATGGTCATTTCGTGAAGCTCTTTGATCTCAATTTCCTTATTCAAAGCTTGATTGAGAGCTATCATTCTTAACTCAGATCCATCAGCCTTTACATTCGAGTACACCAAGTTTTTACCATCCTTAGATAAAGTAGGCCAAAAAGCACCCACTGGTACCGAACTGATTTGCTTAATACTCTTATCAATCGGATTTAGGCTATAGATATTGTCGATACCAGAGAAAGTCGCCGAGAAATAATAATTCCCATTAGCCACTTCAATATCAGTTATAACTTGATTCTTTGGTCCCCAAACAAGCTTTTCAGAATTTTGCTTAATATCGAAAACAGTCACATTGAATTTACCTTTCTTTCGACCTGAGCAAATAATTTCATTTTCGTTAATCCACTTTGGATACATCAAGTAATCGTTATCCTTATTCGCTAATCGCTTAATTTCACGACCCGTTTCAGCATCTAGAATAACCAATACGCAGTTTTGTTCTTTTGTAAATTCAACCACCGCAATTTGCTTCCCATCCTTAGACAGTTGTGGTGAGAAGAACTTCGCATTCTTAGTAATCTTTCTCTTCTTACCCGAAGCCATATCGTATACAACAATGTCCGAATAGTTGTAATTAGCCCATCGAGGATGTGGTGTCGATTCTGACCATGCGAACATGCCATTTGCCACAGAGAAACCGCTATTGGCAGTATTCGACGGATGACAAATAGCTATTTCGTCACCTTCTGGAGATACTTTTATAATCTCAGGGATACTGCTGTATGAAGATTTCAGAACATACAAATCGTCACCAGAATAAGTTGGGAAAGTATAGTTGGTGATATCCTTAGCTGTCTGGCTGATTTTTTCACCTTCAAGAATCACCATTTCAGAAATTTGCTTCTTGTATTCATCGTGATAATGCGCATATGCTTTCTCATACAATTGGCGAGTAGACATACCCGTATGCATTCTTAAGGAATTAGAAAATGGGTAAATCAAGCGTCGCATTCTCATGGTATTTTTCAACACTTTTGCCCAAATATCGTTGCCATATTGGTCGCGCAAATATGAACAAAGCAAGTAACCATACTCGTAGTGATTAGGCATCATATTCTTATACGATCCCATTCTGATATGCTTATATTTGAAATTCTTATCTGCATTCCAGTTGGCATGGTTATTCTGCTGAAAAGCCGATAGTCGGCCTCGACCACCATTGCTTAAAGCTGTTTCATTAACAACAGCATCACCTTCGAAAAACCAATCAGGTACCGTGAAATTTGTAATCAAGCCCCAGCCTTGCTCGCCTTGAAAAAGATACAGGACACTTGCTAAACCCTGCTTGGTATTCGCATACTGAAGCGCATGGCGGTATTCGTGAATCGAAAGCACATCGATAAAATCGTCGCCACCTACCATGTATGGATCTTGTGGGTTGGTGCAATAAAACTCACTCTTATACGGAGCAACTGATACGTAACCATTAGGTGCACTTGTATTGGCTTGTAAAACGATACTTATCTTTCGAACCTTACCGCCTAATGATTCTGTGTTGTTCGCAGCAAGATGGTGCACATAGTCAGAAACTCTTTGCGCTTTAACCGACATATAATCGGGAAAAATAACCCTTACTGTATCGGTATTTATTTGCATCCATTTCTCCGAAGCTGGATTTCCACTTACACTCCCCTGCCCAAAATTTATATGTGTAAAAAGACATACAAAGGCGATTGTCGCCAATAATTTAATTCTATTCATATGATTGATTTATCTAATTTTAAGTTTAAGCCTGCAAAGGAGAAAATTAAAATTAGAAAACCAGTTTCTAGATGTATTTTAAGGCTTCTGATTTCGGAAATTGCTAGGAATTATTGACATTCCGAATTTTGAAGAAATTGTAAAGGCGTGATTTCCTGAAACTTCTTAAAAGCAGTGTAAAACGCACTATTACTTTTAAATCCTGCTTCTAATCCAACGCCTTCGATATTCAACTGAGAGGTTTTACCTGCTAATAACATGGATTTAGCTTTCTCAACACGGAATTTGTTGATATAAGAATTGAAGTTTTGTTGGCTCAATTTATTGATCACTGTTGATACCAAACGAGGGTGTTCTTCTATCTTTTCAGAAATCTGCACGATGGTCAATTCTGGATTTAGATACAACTCTTCAGTTTGTAATAGCGTGTCTACCTTTCCTAAAACTTGCATGTACTTTTCTTGTTCTTTTTCTGATTGAGAACAATCAACATCGACCTTGTTTGTTGACTTTAAAGATGGATCTTTTTCAAGAATTAAATCCTTAGATGACTGTTGTAACAAGCCATGATAAGAAGTCCAATAAACGAGTGAAATTCCAAATACAGATCCTAATAAATCATCTATAAAATCAGTAGAGAATATTGCAATTATAATGGATAAAATGAAATATATAATGACTGAGGTAATAGCAACTAACACCCAATTTAGCTCACGACGTTCTATAGAACTATATTGATTCTTCAATAACTTCGAGTGCTTTCTTACCTTTTTAAAGGTGAGTATGATAATGACAAAGCCATATAAAATCCCTAATAGTTCAAATAACATATATAAAGCTGAATCGTCTAGTGTTTGCCTTAATTCTGAAGATGAAAAGTATATAAAAAGATTAACCACAAACTCAATCAAGCCCGGGATAAGGACATAGTAATTTGCTTTATTATTTTTAATAATTGAGATTTCACCTAAATAAACATAGAGTAAACTGGGCAGTAATGAAAAGAATCCAAATGGTAATAATTCCATATACGGGCTATGTATATACTCATTTACAGTTTCAAAAATATCAGACAGAGATGAGAGGCCTGAAACAATTAAGAAAAAACTAAGGAACAATAAGGAGTTCTTCTTTTTCTTGTTCAAAAATAAAAGAAACACCCCAACTGATAATGCCAGCGACATCTCAACTGTACTCAATAGTGTTACTAAAAGATCATTAAGCTCTATCACCCGTAATTTATTTAAAGTTTAATTTCACAAAAATAGAACTTTTATAGCAGTCCAACTATTTTTGATTTTTAGAGCTCATCAAAAAATATGCCTGAAATAAGAACTGAACGAAAAATTAAAATATTAGAACAAAAAAATCCTCCTAAGCATATACTTAGGAGGTTTTTCGATGTAGCCTCAATAGAATCTAGACAAGAAGAGTCATGACTCTGTTTATCGGAATGTCCTTAATTATTAGATTAACTTATCATTTTTTTATAAAAAAGAACAATGACACTTCTTAGAAAAGTCATTTGTCTAATCAGAAAGGGTCTTTCTTATTCGACTCAAATGTCGTTGCGTAATTCCTAAATAAGGGAATAGATAGTTTAGGGGTATTAATCGTTTAAAACAACAATTAAAGTCTTTTCAAATAATAAAAAATGCCCCCCATTTCGAAAAACGAGGGACATTGCATGATTTTTCTTACCTAATCATCGTAATTTGAAATTAACTTCTCCCCATTGTATAGAATTGTTCATCGGGACGAACAGCTGCAAAATTCATCATTCGATTTGATAGGTTGAAGAATGCAGTAATACCAGCAATATCCCAAATGTCTTCGTCGCTAAACCCATGAGCTCTCAATGGTTCGAAATCATTTTCGTTAATGCCTGCTGAATCAAAAGTGACTTTCATTGCAAAATCGAGCATTGCTCTTTCTCTTTCTGTAATATCAGCTTCCTTATAATTCACCGCCACCTGATCAGCAACAAACGGATTCTGAGATTGTAGACGATGTGATGCACCATGAGACTGCACACAATAAGAACAGCCATTTTTAGATGAGAACACTACGATTATCAATTCTTTATCTGCCCCAGTCAAACCACTTTCTTTGTTCATCAAGGCGTCATTGTAGGCCAAAAATGCACGTAATTCAGCAGGACGGTGTGCCAAAGCCATTATTACATTAGGTATAAAGCCTGATTTCTCTTTTATTCCATTTACAATTGCTTGAATGTCTTCTGGTAATTCGTTAACCTCTGGTACAGGGAATCTGCTAATTTTATTTGTCATGATCTTTTCTTTTTAAATTTATTTACTGTTAATAATTTCAAGACTGTTTTGCCTTTTTCAACTGCTACGATTTGTCTTCTATCAGTTCTACTGACTTTGCAAGCTCAGCTCCATGCTGAAATAGAGAAAATTAAATTCCTTCTCAAATTGATTGCGATCAATGTTGTTTGCATGAATTACGATATGGCTGCGCTTGTAGAAAAACATTAAAATTGTCCAATATAAGGTACTCCAACCAAAGCTTCTTCTTTGTTTTTCAGAGCAAGGTCGACCTGATCTATCAATTTCAGTTTGTCATTTTGCAAATAGCCTCTCAAGGGCAAAAAATTTGATTTGTGGGTTCCGTCTATTCCCAAGTTATCAAGGGTCATATTTTCTAAAAGGATTTTCATCTCTTCCAGAGTTTCATAGGCATCCTTTAGTTTGAATTCACCCTTTTCCACTTGCCTTGCAAGGCTGGTTTTCTCTACAGGAACCGTGGTTAAAATGCCCAAATGATGAGGTTTCATCCTATTAATAATCTCAGCCGTTGCCAAAATATGTGAATTTGAACCTTTTCCCCCCAAGCCAAGCATCACCATCGCTGTTAAACTCATCCCAGACTCGACAATATTTTGTCCTGCCTTAAGAATTTCTGCAGAAGAGCTACCTTTACGAACAGCTTTCAAAACTTGATCATCTCCAGATTCTACACCAAGATAAGTTGTTGTTAATCCGGCTTCGCGCAATTGCTTTAACTCATCAACGCTTTTACTAAGCGTACTCTGTGGTCCCACATAAGTGCTGACTTGTCGTAGATAGGGAAACGCCTTATATAACTCTGATAGTATTTCAAGCAGTACCTCAGTATCAAGAGAGATGGCGTCCCCATCACACAAGAAAACCTTTAACAGACGACGCCCCATGGTAACTTTTGCCATCTTAATATCACCTATGATCTCAGGCAGGGAGCGCACCCTGTATTTACGGTCTTTGTACATCCCACAAAAGGTGCATTCATTGTGGGTACACCCTATGGTACATTGCAACAAAAAGCTATCCGCCTCTGGAGGGGGACGGAAAATCTTGCCTTCATATCTCATTTTGTTGTTCTTTAAATTTTAACTTTTGAATTAAAAGTCGCCACTATTTAGTATCGTTTTACAAGGAATTTCGTTGGAAAGAATCTGAAAGTCTCTCCTCACCTAATTCACTAATTCCAAGATCTATCTTATCAATCATTTTTTGTTTGTCTTTTGGTAAGTCACCAATAACCGGAAGCGTGTTTGTAGGATGAACTCCGTAAAAGGGTATGTTTTCCAAATTGATGCTTCTGATCAGTTCTTTTTCTTCCTCAAGAATTTCAATTTCTGAAGCCGGTAAAAACAGACCATTCTTGGCATCATTAGCCATAGGCGTACCTTCAAACAAGCCCAAAGTACCTGCCCAAATCAGTTTGGGTTTAGTTTCGTTCAAAAAGGCTGCAGTTTGTTTTGCATTCTCCAAGCCCTTGTCTTTTCCTGCCACACCAAGCATTAAGCCTGCCATGTGATTGATACCTGCAGTATTTAGTCGAGCAAGTTCAGTTTTGGCTTCATCCACCGTATATCCCTTCTTGATATCTAAAACGACTTGATTCCAACCAGATTCTACACCAACCCACAAATCATTAATTCCACAAGCTTTCAATTCTTTAAGATCTTCATCACTTTTTGATTGGATATTTTGAATAGAGGCATACATGGTAATGGTTTTGCATTCCGGAAAATAATCATGGATCAACTCTGCGATTTTTTTCAATTGTTTTGCACTCAAAACAAAAGCATCGCCATTTACAAGAAATATACGTTCCATCTTGCGATACATTTGCCTGGATTCTTGCAGATCTCGCTCTATCTGATCGGTATTTATCACACGAAAATTAACATCATCGTACATATTACAATACGTACACTCATTATGAGCACAGCCGACTGTTACTTGCAATAACATACTGTTTGCTTCTACCGGGGGTCTATAGGTTGTTCCTTCAAATTTCATTTTTATACTTTTTTTATATTTTATATCTAACTAAGCTTATTGATCCGGATAATATTAACTCAGTAAGGCTTGTAATACATTCCCTACTGGGCTTAATTATTAAATAGACACATTACAAAAATTAGCAATAACTTAAAATGTTTCTGTACTACTTACAGGGCTCATTTAGAAAGATCTGCTGCAATATCAGCGAACAAACCGGGTAAGTCTGTAGCTTCACGTTCTGTCTGGCCACCATGCTTCAAAAATGCTTCGATAATTATCTCCGTTTTTTTCTCTTTGGCTCGCTCAAGAAAATATCGCAATTCCATCTCAACACCAGCTTCTTCATCCAGAATGGAAGCAGCGATAATTTCTTTATACATCACGATATCACGTATTTCCAAGTTTCTAATAACCGATAGTGTTTGATCAAGGAAATTATCCATTTCTGCTTTAGGCACAAATTGAGTGATGATGTTTCGTTTCTCAGCTTCTTGTGCCGTAAAATCGTTACCTTTTAGTAGCGCTTGAAGAGCTTTGCTTTTTCCCATTCGTCGGGCAAATTGTACAGCACCCTGACCTCCTGTAGGGATGTTAACTCCTATTTCCGGTTGACCAAATGCAGCATTCTCTGTGCCATAAGCCAGGTCGCAAGCCATTACAAATTCATTACCACCACCACGGGCCACACCATCAACAATAGCAATTGAAAGTTGCTTCATCGCTTTGATGCTATTAAGCATACTACTGAATTCAATAATAGCAGCTTGCCCGCCTGGTTTGCCATAGATAACATTTAGATCAAGGTGAGCCGAGAAAAACACCTCATGATAGGATTTAAATACAACGACTTTAGTGTCGCGATCATCATTTAAGGAAAGGATAAATGCCTTGATTTCGTTAATCAAATCGATTGTCAAAACGTTTACTGGTGGGTTTTTAATAATAACATTTGCCACTCCATTGTCTTTTGTAATAATCAGCTTACTCATTTTCTTAATATTTAAATTTATTATTCTCTATTTCCTATAAAAACTTACGCACACTACATCTAATAATACTCTCACATATAATACATTAGGATTCTTTCCAGATGAATAAAACCATTATTTATTTGGTTGTACATACAACTATAGTGTAACTAAAAAAGGATCTAATCCTTTAAAAGCATATTTGCTTTGTTAATATCTGCAGTCAGATTCTTGGAAAAATCCTCATCCAACACTTCATAATATCTTTCATACATTTTTTTCATCGCGCTTTCTATCAACACTCTCAGTTCTTTTCCCTTTTCGGTTGGATAAATAAAAACCGATCGCCCCTTTTGAACTCTTTCGACCAATTGCTTTTGCATTAACTTGTCGATAAAACGAGTCATAGTAGAGGCTTTCAGATTCATTTTTTGACTTAATTCATTCTGACTCAGTCCTGGCTCATCAAGCAAAGTGAGCATCAAATAAGCATGAGAAGAAGTCAATCCTGTTATCTTAAATTCCTCTTCCGCCATTTCATTAATTTTTCTGGCAAGAGAATTGACTGTAAAATACAGGCAGCATTCGTGAAATGTCTTAGATTCTTTAGTCATGTTTGTTTCTTTATCTGCTGCAAATATAGATATATTAGTTGTACATACAAGTGTTTTTATCTTTTTTTTCAAAAATCTTCTGATTCTTACTCAAATCAATTTTTAAGTATGAATCAAAATCTAGAGTTTTAGGCTGTTATTGTGCCAATAAACTATGAATTTCTATTCCGAAAAAAAACATATCTGTAAATTAGTAAGTGTATACAGTGAATAAAAGCTAATAAAGGAGCTGTTTTTATAGGATTATGAAGGGGTATTTATCCCACTCATTTAAACGAGCGTTCTTGATAGAAGAGTAAATCAAATGGGTGTAAATCTACATTTATTTAGAGAAGGATGCCATTTCAAAATAAACACAATGGCTATACAGATCAACTCATCTGGCTTTAAAATGACAAAAGCTTAAAGGTATGTTTTGATCAAAAACAAAAAATCCTCGTGAGTATATACTCACGAGGATTATAAGTGACCCCAGCAGGACTCGAACCTGCATCTAGTGTTTAGGAAACACTTGTTCTATCCCTTGAACTATGGGGCCAATGCTCGACAAAAGTATTTAAATCTGATTAATTAACAAAACAAAAATGAATAAGAGAAAAAATACAATATACTATAGCCTATCTAAGAATAATTAAGAAGGAAATTTATCATACCTATAATCATGTATTATATTAAACAAATTTGTATGTTTGATATATCTTAAAAGAATATAAAGAAAAGGCGTGTTCAGAAACCTGATCATTTCAAAACTAAACAAGTCAATAACTTTCAAGCATATGAGAAAATTCATAATCATACTACTTGTTCTTTCATGCTTATCAAGTCAAGCTCAAAACACAAAAACAATTGTACTCAAACAATTCCTATCCGACATCATAACAGTTGATGCTAAACAGATTAACAGTCAACAACCCATCATTAGCATTAACGAAATTGCTCAAATTAAAGCTGAAAAGGCAATTACAATAAACCGAGAAAGCATAGGTTCTGCTTTAATTGAAGCTAAGAATTATAAATACTGCTTAATAAGCGTTGATGCACACACCCTTGTTAGAGTTATCAGTTTTAAGGATAGTAGTCCGAGTGGAGCTTGGCGTGCTTCCATGCCGCTTTGCAAGGGTTATATTCAAAAATCTGGTGTCCTTCATGAGAAAAAAGATTATTTGAAAAATTTAATTGGCAGACCAGATTCTCAGATTCGGATCATGTATTTATTCAACTAATATTGAACGCCTCGATTAACAGATCGAGGTTTATTTATTCTTTAATATTCTTCTATTCCGCTCAAACTTCTAGAACTCATAAGTACTCTTTAAATTGAGTTACTTTCGATTTCCTCCAAAAATATTAGGACCTTCATTAAACACGAATCGCTTACAAGGCTTCACTTTTAAAATGCATAGGGATAAAGTCACCTAACAAATTCATGAAGAAGATTTCATTTTCAATTAGATTTAATCCTCGTAATAATCTAAATTTGTTCTCGGATTCCCGACATCTTGGTTCCTTTGTTTGTTTTTTTTCACACTCTAATTTTAACAAAGAATTGAGACGTTTTTTTGCCTCAACTATTCATTCGTAATAACACCTAATAATTCAGACTATTACGACTCATAATTGTTCACTTTTACGTTTAAACACTTATATAATTCTCTCATATATGAAGAAATTCATAATCATACTAAGCATGGCTTGCAGCCTATCGTGTCAAGCTCAAAACACGAAAATCACTGTCCTCAAAGAGTTTCTATCTGATTTTATCAATTTCGATGGTAAAGCATTGAACGAAGCACAACCAATCATTAGCATTAGTCAAATGGCTCATGAGAATGCAGCAGAAATTATCAAAATTTCCCGTGAAAATATAAAACTAGCCTTAGTCGAAGCTAAAAGCTTTAAACATTGCCTCATCATTGGCGATCATCACACGTTGATTCGGATCGTTGACAATGAAGATTGCAGTCTCAGTAACTTATGGGGAGTTCCCATGCCTTTAAGCAGGGCTTATATTCAAAGAGATGGAGTGCTTAATGAGACGAAGGATTACTTAAAAAACCTTATAGGCCGTCCTGATTCCCAAAAGAGAACAATGTATTTATTCAACTAAAAAAGAGCTTTGATCCATGGATCAAAGCTCTTTTTTTCTCTTATTATTTTAGATCATCCTATTTGGAAGAATCATCCTTAATCAGAAAGCGATCGTAAAGAAATAAAGCTACGACTGCGATTAATCCAATCGAGAAGATCACATACCAAATCTGTGAAGGATTGTACTTTTCCCAAAGATGATGCGTCAGCTCAATGTTGCTCATATTCATTTTCTCTGCAACAGCATCAAAATAAGCATTATTAGAAAGACCTGTTGGGATCGATAAATCCAAGCTTGCAACTTCAGCCTTTACAAACTCAACCTTATCCGAAATCTTCTGGTAAACATCACCAGAAATGATACCTGCCAATACATTACCAATAAATACAGGAATAAAAGAATAACCCATGTAAATGGCTTTCTTATCGGATGGTGCAATACGACCAATGTACTCGGTAATTTTAGGAGAACCCGCCATTTCTCCAACTGCGAAAATAAACATAGCTCCCACAGTGAACATCACATTCTGAGTCATCAGAGTAAGTGTCATACCAATGGCACAAACCAAAAAACCCACCATCATTGAATTCAAGGGTTTCATTTTCATCACAATGGAGGAAACCACAATTTGGAAGATAATAATAAATAAGGCATCGAAATTAGTAATAAACTCAGCCTCCATCTGCCCGTTAGCCATACCGTAATTATCGCTAAAGAAAGGCATATATTCACTAAAA
Organism: Ancylomarina sp. YFZ004; assembly: GCF_054254355.1. Lineage (NCBI taxonomy): Bacteria > Pseudomonadati > Bacteroidota > Bacteroidia > Marinilabiliales > Marinifilaceae > Ancylomarina > Ancylomarina sp. YFZ004. Next base: position 180,340 of record NZ_JBTCHQ010000002.1, read on the forward strand.
AAAGCATAAACACTCGAGGTATCAACCCACTGTGCAATAAACACTGGTAAGGTGAAAAACAGTTGCAAATACATGGTCCAAAAACCCGATACAATCACCAGGAAGGTGATAAACTTAGTATCTTTAAATATGCTAGTTGTGTTATTAAAAACAGATTTGTTCGATTCTCCAATTGGCAATAAATTAACAAGTTTAGCCCATCTGAAAGCCAATTGTTCGCCATAAGGGAAGAATAAACGCACAATAAACAGCGGACGTTCTAATAACCAAATCACAAGAAAAATGCCGAATAGCGACATAAATATCAGAGTCGATACGATCAGAGTCTTAATCAGGTCCAAAAAGCTATGGCTGGCTGCTTCCTTTTTCTCTTCAGCTGTCTTAGGCTCATCAAAAAAGAATAGCAAAATAAAATTAACTAAGATCATGGCTGCTGAGATATAAAAAATCAGCTGAGACCCTTTGAATAATAGAGTTACCAATGGCCCGAAAAAGGCTCCAATATTAACCATCATATAGAAGATACCAAAACCAATAGATGCGTTCTCGTCTTTGGTTGTTTTTGCTACCGTTGCAGATACAATAGGTTTAAAGAGTGCAGCACCAAGGGCTAGGTATAGATAGGCGATAAAAACACCTGTATAAGTATCCAATTGGGGCAAGAGTATAAAAGCAGATATATAAATGATGAAGGATAAAAACAAAACCCTTTTGTAACCATACTTATCAGCTATTGATCCTGTAACGACTGGTAAGAAGTAAAGGATTCCCGTACCGATACCCATAATCATACCCTTTTCTGATTGGGTAAATTCAAGCCCACCTGCATCAGATGATCCAGTAAGATAATTGGCAAAAAGCATAAAGAAACCATACCAGGCCCAACGCTCAAACAGTTCAATTGTATTCGCAACCCAAAATGTTTTTGGGAAACTCTTCAAAACTCTAGCTACACTCATGTTTATATATTTTCGAAATTTTATTGATCTTATGGGTCGGGAATTTACAAATAAGTTGCCACGTAGAACATGACATTCTACATTTAGAATTTAATCACAATTCCATTTCCATTAAAAAGAACCTTCTGATTTTTCCTTTTATGGAAATAGAGTCCAGCAAAGTAACCTATTCCACTACCTAAAACCACATCGGAAAACCAATGGCGGTTGCGATACATTCTAGCCAAACTAACACCAGCAGGAACCACATAGATCCACTTGCTGTATTCTTTTGCAAAAGGAGTGAACACAGACCACGCTACAAATGCATGTCCCGATGGAAAGGATTTGCTATCATTTCCTCTTCCATTAAAAGCATCAAAATGCATGGAACCTCTGTTCATATCAGGACGAGAACGTCCAGCAATAAATTTGGTACTCTCTGTTAAAACCGCTCCACAAATCAAAGCCTTAGCTGAATTCATAGCCGTTGTAGATAGTCGTTCATCATCAATGGCAATCGCAATAGCCCAAGTGGCCAGTGTGGCTGGTGCCAGATATTTTTTCTCTCCAAACTCATTAGAGATATCCGTAAAGCCATCCATAAAACCATTTTGATTATGAGTCATACCATCCTTAACCAGCTCATCAAGTAGAAAGGCTGAGCCTAAAAGGCCACCGAAAATCAGAAGGTTTTTCTTTGAGAAAACTTCTTTTCCCAAACCTGGATTTAAGCGTTCAGATTTATTTTTGGAAGAAGTATTTCTTTGATTTGAATCAACAAACTGAGCCTGAGATTGACTAACAAACAAAACTAAGAGTAGACAAATGAGACTCCAATTCTTTTTTTTCGAGAGATACATGTACAACTATTTTTATGAAACCTAACAAAAGTAGAAGAATTTTCACGATCAGCATATGTAAAGATCAAAAAGCTACTCTTCAAAAATAAATTATCAAACCAACCAAAGACAAACACCGCACAAGAAGGCCTATTTAGATCTACACCCTATCAATAATTAACAAAAAAATGCCTCTTCCTATCCCACACAATAAACAATAGAACAATGCATACCATATGTAGAAAACCTCTAAATTGTTAAAATAACTTAACAATACACACATCTTTTACTAACATATTATTATTTACCTATCTTAGATAAATGTTTCAATTATGTTATTAATTGAATCCTACTAACTCAAATAAATTTAAAATTATTATGAATCTAATTAGCAAAATCTGCTTAGGTAGTGCTTTCTTACTGACCAGCACAAGCATGCTTACGGCGCAAAAAGCACCTGCCCTAGACGGAAAAATCCCTATGGATCCCAATGTCAGAACAGGAAAATTAGCCAACGGTTTAACCTACTACGTTCGACACAATGAAGAACCTAAAGATCGTGCAAGTTTTTATATTGTACAGAATGTTGGAGCTATTCTTGAGAATGACGAACAAAATGGGCTAGCTCACTTTCTAGAGCATATGGCCTTTAATGGAACCAAGAACTTTCCGGGTAAAGGTGTCCTAAATTATTTAGAGAAATATGGCGTAGCATTCGGTAGAAACATCAATGCCTACACCAACGTTGACGAGACAGTTTACAACCTTAGCAACGTGCCAACATCCAATGCAAACCTATTGGACTCTGCCCTATTGGTATTGCACGACTGGTCGAACTACCTTAGCCTTGATAGCGAAGAAATTGACAACGAGCGGGGTGTTATTCACGAAGAATGGAGAACTCGTCGTTCAGGAGGCATGCGCGTTTATCTGGAGAAAAACAAAGCCATCTACCAGGGTTCAAAATATGCCAAACGCGATGTAATTGGAGATTTAGACGTAATCGACAACTTCGATCACAAAGTCATTCGCGATTTCTATCACGATTGGTACCGTACCGATCTACAAGCAATTGTTATTGTTGGAGATATTGATGCTGAAAAATTTGAGGCAAAAATCAAAGAGATGTTTGCCCATATCCCTGCAGTTGAAAATCCTAAGAAAAGAATTTATTACGATGTACCTAACAACAAAGAACCGGTTGTAAGTGTTATCACAGATCCAGAAGCCAGCAACATTAGTTTCGACATCTTCTACAAACACAAAGCCACTGAATTTGCTGATAAAAACATGAAATATTATCGCAACGATCTTATTGCATCTCTTTATTCAAGCATGTTGGGCGATCGCTACCAGGAACTTCTTCAGAAAGGGGATGCACCTTTTGTTAGTGGATTTGCAGCTTATTACAATCGCGCCAGAAAAATGGACGTCTTCCATAACAGTGTTACACTTAAAGAAGACAATATTCTTGGGGGTATTGAAGCCTTGTTAAGCGAAACGGAAAGAGCACATCGTTATGGTTTTGCTGCTACAGAATTAGAGAGAGCCAAAGTGGCCATGCTGAGCCAAATGGAAAAACAATATAAAGAAAGAAACAAGCAGCATAACGACCGTTTGGTACGTGGTTATAAACAAAACTACTTGACCAACGAACCTGTTCCTGGCATAGCATTTGAATTCGAAGCCATGACAAAGCTACTACCTGCCATCTCAGTTGAGGAATTAAATGCCCTTTCTAAAACATGGATGACCAAAGAAAACATCATCATCACCCTTTCTGCTCCTGAAAAAGAAGGATTAAGTTTGCCAAACAAAGAGCAACTTCTTGCTACAGTAGCCAAGATAAAGCAAGCTAAGCTGGCAGCTTACGAAGATAAAGTGATCAATGAGCCTTTGATCGCAAAAATTCCTGAAGCAGGTAAAGTTGTTAAGGAATCGAATATGAAAGATTTCGGTGCAACAGAATGGACTCTTGCCAACGGGGCAAAAGTGGTTGTGAAAACAACTGATTTTAAAGACAACCAAATTCTATTCAAAGCTTTTAGTAAAGGAGGATCTTCTTTATACGATGTAGAAGATCTAGCCTCAATTGAAATGATGGGTGGTTTTGTTGCAAATTTTGGTTTGGGACATTTTGATCAGATGAGCCTGCAAAAATTATTGACGGGTAAAGAAGTTAGGGTTTCGCCATACGTTGGCGAATTATCAGAAGGATTGCGTGGAAATTCTTCTGTAAAAGATTTTGAAACCCTACTGCAATTAATACACATGCACTTTGAGCAAGCTCGTTTCGACGAAGACGCTTTTACAGCTTTAAAAGGACGTTATTCGGCTTTTGTAGCCAATATGAGTACTGATGTAAACAAAGCCTTTCGCGACTCTGTTTCGATGACTTCAACCGATCATCATCCTCGTACTATATTGATGAATACTGATATGATCAATAAACTGGATTTTGCAACCATGAAACGTGCTTACAAAGAAAGATTTGTTGATGCCAGTGACTTTACCTTTGTATTTGTAGGAAACATTGATAAAGCCCAGGCTAAGCCAATGATCGAAACCTACCTAGGGAGCATTAAGGATATCGACAGAAAAGAGAACTGGAAAGATAATGGTGTGGATTATCCTGAAAAAGATACCTACAATCTTTTCCAAAGAGAGATGGAAACGCCTAAAACGACCATTCATATTGATTTCCATGGTGATATCAAATACACTAAAGAGAATTCAAGCATGATGGATGTCGTTGCAAAATTACTGAGCAAGAAATACTTAGAAGTTATTCGCGAAAAAGAAGGCGGTTCATATGGTGTCGGAGTTTGGGCAAATGTAGACAAATTCCCTCGCGAAGAATACAAATTATCTATCCAATTCGATACAGACCCTGCCAAGGCTGAAAAGCTTAAAGGTATTGTTTATAATGAAATTCAGAATCTATTCACCAAAGGTGTTAAGGAAGATGACCTAAATGAAGCCAAGAAAAACTTCATTAAAGAGCGTCAGGAAAACCTTCGCAAGAATGGCTACTGGTTAAATGCAATTAATCATTACTACGTTTATAAAGAAAACAATGTAAGTCTTGAAGCTTACGAAAGCATGATAAACTCCATCACAAAAGAAAAAGTGGAGAAATTTGCTAAAAAATATTTTGCAAAACCTGCTAAAGTTGAAGTTGTAATGTCCCCAAAACAATAGGATACAGAAACAACTTAAATAGTTTAAAAGAGGTCTCACACAGTGGGGCCTTTTTTTTGTGCATTCAAAAAAAGTCCACTCCTCCTCCCAGAGGATAAAATGAGTGTATTAAGAAAAAGCAGGATTCATTGCTCCATTTACTAAGGAAAGCAATGAACACTATATCGGCATTAAAATGACACAAATACCACTGAGGAAAGACGAAGCCCTCATTAAGGTAATCTTTCAATGCCAAAACAAAGGAATTCAGAAAACAATTTAGAGGGGTTACGGACATCACATTCTTCCTCTTTAGGCTTACTAAGATTTATGCTTAAAATCAGATAGACCCCGTTTTTGTACCTGATCCATACTAGTCTGAAAATATGATCTTCTCCTAGGTTCATGAAAAATAATGGACACAAAAAAGCCGCTCGATAAATCGAACGGCTTCTGCTCCCTTTCCTGGACTCGAACCATCCCGACAGGTCGGGACTGATAAACAGAGTAGCCTAATCTTCAAATTGCTTTAAAAGAGATGTAAAAAGAACTTGACCTTCGTCAAGGTCCAATAAATCTTCAATAAACTTTCTGCTTTTCATCTTCTTTATTTTCCTTTCAACTCGAAGAGCATTCATTTTTGAATCACCAACGCTAAAAAATCTTTTTAACACCCATGGCGTATGCTTCGATGTATAGCAGGTTTTAATTGGATTATTGTGAAAATAGAGACGTTTCTCAACATCTACAGTATAACCGACGTAATACTTATCTGAAGTCTCGGAATATAGGATATAGATGAAATACATATAACCAAATTAAGATAATAATCTGAAAACATGACCTATACCTAGATTCAAAAAAATAATGAATACAAAAAAGCCGCTCGATAAATCGAACGGCTTCTGCTCCCTTTCCTGGACTCGAACCAGGGACCCTCTGATTAACAGTCAGATGCTCTAACCAACTGAGCTAAAAAGGAATATAACTGATGATCTTTTTTAAAACCTCACAGCATTGGTTTTTTCTTGCTCCCTTTCCTGGACTCGAACCAGGGACCCTCTGATTAACAGTCAGATGCTCTAACCAACTGAGCTAAAAAGGAATATAACTGATGATCTTTTTTAAAACCTCACAGCATTGGTTTTTTTTTGCTCCCTTTCCTGGACTCGAACCAGGGACCCTCTGATTAACAGTCAGATGCTCTAACCAACTGAGCTAAAAAGGAATTTATTTACAAATTTTAGTTGCTTATAAAGACACGCTTTATTGACTAAATTTGCGATGCAAAACTAAGCGCTTTTCCCCAATTATACAAGAGTCTCCCCTTATTTTTTTCAAAAAAACGAATATTTCTTTTTCCAACAATTCAAATTAGCTTCTTATCAGGAAGATATGCTCAAAAAAAACTTTGCTTCAAATATCATTTTTTCTACTTACATTGGAAATAGGTATAGTCTAGCCTCAATAAAGCCCAATAGAAATACAAGCAATTTATAAGAAGAGAATCATTTTATGAGCTTGTCAAATTTGATTATCTTAGGGAGAGAATAATAGAATATTAAATAATCAGACTTAAATGTCTTTATCTATTTTTAAATCTTAGCTTTGCACAACAACTATTCTTATTTGTACTAATTTAAAATAAACAATAGATGATAACTTCTAATATCGCGGAACATCTTCCTTTTTCAGAGTTCCTAAGCGCTATTAAAAAGACGATACAAAGTGCTTTTTACGAGAAAGATAATATCGAAAAGTTTATCCAGAAAAGGGGATTCCCTGCACTGGTACTAAGAGATATCATGGCAAAGAACCCATTATCGGTAGCTATTCCTAAAGAATACGGCGGTCGTGGAGCTAAGGTGAAAGAATGCTTGGGCATTTTGGATACAGCTTCGTACGAATCGCTCCCATTAGCCTTAACCTTTGGTATTAACATTGCTTTATTCCTTGAGCCTGTTGCAAAATACGCGCAAGAAAACGTAAAAAAAGGCATTTTTGACCGTTTCCTTACTCAACAGAATATGGGTGGTTTAATGATTACAGAGCCCGATTTTGGTAGTGATGCATTAGGTATGCAGACTTCGAATGTTAAAATGGGTGAATCGTACCACATAAAAGGAACTAAGCATTGGCAAGGACTTACAGGTATGGCCGATTACTGGTTAATGACCTCACGCTCTCAAGATCAGAGTGGTAAATTAGGTCGGGATATTGACTTCTTTATTTGTGACGTTCAACAACCTAAACAAGTTATTAAGGTTGAAGAATATTACAATAACTTAGGCCTCTACCCTATTCCATATGGAAAGAACTCAATCGACATTCAAGTCCCAGAGCAATACAAACTAGAGCCTGAAACAACAGGCTTAAAGTTGATGATGGACCTTTTGCACCGAAGTCGATTACAGTTTCCAGGAATGGGAATGGGTTTCATTCGTCGTATGCTTGATGAATCAATCAAACACTGTTCAACAAGAATTGTCGCTGGTAAATCACTAATAAGCTTGGATCAAGTTCGTCACCAAATTGGTCGTATTCAATCTGCATTTACCATTTGTTCAGCTATGTGCTCTCGAAGTTCACTAATTAGTGGAATTGAAAACAACTTAGCAACTGCTGCTATCGAAGCCAACAGTATGAAGGCATACATAACAGATATGATGCAAGAAGCCGCACAGACACTTACTCAACTGAGTGGAGCTAATGGCTACAAAGCAGAAAGCATTGGCTCTAGAGCCATCATAGACTCTCGACCTTTTCAAATTTTTGAAGGTTCGAATGACATGCTTTATACGCAGCTTTCGGAGATGGTGATGAAAATCATGACAAAAAAGAAGAATATGAATCTTTCAGATTTCTTTAAGAACCATGAACTGACTAAGAATGTTTCAGATTACTTTAAAAATGTTGTTGACTTTACGCTTGACACGAATCTTCCACAAAGAAAAATTGTTGATCTAGGTAAAATCATTAGTAAGGTTGTGGCAGCTGATCATGTTGTTCAGTTGGGAGCAAAAGGCTTTAGATCTGATTTAATCAACGACAGTTTAGAAACCATAAAGCATGAAATATCAATGCTTGTGAGTTCATATAAATTCCAAACAAACGTCTCTCCTACTGAAGAATACAAGGATCAAAGCTCATGGCTTTCGTTCACCTAGAAGTAGATGGAAACACATTTATTTATTGCAACAATCCCCCTTCTTTCTCGTAAGGAAGGGGAATTCTTGTAAGATGAAATAAGGGTGAGGATATACCTGAAGTTCAAATAAAAAGCGCATTTATTCGCAAAAGCGCAGAATTTCAAACTATTACCCTATCTTTGTCGCTTTTATATATTATACATGACATTCAAAGAATTAGGCATTATTGATCCTATCCTGAAAGCCCTTGAGGCCAAAGGCTATACATATCCCTCTCCTATACAAGAACAATCTATTCCAATCCTTCTTAAAAGAAAGGACCTATTGGGTTGTGCTCAAACAGGTACGGGAAAAACGGCTGCATTTGCCATTCCTATCCTACAACATCTTTACAACGATAATCATAATAGCAAAGGTCAACGTAAGATTAAAGCATTAATTATAACCCCTACACGTGAGCTAGCTATTCAAATTGGTGATAGTTTTACTGAATATGGAAAACATACAGGACTTGTAAACACTGTTATTTTTGGTGGTGTAAAGCAAAGTTCTCAAACACAAGCATTACGCCGAGGTGTTGATATTTTAGTAGCGACTCCAGGTCGATTATTAGATTTGATGGATCAAGGATACGTCTCATTAAAGGAGGTTCAGTATTCTGTTCTTGATGAAGCTGATCATATGCTTGACATGGGCTTTATTCACGATATTCGTCGCGTTTTAGTTAAACTGCCTGCTAAGAGACAATCTTTATTCTTCTCAGCGACTATGCCAACAGCAATTGTGAAGCTGTCACAGAAGATGCTAGGTAATCCTGAGAAAGTAACCATAGCACCCAAGCAAACCACTGCAGAACGCGTTGAGCAAGCTTTATATTACGTAAGCAAGAAGAATAAGCCTAAGTTGCTTGTTCATCTTTTAACTCGTAACACAATTAAATCAACACTAATTTTCTCTAGAACAAAGTACGGTGCTGACAAAATCACCAAGTTCTTGAAAAAGGTTGATATTGATTCTGAAGCCATTCATGGGAACAAGTCTCAGAATCAAAGACAAAAGGCTTTACTAAACTTTAAAGAAGGTAAAACAAAAGTACTCGTTGCAACGGATATTGCTGCTCGTGGTATCGACGTATCTGATTTAGCTTTAGTTATCAACTTCGATCTTCCTAATATTGCTGAGACCTACGTACACCGAATTGGACGTACAGGTAGAGCCGCAGCCAGTGGAATCGCCATCTCTTTTTGCGATGGGGAGGAAAAAGCTTATCTAAAGGATATTCATAAGTTAATTGGACAGCAAATTAAGGTTATTGAAGATCATCCATTCTTAAACTCTGGAGACAACGAACCTGTAGAGAAAGCTAAAAAGCCACAGAGATCTCAAAGACCTAGACGTACTGATGAAAGATCAGATTCTAAAAAGAAGGTTAATCCTGAAAATAAAAATGATAGAAGACGTAAGCCTTTTACTAAGAGAAGAGACTAATGTTTTCATAACTTATACAGCACAAAAAAACTCATGATTTTATAATCATGAGTTTTTTTTATATCTGATTTAGGATGAACCTAAAATTATTTCGCTTGTCTGATTTGCTTGAAACTGATATTTAAAGCTTTTTGGAAATATCTAATACTTTTCATCTCCTTAGTTGTTACTAAAGATAGAGAAAGGCCTTCCTTACCCGCACGAGCCGTTCTTCCGCTTCGGTGTGTGTAATATTCTTCCTTATCTGGTAATTGATAATGCACAACATAAGAAAGTCCCTCTACGTCGATCCCACGAGCTGCAATATCAGTTGCAACGATCATCTGTAGATTTCCTTTTTTAAAAGCACGCATCACCTTATCACGCTCTTTTTGTAACAAATCGCCATGAAGACCATCAGCAGGAATGTTTCTTGCAATTAGTTGCTTAGCTAGAGTCTGTGTTGCAACTTTCGTTTTACAGAAAATAAGACCTCTATTATCACTTTGTGAACTTAAAAACTGAAGCAAAATATTCAATTTCTCTGACTCATCACAAATCAAAAACTTGTGTTCAATATTTTTATTCACAACATTTTTCCCACTCACTTCAATTCGATGAGCGTTACTTTTCAAATGCTGATTTACCATCTGTCGAATACCTTGAGGCATAGTCGCCGAAAACAACCATTTATTTTGAGCTGAAGCTGTATAAGTCAAAATCTCATCAAGTTCCTTTTTGAATCCCATACTTAGCATTTCGTCAGCCTCATCGAGTACCACAGTAGATACATGACTTAAGTCAACTGCTTTTTTCTTAACAAGATCGATTAATCGACCAGGAGTTGCAACAATAATATGTGTAGGACGTCGTAAAGCCGCAATTTGCTTATCGATAGGTGCTCCTCCATATACCGCCTCAGTAAAAATTTGTTCTGAAAACTTCGTGAACTTAAAAAGCTGCTTAGCAATTTGTTGTCCCAGCTCTCTTGTTGGAGCCAAAATTAGGCCTTGCACGACTTTCTGATGTGTATTGATACGATGAAGCATAGGTAGACCAAAAGCAGCAGTCTTACCTGTTCCAGTCTGAGCCTGACCAATAAGATCAGCATCTCCGCTTAGTAATATTGGAATTACTCTACTTTGTATTTCAGTAGGCTTCACAATATTCATATCGTCCAACCCCTTAAGAAAGTTTTTAGTTACTCCCAGTTCTTTAAAATTCTCCAAAACAGATATTTATTTAGTTTGGGCACAAAGATACCTTATTAAATAAATGCATGCAAATGAATATAGCAATGGACATTATCACAGTTTAGTACATTTTTTAAGAGAATCTATTTCAATAAAACCCTTCAGATTTATTAAGTTTGGGATGAAAATTTAATAACGAAATTTAGAGACTTATTATACAAGTCCTTTTTCAACAATAGAATCGAATAGTATGCCTAAATATTCAATCATTATTCCCATTTACAATAGACCTGACGAAGCTGAAGAGTTGCTCGAAAGCTTAGCCAAGCAAACCTATAAGAATTTTGATATTCTCATGATTGAGGATGGCTCTACAGAAGATTGTTCTACTATCGTAAAAAGTTATTCCAATGCGCTTGATATTAAATATCATTTCAAAGCAAATTCAGGTCCTGGTGATAGCCGTAATGTAGGAATGAGTATGGCCACAGGAGATTATTTAATCTTCTTCGATTCGGATTGCATCATACCGCCTCAGTATTTCGAAGAGGTGGAAAAACATTTAGCTCAAACTCCTCTCGATGCTTTTGGTGGACCAGATAGTGCTCATGAATCTTTCAGTAAGGTTCAAAAAGCGATTAACTACGCTATGACTTCTATCATTACAACGGGTGGTATTCGAGGTAAAAAGAATAAACTCGATCAATACCAACCTCGAAGCTTTAATATGGGAATTAAGCAAGAGGTTTATAAAAAAGTTGGTGGCTATACTGATGTTACTCCTGGTGAAGATCCTGATCTGAGTTACCGAATTATGAATGCAGGTTTCAAAGTTGGACTAATTGAGAGAGCCTATGTTTTTCACAAAAGACGTGTCGACTTTTCTAAATTCATCAAACAAGTATACAAATTTGGAGTGATGCGACCTGTATTAATCAAGTGGTATCCTGATAAGTTTAAATTGACTTACACTATTCCTTCTCTATTTTTACTTGGCAGTTTATTATTAGTGATTCTGGCAATAGCTATTAACCCAATATTCTTAAGCCCGCTAGCTTTTATAGCAAGTGTTCTATTCATAGAATCAATGATTAAAACAAAGAGTTTATCCATTTCTTTATTGGCTATTCTTGCCAGTTTTATACAGCTCTACAGTTATGGATACGGATTTCTTAAAAGTGCCATTCTGATTCTGGCACTGAAAAAAGAAGAGAGAATCGTTTTTGACAATTTCTTCTTCGACAAAACAAAACGCCCAATTAAATAAGATACCACATATTTATCCCAAGCCATAAGGTTTGGGATTTTTCTTGAGCTCAAGTTTAAACAACAGTGTCGCTATTTTTATTAATTTTAGATGAGAATCTCTTAAAATTTAAGAATTATGACTCAGGTATTAATAAGTGGCGGATTAGGACTCGTAGGTAAAGCGCTTTGTGAGAAGTTTCAATCTAAAGGTTATGATGTTGCTATTCTGAGTCGAACCAAAAAGAATAATACAACATTCAAAACATATCTTTGGAATCCAAGTAAGAATCAAATTGATTCAGACGCCATCGCTTCATCAGATTATATTATCCATTTAGCAGGAGCAAATATTGCCGAAAAAAAATGGACCTCTTCAAGAAAGAAACTTATTCTAGATAGTCGAGTTAAATCTGCAAACCTCATCTTTAATGAAGTACGAAAACAGAAGAAAGAACTGAAGGCTTATATTTCGGCATCAGCTATTGGTTACTATGGGGCCATTACATCTGATCAAATATTTACTGAAGAGCATCCAGCTTCAAATGATTTTCTTGGAGAAACCTGCTTCGAGTGGGAACGAACAACTAAGCAATTTGAAGGATTAGGCATTCGAACGTCAATTTTAAGAACAGGCTTGGTTCTGAACAAACAAGGTGGGGCTTTATCAAAAATGCTCATCCCCGTAAAAATGGGTTTAGCATCTGCTATTGGGAATGGTAGACAATACCTGCCATGGATTCATATAGATGATCTCTGCGGGCTTTATATCAAAACCATTGAGGATGAATTGATGGAAGGTGTTTTTAACGCCGTGGCTCCTGATTTCCAAACGAACAAAAGCTTTACTCAGACTTTAGCTAAAACACTTACGAAACCGTTCTTTTTCCCCAACATACCCGCTCTGCTATTGCAACTTATATTGGGCGAAATGTCCGTTATTCTTTTAAGAGGAAGCCGAGTATCTGCTGATAAACTTATCAAGCGTGGGTTTGTGTTTAAGTATCCAAAACTTAGATTTGCCTTGAGGGATTTATTGAAAAATTAAAAAGGCTATTTCACTTTCATGAAATAGCCTTCTAAATATTTTAGCTTTATTAGCTTATTGCTTCACACGCTCAACATATTCTCTGTTACGTGTATCAACCTTAATAACATCATCTGTATTGACGAAAAGAGGAACCATAATCGTTGCTCCAGTCTCAATAGTTGCAGCCTTAAGTGAATTTGTTGAAGACGTATCCCCACGAAGACCTGGCTCAGTGTATGTAACTTTCATAACAACGTGAGTAGGAAGCTCTACATAAAGTGGAGTCTCAGTATCAGCATGAATGACAGCTTCAACGTGATCACCTTCTTTTAAAAGGTCTGGAGCATTGAATAACTCTTCCTCTAAAGCAATCTGCTCGTAAGTTTCAGTATGCATTAAATTATAACCCATATCATCTTTGTAAAGATACTGGTATGGACGACGTTCGATTCTTGCAACATCAATCTTTAAACCAGCAGTAAAGGTATTATCGATAACCTTACCTGTTTTTACATTTCTCAATTTAGTTCTTACGAAAGCTGGACCTTTACCAGGCTTAACATGCTGGAATTGAACAATCGTATATAAACCAGTCTTAAAATGGATACACATACCATTCTTAAAATCTGCAGTACTTGCCATGTTGTTATATATTAATTTAAAATTATCCTTTTATATTTCCTGCCAAAAGTAAGCGAAACTATCCTCATTCAGAAATATAACACAGATATTGTGCATTTTGCATGCCAGCAATTCTTAATTTTTCTCTACAAAAAAAACTAAATATCGTTTGGATCAACTGTCATATGAGGAAAACTAACGAGATCGCAACGCAAAGAACCTATAAACAAATCAAACTGAACTCGAACAGGAACTTTATTCTCATCTGCCGAGATCCAAATATGCATATCATCTTCATTTTCAAAAGCTCTTCCTGTTTCAACAACTGGGATAAACTTATAACACTTTATCTCTCCTAGCTTACTATCGATCGTTTCATATCCCATGAATTTGAACTGTAACAAAAATGGTTCATCTGAGAAATAAGTATCAATTTTTAAATTTTGACCTTTTACCAAATCAGAATTAAACAGTTTAACTCGTGCAAAATAAAAAGCAGATAAAATATCGTGAACTCCTTTAACCACATCATGCTCACCAGATCGTTTACTATAGACCTTATCTTTTTCCCTATCGAAAAGAAGCTCGTTATAGCGTTTATAGCTCCCTTCTTTTATACTCCTGATTGCCTTTATAGGCAATAAAGTTTCCTTATTGATATAACTTTCGTAGGTGTTTTTTACACCAAATAAAGAATTCGTCAGCCCAGTAGTACGACCACTCAAGATTAAATGATGTACTTCTTGCCCTTTATAGCGCCCTGATTTGAGTTTTAAACTGGCTTTCCCTCCTCTGATAAATCCATAATGAATCACATACTTCAGATGTTCATTTTTCTTCTTAAGTAGGGTACCACCTTCCGCAAAACTCGAAGCTGAGAAAAAAAGTGTGAATAAAAGCAAGAAGCATATATTTCGCATAATCTGTAGCTTTAGAGAATATAAGTCATTCAATATCGCTATTTCAATGCAGAAAAACGAATGCTTTTAAAATATATTTTTCCTTGGAGTGGTTGCTACAAAGTCTTTTAGATAAAATGGCTCAAAGTAAGCTACATCTTCAAATGCCTTTGTTTTATATTTAGCCTCTGATAATTGAATCATTCCAATAGCTGTTGGTGTAATGTCATCAACAAAAATAGCATTCTGACTTTGTAAGCTCGATTGGCATTTTGCAGAACCATCGCCAAAAAACACAATCTCACTTTTATCTAAGTCAGAGACAAAAGATTCCTCATCAATTATTTCAGCTGAAACCTTACGAATCTCTTCATTTTTAAAAGAATAAAAAGCCGTATAAACTTCCATTCTACGGGCATCAATCATGGGACAAAAAATGCTAGCTTCAGGATCACCTAACTGTGAGATAATATCTTTATTTTTCAGTAAAGGAGCCGTCATAGCTTGTAAAGTACTCACTGCAATTAATGGCAAACTACTACCATAACAAAGACCTTTTGCGGTAGAAACGCCAATACGTAAACCGGTGTAAGAACCTGGTCCCATACTTACAGCTACAGCATCAAGATCGCCAGGGGTCAACTGATTTTCTTTAAGGATACTATCGATGAAAACAGTCAGATGAGTCGCATGATTCATTCCTTCCTTATTTTCCTTATAGGCAATTAATTCACCATCTTTTCCTAATGAAACCGAACAAACTGCAGTTGATGTTTCTATATTTAGTATTAAAGCCATTATCTTGAGTAGTTACATGTGAATCTGAGATGATTCTCTCCTTTTTATGATGTAATGCAATAGTTATTTACAAACATGTTTAGATCGCAAATTTAAGCTATAAAAAGGGAATTAGAAAGAACCTTTACACTCTCTTCATCTGTAATGCCAATAAAAAAAGAACTCCGATTCGAAATTCATCGAATCGGAGTAACTAAACTTACTTGAAAACTTGATTATAAACTGATTTCAACTCCATTATAGAAGTCTATGATTTTTGTTCTAAAAATATATTCGTATTTAGCTTGTAATAAATTCGATTTCGATTTCAACAAGTTGTTTTTAGCTTGGTTATAATCCACCGAATTAACCAATCCTAAATTAAACTTCTCTTCGGTATAACGGAAAGCTTCTTCTGTTGAATAAACAGCTGTTTCACTTGAAAAATATTTTTTCATCGCAGCAAGAGCATTAGCATGTGCTTGTTGAATCTCTTTGCGAAGAATATTTTTTGAATTTGCCAATCTCAATCTAGAACGGTCGATATTAATTTTAGCGTTACTGATATTTCTGTTTACAATTCCTCCATTAAATATCGGAATATTCAACTGAAAGCCAAATGCTTTACGTTCACGGCTATTTAACTGATCTGAAAGTCTCATCTCAGAACGAATTATAGTTCTTTGCTTATTGCCAAAAGCATCAAGAATCGGGGTTCCATTAATATCTAACATGTCTCCAAATTCAGGATTATCATTCGAATAAGAAGATCCCCAAGAAGCGTACATTGACAATGAAGGTGTACGATCTCCTTTGGCAATACTTAAACCTTTTATTGAACTCTCCAATCTTAGGTTTGCAGACTTAATGCCAGGACGAACCTTAAGGGAATATGCAAATACAGATTCAGGATCGATCATAGACTTAATAGCATTCACAACGGGCAATTGTGGAATAGAAATATCAAAACCATCAATCTTTTCCAGATCAAGCAACTGAGCTAGATCCAACAAACTCAAGTCCAATTTATTTTGTGAACTAACAACTGTTAAATCTTCCTGAGCTGCCTGGGCTTTTTGCTCCATCAAAGTTCCTTTAGGCAAAGTACCTGCCTCTACCAGAACTGAAGTACGCTCAATTTGCAATTCAGTAACTTTTAATTGTTCTTTAGCCACTTGTAACAGTTCTTTTTTAAATAGAATATCCAAATAGTAAGACGTGATATTTAAAGCTAAATCCTCTTTTGCTTTCTCAACATCCTCAAGTGATGCTTTTAAATCCAATTCGTTTTGCTTAAGTGAATTCCTCTTTTTAAACCCCTCAAAAAGGGTCACATTTGATGATAATGACAAAGATCCACTTTCTGCATTTTGGTCAGAATAGGTATTGGAACTATTTAATGTACGCCCATAATTAAAACCATAATCTGTTCTACCATTTAAAGTAGGAAGAAGATTAAATTTTGACTGTTTGGTATTATTTGCTTGCAAATCTGCATCAAGCTTCTTTAATTGCAAAGCAATATTGTGCTCCTTTGCATAATCAACACATTTCTTTAAATCCCACTTTTCCTGTGCTTGAAGTCCCAAGCCAAGAGAGAATAAGAGAATGGTTAAGAATATATTTTTCATGTTGTTCTAATTAGTTTTGTTTGTTTACCTGACGAGATGAATTTTTAATTACTTATCTGTTTTTTTCTTTTTCTTCTTTTCCTCATCCTTCTTCCTCTTCATCTCCTTCATCCTCTCAATTTTTGACATCTTCTCTCCCTTGATCTTATCATCTTTGCTTATTCCATCAAGGATTTCGATATTAATACCATCAGACAGTCCTGTCTTAACAAATCGTTTCTCAAAAACTTGAGGGCTTGTTTCGATATTCACAAAACTGGAATCGTTACTAAATTCTAACAAACTCTCGTTTAAACTCAAAACTTTCTCTCTTCTATCAAGAACAATTTCAGCATTTGCACTGTAACCAGAACGAATGAAGAAGTCTTTACTTAACTCTACTGATGCCTTAATCTCAAACTGGATAGCCCCATTTTCTGCAACACCTTTAGGTGATATATATTCTAAATGAGCATTAAACTTAAAATCTTCAATTGCACCAATCGTCAACTTCAGATTCATACCCTGTTTGATTTTTCCAACTTCAGTTTCATCAACCTTACCTTGGAAAATCATCTCACCCATATCTGCAACAATAGCTACAGTGGTTCCTTCATTAAAGGTATTACTCTGAATAACTGAGTAACCTTCTTTAACTGGGATATCAAGTATCATTCCTTCAATAGTTGAACGAATAATTGTATTAGTAGCAGATCCTGACTTAGAAGTCACACCTTCTTTAATCAACTGAAGATTATCTTTTGCAGATCTCAACTCTTCTTGAGCACTTCGGTAAGATAAACGAGGCTTTTGAAAATCAGATTCTGAAATCACTTTTTTCTCAAAAAGGAGCTTGTCGCGATTAAAATTAATCTGAGCATCTTCAAAATTAATTTGTGCTCTCTCAACTCTAGATTCAGCTGAGTTCAAATTAATCATATCAGGAATAATCTTGATTTTAGCAATTTTATCACCTTTTTTCAGCATCTGTCCAGCCTCAACGAATAGAGTCTCAACAATACCAGATACACCTTGAGGTTTAATCTTAATCTCTTTGCGAGGAATTACTGAGCCAGTAGCAACAGTTTTCTTAATAATATCGGTGATTTCCGGAGATTTGGTATCATAAATTTCAGGCTTCTCTTGTGATTTATTAAAAATGAAAACCAAAGTTCCCAAGAACAGACCGATAACAAATACGATCAATACAATTCTAAATACTTTTTTCATATCAAATGTTATTTCAAGTGTTATATCAAGTGTTATTTATTCGTAACGTAAAGCATCAACAGGTTTAATTCTCATCGCTTTTTGTGCGGGCAATAATCCAGCAAAACAGCCAAACACAACCAAAACTCCAAGCGCGATAAAGGCTACTTTTATGTCAACATATGGGTTTAAAATCATTTGATTATCATTCCCAGCCATTTTACCAGCCCCTTCAACTATCAAGACTCCAATAACCAAGCCCCAAAAGCCTGAAAAAGTGGTTAGGAAAACAGCCTCAGTAACAATCTGACTGATAATTTCCCAAGGCTTGGCTCCAAGAGCACGTTTCACGCCAATTTCACGAGTCCGTTCCTTTACGACAACATGCATTATATTGCTGACTCCAATAATTCCAGTAATTAAAACGCCAAAGCCAATCACCCAAAACAAGAAGCCAATACTATTGAATAGACCAAAGAGTTTATTGAAAAGCTTAGCCAGATTAAAATGCCCGAAAGCTTCTTTATCATCGGGATTAATTTTATGACGACGAGCTAATAAGGTTATAATGTCATCTTCTAATTCTTCAACCGATTCTCCAACTTTTGCCGTTGCCATAAAGGCATAAAACTTTTCTCCTCGGTTATAAATTTTTTGTAGTGTTGTGTTTGGCATTTGAACGATATCATCGTTCATCCCCATAATTCGGCTTAATGGTTTAACAGTACCAATGATTTTAAAGAAGAGACCATTAATTTTCAGGTACTGCCCCAGAGGTTCCTCATCATCCTCAAACATAAGTTCAACTGCGCGAGGACCTATCGTTATGACTTTCCTCATTTCTTTCAAGTCATTTTCATTGATAAAACGTCCTGAGAGAACTTCCACCGGAATTACTTTATTCATCTCAGGAGAGGAGCCCTTGATTTTAAAATTCCCTTTTTTCTCTTTTCTAAAAGTATTATAAGGATCTCCATTACTCCAGGCATTGATTTCCGGAGCAACATTCTCAATTCCGGGAATGGATCGTTTCATTGCAATCAGATCTGAATTCTCGAACTGAAAACTACGATGTCTAGGGAGGCCTTTATAAGGTTTTGTTGTTCTTTCTGCCCAAAAAATAGTCGAATTCGTTGCCAAATTCCCTAGGTTTGATTTCATTTTGTTTTGAAAACCCATTCCTAGCCCCAAAAGAGTAACTAATATCAGAATCCCAAACATAACTCCTGAGCCTGTCAGAGCCGTTCTTAATTTATTTTTCTTGAGGGCAGAAGTAATTTCCTGCCATTTATCTAAATCGAACATTCTTTTGTTTTTTTTGATTTTGAATCGAATCTCTTTGACACCTTTGAGATAAAATCCCTTTCAATTACTTACTTAAAAAGAAACTATTCATCCCTCAATGCTTCAATCGGTCGAATAGAGGCAGCTCTACGAGCAGGAAAAAAACCAGCCAAAGCACCTGTTATTACTAGAACAATTGTTGCACCAATAGCAATTCCTATATCAACTTGTGGATTTAAAAAATAAATTGCCGCTGGAGGATACAGTTTTTCAATAAGATTAAATTCTGAAATTGCCTCAAGTAATCCAACCCCAGCAATCAAACCAACGTAGCCCGAAGCCGCAGTAATGAAGATAGCTTCCATCAAAACAAGTGAAACAACAGAAACTGGCGATGCTCCAATAGCTTTTCGAATACCAATCTCTTTGGTTCTTTCTTTCACAACAATCATCATGATATTAAAGACACCAATAACGCCCAGTAGAATTGTAAAAATGCCAATGATCCAAACAAACTTTTCAATACCACTAAACAAATCAGAAAATCCTTTAGATTGCTCTATACTATTCTGAATCCATAAGGCATTTTTATCTTCCTTGCTAAAATTGTGCCTCGCAGCCATTTGGTATGTAATCTGCTTCTCAATTTCTTTACTTTCCTCAACAGAAACATCACTAAGGGTAAAAGAAATTCGTTGAAGATGATCGTTATTATTGAAAATCCTCTGAGCTACTGTAATCGGGATATAAATATCTCGAGAATTTCCGTTAAAATCTTTCTGATGAAACACCCCAACAACCTTAAACTTAATATCATTAATATTAATATATTTACCTATAGCTACCTCTTTGGGAAATAAGACTTTTTCTACTTCATCTTGAATAATCACAACTTTTCGATAATCATTGATGTCTTTCTTATTCAGAAAACGCCCTTTTAGAATATCGAAATTCTTGATTTCCTTATAGGTGTCATGAATTGGAGAAACATTAAAGTTTCCAAAATTATCTTTATAGGATATAACCTCTGCACCTGGAATATAGCTCATTGCTGAAATAGCATCCATCTTAACTATGGACTTCTTTAGACTCACCACATCAGCATTTACCATCTGAATTCTTTTCCCTTCAGGTGTTCCTTTATATGCTTTGGTAGTTCGTCCACCCCATATCTGCATACTATTTGTAGCATCTTGAGCGAAAACATCTTTCATTCCATTGCGCAAACCTCTACCCGCTCCTAAAAGGAAAATCAGCATAAAGATTCCTGTTGCTACAGAAAATCCAGTAAGAAAGGTTCGGGTTTTATTTTTTTGAATGGTACTGAAGATCTCGTTCCATTTATCTCTATCAAACATAGACTGAAATTAAAATTCTCGTGAATTACTTCGTGATTGTTTCTTCTTTGATAATCGAATCGATACCGTTTAATGAATGGTTGTGCTCAACGATAGATTCAATTATGCCATCTTTTAAGTTGATCACCCTATCAGTCATTTCAGCAATATCTGTTTCGTGAGTAACAATTATCACAGTAATTCCAGTTCTATTAATTTCTCTAAGCAGATCCATTACTTCTAGCGAAGTTTGAGAATCCAAAGCTCCAGTTGGCTCATCAGCAAGAATGATTTTTGGATTGGTTATCATTGCTCGTGAAATAGCGACTCTTTGCTTTTGTCCACCCGACAATTCGTTTGGCATATGCTCGGCCCATGCTTTCAATCCCATTTTATCGAGATATTCAACAGCTAACTTGTTACGCTTTTTACGAGGTACTTTTTGGTAATATAGAGGAAGTGCCACATTTTCCATGGCATTCTTAAATGAAATCAAATTAAAAGATTGAAAAACAAAGCCCAATAGGTTATTCCTAAGTTTAGCAGCTTTAGTTTCACTCATCGCTTTTATTTCCTGATCATTCAATACATAAGTTCCTTCATCGTGATTATCAAGAAGGCCTAAAATATTAAGGAGTGTAGACTTACCCGAGCCAGATGATCCCATTATAGAAATCAATTCGCCTTCTTTGATATGCAAATCAATTCCCTTAAGAACATGAAGCTTATTAGCACCTGTAATATAGGACTTGTGAATATTTTTTAATCGGATCATAATAGTTAGTATTTTTAATTGCTTCTCTGATCGAATCGAAATTTGGTCAGGGTTTCGATATCTAATATTAAAGATTTAAGGTTTGGATTCAAATAAATTTAGATAAACAACCGATTAACTCGGTGAACGTCTCGTTAAAGTTAACGAAGTATATCGTTTAATTAAGTTAAAATAAATTAAAACACATATCTAAGCCTATCTAAAACCAATAGTCGTGCCAACGAACACAAACAAATACAAACTAGATACATAACAAATTATACTCAACTAATTAAACTATACATTTTGTCCGATATCAATACGCACCCGTTCGAAATCGGACACTCTCCTTATGTATATTAGTTTAAATTCTGAAAAAACTGTGAATACAACTTAAATGATTAAAAGAACATGGGGATTTAGTGTAATTTAGCTTCGATTAAATCACAAACCGATTTATGATGACGAATTTTAGTAGAAATTCAACAAAATAACATGAACTGGAACCAACTATTATCTGCCAAGCGCTTCGGTCAGGAAGATCGTGTAGCAATAAACGAACACGAAATTAGATCTCAATTTCAACGGGATTACGATCGTTTGATTTTCTCATCTCCTTTCAGAAGACTTCAAAATAAAACTCAAGTTTTCCCTTTGCCTGGCAGCATCTTTGTTCACAATAGATTAACACACAGCCTGGAAGTTTCTAGTGTAGGACGTTCCCTGGGTAATCTACTGACTGAAAAACTTGCCAGCTCACAGAAATATGAAAATAATCCTTTCCTGGATAGTATCGGCAATATAGTTGCTACTGCTTGCCTGGCTCATGATTTAGGGAATCCACCATTCGGGCATTCAGGAGAAGAAGCGCTTTCATACTACTTCACTCATGGGGAGGGTAAGAAATTAGAATCTAAGTTCTCAAAAGAACAATGGGCTGATCTTTGCAACTTCGAGGGGAATGCCAATGCCTTTCGCTTATTAACTCACGCTTTCAATGGTAGACGAAAAGGTGGTTTTGCTCTAACTTATTCTAGCGTAGCATCCATTATTAAATACCCTTGGGAGGCCTATAAAATTCCTGAAGTCGGGAAACGTAAATATGGTTTCTTCAATACCGAAAAAGAGAATTATTTAAAGATTGCAAAAGAACTTGGTATACCAGAAATTAAGCCTGGTATTTTTGCGCGTCACCCACTTGTTTATTTGGTTGAAGCTGCCGATGATATTTGCTATCAAATCATGGATATTGAGGATGCTCACAAACTAAAAATTCTGACTACAGAAGAAACGAAACATTTGTTGTTGAATTTCTACGATAAAACTGAAGATATCAGTTCGCTTGATCGAATTGCTGAAACTTGCGAAGAAGTTAGTGACACCAATGAACAGATTGCCTATATCAGAGCTGGGGTTATTGGGAAATTAATTAAGGAATGTGTCACCGTTTTTATTAATAATGAAGATCAGATAATGGCAGGTGAATTTACATCGACACTTATAAAAGAGGTTGCTGAAAGTTCAAAAATAGCTTATAAAGAATGTACCAGGCTTGCTGTATCAAAAATATACAAACATCGCTCAGTACTCGAAATTGAATTGGCTGGTTATAAAATTTTGGGAACTTTACTGCAAGAATTTGTTGAAGCTATTCTTAAGCCTAATAGTTTTTACTCAAAAAAACTCTTATCACTAATTCCTGAGCAATACAGCCATAAAGGGGATGATGATTATTTGAAAATTATGTCGGTTTTGGACTTTGTCTCTGGAATGACAGATATTTTTGCTCTTGATCTATACAGAACAATAAAAGGTATAAAACTTCCAGACACATACTAGAAATCTTAAAATGAAAAATATAAAATCTAAAATCCTCGTTTTTCTTGTGCTGTTCAGTCTTTGCACGACAGTTCATGCTCAGATTAATTGGATTAGAACCAAATCGGAGATATCAAAAATAAGTTTCGAGCTCCCAGAGACGCCTTTCATCAGAAATCAAGAACTGAATGGCATTAAGTCCGAAGTCTTCTCGCATCGTGATGCTGCAAATATATATGGTATTGTGGCTTCTGATTTTTCGGGTATTGATGTTGATTTTAATCATACAGATCCCACTGATTTTTACAAGCAAATGAAAGAAGGAAGTTTGCTTAGTAGTGATGCGATTTTGGTCTCAGAGCAAAGTGTGACTTATCAAAGGATGTTAGGAAAAGAAATTATCTATACCATGCTGGTTGGGAAACACGAATTTACCTATTTCAAGCGCTTCTTTTTCAGAGGTCATTTTATCTATCAGATTACCATTGGTGGCCCTACTAGAATGAAACAATTGCTGCTTGACAAAAAACAAATTTTCTTTAAATCTATTCAATTCGAATAGTTCGACTTAGCATTCTTAAAAAAATAGCTTTTCACAATTTGTTTAATCATATCATTCCGTAAATTTGTTTTTTCAAAACCATTATTTTCGAATGATGCTTTTTGAAAACAAAAAAAAATAAACCATTCTATAAATTCATTGAAACGCCGGCTGTTAATAGCTGGGAAGTCAAAATTTTGCACATGAAAGTACTTGTATTAGGATCAGGAGGTAGAGAACATGCCTTTGCATGGAAACTCACTCAAAGCAATAAGCTAGAAAAACTATATGTTGCTCCAGGAAATGCTGGAACTGGAGAAATTGCTGAAAATGTCAACATCAATCCAAACGATTTTGAAAAGGTGAAAACTTTTGTTCTTGATAAAGCAATCGATATGGTTATTGTAGGCCCTGAAGATCCTTTAGTAAATGGAATTCATGACTTTTTCTTAGCTGACGAAAAACTAAAGCAAATTGCTGTTATTGGCCCTGAAAAAGCTGCAGCACAAATGGAAGGCAGTAAGGATTTTGCAAAAGCTTTCATGGCTCGACATAAGATTCCAACTTCGCAATACAGAAGTATTACATCTGATAACCTAGAAGAAGGTTACCAATTTCTTGAAAGCTTAAAAGCTCCTTACGTGCTGAAAGCGGATGGATTGGCTGCTGGGAAAGGTGTTTTGATTATCGATAATCTTGACGAAGCCAAAAATTCACTTAAGGAAATGATTGGTGGCATGTTTGGCTCAGCTAGTGCTACTGTTGTTATCGAAGAATTTTTATCGGGAATAGAACTTTCTGTTTTTGTTTTGACAGATGGTAAAAATTATAAAGTTCTTGCTGAGGCAAAGGATTACAAAAGAATTGGTGAAGGCGACACTGGATTAAATACGGGTGGTATGGGAGCAATTTCTCCTGTTCATTTTGCCAATGAAGAATTCATGAACAAGGTTGAGGAACGCGTTATCAAGCCAACTATTGATGGTTTCCAAAAGGATAAGACTCCATTTGTAGGTTTCGTCTTTATTGGTCTGATGAAAGTTGACAACGATCCTTTCGTAATAGAGTACAATGTGAGAATGGGTGATCCAGAAACCGAGGTTGTTTTACCACGTATCAAGTCAGATTTCCTAGAATTAATGACAGCTGTTGCAGATAAAAAGCTAGACCAATTCGAATTGGAATTAGACGAAAGAACTGTAACAACAGTTATGCTTGTTTCTGGTGGTTATCCAGAAGCTTACCAAAAAGGTAAAAAGATAAGTGGTCTCGATCAGGTTTCTGATAGTCTTGTTTTTCATGCAGGAACAACAAGTAACGACAATGATGTTGTGACTAATGGAGGACGTGTTATTGCTGTCAGTTCTTACGGAGATAATCTTAATGATGCCCTTAAGAAATCATTCAGTAATGCTGAGAAAATCCAATTCGAAGGTAAATATTACAGAAAAGATATTGGATTCGATTTACAATAATCGAATGACTTACAATTGAGTTTGCAAAAAAGTTGAATATTAAAAATTACAATAATGCTGTTAAAAGTTTTAAGAAGACGCTCACCTATTTATTTCATTCTTATTCCTATAATTGCTTTATTATTGTGGCTAAATGCATTTCAGAATCCTGTTATATTAGCAGAATATTCCATGCAAATGCCTCTCTACCAAACGATCCTTTGCATACTCAATTGTAATCCTTTATATCTAAATATATTCGGCTATCTGATTATTCTAATCATATCCTATAGCCTCATCCAACTCAATGAGCAGTTCATATTTATAAAACAACGTACAGACCTGCCCTCTGCTTTGTTTTTGTTACTTGCTTCATGTGCCACACTTGCAAATGGTCTTCATCCAGCCCTTATAAGTGCTCTATTTCTATTACTATCTATCAAAAGTATCTTTAAAATTTATCACGGTAGTCAGAGTATTGCATCTTCATTTAATGCAGGCTTGCTTATATGTTTAGCCAGTTTATTTTACTTGCCTACAAGTCTATTCTTTTTCTGGTTTATTTGGGCTTTGATTATTCTTGGCTCTTTCCGTCTAAGAGAATTCCTAGGAGGTTTACTCGGTTTTATCACACCCATATTTTTTATCTGTTGTTGGTATTTTTGGCAAGGAAATCTAGAGGATTTTCTAGAGCATTCAAAAATGATTTTTACTAGTCATGAACATTTAGAAAGTCTATCAATCGTTCAAATTTTATTCTGGATTTTTCTAGCTCTATTAAGTTTGATATCTATTTTCTTCACCATATGGGGCTTTGAAGAAAAGCGAGTTCGCTCTAGAAAATACCTTATTATTTTAGTTGCCTTATTTGTTACAAGCATCGCATCTGGAATCTTATTTCCTTCCGCTATACTTGCCCAAGTACTAATAGCTGCAGTGCCTCTTTCTTTTATTTTCAGTTACTTTTTCGTCATGAACCGTAATACTAAGATCTCTGAGATTCTATTTGCAATTTTAGTTGTAGGCTGCATCATCTTAGCTATAATGAAATAAAAAAATAGAGCAAACAAATGAATTGCTTGCTCTATTAACTCAATATAACCTCCTTTGAAAAAGACAAACTCAGGAGGCATGAGTCTTTTGTCTATCTCAATCACCAACTCTTACTGGACTATCTGGAAGTATTAATGCCATAACTAAATAGGCTATTAATAAAAATGGATTGAATAAGCAGCAGATTAGAAAAATGGCTCTAACAATCACTGGATCGAGCTCAGGGTTGATATAGTGCGACAAGCCTCCACACACCCCAGCTACTTTTTTATCGCTTGATTTAAATAAACGTTGCATATCTTCAGTTTTAAAGATTTACTAATCGAACTTATAACGAGAAAGTGATTTCAATTCATCTATATGAAAATCACCAAAGAATGAAACTAATGAAGTACGGGTTCCATTACAATGTAAAAGGTGGAATTCACTAAAACGTTTCTTCTTGCCCAAGGCAAAAAAGTAAACATCATCAGAATCATCATCCTTCTCAACATCTTCTAGAACTTGTTTGTATTTACCCGATGTCAGTTCAGAAATAACATGCTTTTTAAACTTAGTTCCTCTACCATCCTCATGCTTGTAACTTAAAAGCTTAATACCATCACAATCACCCGTAATATTCTTTTCTATTTCATCCTCGTCAACATCAAAATCTAAATTATTCAGAAAGTCACCGGAGAAACCGAAGCTATTAAACTCATCATATTTTGAATATTTTTCGTGTAGTTTTTCACCCTTTGTCTGAGCATTTACTAGCACTGGAAAAAGGATTACCATTAATATAATTGCTACTTTTTTCATTTTTCTAATTTTAAAATTAAAATCTAATGACAAGCAACTCTATGCCTTGTCGTATATTAAAATTTACATTCTAGTTTATTAGTGTTATAAATTCAAGTGTTCCTATATACAGAGAATCACAACTTCCTTAACTTTTCGTTTACTTCTTGTTTGATTTTATTTCTAGCATTTTCATAGATATTTTCAACTATAATTTCTTCAGCTTTTTTACTTGAACAGATACCATAAATATTCATTTTTCCTTTTAAATGAAATGAACCAGTATCAGAAATTGATATCGTGTCGTTTCCAACACAAGCATTAGCTGACCATTTATAGTTGTAATCAGA
The DNA here is from genome assembly GCF_054254355.1 of Ancylomarina sp. YFZ004. Classification (NCBI taxonomy): domain Bacteria; kingdom Pseudomonadati; phylum Bacteroidota; class Bacteroidia; order Marinilabiliales; family Marinifilaceae; genus Ancylomarina; species Ancylomarina sp. YFZ004. Next base: position 207,871 of record NZ_JBTCHQ010000002.1, read on the forward strand.
ATCAACACCAATCATCTTTATTAAAGGGATATATCTAGTCCAGCTTAAATCTAATTTCTTATCAACACTAACTTGAATACAACTATCCTCTTTTGATGATCCTAAAGCATTACTTTCTAAATCATTAATTATTATATCAATATCATCAACACCAATTTGGTGTATCAAAATAAAATTCTGATCAAATTTCTTACTAGTTTTTACAGGAACTGTATTGAAATTATCTGAAGGAAACCAGGTTTCACAATGTGATTTATATAGAGAAAAATCAGAAGATGTAGCCTCAACAAACACAAGAGTCAAAACAAGCATCAACAATAGTATCTTAGTCGTATTCTTCATTTTATGTATTTTACTTCAATTAGATTTATTTTTTTAATCACGAGCTAAGGTCAATCCTTCTTTTTTCATGATCCACTTCTTCCCACCCATATCTCGGTCATATGTATTCGTTACATTTTTTACATCATCCAAAATTTCATCGACTTTTTCATCGATAAACACGGCCTTACCTTCTGGAACTTTTAAAACGATATGCAGCTTCTGATTTCTCCACTTATCGCCAACTGGCAAGGTGAAATACTCGTCAAGAATTAATAAAGAATCCACCTGTTTCCATGAATATTCGATTTCTTCAGCATTATCGACTGCATCATCGTGAGTTCGCCCTCTTGAATTTTTCTTCATGATAATCTCAAAATTATCAGAACTACTCCTTTCAATATCAAGTGTAGGTTCGCCCAGAACGAGCTTCTCGTCATCCTTCACAATAATTTTCACGCCATCCAAATCGACATTAGCATCGTGCCAATTGAAATCAATGTTTTTCTCTGATCTTAGATAAAGTGTTTTACCATCAAAATTATCTAGAGTTTCAGTATCAGCATAAGTTGTTCCACTGCTTATGTATGATTTAGCTTGAGAAAGCCCAACCGAGATCATAAGAACAATACCTCCTAGCCAAAGAGCTAAACCAGTAAGACCAATTGCCTTATTGTTTGTCTTAAACTTAACTAGTAACTTAATTCCTACAAAAATGAGTAGTATTAAAGGAATCCCAATAACAAGCATCAAACCAAGAGAAAACAATTTGATTCCCATACCTGTAAAGAACATATCAGGCATAAAGGCTCCAGGAAAATGCATACCTGCAAATGGACCAATTACTGTTGTTGTGAAAATCACCGACCCAAGGAAAGTTAGTAGAGAAATGAAACCTGCAATAATTAAGCCTAGGCCTAAAATTATGAGTACAACTTTCAAGAACAGTCGCAGAGCTGATCCAGCAAAATTAACGCCTTTATCAAACCCGTCTCTTACCTGAGGTCCGCGTTTTTCACGCATATCATCAAAATTCTGCTTAACCTCTTGATATTCATCTTTTATCGATTTCTCAATATTTGATATATTCACCCGTTCACCCTTCATCTCAAGTTTCTGAGCTGTCGTGTTAGCTTTAGGTACTACAATCCACAAGATGATGTAAAGAAGGAAAGAGAATCCATAACCGAAAACGAATAGGAGAACAAAAATTAAGCGAATAACAACGACATCGATACCAAAGTAAGCCGATAAGCCACTAGCAACACCACCAAATACACGATGATCTGGATCACGGAACAATCTTCTTTTACGGTAAGATTTTTTAGCTCCAACAACTTCTTCTTCCTCGCTATCTGTCTCAAAAATCTCCTCAGGTTTCCCCATAATTGAGATTACCTCGTCAATCATTGTCTCTGTCACAACCTGATCCTTCGAGCTTAGCTTATCGTTAAATATTTCAGCAATTCGAGATTCAATATCTGCAACAATTTCACGTCCTTCTTCACTCGCACCATAATGAGCATTAATGCTGCGCAGATAAACCTGGAGTTTTTCGTAAGCATCTTCGTCTATATGAAAGATGCTACCACTAATGTTTATTGTGAATGTCTTTTTCATCTTTTTTATTTTAATATTTAAATACTCTTTAGAAATAAATTCTTATACTTCTACTGGTATTAAAAATAATTTCAAATACTCTTTTTTTTTAGTTTGACACTTAAGCTTGAATTGTTGTAACAGCATCTACAAGTTCGTGCCATGAGTTATCTAATTCTCCTAAAAAGCCTCGACCTGTATCGGTAATCCCATAATATTTACGAGGTGGTCCTTGAGTCGATTCTTCCCAGCGATAACTGAGTAATCCGTCGTTTTTAAGGCGAGTTAGTAGAGGATAAAGCGTTCCTTCCACAACTATCATCTTCGCTTCCTTAAGCTTCTTAATAATATCTGAAGCGTACGCGTCATTTTTAGAGACTATGGAAAGAATACAATATTCCAATACTCCTTTTCGCATCTGGGCTTTCGTATTTTCTATCTTCATTTGGAATATATTTTAAATTCTTGTTTGAATTATTACTGGCTTATTTCTAAAATTCTTCTTCCTTATTTTCTTTAAAGAGTTTCTTTTTGATTTTGGGATGATTGAATCATTATAATCCTTCACCTTACTTTTAACATCAAGTGATTTTTTCAAACTATCTGCTTTAATAGCTTCCTCTTCATCTGATGACCAATCAGAATCAAAAAAATGATTAAGGCTAAACCAGTTGTTGAAATTAGATTGTGAATCTGAATTTAATGAAAAGAAGATTGAACTCGTAGGTTGAACCGATTGAGATTTTAAGATCGATGGACTAGCGCAAAAGCCAATCAACATACATACAATCAAGATTCTATTTATTTTCCTTTTCATTTCAGATATAATTTAATACAATACCATCCTAAGCACACTTGCTTGCTATACCAAATATACGAATTAAAAATAGTAATATGCAATACATAGTACCATTTGAAAAATACGACCAGTGCTTTAAAGCCCCATTTTATTGGGGATTCAAAGGTTTATTTTTTTTGAAAAAAAATAAACGAAGATGTAATAAGTGCTTAATTTGATGGCAAATATGATGTTTCAGTATGATAAGAAAGATCGAAACAGGGAAGTGAAAGGCAAAAAAAAGACCTGAGCAATGCTCAGGTCTTTTAAGTCTATATTAAATCAAAATTTACTCAACTTTGATATAAAGTGTCTTTGTAGTTGGGTTATCTGAATTGTCAATAACAGTACATGTCATTGTATATTCATTAGCTGGAGCACCGGCTAAAGTTTCAATTGCGAAGCTAATGCCAAACTCAGACTTATCTAAAACTGCTACGGAGTTAGTCTTCGTGCTATTTAATTTTTCATTAAAATCTTGAACAAAATCATTAACTGATTTTGTTTTTGCTTCAAGATTTGTAAAAGTAATCGATTTCATTTTTTTATTATCGCTTACTTTTCCACTAAAAGTTAATGTCTGACCTGAAGTAATGGTTGTAGGATTTGCTGCATCAGTGCTTGGGCTAGTGAACGTAACAGTTGGTGCAGTTTCATCAGCGTCATCACCACCACCACCACAACTTAACATCCCTAGGGTGAACAATAAAATTAATGCGTAATTTAAAATCTTCATAATTTAATATTTAATTAGTCGGTTAGATTTATTTAAATAGAACATAAAACTACACTATATGTATCATATTAACAAGCTACGATCAAGAAATAATTCTTTTTCCCTTTCTGCACTAATAAATACTTACCTGCAATAAGGTGTTCTTTGGTCACGATCAATTCTGCATTAGGTTCTTTTTCCTTATTTAGACTGATTGCATTTCCTTTAAAAAGACGTCTTAATTCACCTTTCGATGGAAAAACCTCAGCCTTAACAGCTAAGAGCTCTACAATATCAACACCGTTTTCGAATTCTGCTTTATCAACATTGAACTGAGGAACACCTTCGAATACTGAAAGGAAAGTATCTTCATCAAGTTTACGCAATACATCAGCTGTAGCACGACCGAATAAAATTTGAGAAGCTTCAACAGCCATATTGTAATCTGCTTCAGAATGGATCATTACAGTTACTTCCTTAGCAAGGCGTTGTTGCAATTTACGCATATGTGGCGCCTCTTTGTGCTCTTCTACCAAAGCTGCTACTTCCTCGCGCGAAATAAGAGTGAAAATCTTGATATATTTCTCTGCATCTTCATCAGATGTATTCAACCAAAACTGGTAAAATTTATATGGTGATGTGTATTTTGGATCAAGCCAAATATTTCCAGACTCGGTTTTACCAAACTTACCTCCATCAGCTTTTGTAATTAAAGGACAAGTAATTGCCCAAGCTTGACCTCCTTCTTTACGACGAATTAATTCAGTTCCTGTAGTAATATTACCCCACTGATCTGAACCACCCATCTGAAGCTTACAATTCTTTGATTTATATAATTCAAGAAAATCAGTTCCTTGAACCAACTGATATGTAAACTCAGTAAAAGACATTCCTGCTTTAGAATCAGCACTTAAACGCTTCTTTACAGAATCTTTACTCATCATGTAATTCACAGGAATATGCTTTCCAATATCACGAATAAAATCCAGAAATGAAAAATCCTTCATCCAATCGTAATTATTTACCATCTCAGCAGCATTATCAGCAACTGAGTCAAAATCTAAGAAACCTGCAAGTTGATTTCTTAAACAGTCTTGATTATGACGTAATGTAGCCTCATCAAGTAAGTTTCTTTCCTGTGATTTTCCTGATGGATCACCAATCATACCCGTAGCACCACCAACCAAAACGATTGGCTTGTGTCCTGCTACCTGAAAATGCTTAAGCATCATAACACCAACAAGGTGTCCGATATGTAGAGAATCAGCAGTAGGATCGATTCCCACGTATGCCGATGTCAATTCTTTTTCTAATTGTTCTTCAATACCCGGCATCATATCGTGAATCATGCCACGCCACTGTAATTCTTCTATAAAACTCATCTTTATCGTATTTTATACCCCTATAGGATTCTGTTATGCAATAGTTATTTTCGGTTGACAAAGATATACATTTTAGTCTGAATCAGCCTTTGAGCAACTTAGTTTTATATTTTGGACCAATCGACTTATCGAAAACTTAGGATTGAGTCATCAAAATAAAACCAATCAACAAGCCTGTGAAGAAAACTAAATTGTAGAAAAAACTTAATATGACAAACTTGAAGCATGTTTTTATCCAGCCTTGACCGTAATAGGTTTTGAGAGTGAAAAATAGCTGAATGGGTATACTAAAATACAGATACAAAGCGATTTCAGATAACATATCACTTCCAGTCAATAGTAATAACTCACTTAAAATTACAATGATGAAAATAAAGGAGTGGAAATTAAGTGAAATCAATAAATGCTCTAGCAAATATCGTCTTTGTCGGATATAAAGAAAGGCCAAAAACAAAGCAAAAATAGGTAGTATGATCAAAAGCGTTTGCGACAATTTTTTCAATGCTGTATCCATCATTAAAGATGGATTCAGTTTCCACATTTCAAGAAAATCACCAATATGCCCTTCAAATAAATCCAGATCTAAATTATCTCCTTTTTTGACTGTATCTTGAACCACAGGAATTGAATTCTCTGCCTTTATGGTGACAATATCCGTACTATCTGAAGCTGGTATGAAGTCTTTCAACATTTCCTCTAGATCAAATTTCTTTCCTTGATCATCAGTCAGGCTCATCTTTCCAGTGAAATCGCGATCCGGAGTATGATTGTACGAAAGAAGTAAAAAAGCAAAAAATGTAAGAAATAGATACAAACGAAATGGAGGCGTGTATCTAACCCTTCGTCCTCTCATAAATTCTTTTGTCAGATAACCTGGCCTTAGCAATAAAGGACTTATTGTGTGAAACAAGCGATTATCGAATGACAAGGCATCACTCAGTGATTCGAATAATATCGAAAAGAATGGTCGATGAAACCCCTTAGCCGATTGCCCACAATTCTCACAGAACTTTCCATCAATTTCGTATTCACAATTAGGGCACAAACCTTTATAGTGAAATTTCCTTCGAACAGGAAGTTGTGGTATGATTTTTTTAATCATCATACCTCGTTTCTTTAGTTTATCTATTGGCATTCAAGTTTGCTTAGATGGCTTTCTTAATACTTTCAGTACCCGTCTTAATTTTATCCTCGATCTTATCCTTAGTCGATGAGAAATCTGAGTCAAAGAATTCAAATATCGTCCCAGATATAGATGTCATGGGTTCATATAAAAGGCTTTCTTTTTTCTTCTCCTCCGAAATGAAGTTAAACCTATCATTCACATAGTTGATCAAATGAATGACGATACTTAATATTAAAATTCCTTTCAACAATCCAAATGCCAAACCGAAAAGTCGATTTACAAAACCTAATGCAACGGCTTCAACCACCTTATCCATCACCCTCCCAATCAGATTAATTCCAATTACGATAACAATGAAAGTCACAATAAAGGAAATATACTCCATGTATTGTGATTCATATTTAAAGGTATCTTGAATGACTTCCGCTGTAAAATCGGAAAAATGGATGGCTCCATATACGCCTAAAATTAGAGCCACTAATGTTGCTACTTCGTATATAAAACCTTTTGTAAAACCTTTATATATGGCGTAAATCAAAGGGATACCAATAATAATATCGAGTACGTTCATTGAAATGAAGTTGAAATAAATACACGTGATTGTTTAAACAGATCAAATATATAGAAAAAGTAGACATAATGAGCAGACTTTTAAGTCTCAGAAAAAATAGAGAAATGAAATATTTTTAAAATTTCTTTTTGTGACTAAGGTTTCATAATTTTGCGTGATTAAATATTTCTCACAGCTCACAGAGGAGCTATTAACTTAATATTAATATGAATACAGTAGTAAGTGGAATCCGATCAACAGGTAATTTGCACCTGGGGAACTATTTCGGTGCCATAAAGAACTTTGTGCAAATGCAGAATGACAACAATTGCTTTTTCTTTATTGCAGACTGGCATTCCCTAACTACACATCCGACTCCTGCCGATCTTCACAACAATGTAAGAAACGTATTGGCTGAATATCTTGCTTGTGGAATCGATCCTGAAAAGGCTTGCATCTACGTACAGAGCGATGTTCCTGAGATTACAGAATTGTATCTTTTGATGAACATGAATGCTTATTTGGGTGAGTTGGAACGTACGACATCATTTAAAGATAAAGCACGTAAAAATCCTGAAAATGTGAATGCTGGTTTGTTGACTTATCCTGTTTTAATGGCAGCTGATATTCTAATTCATAAAGCAAAACAAGTTCCTGTTGGAAAAGATCAGGAGCAGAATCTTGAGATGGCTCGTAAATTCGCTAAGAGATTTAATAACACTTACGGTGAAGAATTATTCCCTATTCCACAACCATATTCATTCACAGGCGAATTTGTGAAAATCCCTGGTCTTGATGGTTCAGGTAAGATGGGGAAATCAGAAGGAAATGCAATTGGCTTAGTTGAAGATCCTAAAGATATCCGCAAAAAAGTGATGAAAGCCGTTTCAGATAGTGGCCCAACTGAAATGAATCAGGAAAAACCTGAAGCGATTCAGAACTTATTTACTTTGATGGATGTTGTATCTGCAAAAGATACCTACGATTTTTTCAACGAAAAATATAACAATTGTGAAATTCGCTATGGCGATTTGAAAAAACAATTGGCTGAAGATATCATCAACTTTAATGCTCCTATTCGTGAGCAGTTCCTTGAAATCTCAAAAGACGATGAGTACTTAAGAAAAGTTACTCGTTTAGGTGCTGAGCAAGCTCGTGAGAGCGCGGCTAAAACACTTGAAGAAGTTCGCAGACTAATCGGATTCAGAAAATTCTAGATCGATTATAATAGATTATTTTAAGTGCTATCCATTGGATAGCACTTTCTTTTTGCTCAAAATTTAACTAGAGTCTAAAGCCAAAAAAAAACCTCTGATACCATAGGCATCAGAGGTTTTTTATATTTCAATTTTCAATTAATCATTCATCTCTGAGATTGATTGAGAGATATTGATACAGTAATCACCAATCTTCTCACACTCTGAGAAAATATCGTTGTAAATGATACCTGCTTTATATTCATATTTCTTTTCCTTCACATCACTTAAGTGTTGTTGCTTCAGAATCGTACGGTATTCGTCAATTTCCTTTTCAGCTTCGTAAGCTTTCTTAGTCAATACGTCCTGAAAGTCTGTTTCCGTATTATTAAACATCACTACTAAAGCCTCATCAACCAATTCGAACATCTTATTCAAGTTGTCACGAACTTCCTGAGGAAACCAAGCTTTTTGCTCTCTCTTGCGATGCAAAGCCTTCGTAATATTTAGCATAGAATCACCCATACTTTCAATATCGTCAACCATTTTAAAGAAGGCACGAACTCGTTTCGAACTCACAGGACTCAATCGTGTTTCAGAAACCTTAGTCAGGTAATCTGCAATTTGAATCTCCATATCATCATTCTCATCTTCAAGCTTGTCAACCTTATCGTAGAGTTTGCTGAAGTTCTTATCATTGGTTTCGTTAAAAGCCTCTTTCACATAGCTAAACATTTTCTTGGTATGCTTGGCATATAAACTAATCTCCATCTTAGCTTGAAATAAAGAAGCCTCAGGAGTTGACAACATACCTGTTTTAATATGCTGTAACTTGAATTCTTCCTCTTCACTTTCGTTGGTAGGAACCAGTTTGGTAACCACCTTCACAATAAATTTAGCAAACCAAATCATGATCAAAACATTCAATACATTAAAAATGGTATGAAATAAAGATAGTGATACGGGAACAGCTGCTATTGTTTGTTCTGCTAGTGCAGGATTTGTTTCCAGCGGATTACCACCACCTAGCCACATATTAAGCGAAGCAATACCTTCAAGGAAATAAGGTAGAACCATTAGCATCCAAAGTACACCAACGGTATTAAATATCAAGTGAGCTCTTGCTGCTCTCCTAGCAGAAGTATTGGCTACCATTGCTGCAAGATTCGCAGTAATCGTTGTTCCAATATTTTCACCAAGAACCATAGCTGCTGCCATTTCAAAACTAATCCACCCACTATTACACATTACTAATGTAAGTGCCATTGTTGCCGATGAAGATTGAATTAAGATCGTTAATAAGGTTCCAATCCCAGCAAATAATAAGTAAGATCCAAAACCTAAATCAGTATATGAGGTTAAAAAGTTTAATATGGCTGGGTTGTTCTTAATATCAGGCATAGATTCCTTCAGAAACTGAAGACCGATGAATAATAAGGCAAAACCTATAACCAACTCACCCCAGTTCTTTCTTGAACGATTACCCGAGAATAGTAGAGGTAAACTTAAACCAATTAAAGGCAAAGAGATAGCACTCATACTAACTTTAAATCCTAGTAAAGAAATTAGCCAAGCTGTAACAGTGGTACCAATATTAGCACCCATAATTACACCGACTGATTCGACTAAAGTAAGTAAACCTGCATTTACAAAACTTACCACCATTACTGTAGTTGCCGACGATGACTGAATAAGTGCTGTAATTAAAACACCAGTCATAACTCCTTTAACACGATTCGATGTCATTGCTGACAAAATCGATCTCATCTTATCTCCAGCTACTTTTTGTAGAGCTTCACTCATCAATTTCATCCCATAAAGGAATAATCCTAAGGCCCCTATGAGTGTCAGGAAATCACCTAAACCGTAATCCATAATTAGTCTAAATTTAATTGTTTTTCAGTTGATTAATTCTGCTTTTTTAGGCTGGCAAAAATATAGGATATTTAGAGACTACCTAATATTTAAGGACAAAAAACTTAAATGTTAACATTAACTTAACCTTGGCTTGAAACTCTGCTAATTTTAAAAACTAATCTTGTTAGTTTTTCAAACATCAACTATCAAGCTAAGTAAATAACTATCAATTATTTTCATAACTTCAATGCAGAATATGGGTCATGAAAATTTATAAAATCGACGCTTTAGAATAAAAAGTTTCGCTATTAGTCGATAAGCTAGATTAGCTTTTGAAATAATGATATTAAGTCGTAATTTCGCCATTCAAGTGTTTGTTCATTCAAAATGACTAATATTAAGCTGACATCCAGCCATATATACAAACACAAACAATATCAATAGTAAGATTCAAAGATAGTTTTAGATATGTGGAATAGAATTGCGGGAGTTATCCTAAGAAATAGGATATTATTATTGGTACTTATTGGACTAATGACAGTCTTTATGGGCTATAAGGCACAATTTGTAGAAATGTCATATCGCCATGCCGCACTCCTCCCCTCAGACGATATCGCAGCCATTGATTACGAAAACTTCCACAACACTTTCGGACACGAAAGTAACGTCATGTTCTTTGGAATCCAAGACAGTAATTTCTATCAGCTTGATAAATTTAATGATTGGATTACTCTGGGTAATGATCTAAAGAAGTTAGATGGAATTGATGCAGTTGTATCCATTGCACACACATACAACATCACCAAGAATAAGGAAAAGAAAAGATTTGAATTTGAATCTATTTTCCCTGAAAAACTTAATTCTCAAAAAGAACTTGATAGTATTGCTGCCATTGCAGAATCACTCCCTTTTTATAAAGGTAGTTTGGTTAATCATGATACGGATACCTATCTAATGGCCATTACTGTAAATGGAAAAGTGATTAATTCCAAGGCAAGAGAACCAATGATTAAAAAGGTTCACGAAATGTCTGAAGCATTTGTACAGAAACACAATCTTCAGATGCATTATTCGGGTTTACCATACATTCGCGTTAAAGTTGCTCAAATGATTAAGAAAGAGATGAATATGTTCATTCTCTTATCATTATTAGTCACAGCCATCATCCTATTTATGTTTTTCCGCTCCTTCAAAGTGGTCTTCTTTTGTATGCTGGTTGTAGGACTAAGTGTTATTTGGGCAGTAGGCTCCATGGTTCTTTTTGAATACAAGATTACTCTATTAACAGCTATGCTACCGCCTCTTTTGGTAGTGATTGGAATACCCAATTCTGTATTTCTTATCAATAAATACCATGGCGAGTACATTCTACACCGTAATAAGATTAAAGCCCTACAACGTGTCGTATCAAAAATTGGTAATGCAACCTTCTTAACCAACTTAACAACCGCGTCGGGATTTGCGACTTTTATTATTACTTCAAGTCAGATTCTTAAAGAGTTTGGAGTCGTTGCAGCCTTAAACATTATGGTGGTTTTCTTTTTATCACTGGTTTTAATCCCCATCATTTTCAGCTTTATAGCTCCTCCTGATAATAAAGCGACCCAACATTTAGAGAATAAATTTGTCAACAAATTTGTCAAAGCTCTCGAAAAAATCGTCTTAAATAATCGTAAAGCTGTTTATATAATAACGGGTTCTCTAATGATTATTGGTGTCATTGGAATCAGTAAAATTAAGAGTACAGGGTATATGGTAGACGATCTTCCACATCACAATGTCATTTATCAAGATTTAAAATTCTTCGAAAAAAATCTTGATGGGATTATGCCACTTGAGATTGTGGTTGAGACCAAAAAGAAAGGTGGAGCCTTAAAATTATCCACACTCAAACGTATCGAAAAATTAAACGATTCGCTTAAACAATACCCTGATGTTTCTGCCTCACTATCCTTAGTTGAAGGCGCTAAATTTGCTCATCAAGCGTACTATAATGGGAAAGAGAAATATTATAAGATGCCGAGTAGTAATGTGAAGAATATCCTTTTATCCTACCTATCAAAAGCAGAGGTTAAAGGGGAAGTGAGCATCTTTGATTCCTTTATGGATTCGACCCAAACTAAAACACGAATGAGTTTTAGAATTAAGGATATTGGAACGACCCGAATGGAAGAGATGGAGCAAATTGTTCTTGGTCATGTTGATGAAATATTCCCTAAGGATAAATATAAGGTGACAGTGACAGGTTCCAGTATTATCTTTTTTAAAGGGACCCAATACCTAATTAAAAACCTGTTTTTAAGTTTGGCTTTAGCTGTTCTCCTTATCGCCAGTTTTATGGCCTGGATGTTCTCATCCAAAAGAATGGTTCTTGTGGCTCTGATACCTAATCTAATTCCTTTAGTCATAACCGCAGCATTAATGGGGTATTTTGATATTCCTATTAAGGCATCAACCATATTAGTCTTTAGTATTGCCTTCGGAATCTCAGTAGACGATACCATTCATTATCTGGCTAAGTACCGACAAGAGTTGAAAATAACAAAATGGAGTATTCGATCATCTGTCATATTAGCTCTTCGTGAAACAGGACAAAGTATGATGTACACATCTATTATTCTTTTCTTCGGTTTTGGGATTTTTGCTTTATCTGATTTTGGAGGAACAGTTTCTCTAGGCGTGTTAGTTTCGGTTACACTTCTATCAGCAATGTTATCGAATCTTATTCTACTGCCTTCATTATTATTAACTCTTGAGAGGTTAATTACAAACCAATCCTTTAAAGAACCCCTACTTCAAATCTACAATGAAGAGGAAGATATTGATTTGGATGCTTTAAGAATAGCTGGCTCTGAAATCAAAGAAGAAGTAAAAGATGAAAGCGTCATTAAATAAAATTTGACATGAAATAAAAGAAACCCGATAGTATTACTATCGGGTTTCTTGTTTTTATGAGTTTTGCAAATCATGACAAGTCAAGTACATGACAAATATCATACTCCTTATTTAAAATCTTTCTTAATTTAAACAGATTAAATAAGGATAATATTTCGAAACCAAAAAACTCAAAATATCATGACAGATTTTGGAATAAAAGAAAGTCTAAAACGTTTAGGCATCTCAAAAATCAATTCTGGTGTAACAACAGGAACTCAGTGGTTCGATTGTAAAGGAAAAACAACAAGTTCATATTCTCCAATCGATAATACGGAGATAGCTAAAGTTGTAAATGCCGATATCAACGATTACGAAAAAGTATTGAATACAGCTCAGGATGCCTTTAAAGTTTGGCGTAAAGTTCCAGCTCCTGCTCGAGGAGAAGTGGTTAGACAAATTGGAAATGCCCTTCGTGAAAATAAAGAAGATCTGGGCAAATTAGTCAGCTTAGAGATGGGTAAAATCTACCAAGAAGGTCTAGGCGAAGTTCAAGAGATGATTGATATTTGTGATTTTGCTGTCGGTCTTTCACGTCAACTTTATGGTTTCACCATGCATTCAGAGCGTCCAGATCATAAAATGATGGATCAATACCACCCACTTGGTGTTGTTGGTGTTATCTCTGCATTTAATTTTCCGGTAGCCGTTTGGGCATGGAATGCTATGATTGCAGCTGTTTGTGGTGATGTCGTTATTTGGAAACCAAGTTCAAAAGTGCCTCTTTGTGCACTGGCTTGCCAGAATATTATCCAAAAAGTATTAAAAGATAACGATGTTCCTGAAGGCGTATTCAACCTTGTGGTTGCTAAGTCATCAGTAATGGGTGACAATTTTATAGAAGACAAACGTGTTCCTCTTATCTCGGTTACAGGATCAACCGCAATTGGAAAACGTGTTGCTGAAAAGGTTGGAGCTCGCTTAGGAAGAACTATTGCTGAGTTAGGTGGAAACAACGCTATTATTGTTGCTCCTACAGCGGATTTAGATATAGCTATTCCAGGGATTGTATTCGGATCGGTTGGTACAGCTGGTCAGCGATGCACCTCTACTCGTCGATTGATTATTCATGAAGACATTTACGATGATGTTAAGAATCGTCTATTGAAAGCTTATGCTCAGGTTGAGAAAAAAATTGGGAATCCTCTTGATCCTGCGACTCTAGTTGGTCCCGTTATCGATAAAGATGCCGTTGAAGTTTATGAAACGGCTATCGCAGAAGTCAAAAAAGCAGGTGGTAAAATCGTCTTTGGAGATAAAGTTCTGGAAGGCAATTATGTTTTACCTACTTTCTGTGAAGTTGAAAACCACTGGCAAATTGTTCAGGATGAATCTTTCGTGCCTGTTCTCTATATCATGAAATACAAAACCCTTGATGAAGCTATTGACATGCATAATAATGTTCCTCAAGGTTTATCATCGTCTATCTTTACAATGAATATGAGAGAAGCGCAAACCTTCCTTTCAACCGTGGGTAGCGATTGTGGAATTGCCAACGTAAATATTGGAACCTCGGGTGCTGAAATTGGAGGAGCCTTTGGTGGTGAGAAAGAAACGGGTGGCGGACGAGAATCAGGTTCTGACTCTTGGAAGACTTATATGCGACGACAAACAAATACGATTAATTATGGAACTGATTTGCCTTTAGCCCAAGGTATCAAGTTCGATCTTTAAAACGATTCACTAATAATAAAGCTCCTATCTTAAAAAAGATAGGAGCTTTTCATTTTGTGATATATGTAATGCTAATTAGCTAATTCTTTATAACCGAATAAAGCATCTTTTCTTAGCTCATTCTTTTGCTCTGGGTTTAATCCTTTTTGCCCTTTAAAAGCTACTCTTTCCCATGATCCATACATCGGGTTCGGCAAAATAATAAAACGCTTACCAAAATCAGCCTTATGAGCATCTACAGTTTCGAAGCCAAAATTCTGATTTCTATCTTCGAAGAGTTCATCAAAATCTCCAATATTATCGCCTGCCAATATTAGAATCTCATGTGTCTCTGAAATTTTATTTCGACGAACTGTTTTAACACTGGTATCTGTTTTTAATAGAATATGAGCCTCATCAGCAAAAGGAAAACCTAAGGCTTTAAGGTTTTGAAGTGTTACCGCTGTTTCACTCACCGATCTATTCGAAATGTAAAAAGTTTCAACCCCTTTTGTCTCAGCAAATTTTAAAAACTCTAAAGACCCAGGTGTAGCGCGTGCAGCTGCTTTCCCTGTCCATTCATGCCAAAGTTTCTTTGAATATGATTTACCTGTTCTAACCGAATAAGCTTCGAATGGACTATTATCAAGAACTGTTTCATCAATATCAACAACAACTGCCTTAGGTTTGTCATTTTTAGAATCAGCCAAATTTGCTACTAACGAGTGTTTAGCGAAATTAAACGCCTGATAATACAATGCTCGACATTCTGAAGCTCTTTGATACCAAAGAGTCGACATCGTTAAATAATCATTTTGCTTATCTACATCTGTCTTTACTGGTGTGTTTGAATTGGTACAAGCACCTAGAACTAATGCGAAAACAAGGAAGGTATAAATTTGCTTCTTCATATCAATTGAAATTTTATGTTTAAATTGGGATGAATTTACAAAATGGTAGTATAGCACGAAGATAAAAACAAAAAGAAATCAAAACTGAAGCCCTAGAATTAATTTCAGAATTTTATTTTGAAGCCTGTAACTTTTTAAAAAGCTATACGTCTTAGAGAAGAATACCTATGAAACTAGAAGAATACAATATTAGCGTCGATCAACACTCAGATGGAGTCTTTCGTTTTATCCTAAAAAATATCAAGGATGAGGATAAGGCGCGTGATATTGTACAAGATAGTTTCGAAAAACTTTGGCGTAATGTTGATAATATCAACTTTCTAAAAGTAAAATCGTATTTATACACGACAGCTTATAGAACAATGATAGATTTAATTAGGCGAGAAAAACGAAAAGAAGATTTTGATCAGGTGGATGTCAGTGCCTATTCACACTCGCAACATTATACTGATTTGAAAGAAATTCTTGATCAGGCATTAGAAAGGTTATCCGATATTCAACGATCAGTCGTTTTACTTCGAGATTATGAGGGCTACAACTATCAGGAAATTGCTGATATAACTGAGCTCAGTGAATCACAGGTTAAGGTTTATATTTATAGAGCCCGAAAAAAGATGAAAGAGTATATTGGTCATATGGAAAGTGTCATTTAAACAGGATTAAGGCTCATACAATAGAAGACAAAAAGTAAATCATGAAACTCATTACACGAAACAACTACGAAGAATTCTTCCTCGATTACATCGAAGGAGAAATCAATGCCCAAGATAAGGTGGCATTGGAGTCGTTTCTTGCTCAAAACCCTGATCTAAAAAGGGAATTGGACGAAATGATGGGCATGGATATAAAATATGAAGCCGAAACTATTTCTGAAGATAAATCCTTACTAAAGGATATTCCTTTTAAAGAAAATTTCGATGACTTCTGTATTGCTCAACTTGAAGGTGATATCGATTCGTATGAGAATAAGGCTTTTGATGAATTTATCCAGTCAAATCCAGATAAAGCGAAAGATCTTGCACTTTATCACAAAACAAAACTTGAAGCTGATCTTTCCATTGTATTTAAGAACAAGAAAAATCTTAAAAAGAGAAACAAAGCTATTATCATCAGGCAATTTGTTTTTACCACTCTTGCGACTGCAGCCTCTATTGCTATTCTATTTAGTGTTTGGACAAGTGAACTTGAAAATAATTCGACTGACTTAAAAAACGAGAAGGTTTCTCAAAATACGAGCATACAAATTGCTACTCCAGATTCAGTTAAAACTCTTATTCCAAAAGGAATTATCACTGTGAAAAGTGTAGAAAAAAATATAAAACCAGAAAAAACTAATAAAACTTCAAAACCAAAAGCCAAACTTAATATCCAGAATAAAAGGATTATAAAAATTGATGTTCTTCCTATCAGAACTGATGTTTCTACCAAAGAGTCTATTGATAAAATTGAAGTGAAACAACTACTTGCTGAAAGTAAAACACGTGCTATCAAGAGTGTCGATTTGCCAGAAGTAAAGGTTGAGATCATCGAAAAAAGGATCTCCTCTGAAGTTCAAAATAATGGACTGGCTATACTTGGTCTTTCATGGAAAGCGAGTAAGGGAGATGATGAAGTCAAAGAAAAATCGACACTGCTTAAAATTGCCAGCTATGGCGTCAACCAAATTGGAAAACTCGCAGGAAAAAAGATCAATCTTGAGAAAAAATACGATCCTAAAACGGATAAAACAAGAGTTGCATTTAACACATTAGGTCTTGGTTTTTCTACCCCTGTGAAGTAATTTTCACATAACATCATTTTCCCTGTAACAAATCTGATACTTCTTCGTCTTATTATTGATTTTAAACATTATCTAAGTATAAATTAAGATCTGATCAGATTACAATCAAATAATTAAGACATACATCTATTGATTAGAAAGAGTCACTTTTAGATTCTCTTTTAATGAACGACTGAAATTTTAATAATATGAAACGATACCTACTATTTACACTAGCACTTATTCTGACCATTGGGAGTCAGGCGCAAGTTGCAACAGATACTTTAAAATCTGATAGTCTTAAAAAGAAGAAAATTATAATTCAGGATAATTGGTCTAAGAAGAAGACAGTTAAGAAAAAGAATGTCTATTCTGATACTACAGAGGTGAAAGTATTAAATAAAGATTTTCTAAAAGTTGTAGAAAATTCGAAAGGTACTAAGGTTTCAGTACGAAACTTCGCAAATTTCGAAGATGATTCTGATACAACTAAAATCAGAATTGGTCGTAAGCAAATTAATATCATCGATGGATGGCATGGTACTCGCATCAGAATTGAGAAAGTACGCCAATGGGATGACGAAACAAAAACATACAAGAAACCAAGATTTAGAGGTCACTGGTCTGGATTTGAAATGGGAATAAATGCTTTTGCTAACTCCGATTATTCAAATTATCCAGTAGAAAACAATGATTTTATGGATTTGAATCTAGCAAAATCTATAGCAGTGAATCTAAATTTCCTGCAGTACGATATCAGCTTGCAAAAGACTAAAACCAATATTGGCCTGGTTACTGGTATGGGATTTGAGTGGAACAATTACCGTTTCGATCAAAACATCACCTTGACTGAAGTTGATGGCATGATTTATCCAGATCCAATTAACCCAGATTGGAGTGTGAAAAAATCTAAATTAACTTCACTTTATCTGACAGTTCCACTATTAATAGAATTCCAAATTCCAGTGAAAAACGATCACAAAGTACATATGTCTGCCGGTTTTGTTGGAGGTCTACGTTTGGGCACTCACACCAAGATTAAGTACAAGAGGAAAGGTAATTTCCATAAGGATAAAGATAGAGACGATTACAACCTGCAAGCTTTCCGTTATAGCGCACATGTTCGCTTAGGATATAGAGCAATCAATCTATTTGCAAGCTACGGTATGACTGATTTATTTAGAAAAAATAAAGGGCCAGAATTAACACCATACACCATTGGTTTAACCTTAGTTCGTTTTTAAATAAAAATCCCTTTAACTTTAAAAGAGTACTATGCATATTGCGTAGTACTCTTTCTTTTTTGTTAATTATCATATTATACTGATGAACATCAAAAAATATCAGATTAATATTATATATTGCAATTTAACTTTTAGTTCTTGACTTTACGATAAATACAGCATTCTTGCTATATCATCAAGGTATAAAACTGATTGAACTAATATAAAAGATGCATTCATATTTGTGAAAAAGATTACCTCCATACTCATTATCCTCTGTCTTTCTTTTAAGATAAGCATCGCCATTTCAGGACCTCAATCAAAAATTGACAGCCTAGAAAATCTAGTTAAAAATAGCTCAGGGCGTGACAAGTTAGAAAATTTCCTAGAATTAAGTCGTGCTAATTGGGAGCTTGATCCTCCACGTGCCATTCAACTAACCAATGAAGCTCTTGCTTTGGCTAAAAACCTCGACTACAACGAACAGGTTGCAAAAGCTATGTATTATCTGGGCCGTGCCTATCACATCAATAATCAATATGATCAATCCTTAAAATTTCTTCTCGATGCTAAACGATTTTCCGAACAATATAAATTCTTAGAGATAAATGCAGAAATTGCTCTACAATTAGGAATCGTCTATCATCAACTGGGTAATTATAAAAATTCTAATATATTCTGTCAAGAGGCACATTCTACGTTCCATATTTTAAAAAACAAAAAAGGTTTAGCCAGATGTACAAGTCTTAAAGGTTTGAATTACAAATCTAAAAACATGGACACTTACGCTTTAGATTATCTAAATAGAGGTTTAGAATCTGCGAAAGAACTAAATGATGATGAACTTATTTGTGATGCGCTTAATAACCTAGGAACTTTTTATACTGAGAAGGGGAATATTTTGGATGCGATTAGAGTATACAAAGAAGCTGTTAGTTATCATCGAGATAATAGCTTAAACTATAATGTTGGTTTATTCGAATTAAACCTTGGGGTTTTATACTTAAAGCATGACGAGAACGATAAGGCTCTTTCACATTTAAATATGGGCTATGCCATAGCTAAGAAATTAAAGTCGCACCGTCTCTATAGTTATTATTACGATTTTCTATCTCAATATTACACGAAACAAAAATCATATTCAGAGGCATTAAGCACTTATCAAAAAGCACAAGCCTATAAAGATTCGATTATTAGAGATCAGCAAACTAATAAAATCACCGATCTTGAAGTTCAACAAGCAACACGAAATAAAGACATCGAGAATCAGCGTCTTGTAGAAGACAATCAAGCCAAAGACATCAAAATATTCCGTCAGTACACCATTGGACTATCTCTTTTACTTGCTCTAATTGTCAGTTTTTTTGTGCTTTTCATTCGAATAAGAAACAATCGCAAACAAAGCGAAATTCTACAGCTTGAGAAAAACATGGCCGATCAGCATGCTGATGAAATGTTCGAGAAGAAAGAAGCTTTACAAAAAAGTGAAGATGCTCTTAAAATGGCTAACGAAACAAAAGATAAGATGTTCTCCTTGATTGCTCACGACTTGAGAGGGTCTGTTGGCAATATCAGTAATGGCCTCAGAATGTTGTTAACTGAAGAAGACTTAGTTCTTTCTGAAGAAGAAAAAAAGGAATTTTTAGGCTCTTTATTCCATTCAGCCGATAATTCTTATGAACTTTTAGAAAATTTATTGGCTTGGGCTAGAAACCAAAGTCATTCAATTGCTCCAAGCCTAGAGATGGTCGATCTCGAATCCATCATTCTGTCAAACTTAGAGTTACTCTCGGAATTAGGAAGAATAAAATCCATTAAGATCTTTACATCAACTGACAATAAAATTGATATTTTCTGTGATAGGAATATGGTACATACCGTACTTCGAAACTTCATTTCAAATGCCATCAAATTCACCAATAAAAGTGGAATTATCGAGATACGTACTGAAGTAAAAGAACATTTTGTAAGTGTGTCAGTTATAGATAATGGTGTTGGTATGCGAAAAGATCAAATTCAGAATATCCACAAAGGCTTCACAACTGATGGAACTGCAAACGAAAAAGGTACTGGAATAGGCTTAGCACTATGCCGCGATTTCCTTTCTAAAAATAACGGTTGGTTTAACGTTCAAAGTGAAGTTGATAAAGGAAGCACCTTCATATTTACAGTTCCTCGCCGTCCTTTGAGTAAGCGAAAATTTTCAGAATTAGTCAAAAAAGAGACCAGCTTTTCCCTACTAAATATTTAAATTTAGATTTTCGAAACTTATTCTAATTCATTTCATAGAGATTTTGAAACTTTATCAAAGTATTCAAATTACTATACGAATTAGATATGTCTGTTTCTTGTTCACAGAAATACTTAAACTAAATTTTAAAATAATGAGACTATTATTAATTAGTAACTCAACTAATCCAGGTGAAGAATATTTAGATTACCCAAAAAATAATATCAAAGATTTTTTAGGTGAAAAACCAATAAAAGCTCTATTCATTCCTTATGCTGGTGTGACTGTTTCTTTCGATGATTACGAAGCCAAAGTGAAACATCGTTTCAACGAAGTGGGACATGATATTGTTTCAATCCATCATTTCGAGGATCCTATTAAAGCCGTTGAAGAAGCAGAAGCGATTGTTGTTGGTGGAGGAAGCACCTGGAACCTATTACACATGGTTCATAAATTCAACTTAACTGATGCTATTCGTAATAAGGTACTTAATGATGAGACACCTTATATTGGATGGAGTGCAGGCTCAAACTTGACATGTCCAACTATTAAGACAACCAACGATATGCCTATTATCGATCCACTAGGGTTCGAAGCTCTCAACTTAATTCCATTTCAAATCAACCCGCATTACTTAGATAAAAATCCAGAAGGTCACGGTGGCGAAACTCGTGAAGATAGAATCAATGAATTCTTAGTTGTCAATCCTGATATGTATGTTGCTGGTTTACGCGAAGCAACCATGTTTTTGGTTGAAGATGGCAAAATCAGCTTAGTTGGAAATCGCGAATGTCGTATTTTCAAAAATGGTGTTGAACCTTACGAATTAAAAACCTCTGACGATTTCAATTTCTTGATGAAATAGATTAAATACACTTATATCCTAAGCGACTTTCTCATTAAGGAAGTCGCTTTTTCTATTTAAAGCTAGATGATTTCTATGAACAAGAGAAATACAAAATCAGACGTACTTCTCTTATTTGTGAAAAAACTATTATAACTTTGCAGGCTTAAAATACACTTCATATTAGCAACACCCATGGATTTATTATCGTCAAGTTATTTCGTTCTATTCCTAATAGT
The DNA here is from genome assembly GCF_054254355.1 of Ancylomarina sp. YFZ004. NCBI lineage: Bacteria > Pseudomonadati > Bacteroidota > Bacteroidia > Marinilabiliales > Marinifilaceae > Ancylomarina > Ancylomarina sp. YFZ004. The sequence continues at coordinate 229,248 of NZ_JBTCHQ010000002.1, forward strand.
AGCAATAGGTTTCGTTATTGGCAACATTAAAATTAAAGGCATCTCTCTTGATGTTTCAGCTGTTATTTTTGTCGCTCTGGTTTTTGGACACTTCGGTGTTAGTATTCCTATTGATATTCAAAAAATTGGATTGACTCTCTTTATTTTCACAATTGGAATCCAGGCTGGACCTGGTTTTTTTGAATCATTTCAAAAAAATGGTCGTCAGCTTATTATCTTAGCTTTTGTACTAATCTCTAGCGCATCCTTAATAACTGTTGGTCTTGCTTTAACTTTTAATGTCGATATGAAAATTGCGGTGGGACTACTTACAGGTTCATTAACCAGTACACCTGGTTTAGCTGCCGCTATTGAAAGTACTGGCTCTACCCTTTCATCAATTGGATATGGTATTGCTTATCCTTTTGGAGTTATTGGCGTTATTCTTTTTGTTCGCTTGTACCCTAAATTGGTTGGCGTTAATATCGATGCTGAAGCTAAACAATTGGAAGATGAAGATCTAAAAAAACATCCCGAATTATTCAATAGGAATTTTGTTGTTGAAAATGAAAAGATTGTAGGGAAAAGCATCAGAGATTTAAAAGTTCGTGCCATGACTCAAGCTAATATCACACGAATTATGCATGAGGGTAAAACAATTGTGCCCAGCCCAAATACAATTCTTCACAAGAATGATATTATTAAGCTTATTGGTACTGATCAAGCTCTTGAAAAAGCTAAAATATTGATTGGTGAAGAAACTCAGGAAAAAATTCCACTAAGTATCGATTACGTTGTTGAAAGTATATTAGTTACTAATAAAGAAGTGGTACATAAAACCATAGGTCAACTTAATGTTCTTTCGAATTACAATGCAAGGATTACACGAATCAGAAGAGCTGGAATTGATATTGCTCCAAGTTCAAAATCTGTCATCAGATTTGGTGACAAATTAATAGTGGCTTGCGGAACAGGAAATATCAATAATGTTCGTCATCTGTTTGGTAATGATGTGAAGAAATTATCTGACACAGACTTCTTCCCTATTGCAACTGGTATTGTCTTGGGTGTATTAGTGGGGAAACTTAAAATCTCATTTTCTGATGATTTCACCTTTTCATTAGGATTAACAGGAGGTGTTTTAATGGTTGCTCTTATCCTTAGTCGAATTGGAAAGACAGGTCCAATTCTATGGACAATGTCTGGCACAGCCAATCAATTACTTCGCCAATTAGGTTTACTTATGTTTTTAGCTGTGGTAGGTACTAGCGCTGGTTCTAAGCTTGTGGAAACCTTTCAAGAGTCAGGAATGCTCCTTTTCGGGATAGGTATTGTTATCACGCTTATACCAATGCTCATAACGACACTTATTGGTCATTATTGGTTAAAAATGAATTTACTTAATTTACTTGGAGCTCTAACTGGAAGTATGACAAGTACACCAGGTTTAGCAGCAGTTGATGGTATGACAGATTCTAATGCGCAAGCCATTGCTTACGCAACAGTTTATCCAATTGCAATGGTATTTTTAATCATTTGTGTGCAATTTATTAGTATGATCTAAAAGATATACTCTTGATAAAAAAACAGCGCTTACCCATGAGGATAAGCGCTGTTTTTGTGTTATTGAAAAGCTAAAGATTAAAAACCTCTTTGCTTGCTTTCTAATTTCTGCATTTCAGCGTCATAAGTCTCTTTGAACTTATTGTAATCGTAGTCAACTTTCAATTTCTCGTCCTGAGATAATTTTTGATCGATTGCCTTTTCTAAATCTTCTGCACTCATCTCAAGAGCAATATAAGTCTTGTATTTGTTCTGAGTAGTACGTGTTTGTTTCTCACAGATTACCTTGATATTATTCAATTGCTGATTAATGACCTCACGTGTTAATCCTTCAAAACGTTCTTCAACTTGCTCAACATTATTCAATTCTGTAGAATTAATGTAATTGTCAATGGTTCCTTTAATTGTAGAAGCAACCAAAGTAGCTAGTTCAGCACGTGCGTTGGTTCCTGCTTTCTTCTTAGATACCATCTGGTCTAAACTCTCGCCAACGGCAGAAGCTCTAAAATTCTTTTTATCACTTTGATAATCGTTACCAGTACAGTATACTTCAATCAATTCTTCTCCTTGTGATTTTACTGAAGCTACTTTTTCACTAGAACCACATGAACTTAATCCTGCAGTCATTATCATTCCTAATCCTAGGATAAATACTTGTTTCAAATTTTTCACTTTCATCGTTTTTAATTTATACTTCAGTATCAAAATACAATCTATGTATAAGTTTAAGACTGAATGATTTTATTATTCTATTTTCTTATTTTACTCAGATCTCGATTAAAGATCAAGTTGATTCAATTTTGGAATAATGGTATTATGAATTTCTTCTACAGCTTGTTCATAAGCTTCTTTCACAGCATAATTATAACTCACTGGCTTCATCCCTTTCACTTCATATATGGCATCATTAAAGATTTCAAATCCCGATTTCATATCTGTCAATGAGAAAAAACAATCCAGATAAACAATATGAACTTTATAATTACGTCCTTCTTTAATTTCACCTTTTGTAACATTGGTTTTTACATCAAGAAGTACATTGGCACTATCTTTATCTTCTGTAAACGAAAAGAAATTCTCAGACAATTCTTTTTTAATTGCATTTTTGAGAATAGATCGCTGAGAATCTACACCAAATATTTTCTCGCTAAAAAGCATATAGGCCTTCAAGCGTTCTACATTCAAAGTAATTACACACTTAGGTGCTAATTCTGGAGTTAGAAACATTTTATAGAGCTCATAATCTTCATCATCCTGATTCAGAATGGTTGATAAATCTAGAGCAGCTTCAATTTTCTGGAATTTCTCTTTAGAAGTCACACGAGTTAATTGTGAAGAAGCATAACCAAACTCATCGGTATTAGCCAGCTTATTCAATATACCACCACCCGTAATAAAATCGAAACTTAAAGGCAAGTTGACTAATTCCTTATCACCCTCATCTGATACCCAATTTGCTTTTACCAGAAATGGCTCCTTAATTGAAGTTGAAATCTCTATCTTAAAATTTTTATTTACTGGCACAAGATGAGTTCTTGTGTAGATATTCTGAATTCGTTTATAAATTTCAGTACCTAAATTTATCGATCCATCAAAGGTCATCACCGATAAATCTTGATCAAGATGCTTCTTTAAAGCATCTATCGATTTAGCGTAATAACTTAATGCCTGAATAAGATCTAACTTATTCTCATATGCCTTTGCTTCCTCAAAATAAGTTTGAGCTAACTTTTTAGCTTTATTTAATTTCAGTCGTTGCAATAAAGCATATTGCTTCTTCGATAAACGATAATATTCCCAATACTCATTCCCTCTTTTATTGTTCCAAGAGGCAACAAATTCATAAGCTTCTAATTCTTGAACCAAAGAGGTTCTAACCTGAGATTCAAACTCTTCTTTAAAACTCGTGTTATCTTCAAATTGATGCAAGACAGAATTTGATGAAATATTGATAGAAATTTGAGAAGCTAAATCTTGCAGAGCTTTGTTCTTAGCCAACTGCATATAATTATCAACATCTTTACTTACAACTGATACTCCAATATAATACTCAGACGAAACGGGTCTGTTCTTAACCCACTTTGGAGGACGACGACGACCTGCATAACTAATACTCGAAAAAACAAGTAAGATTAGCGATAGACAAAAGAGTTGGCGTAAAAGTTTAATCATAATTTTTTATTTGGATGAAATATAAAGATAAAGATTCTAAGCAATAAACATGCCATTGATTGAACGATTGTTAATCTTTATGTACTAGCTTTTCGATATTTAGCAGAATCAAATTCGACTCAAAACCTCTTGATTGAGCAAACCGATAGAGCTTTGCCTTAAGTTTGTATGGATCTTCTTCGCGAGTACTTCTCATTTTTGAAGCTAGAATTTCTTCTAAGTTTTCCTCATAGAGTTTCTCCGAAATGCTATCAAAAGCTTCCATGATAATATATTCAGGTATTTGCTTTTGCTTGAGGTGATGTGAGATTTTCACACGCCCCCATTTATTAAATTTGTATTTATCACGCACATAAAAGCCCGTGTATCGCTTTTCGTCAAGAAATTTATGATCTATCAGAGACTGAATAATGCTATCTTGCTCATCGTAAGACAAGTTCCAGTTTTCAAGTTTTTTTCTAATATCTGAGCAACATTTTTCTTGTCGACTACAGATAGATTGCATCTTTGAAAGTGCTGAAGAATAACTAATCTCTTTTACTTTTTTATCTTCTGAATACATTGTCAAAAGTTATATGGTATTATTGAAGTTGGCTACATTACAATTCTGCAGAAGTCATTCGATCTCTGCCATTCAAATCTTTCATCAACCGAACAGAAGAGAAGCCAAGTGATTCTTGTAATTCAATCATTTCCTGCCCCAATGCTTCATTTATTTCGAAATAGAGTTTACCACCCTTTTTCAAATGGTCTTTCGCAAATTCTGCTATTCTTCGATAAAAAATTAGAGCATCATTATCATCTACAAAAAGAGCTGTGTGTGGTTCATAAGCAAGAACATTCTCATCCATCAACTCTTTCTCAGATTCCTTAACGTATGGAGGATTACTAACAATGATATCAAAATCTTTATCCCATGAATAATCTTCCCACTTTAAAAAATCACGATGATAAAAACTAATTGCAGTTTTATTCAATAGCGCATTCTCTTTTGCTATTACGATTGCCCCTTCTGAAACATCCACTGAACTAATATTCGCATCAACAATATTGCGAGCTAGAACAATAGGGATACAACCACTACCCGTTCCAATATCAAGGATTTTAGGAGCATTAATTTTATTCTCATTTATTATTGCATGAACAAGTTCCTCTGTTTCCTGTCTTGGAATCAAAGTGTGTTCATTCACTTTAAATGTTAGATCGTAGAATTCTGTCTCACCAATCACATACTGAATTGGTATTGATTTCTTTAAATCTTCCAAAGCCTCACTAAGCCGATCAAAATTATTTTGTTCAATTTTCTCATTCTTATTCAATTGAATCTCAATTTTTGAGTAATTTAGTAGGTATTCGAGAAGAATGTAGGTGATACCTTCAATTTCTCTTTGAGGGTAAAGCGCTTTAAGCTCCTCCTTAAAAAGATTTTGAATTGATTTTATAGTGTGATCTGAATTCATTTTGTTGAAATTTGAAGCAAATATACAAATCTTCTCTCTATACATTTTGCTAATATTTTAGCCTTAAAAAAACTTATGACTTTCAATTGGAACGACATATGGCTTTATCTTTTCGGATTGATAGGTGTAATTTACACACTTACAATCGTTTTTACGTTAATCGTCGTCATCCTCGAAAATCGTAGCCCACAAAAAACAATATCCTGGATTCTTGTTCTCATTCTATTACCCATTATCGGCTTAGTATCTTATTTGGTATTTGGTCAAAGCTACCGAAAACAAAAAATGTTTAGCTTAAAAGAACTTGGAGACCTAAAATGGTTACAAACATTAAGTCAGGATCAGAAAGGAAAACTAGAGAAAAGTAAATTCTTAAAAAATGAGCGAATTCACGAGAAGAAAAACGTGATGACACTCCTCCTAAACAACTCTAAAGCATTACTTACAGAACAAAATAGGGTCAAGATTCTTAACGATGGCGAAGAAACATTCTCTGAAATATACAAGTCTCTTCGTAAAGCAAAAGAACATATCCATTTAGAATACTACATTATTGAAGATGGAGAACTAGCTAGTGAACTCCACAGAATTCTTCTGGAACGTGCACTTGCTGGTGTTGAGATCAGAATAATATACGATGCTGTTGGGAGTTGGAAACTCAGTCAGGAATATATTGATAGTTTAAGAGAAGTTGGTGTGAAAATTCATGCTTTTTTACCAGTACGCTTTCCAATATTAACCAGTAGAATCAATTATAGAAATCATCGAAAGATCATTGTTATTGATGGGAAGACTGCATTTGTCGGCGGTTTGAACTTTGCTGACCGATATAAAAATGGTATTCCTGACATCGGTATCTGGCGTGACACCCATCTTAAAATCGTTGGTGAAGCAGCAAGTAGTTTGCAAATTGTTTTTCTTATCGATTGGTATTTCGTTCGTCAAGAAGTCCTGCTTGATGAAAAATACAGGCCAAATTTCAAAGTTAAAGAACACTGTCTATTACAAATTGTATCATCAGGAGCTGATTCAGATTGGGCTAGTATTTTACAAGCCTATTTCTCGGCGATTGCATCTGCTAAACAAAATGTATACATCTCTTCGCCCTACTTCATGCCTAACGAAAGTGTTTTAATGGCTATAAAGACGGCAGCTATGAGTGGTATTGATGTTAGAATCCTAATTCCTGAAAAATCTGATTCAGTGATGACATATTATGGAACCCTATCTTACATAGAAGAATTATTAGAGGCTGGTGTTAGACTATTCTTTTATAAAAAAGGTTTCAACCATAGTAAAATTATGATGGTGGATGGTGTCATTTCTACAGTTGGAACTGCTAATATGGATATCAGAAGTTTTGAACAAAACTTTGAAGTGAATGCACTTATTTATGATGAAGCGATCACAATGGAGCTTAGGGAGCGTTTCTTAAAAGATCTTGACCTAAGTGATGAGATAGATTTAATATCGTGGCAAAAGCGCTCAGAAGGCCAAAGACTGAAAGAATCTATGGCTAGAATCTTCGCTCCATTACTATAATGTCTATTTACCGGGACGTAGATGATTTCTAAACGTTTTCGTTGTATCATCTAAAGCATACTCATATTCACCGTCGATATACTCCAAAACGAAAGTATCGTAACACGCTTTTATTCTTTGTTGTATATAGACATCACTAGTTTGATATGTGAAATGCTCTCTTTCTACAATATATACCATAAAAGCCACAAGCCTAACCCCTTTCTCTTTTGTAATATCTTCTACGATTTGTCTATTAAACTTTAATGCTAATCTATCGCGATGATCATCTCTTATGGTTAATCCCCTAATAATATCCTTTCTGGTAGTATATTTCCTTCCCATAGAAATACTCATTCCAACTCCTCCTCTATCCATAGCTATAGCTTCTTTCAGTTGCAATTTCAGATTACCAAAATCCCATCCTCCTGCAATATTGGAATCATCTGCCAATTCCATCTTAACGAAATTTTCCTTGAATTGTTTCCATGTCCCTAATGAATAGATATCAACTTCCTCAAGCATAAAACTAACTCTATCAAGAGATACCTCTTGAAAAGCTGATCCATCGGTAACTTCGCTGGTAACTGGAATAATTTTTTCAGCAAATCCTAAAGAAGACACCTTTAAATTTTGATTAGGCTTTACGGTAACATTAAAGAAACCAAGGCTATCACAAATAACACCCCAATAAGTTTCATCAAGCTTAATATGTGAAAAAGGAATCCCTTCCAGTGTTGACGCATCGACAACCTTCCCAGAGAGAATGAAACTTTCATCTTCTGTAGAATCTTGCGCATAAGAAATAAAAGGGCGCAGCACAAAAAGGCTTAAAAATATGAGGATAGAATAAGTTGAATTCAAGGCTAGTTTTCTTTAATGATGTTTAAAGATATAATTTGAAAGATATAGATTATAAGCTTATTACATTTTTTAACAGAGATTAACCTCCTTTATTGTTCTCAGAATAGCTAACAATATGGCATCAAAAAGCCGAATCATGAACTTATGATTCGGCTTTTGATATATTTATTTGAATATTACATCACAAAACTTCTGAAGTGTTTCATAAACTGAACTCTTTCAAAAGCAGCTGGGTCATTCGATTTGTCCTGACTCAACTTGCCCTGGAAATCGCTCAAGTTTTCAAAACCCTGATCTTCCATCCAAGAATAAATCTCCTTCGTTAAAGTATCGATATAACCTGGTCCTTCTTTATAAATAATTGAAGCCAATTGTACAGCATCAGCACCAGCTAACAGTTGCTTAATAATGCTTTCTGAAGAATGAATACCCGTAGTAGCAGCTATTGAGCATTTAACTCTATCGCGAAGAATACCTACCCATCTAAGTGTATTTTTAAAATCATCAGCTCCAGATAAAACCTGTCCCGTATTTAAGCTCAAGTTATGAATATCAATATCTGGGCTATAAAAACGATTAAACATGACAACTCCTTCAGCTCCTGAGTCATCTAATTTTTTAACCATATGAGCCAAATTAGAATGATAAGGGCTTATTTTTAATGAAACTGGTAAAGCAACTTGTTCCTTAATAACTTTTAAAACCTCATAATAAATGTTCTCATTCTCATCAACAGTACGGTTCAAATCAGTAGGTAGGACAAAGAAGTTAATCTCTAAAGCATCAGCACCTGCCTTTTCAATTTCACGAGCTAAATAAGTCCATTTTTGTGAACTCACACAGTTGATACTTGCAATTACTGGAATAGATACAGCAGCCTTAGCTTCTTTTATTAAACGTAAATACTTGCGAACGATATCCTCTTCAGGCTCATCGCTCATATAATCGAAAGTTTCAGGGTAAATGTACGGACGACTTGTCATATTTAACATTTTCTCATCCATTTCCATCACAATCTCTTCCTCGAAGATTGATTTAAGAACAACAGCAGCGGCACCATTTTCTTCTAGTTCTTTAATTTTTTCTACGGAATCAGTAAGACCCGAACTTGCTACAATAATTGGGTTTTTTAATTCAAGTCCTAAATAGTTTGTGCTTAAGTTTGGCATAAGGTTTTGTTTTAGTAGATGTTTATTGTTTGGATTTTGTTTTTTTTGATTGAAATTTATCAGCTGACATCATAAAGAGATATGTCGATCTGAAAATCTCGATAAAACAAATTTAACTCAGACAGTCCTATAATTCAAATCGATAATCTTTATATAAATATAGTTAATTCAAATCAGTAATTCATATCTAGAAACATAGCCAAATAAAAAGGCTTGTCGAAAAACGACAAGCCTTTAAAATATTATGAAACTTATTAGCTTAATCAGCTAAAACCGTTACGATATTCTTTTTACATTCAACTACTCCTCCATCAACTTCGAACAATTCTTCTTGTCCGTCTGTGGTCTTAATTTTAATAACACCACGATCAAGAGTTGAGATTATTGGTGCGTGGTTTTTAAGAATCTCAAAAGAACCACTAATCCCTGGTAATTGAATTAGATCAACTTCACCCGAAAACATTTTTTTCTCAGGAGTTACGATTTCTAAAAGCATTTTTATCAATTTAAAGTTACAAGTACTTAAAGTTATAAGTACTTAAGACACTTTTATTTTTAAGCTTCAGCTTCTGCTAATAATTTTTCTCCTTTTTCAATAGCTTCCTCAATATTACCTACAAGGTTAAACGCTGCCTCAGGATACTTATCAACCTCACCATTCATAATCATGTTGAAGCCTTTAATTGTTTCCTCAATTGGAACCAAACATCCTTTTAAGCCCGTAAACTGCTCGGCAACATGGAAGGGTTGAGATAAGAAACGTTGAACACGACGTGCGCGGTGTACAACCAATTTATCCTCATCAGATAGCTCTTCCATACCAAGAATTGCAATAATATCTTGAAGCTCCTTATAACGTTGTAACAACTCTTTTACATTAGTTGCACAATCGTAATGTGCATCACCAACGACATCACGTGTAAGAATACGAGAAGTTGAATCAAGAGGGTCTACCGCAGGATAAATTCCTAACTCGGCAATCTTACGATTCAATACAGTCGTTGCATCCAAGTGAGCAAATGTTGTTGCTGGAGCTGGGTCAGTCAAGTCATCAGCTGGTACGTATACCGCTTGTACTGATGTAATAGAACCTCGTTTTGTAGAAGTAATACGCTCTTGCATAATACCCATCTCTGTTGAAAGAGTTGGCTGGTAACCTACCGCAGAAGGCATACGACCAAGAAGTGCCGAAACCTCAGAACCTGCTTGAGTAAAACGGAAGATATTATCCACAAAGAAAAGAATATCACGTCCGCCTGATTTCTCATCACCATCACGTAAACTCTCTGCAACTGTCAATCCTGAAAGAGCAACACGAGCACGTGCCCCAGGAGGCTCATTCATCTGACCGAAGACTAGTGATACCTGTGACTGATCTAGAGCTTCTTTATCAACTTTAGATAAATCCCATCCACCTTTTGCCATGTCTTTCTCAAACTCATCGCCATAGCGAATAACTTTCGATTCGATCATCTCACGAAGCAAGTCATTACCCTCACGAGTACGCTCACCTACACCGGCAAATACAGATAAACCATCTTGACCAATCGCAATATTATTAATAAGCTCTTGAATCAAAACCGTTTTTCCAACACCAGCACCACCGAACAATCCAATCTTACCACCTTTTGCATAAGGTTCAATAAGGTCGATCACTTTAATTCCTGTAAAGAAAACCTCTGATTCAGTTTTCAATTCATCGAATTTGGGAGGTGTTCTGTGAATTGTATAGCCACCTTCTTTATCTACTTGTCCAATACCATCAATGGTTTCACCCACTACATTCAAAAGACGTCCTTTTATCTTATCACCAGCTGGCATAATAATAGGAGAGCCTGTTGATATAACATCCATTCCTCTTCTCAAGCCATCGGTCGAGTCCATTGCAATAGCACGAATGGTGTTTTCACCAATGTGCTGTTGACACTCAACAATTAAATTTTTACCATTTTCAATTACGACTTCTAATGAGTCGTAAATATCAGGAAGCTCAGTGCCCTCCTTTTCGAAACTAACATCGATTACAGGACCGATTACCTGAACTATCTTGCCAATATTTTGTGACATTGCGTTTGTTTTATTGGAACATTCATTATCGTGTGATGACAAATTTAGCATTTTTCCGCAAAAAGGATGAATTTATCTTATATTTTTAATAATCTTAAACGGAACGGTTTATCAAGCGCTTTACAAGCAAACTTAAGTTCTCTTTTTTATCTTCTTCAACCTTGACAGATGCCAAATTACCTAGGCATAAGTCGAAATATTTATCAATTTCAACTTCGGCCAAATCACGAACATTTAAATCTTCGTAAATCTTTTTGACAGCAGCAATTTTTTCGTCTGGATTAAAATTTTCCAAACGAATCCATTTCTCAAGATCAATTTTAGTTTCACCTTTAGCTAATTCCTGAGCTTTGATTAACAAGAACGTTTTCTTATTACAAAGAATATCACCACCAATTTTTTTACCAAAAATAGCTTCGTCACCAAAACTATCTAACATATCATCCTGAAGTTGGAAAGCCATCCCTAGATTCAATCCAAATTGATACAGCGCATCTGCATCCTTGGCATCAGCATCTCCCATAATGGCTCCCATCTTAAGACTTCCACCAAGAAGGACGGCTGTTTTTAGACGAATCATATTCAAGTATTCCTCAACACGCACATCTGTTCTGTCTTCAAACTCCATATCGAATTGCTGCCCTTCACAAACCTCAAGTGCTGTCTGGTTAAAAACCTCAAGAACTGAGCTCAAGTGCTGATTATCACAACTCACAATAAATTGATAAGCTTTAATAGACATCGCATCTCCTGAAAGAATAGCCACGTTTGAATTCCACTTTTCGTGAACCGTAGACTTATTTCTTCTGATTGGAGCATTATCCATCACATCGTCATGAAGAAGAGTGAAATTATGGAAAACCTCTATCCCAATTGCGGGCAAATAAATCTTTTCAAGATCGTTCTTATAAAGGTTTGCAGCCATTAGAACAAGAATAGGACGTAGTCGTTTGCCTCCGATAGAAAGAATGTATTTCATTGGCTCAAAAAGGCCTTCAGGAGGAGTAGAAAACTCCAAATTGTCAATTCTTTCTTGAATATCAATTTGAAGCTCGTTGAAAGTGTACATATGAGTCGTTTATAAATTCATTTTAAGAATGCACTAAAATAGAAAAAAAATAGACGTATTAAGCCTCCTTTTTAAAATCTTAGCAAACAAAAAAACCACCCCATAAATTGGAGTGGTTCTTATATATTATTTGTTCTGATAGAATTTATCAGATAATCATAATGGCATCACCATAAGTTCCAAAACGATATTTTTCTTTAATAGCAATCTCATAACATTCCATAACCTTATCATAACCTCCGAAAGCAGCTACCATCATCATCAATGTAGAGTATGGTAAGTGGAAATTAGAAATCATAGCATCTGGAATACTAAATTCGTGTGGAGGAAACAAAAATTTATTTGTCCATCCTTCAAAAGGCTTAAGAGTACCCATTGTAGAAACTGAACTTTCAAGCGTACGGACAACAGTTGTACCTACAGCACAAACTTTACGTTTACCCTTTTTAGCTTTGTTTACAATACTTACAGCCTCATCATCAATCAAGATTTGCTCAGAGTCCATTCTATGCTTAGTCAAGTCTTCAACATCAACATCTCTAAAATTACCTAATCCCACGTGAAGTGTGATTTCAGCAAAATCGATTCCTTTAATTTCAAGACGCTTCATTAGCTCACGGCTAAAGTGCATACCAGCAGTAGGCGCTGCAACAGCTCCTTCGTGCTTAGCAAATATCGTTTGAAAACGTTCAGCATCTTCCGCCTCAACCTCACGATTGATAAACTTAGGAAGTGGTGTTTCACCTAAATTAAATAGAGCTTGTTTAAACTCATCGTACGGTCCATCGAATAAGAAACGTAATGTTCTACCTCTTGATGTTGTATTATCAATTACCTCAGCAACTAACAAATCATCATCACCAAAATACAATTTATTACCGATACGAATTTTACGTGCCGGATCAACTAAAACATCCCATAGTCTTTGCTCACGATTTAACTCGCGTAATAAGAATACTTCAATCTCAGCTCCAGTTTTTTCTTTATTTCCATATAAACGGGCAGGAAAAACCTTGGTATTATTAAATACCATAACATCTTTATCATCGAAATACTCGATAACATCTTTAAAAATACGGTGCTCAATCTCTCCGGTATCTTTGTGAAGTACCATCAATCGAGATTCGTCACGATTGTAGGCAGGATGTAAAGCAATAAGTTCTTGTGGTAAATTAAACTTAAACTTAGATAACTTCATAAGGCTGACTTTAGATATTTTTGATGATAGATATGAGTTCAAAAGAACCCTGAATTATATAGACTGATGAGAATCAATTAATTGCATCGCACAAGCACACAAGCTTTTCAACTCACATACAGCAAGTTAATACAAGTGCACTTTTTCTCAACAGTGAAAACTTTACGAAAATGGCTGCAAGATAGTTATAAATTATCTAAATAACTTATAAAATCTTCTATTTCAAGCGCCTGCTCTGTTTTATACTCACCTATTCGAGTTCGCTCTAAAGCAATAAGATGAGCTCCACTATTAAGGCGACTTCCTATATCGCGAGCCAATGCTCTTATATATGTTCCTTTACTACAAACCACTCTAATTTTCAAAACATCCGCTTCAAAACTCAAAACTTCAATTTCGTCAATAACCAGAATCTTCTCCTTAATCTCGACTTCTTGTCCTTTCCTAGCATATTCATAGGCTCTTTTGCCATCAATTTTAATAGCAGAATACGCTGGAGGACGCTGTCTAATTTCCCCTAAAAAGCCTTTTAAGGTTTCATCAATTAAAGCGCTATCGATATGTTCTGTTGGGAAGGTCTCATCAATTTCTGTTTCCAAATCGAATGATGGTGTGGTTGATCCCAGTTTTATTGTCGCAATATATTCCTTAACCTGTGCTTGATATGTATCTATTTGCTTGGTATATTTTCCTGTACAAACAATCATCAGGCCAGTTGCCAGTGGATCAAGCGTTCCTGCATGACCAACCTTAATCTTTTTTAGGTCGTACTTATGCTTTATTTTAAACTTAACCTTGTTCACTAAATCAAAAGAAGTCCATTTATAAGGTTTATTCAGAAGAATAAACGAACCTGTTTGAAAATCTTGATCTACTTCAAATTTAATCATGCTTTTATAAATAGTTTAAGCGATTTTCCAATTTAATAAATATCTCGCATTTATTCTAAAACTAAACTCCTAGAATTATAAAATTCCAGGAGCTTTATTCTATGCTATTTAACCAGATATAATCTGATTTGAATTCTGTAAAAATTTTAGGATGCAAAAATGGCAATAAGACCGATAATAAGGCAATAAATTGCAAAATAAATTAGCTTACCCTTTTTCACAATCTTAATCATCCAACTACAAGCCAACAAACCTGATGCAAATGCTGCAATAAAACCAACAATTAGAACTGAGGTATCCATACTGCTAACTTGAGAAACATCTGTTTTAAAAAGGCTCAAAATATTCTCTCCAATGATAGGTACAAGAACCATCAAGAATGAAAACTTAGCGACTTCCGATTTTTTATTCCCCAAAAGCAAACCCACCGCAATGGTTGAGCCTGAACGAGAGATACCTGGAAGCACAGCACAAGTTTGAGCAACTCCAATAATCAAGGCATCACGGAAACTAATTTCTTTCTCTTTTTGCTTGGCAAAAAAAGTAAAAGCTAATAATGATGCTGTAAGTAAAAGCATAAAGCCCACTAACAACAGGATTTTATCCGTATTAAAAATCTCTTCGACCTGATCTTTAAAGAAAAGCCCAACAACAGCTATTGGAAGCATAGAAAAGGCTATTTTCGCTACATACTGAGTCGATTCGTTCCATTTAAATTCAAGCAATCCTTGAAGCAAAGCCAATATATCTTTACGGAAAACGATAAGTGTACTCAAAACGGTAGCACCATGAACGACAACAGTAAACCTCAAGTTATCTTCAGCATTTACCCCCAAAAGAGCTTTCCCAATTTCCAGATGACCACTAGAACTTACAGGCAAAAATTCCGTTAATCCTTGTACCAATCCTAATATAAGAGCTTCTATCCAATCCATTTCTTCGTTTTAAATACAAAAGCCGATAAGCAGAACCGTCGGATTTTGTTAGAGTTATTATCTATGTGTTATCTATGATTCATTTGAGACCTTAAGGGCTTAAACAAAATGAAACCGTAACCAAATAAATGGAAACGGTCAACTTTAAAAGCCCTTAGCTCAATCGAGATCTATTTTTCTTTAGGGCGCTTCATAATGGCATAAATTTCGAAGGCAAATCCGAAAAGTACAACCAAAGGTGCTAATGTAATTCTACGAAAACTGAAAATGTCTTCATCAAAAACGGTTGGATCTTCAGAACCTCCACCCATCATTAGCATAAAGCCAATAATAATTATAGCAAAACCAATAAGTAGAAGCTTATAGTTTTCTTTTGCCAAAGCAAATTCAAGTTTTTTATCGTCCTTGTTCATATATAAAAAAGAGTTTAATCCTGTTTAAACGTATCTATTTAGACAATTAATACAAATGTCTTGTATCAATCCTTAAAAATCTGTTCACTGCTAGAAAGGTTGAAATCCAAGTTATCACAATACCAATCAGAATGATTAGAATAAATAATAAGCCCAGAACTTCTACATTTTCAAATGTGATAACCTCTCGCAATTCTCTTTGAGATAAATAAATAACACCACTTAAAAGTAAGTTTGCAATGATGGCTCCCAATACACCATGCCAAAAACTTCGACCAACAAATGGACGACGAATAAAGCCTCTGGTTGCTCCAACCAATTGCATGGTTTTAATCAGCATTCGGTGTGAATAAATCGTTAAACGAATGGTATTATTAATTAATGTTACTGATATTAAAAAGAGTAAGCCACTAAATGCAAGCAAGATAAAACTGATCTTTTTCACATTCTCATTGACCAAATGCACTAAAGATTTTTGATAATAAATTTCTTGAACCTCATCGTGCTTAGCTAAATTCTTCTCTATTTTCGCAATACTCTCAGGATTAGCATAATCAGCATAAAGTTTCACATCGATGGTTGCCAATAAAGGATTATAACCCAAAAACGAAATAAAATCCTCACCCAAATCTTTCTGTAAATCCTTTGCTGCAGTTTCCTTATCGATAAATTTGGTTGATTTCACAAAAGAACTGGCATCCAGAATTTTCTGTAAACGACGAATTTCAACTTCTTTTACATTATCCTTTAATACAACCGAAAGACCTATGTTTTCTTTCACGTAATTGGATAACTGCTTAGCATTCAATACGAGCAAACCCATAAGCCCTAACATGAATAGAACCAATGAAATACTAATTATCGAGCTAAAATATGAAGTTCTTAAACGACGTTTAGAAGCTTTATTTCTTTGAGCCATGCGACTGATTTTAATATGAATGTAAATTTATGGCAACATGCGAAAATACAATTTTTAATCAGAAATAGACCTTTAGATTCAGAGTAATTTACTCAATATTTTCACCTCATAAGACTTCAGCTCTCAAACCAATAGCAAGTTTAAGTTCTAATTTCATCTTTAACAGAAGCCCCAATATTCGATAAGCATTTTCTCTTTAGTTTTATTACTTTTGATTAGTCATACTTCACACTAAAAGGAATCAGCTTGGGTATTATTCGAAAACAAACCATTATTGGATCAATATTTTCATATGCAGGAGCTCTAATTGGGCTTGCAAATATTGCTTTTCTATACCCTCGTGTTCTTTCTACTGAAGAAGTTGGATTACTATCTTGGTTAATTGCAACCACCATGATGGCAGCGCAATTATCCAGTTTAGGTTTCGGAGCTGTGGTATCCAGATTATTTCCCTACTTTCGAAACGAAGAAAACCAACACAACGGTTTCATGTTTATTCTATTCTGTGTTGGTTTACTAGGTTTTGCAATATCGCTTATTGCCTATTTTTCTTTTCAACCCTTTGCTGCTACTTATTTCAAGGGCGATGATGCCCTCAATCTCAATTACCTGATTTACCTGATTCCTCTCGTTTTCTTCAGCCTCTTTTTTAATTTATTCGATGCTTACAATCGAGTTCTTTATGATGCCGTTTCAGGAACATTTTTCAGGGATATTATTTTCAAGTTAATTGTCTTAGCCTCTCTTCTCTTATTATGGTACGATTACATCAACTTTAAACAACTCGTATTCATCTATATTTCTGCCTATTGTTTGCCAGCAGTTTTGTTATTTGGACTTCTCATCAAGCGTAAACAGGTCTCATTTAAACCGAAGATGAACTTTATCAAACCTGATTTGAAAAAAATCATGATTGACACATCACTATACGGGCTTCTAAATAATTTTGGAGATAAAATTGCATCCCAAATTGACAAACTGATGCTTGTAGGTATGATAAGTTTAGGTGCAACAGGAATATTTGCAGTTATGGCGAATTTTGGCGTCTTGATCTCAATGCCATCTCGTAGCCTAAATAAAATCTCAAGCACTGTAATTGCTGAAGCCTGGAAGAAGAAAGATCTTGAAACCATATCAAAGACTTACGCACAAAGTGGCTTACATCAATTTATGGTGGCTTGTCTACTATTTGTGGGTTTGTGGGTCAATATCGATAATGTCCTTCAGATAGTCACACCTGAATATATTGAAGGAAAGTATGTGGTTTTCTTTATCGGTCTATCTAATGTGGTCTTAATGCTATCTGGCATTAGTGGCGTGGTCATTCAAAATTCACCATCTTACCGTAAACAATCACTCTTTCTGGGAATTTATGCCATTATCATTGTCGTAAGCAATGCAATTATGATTCCTCTATGGGGAATTATTGGAGCTGCCGCAGCATCATTTGCAGCTAGCTTGTGTTTTAATCTGATGAAATATGTTTTCTTACTAAGGCGATATAAATTTCAACCTTTCAACTATCGTTATCTGTTAGTTGTTGTCAGTGCGCTTGTTTCCTATTATATCGCCTACTTACTCCCCAAGCAAGATTCTTTTATCATAGATATTATCGTTCGAGGAGCCATAGTAAGCCTTATCTATATTGCATTAAGTCTAGCCTTTCGTATTTCGAAAGATCTAAATAAGTTCGCAATGAAACTGATCAAACGTTAATTATTTTTTAATAATCTCGATAATTTCAGTTGTTGAAACAGATGGAGTACGTGGCAAATAAACCACTTCGCACAACTCTTTGAACATATCGAATCGTCCAGCCCAATCGTCACCCATAACTAGGACATCGGCCTTATGTTTTTTGATATACTCACCCTTAAGCTCTAAAGATTCTTCAAAGAATACCTCGTCAACTACACTAAGTGCCTTAATAATTTCCATTCTGTCCTCTTGGCTGTAGATAGGATTCTTCTGCTTCTTAGAATAGTTCAAGGCATCTGTTGAGATACCAACAATTAGGTAATCACCATTCTGCTTAGAACGTTCAAGTATACGCAAATGTCCAATATGAAATAGGTCGTATGTTCCGAAAGTAATAACTCTTCTCATTCTATGTATGTTTTAACAATTCTGTAAATTTATCAAAGCTATTTTAGACTATCCTCTTTTCAATTCAAGAACATCGTAAAGAATAGCATCCCAAACACGTTTGCTGCTCTTGTCATCAAAAAACTCAAAATAATAATTCTTCGCAAGAGTTCTTCTGCCAGCAAACTCATCTTTTGATGCATTGATTTTATTAAAAAAAGTCAATAATTCATCAGCATCATTAACAATTGGCCCTGGAATACAAGCCTCATCCTTAAAGTCAATCACTAAGCCTTTTTCTTCCTCATAAAGGTCTAAATCGAAAGGGAGAAAACAAATTGGACGATCAAGAATGAGATAATCTATGAAAATAGAACTGTAATCAGTCATTAAAACGTCAGTAGCAGCAAGCAATTTCTGACTATCCTCTTCCTTAATTGAATCCAAAATTAAAATATTTTCTTTCGATTTCAGATATTCTTTGGGAATAATATTTTCAATATAATGAGGACGATAAATCATCACCCAATTATTCATTTTGAAGAAATCGTTTAATCTATCAAAATCCGAAGCCGAAAAAGGCAGTTTGATTTCTTCAGAATAATTCCGAAATGTAGGCGCATAAAGTACAATTTGCTTTCCTCTTAAGTCATACTTCTCATCATAGTAAGCACGGCTTTCCTTCTTATAATCGTCTGAAAATAATTGATCATTTCGAGGAAGTCCTAGAGGAAGTAATTCAAAATTCCCATTGGGTTTTCCATCTTGATCCAACATGTAGTTATCCTGATCTCGTTTTGAGAAACCCACCACATAATCCATCTTTCGAATATCGCCTCCCCTTTCGGTGATTGCGTTGTGATTCTTAGCAGGATGGCGTTTCGTTAGTGCCCCATGAAAAATATACATACTTTTCTTTCCTGCTTTAAAAATAGCATGTGTATAGGTGTCACCGACAACCAAATCGGGTTTTCTAATCTTTGTAAGCAAGTACCATTTACGCGAAATAATTCCCCAAATAGAAGAACGGTTCTTTTGATAGGTCTTTTTATAGATCTCAATGTCAATTTTATCATCAAATTCATCGCGAAGATTCCTATCGTAATAGGCCATTAGGTCACGAACACTAGAATGGATATAATCGATAAAAAGCAGTTTCTTTTTTCTCATGATTGCTGATCTTGCCTAATCTATTTTTAATTAAACGCCGAGGGTTAAATGCTATTGATTCAATTCCTTTATCATATTATAAACGCGATGACAGCTATTTCCATCCTGATACTTGTGATACATATCACGGATATCTTTTCGCCAACCAGCATGTTCCGTAGGCTTCTGCAAATAAGTTTTAATTTGATGCTCAAATTCTTTATAGTTATTCGCCTTAAAGCCAGGTGTGTTTTTCTCAAACTCTAAAAACAGTCCCTTTGTTTTCTTATATTCCTCCAAATCGTAAGGAATATATATTATTGGTCTATCCAGTAACAAGTAATCAATCCAAATGGATGAATAATCAGTCAACAAGACATCAACGTAAGGTAATAGCTCATAAACATCAGGGAAAAGATCCTGATCAGCCTTTATTACACGCTTCATTTTAGAAACATCGAATCGGCTCAATTCATCAGCACGTTTGATATCTTCTTTATGCCCTCTTAATAGAATATAAGCTTGCTCTTTTTCAAGGAAAGTATCCAATTGCTCAGAGTCGAAATCCTGAAAAGGGAAAAACTCTGCCGATTGTGTCTCTTCACGCCATGTTGGTGCATAAAGAATAACCTTCTGATTCAAATAAGGGTGTTTATCAGTCAATTCCTCATCTTTCGATGCAGACAACAAATAATCGTTGCGAGGTAAACCACATACCCATACATCATTTATATCCATATTAAATCCAGCCTTATGAAGCTCCTGTTCCAGAGGCGAACAGCCAGCCATATAAGAGTATTTTTGCATCTGATATCGCTTGCCATATTTTTGCCAAACATCGGTTTGCAATCCCATTTTCTTCATTGGTGTACCATGCCCCAAATAAATAACATACTTACATTTTTCATGCAGATAGAAAGGCAAAAATGGCGCGGCACTAATGCCATATGAAATAATCACATTTCGTGTGCGAAGAAAAAGGAAGAAGCCTTTTAATGACCAAGCATATTGAACTTCGCCAGGAAACTTTTCCTGCAAACTCTTGTATAGTGTCTTGTTTGCTGTAAAAAGGATGGCTCTAAAATCATCCTTTTCTCGCATGTATTCGAAAAGGTATTTCGAGTTATCGTAGTAGTATTTCTCAGTCAAGAAAAACAGGGCAATTCGCTTATCCTTCCTTACTAACTTCTCTAATAAATAGTAGAAATTACGAAGAATAAAGATGACTAGATGCAGAAAAACGATTTTCTGCATAAAAGCTATGAATTGCTGAGTCTTACTGAGTTTCTTACTCATCGCTAGTGGCTTTTCTATTTGTTTTTAGGGTCCAAGCTAAACCAGCCAACACCAAGGCAAAGAAGAGAAACATACTAACTAATGAGATTTTCTCGCCAACATAGAAAGCTTTAGGTTCGAATTTGAATTCGATTTTATGCTTACCTGCTGGCAAACGCATTGCACGCAACACATAGTTTGCTCTAAAGTGAGGTTTCAACTTTCCATCGACATAGGCATTCCAACCCGGTTGGTAATACATCTCAGAGAAAACGGCTAATTGCTCATTTGCTGATTGGTAATCGTATTGAATCGCATTAGGTGCATAATGAGTCATTTTGATTGTTGCCAAAGAATCGACATTCCCAACAAAACCATTTACCTGATCTGCAAAACGCTTATCAACAATCAATTCTTTTGCAGGATCGAATGCATTCAAACTCATAATTTCTTCATCGGCATTATCAACCATCTTAAAGGTTGAAACCAACCAAACACACCCCAAAGCATCAGCATTATAAACAGCTTGGCTGCCTCCCTCTTTTTTAGGGACAATTGCATAACGCGCATTTAGCATGTTTAGGACCTTGGCGTTTCCTTTCTCTATATGGAAATCGTAGAGTTCCTGAATACGTCTCAGCTTAGCCCCATGATAACCACCAATAGATTTGTGGAAATAGGACGTACTAGAATTCTGAAATGTACCAGCCGTTTTATTTAAAACACGGTAGTTGGAGTTCATATTCAATGCCCACAATTGAGCAGCGATCATTTCGTACTGATTGGCTTTGCGATTTTCCTTTTTATAATTGGCAGCAGCTTTTTGAAGTGTTGCTTGCAATTCAGGCTGTGCTTTTAACTCCAATTGAAGAATTTCATAATCAGCTTGAGTCGGATTAAAAGCCAACTTTAAATCCTTTTTGGCAACAAAGCTATCGTTATTCAAGTAACGTTTATTCACTGGCCAAAGGTCGGCTAGTAGCAATACGATTAAAGCCAAGATCAGGATCTTAGTATTAATTATCTTTCGATAGAATAGGAACAACAAAGCGGCTCCCAAGGCAATAAATACCACCGAACGTAAAGCATCAGCTCTAAAAATTGCGATTCGAGCATCAATCAGATCAGCTTGTATCTGAGAAATAAAGCCTATAGCATCGGGATTACCCGATTTTATTTGAGCCAGATAGTTGGTTTCAATATCACTCATGAAATCCAAACCTAAACTAGGTAGTAAATATAAAAGTAGAGCTAAACCTCCTGTAAGTGCTAAAGGAATGATCCCAATATTTAACTTGAATGAACCAAAAGCAATTTTACGTTTTAGGACTTCGGGTTCTTCAATGATTTTCTTAACAGCTAATATGCCCAGAAGTGGCACACAAAGTTCAACAACAATCAATATGGACGATACCACACGAAACTTGTTATAAAGCGGCACATAATCCAAAAAGAAATTTGTTAATCCTGCAAAGTGATGCCCCCATGATAACATGATGGCCAAAATGCTTGCCGTAAGCAAGCCCCATTTCAATCGTCCTGGAACGATAAACAGACCTAAAACGAAAAGAAACATCAGTAAAGCGCCGACATAAACAGGCCCGGCTGTAAAGGGTTGATTCCCCCAATAATGATGGTTGTCAACTTGCTCTAATTTATAATAATCGTCAACTTTTTTAATCTGTCCACCGCTCACGTAATTCACAATTTGAACCACTTCTTGTGGCGAACCCGCTCCCCCTTTTACATTAGGAATAAGCAAACTTAAAGTCTCTTGGATGCCATAAGACCATTGCGTTGCGTATCCTTTATCGAGCCCAGCGGTTTTATCATTTTTATCACCAAATGTTAATTCTGATTTGCCACGTATGGTCGACTTACTGTATTCGTATGAGTTATAAAGGTTGGTGTTGTTCACACCAATAGCGATAAAGGAAGCAGCTAGCAGTACCCCAATTGCCTTGAAGAAATGTTTCATTTCTTTGGCTTTTAGTCGGTGATAGAATTCAAATATCACTATACAGAAAACCATGATGGCAAAATAGTAAGTCATCTGAATATGATTGGAATAAAGCTCCATAATCAGAAAGAAAGTTGCCAATAAACCTCCCCAAAGATAGCGCCCACGGAACACCATGAGAATACCTCCCAAAGCAGGTGGGATAAAGGCCAGAGCATTCACTTTCCAGAGATGACCTGCCCCAATAATGATGATAAAATAAGTGGATAATGCATAAGCCAGTGCCCCAGCGATTGAGAGCCAAGGGTTCACACGAAGCGAAAGCATGAGAATATAAAATCCAATAAGGTATAATAAAAAGTAGCGGACAGGATCGGGTGTGTGAAGTTCCATCAATTGCTTGAAGAAATACATATCCTTAGCCTGATAATCCACATTAATTTGATAAGCGGGCATACCTCCAAACATGGAATTGGTCCAAAGTGGATCTTCCCCAGTGGCTTTTCGATAATCGATAATCTCTTTTTTTCCACCCCAGGCATTCAGAGAATCGCCTTTGCGCAACTGCTTGCCCTCGAGAACGGGCTGAAAGTAGATAAAGCCTATGATTAAAAAGATAATAATTGAGACCAGATGTGGTATTGCAGATTTAAATATCGACTTAAAACTCATATTAAATTATGAATGAAGAGTTATAAATTATGGGTGAATCAATTCATAATTTATAATTAATAATTTTCATTTTCAATTCAGCTCCTAAAGTACAAAAAAAGCAGAAAGCTTCAGCTAAAGATGTGCATGCTTTTTAAAGAACATAAATCATTCATTTCGTTACAAATCAATTTTAGTGAAATAGACATTCATTAACTAGACACTTTCTATTCTACACCCACAAGCATACTATACGCATAGTTAATATTTTGTTTATAAATTTGATTTTATAAATTTGATAAACGGTCTTTGAGACAAAAAATTCACTGATAAGTCTTGCAAGAACCATCCGCACTATAGACGGTAAATTCAAGTACAATCAATGAACTAAAAACAACTTATAAAAACCAACAGATAAGGTGTGTAAAGTGTATAGCAACCTATACACTAGTCACCACACATATAAAGAAACAGTAGATGATATTACTACAAGATATTATGCCATTAGATAAGATGACAAAAGACGGTCCTGTTTTATTAGTAAGGCATGCGGACGAGAATATGGCAAAGATTCAAGAATTAGATTTGATTGAAGAGTTTCAAACTTTTCAAGACAGACCTGCATTTAGAAAATGTAAATACTTAATCAGCTTTATTGCAGAGCCTAATAATTACTGTAAACTATACGGTGTCTATCTTAATGAAGGAATTAGAGAAAAAGCCGACTTGCCATATCACTCAGAAAGGCTAAGCCCTTTGTGTAAGGCTCAGAATAGAGAAACTGATTTTTGCTTAACTCTTGTCAAACAAGAAAAGTATGCAAAATATGAAGGTCGTTTAATAATTGACTGGATAGTACCACGTGGATGGTATAGTACATATGGCAATATACAAGACAAAGAAGTTATTAAGGTTTTGCCTCGGAATTTTGTTGATGAATTCCCTGGATTAATGAATATAAAAGTATCAGCAAGCGAATTAAAAAAAATAATAGAAAACCCAGATTCACACTCGAAATGGTATGATTCATTAACAAGATTGCAAGCTGTTTACTTGATAATGGATAAAAATACAGGAAGTCAATATGTTGGTACAACATATGGTCAGAATGGTTTATGGCAAAGATGGGAAAGCTATGTAAAGAGTGGATTTACTGGTGGAAATAAAAAATTAGTTGAACTAAAAAGTTATGATACTGATTTTCATAAAGATTTTCAATATTCAATTCTGGAAGTTTTGCCAAAAAATGCAAATCAGAAAGAATGTATAAATGCTGAAAACCTTTGGAAAGAGAAACTAGGAACAAGAGCTCACGGACTTAATGAGAATTAATAAATACGTATGGTAATAAATAGAACTATGAGCGACAACACTCATATTGAAAACTTAGTTCAATTAATAAACACCAGAAAGCCAATTAAATTGGTTTGTTCAAAATATAAATAAGTAAATTTAATGACTCACGAATTAAGATTTTAAAGGTGTTTCCCGAAATTATCGAGACAGGCAAATATTTAAAGAGAGTTCACGAAGTTTCCTAAAAATTTAATTAATGGATAAATTGATAAAAGAAATACGGAATTGTCGAATTTGTGAGTCAAACCTACCATTAGGACCTAGACCAATTTTTGCAGCACACCCACAAAGTAAAATAGTAATAATAGGTCAAGCTCCAGGATTAGTTGTGCACAAAACTGGAATTCCATGGGATGATAAAAGTGGTGATAATTTAAGGAATTGGATGGGTATTACGAACGAATCATTTTACAATGTTGAGAATATAGCGTTAATTCCAATGGGATTTTGCTATCCGGGAAAGGGTAAATCTGGTGACAATCCTCCAAGAAAAGAATGTGCTCCTCAATGGCATAATATTCTACTAAGTCAAATAGAAAAACCGGAATTGATTATTCTAATTGGTAAGTATGCGCAAGAATATTACTTGGAAAGTAAATCAAAAAAAACATTAACTGAAACAGTGAAGAACTATAATGAGTATTTAACCGAGTATTTTGTGCTCCCACACCCATCTCCCAGAAACAATATTTGGATGAAAAAAAACGAGTGGTTTTTAAATAAAGTAGTTCCCAAATTAAAATTAAGAATTGAAAGAATTCTAAAATTATAACATTTGCTAGCAATAACTAAACGCAAGCACCCCATCAAACCCAAAGCCTTGTGGCAGATGTCTAGTAGGGTCGTTGTGCGTCATATTAAATAGATCCAACTAATGATAAAAGTCCTAATAAATACACTGAAAATAGTCTTAGCACTATACATTTTATTATGTGGCCTTTTATACTTTTTTCAAGAAAGATTAATATTCTTCCCTCAGAAATTAGATAAAACATATCAATTTCAATTTGGCGATAAAAATGAAGAACAGAATATAAAAACTACCGATGGTACAGTTTTAAATGGAATTTTATTTAAAGCAGACAGTGCAAAAGGTTTGATTTTTTATCTACATGGTAATGCAGGTTCTTTAAGTTCTTGGGGTGGCGTTGCAAAGATTTACACAGATTTAAACTACGACATTTTTATTTTAGATTATCGTGGATACGGTAAAAGTGAAGGGAGAATAAATGGACAAGAACAACTTTTTGAGGACATACAAAACGTTTATGATGAACTTAAAAAACAATACACCGAAGACAAAATAGTTATATTAGGATATTCTATTGGAACTGGACTCGCCTCAAAAATTGCCTCGACAAACAACCCCAGGCGTTTAATTTTACAAGCACCTTATTATAGTTTGAAAGATATGATGAAACATACATTTCCAATTATTCCTACTTTAATTTTAAAATACAAGTTTGAAACCAACATATACTTGAAAGATTGTCAAATGCCAGTTGTAATTTTCCATGGGAATCAAGATAGAGTAATTTATTATGGCTCTTCATTGAAACTAAAAAATGAATTTAAAAAATCTGACACTTTAATTACATTAAACGGACAAGGACATAATGGAATGACATGCAACCAAGAATATAACATTGAAATAAAGAGAATATTGACTCGTGAATAAAAGTACGAATGCACAATAAAAGCTAAATTTCATGGGCATTGATGTGCTCCCTAAATCTTTCGGGATTGAAAGCTTAGTTCAGTTAATAAACACCAGTAAGCCACTAAA
The DNA here is from genome assembly GCF_054254355.1 of Ancylomarina sp. YFZ004. Taxonomy (NCBI): domain Bacteria; kingdom Pseudomonadati; phylum Bacteroidota; class Bacteroidia; order Marinilabiliales; family Marinifilaceae; genus Ancylomarina; species Ancylomarina sp. YFZ004. The sequence goes on from NZ_JBTCHQ010000002.1 coordinate 255,729, forward strand.
ATTGGTTTGCTCAAAATATAAACAAATTTATTACTCACGAATAATGACTTTAAAAGTGTTCGTGATTTAAAAATGCGGCTTGCTTCTTTGGCGGTTGATAAGACAACTCTTAAATCCCTATAGCTTAGGAGCCCCGAGCTTAGTAAGGCCGTTAACACTTCTCTATTGAAAGAATAACAAAAATCAACATCTATGTCGGTTGCACAAACAAACATCAAATTCTTCGAGTTTGCGTTAAATTAATATAAAATTTCACAACTTATGCAAATTTAATTTTACATCTTTGAAGCCTTTTTTAGAGCATACAAATAGCTATCTGTAAGGCTTAGCTGAAGATGTAAGTGAGAATTTAACGATAAAATAACAAATCTGCAGGGAAAAGGGATAAGGCCATACCTGCAGCAAGGCATAAAAAATTACTATGAGATTAATTTCAGCTATAATAGATAATTATAGAAGAAACGGTTTGATAAATAGGTATTACTATAGTAAATACTATTATTACAGTAGATTAATTGAGTATTACACAGATTTGTCTGAATATTCGAGAATAATTGATTTATACAAGAAGAAAGAATTATCTACAACAAATAAAATAATTGCCTTTCAAGAAGGTTACTTGTTTAATCAAAAAAATAAGAAACATATATTAAAGAAGTTTAAATATCCTCAATTTAAATATAGAATTAGAAAAAATAACTTAGACATTGAAATCTATTTTTATAAGATTATTATTGGCGGACACAAGGTTAGATTGGAGATACATTTAAGTGATAATAAATTGTTTTATTACAATTATACATTTACACGTAATTTAAACAATCAACAACTTCGAGATATTATAAGAATAATTCAAGAAAAATATTTAGATGGCTTATCAATAGATATATGCACGCAAAGTATTATTGATCAAAATCAGACGGTGTTAGATATTGAAAATACAATGGAATTAAAAATTCATTACATATATACAAACTCAAATATTATTCAAAGCTTAAATATTTATAAAGAAACATCTGCAAATAAAAAGGTAAAATCAATAGAAAAAAAACTAACTGAACTTAGAAATAAATTGTAAAGCAACTCGTTTACAACCTAGTAGTCAGTCGCAAGGTCATTACCATGTGGAAAAGCTTTCACAACACGTTACGTAAATGATATGTAGGGATTGAAAGTTTAGTGAAGTTATTAAACACTTGAAAGCCACTAAAACAATTCACTTATTCTATTTTTCAAGGAGTTTCCTGACACTTCGGGATCGGAAACCCACAAAACTTAGCAAGATCATTATAACTCTGTACATACAGAATATCAAAATTCATATCTCACAAACACATTGGGTGTTATCCCAAGAGAATAGCTTTTCAGCTCGTTCATCTGGTATGTCTCATCATAATAGACCATATATGACCTATCCAGAACATTTTTTTTATCGTATAAGTTTTGCAGATTAAATCCTAATTTAAGCTGTCTTTTACTTGAATCCGATAAGCTAAACTTATAAGCCGATGAGAAATCGAGTCGATGGTAATTAGAAATCCTACTGCTATTGATGATATCATAATAGATCTGACCATTTTCGGGATCAATACTATTGGCAGGGGTAAAGGGTTTTCCTGTTCGCCATTTCCAATTCAGAGAAAATTCGAAAGACTGCCAATGGTAGGTAAAGGCAGCAGCCACGGCATGGCGAATATCAAAATTTCCGCGAAATGTTTTTCCTTCGTTCAAATCAAGAAACCTATAATTGGTTTTAATCAGAGAGTAGGACAGTAAAGAATTATAATTCTGACCTCTTTTTCTGAAGAGGGCATCAAACCCCCATGTTTTACTTTTGCCTTCAGCATAAAAGACATTTTTATTAACAAAAGCCTTAGAAACTGAAGTCAAACCCTCATCTTGCTTAAAGTATGTTTCCAAACCGATATTCAAACCATCCTTATCCCACTCTAATCCTCCAGATATCTGCTTACTATTTAGAATTGGAATATTCAAATTATCGGCCAATCCCCAAACCTGATTCTCTAAACCAAAATCACTGGTTTGAAACTCCAGAATTTGACTTATATTTTGATTCTTGATGCTAGCAGTTAACTTAAAATAAAGTGGTTTAGCCAGCTTTAACTTTGCATATAGGCGAGGTTCAAAAAACATCTTTTCAGTAGATGTCAGATAATTGAATCTTAATCCCAAATTGATATAAAAATCCTTTTTCTTATTAAACTGTAATTCAGAATAAAGGGCAAAGGAATTCTCGTCACCTTTATTTTTATCGATATAGTTATTCTCGGAGGCATCTGCTACACTCTGAAAGTGATATTCTACTGTTTGTGAAGTAATCTGTAATCCCGTGCGTAATTTACTCCAGGGACCTAAGCGAACTTGCACATCAGCATCGAGTCCTAGCTCTTTAATAGAATTTGCTTTGGTATTTTTAGCTTTCTCTCCATTATCAATCTCTCCATGATAAGAATAATCCAGATCGTAATACGAAAATTCTCCTTTAATGCTATGTCTGACATTCCGACTCCATTTTCCTTCTGAAATCAAGCTCAAGCCCTGATTATTGATCTTTAACCTATCCTTACTTTTATAATAATCATCGTAAGAAAATGAATAATCTAAATCGTTGATCGAATACAAATAGTTCACATACAACTTATGATCATCTGAGAAATTTATAGTGGTATTCAATGACAAATCCTTAAAATAAAAGTCCGTATTTGTCTTGGTGTATTCTGAATCAAAGGCTTTATTCTCTGATATGATTGTATTCTGAAAAACCCGTTCAGAATAATGATTAAAGGACGGGGTCTTTATGAAATCATTGTACGATCTTCTGAAACTTAAACTTATCCCCACTTTATCTTTCTTAATCGGCAATTTAAGTAGGGCATCCATATAATTAAAGTTAGCTCCTAAACTCCCACCCACTTGTTCAGGAATCCTCCTATCAGAGCGCATATCGATAACACCTGAAATACGATTACCGTATTGAGCACTTGCACCACTTCGAAATATCTTCACATCGGAAATCTGGTGAGGATTAAGCGCTGAAATCATGCCAAAAAAATGAGAATTGTGGTAAATAGTGATGCCATTCCATAAAATCAGATTCTGGTCGGGAGTTCCCCCTCTAATATGCAAATCAGAATTCGACTCTGAAGGACTAACAACTCCTGGAATGAGTTGAAGGGTCTCAAAAACGTCTGGGTCTGGAGAAGCAGTAACCGACTTAATATCGTCAGAAGAAAGCATAATAGATCCATCGTAATTGTTGCCTGTCCCATCACTAATCTGATCAATCAAAACTTCATTCAGTTGTTCGTGCGATTCATATAATTCAGCCTTTATCAGCAAATTATCCTTGATGATATTGGCGCAAAATTTTATAGAAGTAAATCCAATATACTGAATCAAGATCGTATCTACTGAAGTATTTCTTCTCAATTCGAAATACCCCTCTTCATCAGATGTACATCCCCTTTTTTGAGTCTGGTTAATAATAGTACCACCCCAAAGAGGTGTTTGTGTCGTCTTATCGACCAACCTGCCTCTTATAGTGATAAAACGTGGAGTTTCATCCTCTTTCACAATGATGTATCGGGAACTTATCTTCTCAAAAATTAATTGGGTTTCCTGCTGAAGTTTAGTAATTATGACATAAAGTGAGGCATCAGATATCTCGAAACTAAATTTGTATTGATTCGCAATATCATCGCGATATGAGAAACGAACATCAAACTGAGATTCAAGCTTATTCAACACCTCTTTCAAGCTTGCACTTTCAAAGCTCAAAGTGCTGGTTTTCTCTTGAGATAAGAGAGGGAAAGTTATCAGGATAAAGAAATATAAGATTAGATACTTCATTATTTACGATACAATAAAATCGGTTTCTTTCTTCTTATTTTATATTTAATCTCCATAGGATAAAAAACAGATTTAAGAGCCAATTCTAAATCATCATGAGTAAAACTCCCTGTGAATCGTTGACTTAGATCAATTCCGTTAGCCTCAAAACGAACTTTATAATGACGCTCGAGAGCCTTCACCACCTCTTTAAGAGGCAGGTTTTCGAAGGTACTTTCTCCTTTTGTCCATGATGGAGATTGTTGCGAAAATATCCATGACTCTTTATCTTCATCGATAAAACGAACAGCATCACCCCCTTTTAGGATGATAGAATCTCCCATAAAATCGACTTTCACACGACCTTCGAAACAAAGTACTTCGAAAAAATTGTTTCGGGAATGAACATTAAACTCAGTTCCCAATACACTCACATCACCACAATTGGTATGTATCTTGAATTTTGATCCGGGAATTACTTTAAAATAAGCTTCCCCTTTTAAGTTTAACTCTCTTTTATTATCCCATTTTTTATCATGAAACGAAATTTCAGATTTAGAATTCAACTTAACCTTTGACCCATCAGGTAAATTAAAAGCAAGCTGCTCTCCATTCAAACTTTTGTATCCTGTTTCTGATGGTAATAAAAAGAGGATACCCATTAGTATAGCAACAGAAGCTGCTAGCCAGTAAGGCCAAAAGGTAATTATAGGCTTTCTCCTTGCAGCCATTCTATTTTGCAGAAGTTTCTGAAAAGCTTTTTCCTTATCAAAGGAGGGCTTTTCTAATAGAGATGAAGTTTCAGCTATTCTTTTATAAGCATAATAATCTTCAGTCTTCTCGAAAGCTTTCACTTCTGCATCAGACAACTCATTATTAAGCCATCTTGCCAAATATGTATCATCAGTGAAATTATTCTGCATGGATATCTTATTAAATCCTGAAATTTATCAGGTCGAATTCTATTATTTTATTACAAAATAAGTCTAAACCATCAATTAAGGTGATTGAAATTTATGTTGTATCTACAATTAAAACATGTTAAAGTTCAATTACCCTACCTCTATATCTAAACATTACCAATTTTTTCTCTCAAAGCTATCAATGCTATATGCATTCGTTTCTCTATGGCTTTTACCGAGATATCCAACATCTCGGCTATCTCAGCATATGTTTTTTTATCGATTCTATTCAACAGAAAAACAACACGCTGTTTTTCTGGCAAATCAGCAATAGCATTATTTAAAATCACCCGAAACTCAGATTCTTCCATAATATACTCAGGACTCTCAATATTTAACTCATCTGGTATTTCCTGATGATATTTCAGTCTAACCTTCTGATGCGACACATGATTAAGAAATAGATTTTTTGCAACTGTAAAGACAAAAGATTTAGCTTTTAGAAAAAGTACTTTCTTGCAATTCTCCCAAAGTTTAACGAAAGCTTCTTGTACGATATCATCTGACATGTCAGGATCACCGCACTTGTAGTAGATAAAATTATGGAGTAAGGGGGCATGTAAGTTAAAAACCCTCTCGAACACCTTCGTTTTACACAAGGATAAATTTATATTTTTCTTATCTAATTCTTCCACAGGTTTTCTTTCGATATAGAAATAAGCGTTTCACAAACTCTATGACAGTTTAATTGGGCTCAATTTAAATTAAATTCTGCAAGTAAATACGATTTACATATTTTTTTTAAGTTCTCACAAAAATCAAATTCTGATTAGTAAATAAACGTAAGTAACTTGATTAAAGTCTAAACATTAAAAAAAAAAGTAGGGTATTCAATTCGAGAGTTGTTTTAGTATTACAATGAGATACAAGTCAAACTAAAATTTGAATAATATGCTCCTTCAAAAAAGACTGAGAATACTCGTAATTCTATTACTGTCCTTATTAGTTCTCAATACATTTAATGCCTGTAGTAAGGATGATGATGTCGTAGAGCCCGAAAAAAAAGAGACGCCTAACAAACCTATTGAAGACAAAGATGAGTCGACAGATGGTCCGACAAGTGAAGAAGGGGGTATTACACTTTATTCAGTAGAGGGATACAACATAAATAAAACAACAGACTACAAAGTTGCTGATAACCTTTTGGAATTACAGAAGGACAGTAAAAAACACACCGAGATTTGGGACTTAATCAGTAAAATTGTACCAAATAATTACATAACATTCTTTAACGAATACATTGTTATTACGGGGGAAGAAAGTGGAATTGCAGGCTATGTTGTTCAAACAACAAATGATCTTACAAAATGGCAGATCGGAATTGCCATTGACATGGCTTACTATGGTGGTTTTAATTCAGATGGTGAATTATCCTATACGATTATTCATGAATTCGGACATGTTTTAACACTGAACGATACACAGGTCGATTCGAAAAAAACTGAAAATAATTGTCAAAATTATTTCCCAGGAGAAGGTTGCGCAAAAGAAGGATCGTATATAAATGCACTCTATCAAAATTTCTGGAAAGATATTCATGATGAATTTCTGGATACTGGTGATGATGAAAGCAAAAAGCAAACTTTTTACGAGAAGTATCAAGATCGATTTGTGACACAATACGCCTCCACTAACCCTGGTGAGGACATTGCTGAATGCTTTACTCACTTTGTCATCTTCAACAAACCAACAGGAGATACTTATGCCAATAAGAAAGTTCAGCTTTTTTATAATTATCCTGAATTTGTTGAGTTAAGAAATTACATCCGCAAGTCATTGAATATAGGTACTAAATCCAAATCGGCACCTACAATTAAAGTCTGGAAACGTGGAGCTACTTTCGGAAAGAAAGGGCAGAAAAGATCTTGAAGCAAGTATTAACCTACTCTTCAAATTTGATTCTTTTTTTAGGGGATTAAGAATCATAGAAGTTATCATCCCAGTTTTTGACTTTTAAAACTGGGATGATACTTCATTTTAAGTCTAAGCTATTTTCATCACAACTTTAAACAAATTCTTATGAAAGCTATAGGAATAATACTAGCAATTCTACTTTTCAGTTGTTCGGCCTATCAAAAGGCAGAATATTCACAACAATCAAACTTGATTACCTTAATAAAATCGAGATGTCGCGGAAAATGTCCTGTGTATGAACTCAACATCAACACAGAAGGAGAAGCAATCTATCATGGTATTTCAAATGTGAGAAATAAAGGAATAATTAAATTCAGACTTAGCAAAGTAGAATTAGATGAGCTACAAAAACTTTTCACTGAGTTCAAATTTCAAGAGATCAAGCTTCAGCAGAAGACAAAATATAGAGATGTACCCTATACGACTTTAAAGTATAAAGGCAAATCACATTATTATCGCTCATCTTGGGAAGCATCTCCTTTCAAGAGTATTGTAGAAAGACTGGATGGCTTAATACAAGAAAATATTTCTACATATAATAAGAAAAAACATAACAAGCTGACATCAATACACGCTGATCGATGAATGTCCATTCTAATTGTTCTTAACTAAGCGATACATTTCTATCGCAAGAAAGTAATCCTAAAAAAAATATAGACAGGCAATAATCTTAGATGTTCATTTTTATTGAATCACACCAGTAGAGCTTTAAGTTATTCAGAAGGAAAAGGGAAAGTTAAGCTTTCCCTTTCTTTTTATGCTGCCAACAATAGCGAGAGCCTGAGCTCGACTTTCGCTTACATTGTGAACCATTCTTCGTTTTGCCACAACATTGGCCTACATACGGCTTTATTCGAATTGCTTCAATATCTTTATTAGCCTTTACAATAGCATGAGAATATCCTTTTCTTGATCCAAATCGCCAGTTATGTAGACCTCGATTAGCTTCCAGCTTGTTCTCAATACCATCTGGTAGTTGTGGGAAGAAGTTAAGCCCCGTTAACTTTTCAAGCTGATCCACAGTTACAACAAAACTCGTTAAGGGCTGTTCTGACTTCTTATTAGCTAATAGGAAAGCAATCATATCTGATTGACCTGCTTTTTCGCGAAAAACAATCTTATAATACTTCTCAGGTACAGCAACTCTATTCTTCCCAATAATTGGCAAGCCTGGCTTTAAGACAGCACCTGTTACCACATAAATCTTGTCGTAAGCTTTTGCCCAATTTCTAACCTGAGTTTCCAATTTTTTCCAGATACCACGATTAAAGGAAGGCCTTTGTGGGGACATATTCGACATATAGAAACTCTCGGACATGGCTGCTGTTGTAAATCCCATATCAGCCGCAGGAGCCAAATGTCCCCTATCGTAACCACTCCCCTTATAATCTTTAAGATTTGCAGAGCCTGTTTTTACGATGGGATCGGGTCTAAAATTATCAGCTCGCTTAATTGAACCAGTCGTTTCATTCGCATTTAGCTCATAAGCCACCCATTGTGCTTGCTCAAACTTCTCACTATAAGATAAAATGTAGTTTTTGTGTTTGATAATTTCGCCTGTATGTGTGGGTAGATATTTGTAGTCCTGAGAAAATCCTAAAAAGGATACCAATTGCAATAAGAGTACTAAACGTATTTTATTCATAGATATTTTGTTCTAAATTGACTGAGCTATGACAGCCGTCCAGGTCAATTCCCCATTTACGTGATCAGAAAAAAAAGCACAAAAAAATCCTCTTGATTTCTCAAGAGGATTTTCGCGGTACCCAGAGCCGGGATCGAACCGGCACGAGTTGCCTCACTGGTGTTTGAGACCAGCGCGTCTACCAATTCCGCCATCTGGGCATTGCTTTTGAATGCGTTGCAAATGTATGGAAATGTTTCATTCTTGCAAAACAAAACCAAGCTTTTTTTAATAAAAAAAAGTGAGAGAAACACCCACCTACAGGTACGTCTCTGAGTCTCATTATTCTATAAAATATATCGCAGATGAAAATTTCTCTTTTTTTTTATATTTTCTAGTTAGGCATGACATATTCCAAGCATAGAACCAGCTTATATGTTGAACTTCTTCAGAGTTCTCACTCATACTGCCCCATAGGCATGGATGACATCCATGACTATTCACATTTAACCTCTTCGTGGTTAATTTTCATTTACACCATTCCGATTAATAACAATATCCAAAAATCCATTGATCATTACCCAGAATAAATCTTGAAGGGATTAAACCTAAATAGGCACAGTTGAAACCTGTGCTTACAAATAACAAAACACAGAACCCCGAAGGTATTCAACCAATCCGTAGTGGAGATCAATTATTAGCCAATTATACATTTATCAATCCTCACACAACAATTTTTAAAAAAAATCACGAAGGGATTGAACTTAAATAACCACAGGTGAAACCTGTGGTTATGAATCAATAGAACAAGAACCCTGAAGGGGTTCAACTAAATCCACAAGCAAAAAAAAGAGGCACCCAATGGATGCCTCTCAATATATTTAAGCTTGTAAAGACTATTTCAGTTTTTTGAATAACTTTTTCATGCTTACTTCTGACTTAATGATATCATATAGTTTCGCAATCTCAACACGCTCTTGAGCCATCGTATCACGATGACGAATTGTTACGGTATTATCTTCTAACGACTGGTGATCTAAAGTTACACAGAAAGGTGTTCCAATAGCATCCTGACGACGGTAACGCTTACCAATAGAGTCTTTCTCGTCGTACTGGCAATTGAAATCAAATTTCAATTCTTTAATAATCTCACGGGCTTTATCAGGTAAACCATCTTTTTTAACCAATGGCATTACACACAGTTTCACTGGCGCCAATGCTGGAGGCAATTTCAGAACAATACGTTCGTCAACTTTACCATCTTCTTTTTCAATTTTTTCTTCCCTGTAGGCTTCCGACATAATCTCGAGGAACATACGGTCTACACCAATTGAGGTTTCAACCACATAGGGTGTATAGCTTGCATTCAACTCAGGATCGAAATATTGAATTTTTTTACCAGAAAATTCCTGGTGTTGTTTCAAGTCAAAATCGGTACGAGAGTGAATTCCTTCAACCTCTTTAAATCCGAATGGGAACTTATATTCAATATCTGTTGCAGCGTTGGCATAGTGAGCCAACTTATCGTGATCATGAAAACGGTATTTATCATCTGAAAAACCAAGAGCTTTGTGCCAGCTCATACGTGTTTCTTTCCATGCCTCGAACCATTTCATCTCCTCACCTGGGCGAACAAAGAACTGAAGTTCCATTTGTTCAAACTCACGCATACGGAAAATAAACTGACGAGCAACAATCTCGTTACGGAATGCCTTACCAATTTGAGCAATACCAAAAGGAATCTTCATACGACCCGTTTTCTGTACATTCAGGTAATTCACAAAAATACCCTGAGCCGTTTCCGGACGAAGGTAAATTTTGCTGCTACCATCAGCAGTTGAACCCATATCGGTTGAAAACATCAAGTTAAACTGACGAACATCAGTCCAATTTTTAGTTCCCGAAACAGGACAAGCAATCTCATTATCGATAATGATTTGCTTCAACTCGTCCAAGTCATTTTTCTCTAAAGCTACAACGAAACGAGCATGCACAGCATCCATCTTTTCTTTGTTAGCCAATACACGAGGATTAGTCGCACGGAATTGAGCCTCATCGAAACTATCACCAAACTTCTTTTGAGCTTTTGCAACTTCCTTATCCATTTTAGCCTCGAACTTAGCCATCAAGTCTTCAATCAAAACGTCAGCTCTGTAACGCTTCTTTGAGTCTTTATTATCAATCAAAGGATCACTAAAAGCATCAACGTGGCCCGATGCTTTCCAAATGGAAGGGTGCATAAAAATAGCAGTATCAATACCAACCACATTCTCGTGCAGTTTTACCATCGAATCCCACCAATACTTTTTAATGTTGTTTTTTAATTCAACACCCAATTGCGCATAATCGTAAACCGCAGATAAACCATCATAAATTTCTGATGATTGAAATACGAATCCGTATTCTTTACAATGAGCTACCAGTTTTTTGAAAACATCTTCCTGAGCCATAGTTTTATATTTAGATTATATTTTTTCTGAAATTGGATAACAAAAGTAGCCGTTCATCTTATAATGAACAAATTCTTAAGCACAAACTGCCTAAGAATCATTCATATTCAAAATAAATTAATCGTCAACTTCTTCAAAATCGACATAGTCACCTACACCTTTTGTGTCGTGCTTGTCTTTATTTGTCGTATTCTTTTCAACAGTTACTTCACCTTCTGGTTTCTCCTGATGTTGTTGCTGCTGCTGATTTTGCTTCTGCTGCATCTTTTCGAAAGTCTTCTTCACAATAACTGGGAAGAAAGCTCGAAACAAAAATTTGATAAGGTAATAGATACCTGCTCCAACTAATATAAATTTTAATAATGCCATATTATTCGATTTTGAAGGACAAATATAAGCATTTCATTTTTTTTTATACCCTTCTTCACTTTTTGCTTTTGGGTGTTCGCTTTTAGACTCTTAAAAGAGCTATAAGCGGTGGGCTTTCCGTTTTAACTCCTCGCTCTTTTTTAGCTTTATTAATCAATCCACAGATTTTGAGTCCACAGTCTTCAACACAAACCCTATTCTTGCATTCTTCGCTGTGGGGTTTTCACTTCCAATAAGCGGAGCGATTCACGAATACTTATTAAATAGGCATGAATGAGTAATCCCTAACACAAAACTTGATTCTATATTTCGTATAAGCAGTCAATTTTGGCGCTTATCGAAAGTATGTTAAAGCCTCAAATCTATTTATTATTAAACCTTTTTATCCTCCACTATACTTGCTTATATTCATAGCCTGAATTTATTTCAGAATCTATTTTGAAAAACATGCAAAACATACGAAATATAGCTGTGCTGGCTCATGTAGATGCTGGTAAAACAACAATAACTGAAAATCTCCTTTTTCTTGGTGGAGCAACACGAAAAATGGGAAGTGTCGATTCGGGAAGTGCCATCACCGATTCGCTTCAAGTAGAAAAAGAACGTGGTATTTCGGTACGCTCTGCTTGCACCTCCTTTATTTGGAAAGACACGCAGATTAATTTGATTGATACACCAGGTCACGTCGATTTTTCGGCCGAAGTGGAACGCGTCCTTCGAGTCTTAGATGCTGCCATACTCGTTGTTTCGGCCGCAGAAGGCGTCCAAGCACATACACATACTTTATACGAAGCTCTTCGTGAACGAGACATTCCTGTTCTGATTTTCATCAATAAAATTGATCGTTCTGGAGCCGATGTCCTTCAGGTTATTCAAGATTTACAAAAGGAACTAAAAGCGCCTGTCTTTTCTCTCCAATCTTGCTTAGAGGAAGGTAGTAATGAAGCTGCAATTTGTGATTTATGGCAAGATGAAACCAACGAGTTGGGAGAAGAACTAAGAGAATTATCTCTCGAGGTCTTAGCCAATACCGACGAGGAAGTCCTCGAAAAGTATTTGGATGGAGAAAAATTGGATCCCTCTTACTGTATTTCTAAAGCTCAGCACTTGTGCAAGCAGTCAAAAATAAACCCTGTATTATTGGGAGTGGCTAAAAATGGCTCGGGAATGACTGAATTACTCGATGCTATTGTGACTTATTTTCCCAATGCATCCGCAGAATCAGATATCGAACCCTCAGCTCTGGTATTTAAAATTGAACACGATAAAACCCTGGGGCGTTTGGCGCATATTCGAATGTTTGGAGGAAGTTTGAAAAACAGAGATAGCATACGGAATGTAATTGCTAACAGAGATGAGAAAGTTGCTCAGATCCGAAAGATTTACACCAATAAACAAGTTGATATTGGGAGCTTGCAAGCTGGAGATATAGGTTTGGTAAGTGGTATGCCAGAAGTCCAGGTTGGCGATATATTAGGAAATAAAAATGGTATTCCCGAAAATACAACACTGCAAATTCCACTACTGATTGTTGGCGTTAAATCAAAAAATGAGGCCGATTATGCCAAGCTTGCTGAAGCCTTGCAAGAACTTTCAAGTGAAGATCCTTTATTGCAATTTGAATGGTTCAAAGAAGATCGGGAAATGAATCTTCATATCATGGGAACCATCCAAATGGAAATTTTGGAGATGCTTCTTCGTAGTCGATTTGGCATAGAAGTCAGTTTTGACGAACCAACTGTTGTATATAAAGAAACACCCGCAAAAGAAATTGAAGGCTATATTCGTTACACCATGCCAAAGCCATGTTGGGCAGTCTTACGATTCAAAATTGAACCAGGAGAAAGAGGTTGCGGCGTAGTTTACGAATCGACAGTTGGGGTTAACGATGTTCTACAAAAATATCAAAACGAAGTGGAACGAACCATCCCTAAAGCTTTGGAACAAGGAATAAAAGGATGGGAAGTTACAGACATCAGAATTACACTCATAGAGGGAGAAGATCACGAGATGCATTCACGTCCTGGTGATTTTATGATAGCGACTCCAATGGGACTAATGAAAGGCTTGAAAGAAGCCAACACAAACTTATTAGAGCCCGTATTGAAGTTCAGAATATCTGCACCAGAAGAATTTCTTGGAAAAATTGCGAGTGAATTGAATCAGATGCGAGCTGTATTTGCCAATCCTGAATTCGACGATGGGAAATTTCACCTAGAGGGGGAAGTTCCAGCTGCGACATCTATGGATTTTAATATCCGTTTAAGTTCACTTACTGGCGGTAAAGGGAAAGTGAAGTTTGGCTTTTCTGGCTATCAAGATTGCCCCGAAGGAGAAGGGAAAGAGAGAGAATATAAAGGGGTTAATCCTCTGGACGAAAGCCAGTGGATACTACATGCCAGAGGTGCTTTTAAAACCAATGAATGGCGAATGTAATTAAATCATTTACCATAATACCCAAAGAGCTTATCCTTTCAGACAAGCTCTTTTTTTTAAAATATTAATAATGAGAAATTACTCTTCAATTTCTTTTCTAGTTTGTTCTTTTATTTTTTCCATATGCTCAAGAATTAGATCTTCCTGAATTTTACAAACATCCTTCTTCTTAGTTTTTTTACGACAACCAAACATCATATTCAAACCAAAACGAAAATTAGCTGTTTGAGCCGTGTTTGGATTCATAGCAAGAATATTATCACTCACCGCATAAATTTGGAAAGGTCCCAACTTGGCAGCAATACCAGCGCCAATATTATTGTACGAGTTATTCACCATAGAATAACTTACCGATGCCGAAAAATTACGAATCACACGAGTATTAGCCGATAAAGTTAAAGAAGGACGAAACTTCCCATCATAAATCTCAGTACGACTGACTGCTCCAAGATTAATACGCTCATTCAGCTCATATGAACCTCCTAAATACACTTTAGTCGGCAAAGCTTTAGAATAAGATCCTGTATTATCTCTGAATCGGAAAGCATCTGAAATGGAATCCGTCAAATCTTCCATTACATCCTCAATCTCGCGATAGTTAGGATCATTCGAATTTCCTGACTGTGACCAATCGCCACCTTTCCAATCAAAACTTGCATCTTGATACAACTCATACGAATCATTCCACTTAATACCTCCAATATCTAGTATACTAGCATAGAAAGTTGTTCTATCATCGAATTGGTATGTCGCTCCTAAATCAAAAGCAAAACCCTTATTATTAGTTCCTGAAAAGAAGTTTGCATCCATATCATCATCCAAAACATCGATATCGTCAATGTAATTTGTTCCATCATCAGCAATCTTTTGTGTTATATCAAGAGGCATAGATACTTTCATTAATTGCTTAGAACGTAGCTGAACCAAATCACCCGATTCTGATGTAAAAACCGATAAATTAGATTGATCCATATGCATATTGGCAACTCCAAAAAGCATCTTAGCTTTTATACCCACAGTCAACTTCTCAGTAACTTGTTTCGATACACCCAGTGCAACTTCATTATAGGCAGTCCCCTCAAGTCCTATAGCACCCAAATTTGCTGTACGTCCCATGTATCCGGCATTACCATCCTTAAAAAAAGAAATTAAACCTTTATCAAAACCTAAACGGGTATCAACTTTTGAACTCACATCAAGTGTGAAAAACATTTTCTTGGCACGAATTCCCAAAGATAAAAATGTATAATCTAATTGATTTGAAATTATATTTGTCGATTTCAAAGCATCGTGGAAACTATTAATATCCACAACTAATGAATCCTTCTGTAAGCCCGTTCCGTCTTTAATGATATCATTATAAGTGAAACCATTATTGGCGTAATTAAAGTAGATTGAACTCAAACCTGGAAAGCCAATAAAGACTTTGCATTCTGGCTGAATTGCTGGATTCAACTGATTGCTTTGAGGCACATTCTGCATTAAATACAGTGTGTTATTCATTTTTTGTGCTGAGGCTAAATTTGTCACTATTAATCCGACAAATAACAGCAGGCTATATTTTATTATTGTTTTATGCATGTGTATAAAAGCTTAAGGTTATTTAGATAGGTCAAGTTGTGCATTTACCGCAATTGAAAATTTCAACTTATCGGTTCCTTTAAGTTTCACAGACTGTGTTCCATCACCAGATGTATTCACAGAAGCTTTAATAATGATATTTTCAGTATCATTCAAACTCTTAATCTGATCTGCAGTCAATTCAATTCTACTAATCTCCTTAGTAATTGTAGATGCATCTACCTCACCCGTTGCAGTAACTCCTGCAGCCTTGATAATACTTTCATTCGAAATTGTTGAAAGTACTGCGAAACTTGCATCAGTAAACAATACGTTTTCAATTATAACATCCAATGGTAAGCCATTCTCCGATGTGATAATAATGGCAGCCTTTATCATCTTCTCTGCATCATCAATATCAACTTCATCAATGGTATCAGAAATACTTAAATTGTCAGCCTTGAAATCCATTGGGATATCCATTTCTAAATCTGCAGAAATAGATGATGTCCCTGTGATAATATTGATATCATTCCCTGGAGCTAACGGATTATAGTCTAAAGGATTAATTATTACACTACCCGAATAAGTAATATTTCCTGAAGGAGGCAAAGCCATAAACGGTACAATCTGAGAATTATCCTTATTATATATGATTGAGACTTCTATACCTTCTAATACCTCGGCTTCAGTTTTAGGATAATCTGGTAACTGATCAAGAGGATCTAGATTTAAGGTAACTCCATCAGAATTTGAAGCTGTCATATTAGCTAACACCTTAAAAGGTACGCCAACCTTATTGTTCAAAACTAGTTTTATACTTGGATCAGCGAAAGTGAATTCACCATCGATGTCATCCCAGAAGTCAACACCCAAGTCGATATCACCAGAACCAATATCGATAGTTTGATCACCAAAATCACCTTTGGCAACATCAAAATTAACATCTTGTAATTTATAACTTATCCCTAATTGAGAGCCGCTAGAAACTACATCTACTCCATCATCCTTAACAAGAATTTCAAAATTTATTTTAACTGTGTTTTGCGTTGTATTATCATCTATTACAAATGGCAAAGTCGTACCAGATAGGTTCCATACAAAACTCTGAGAGGAATTAGATATCACTACATCAATCAATTTCTCCTCAATAAGATTATTATCAACTAGATCATGTAAAGAAACTTTTATCTCAATATTTTTATTAATTGGATTTGAAATAGTAAAGTTTAGATTAGCTCCAAAAGTAACTTCTGAAAGAATAATTTGACTATCACCTGTTTCAAATGCGAAATTACTTTCTACATTAAAACTTTTATCTCCTAATAATTGGGAACCGTTGGGAAACGTACCGATATCTTTACTTGCATCATTTTCAAGTTGATTGTCATTTGGAAACTCTAAGACTTCGTCAACAGAATATTCAAAAATATTAGCTTCGGTATATTTGATGTGAATTAAACCATCATCACCAAGAACAATTGTTTGATCAGCTGATACTGCCTTATGCTGATTCAACAAATACCAAAGACTATACTCTCCATAACCAACAGGTGCTACAAAATTTGGTTGCCAATCAATTTTATCAGATAATTTATCGAAATCATAGTCATCAGAATCAACGCATGATTTAAATGGCATAGTCAAGCAACAAAACAAGACTAGCAAAATAGGGATTTGGAGTTTCTTTTTCATATAGATAATGATTTGTGTCGTTTAAAATTATAATACTATCAGTAATTATCCGCAAAAGTAAACACCCTTTTCAAAACATAATCGTTCACTCCACATTTAATTAAACACCAAATATAGGCTTTTTATCACTGAATATCACAGTTTAACGGAATAATTCAACAGGAAGTTACGATCATCACATGCGAATAAGTAGAAGCCTTTTTGTGTTCCTTTCGAAAAAGCAATTGAAAAAGCAGTGTTTCCCTTTAATGGGAAGCCTTTGTGATTATCCCCATTGGTATTGATGAGATGTAACTCATTATCATGTTTTAAACAAATTCCTATCTCGCATTTATTTCTCGAAAACCGATAAACTGCAGGAGCTCCATAAATAGTCGAAGAAAATTCCTTTTCTAAAATCTCACTCCCATTCGTTTCGTATACATGCAATTTATTCTGGTCACTTATAATATATTCAGATGCACCATCAGCATCAATATCTCTAGCTACAAAATGATGATCATTATCTAAACCAGTTATATTTTTGGTCTCAACATTACCATTCATATAGAAATACTGGATATTTCCTTCTCTATCGGTAGTAACCAATCTATCTAAATTCTTAGAGTTAGCACTCTCAAAGTAGAAAATATTATTCTTCGATTTAGCAATCTGCTTCTTAGGTTTTAAGCGAATTTGCCCTTTCCTATTCAGGATATATACACGATATTCATCAGCAAAAACAATATAATCCTTACTCTTTATTCTAAAATGTTGCACTTCACTAATAATAGGATTTTCTGCTTTTTTAAATTTCCACCCATCTAATATCTTTCCATCTTTTGAATAAGCGTATATTTTTTGATCAAGTCCTGGCACAAAAAATCGATAATTTCTATTCTTGCTGTAATCAAAAACAGACAAGCCTCTTACAGCTTTAGATCGTAATAGAACAGGATAATTTCTTACATCTTTACCATTTCTATCGACTAGATATAATTTATCTTCCGTAACAAACACATATTGCAACTTATTATTTCTGAATAAATCCACTTGGCTAACATCACCCACAATAGAAGATGATAAAGGTTTTTTCCATAGAATACGACCCGATGCAGGATTGATAAGATAAAGCTGATTACTTAGATCCTGAACCAAAATTTCCTTCTCTTGAGTATAATGGTTCTTTACCAAGAAAGGTTTATGCACAAAAGCTGTATCAAGACGCGATTCCCAAACTGTTTGAGGAGCCAACTCTAAGACAGGATTGTGTTTCACAAAAATATTATTGTAAATCAAATCTTCATTGACACTCATTTGTAGTCCAATGGCTTGAAACTTATTGAGGCTTTCTCTTTGTTCTAAAATATCAGTTTGATAATTCTCACCCAAGAAACTGGTAACTACCTTATTTGATCGAGGCATTGAGGTATAAAAGAAGAAATTCGCCTTATTCGATAAATATTCCTTGCTCTCATCATAGACAGGATCTTTATCTAACGTTTTTCTTAGGAAAGAGGCATGAATAAATTCTGATAACTGAGCTTTAGTTTTTCCAAAAATCAAATAATTTTCAAAAATGGTAACATAGTTAGAAGGAGCTCCCTTAAACATGCGACCAAATATCTTCTCAAATATCAAATCATCGGGCATTCTAAAAACATCGAATCTTGTTGCACCATCTAGCTTTATAGTTGTCGAATAATACGACAAGCTGCGTTTGGTTTTTTCAGCATAAGCCGCTAACATACTCACCAACTTCTCTTTGGCTGCACTTGCTGATTTAGTTCTAATGATTGAAAATTCCTTATCTGTCTGGTTATCCAGATAAACAAGAGCTATTTCCCTATGGATTAGTGAGTAAAACAACTTCTCAAAATCGATTCCAGTTTTATTCTTCAATATTTTTAATCCCGCTAAGTAATTCTCTAAACCATCATTCCCTTCAAGAAATTTACGATATGCATTCTTGTGTTGATTTGGATCATTTAATCCTAAAATCGCAACTAAGCCTGAATTTGCTGGTAAAATAGATTCCATCTCCATTTTAACGGCATCCTGCTTCATGAACACGTTCAAATAATTATTTTCTTGTTGATTGGAATAAGTAAAACCATTCAGAAGAACCAAATGATCACGGAAGCTTAAATCCAATTCAACCCAATTCCCAAGATGAGAATAATGGTTTATATGTGATTTTAAATCCTTATCAAATAGGCTTGCAAACTGTTTTTGGCATTTCTTAAGGTTAAAATAAATATTAGCATCTACATTTTCACCCTTCGTCTTATAAATCTGATCAAAGCCCATCGATTCGCTAATAGAACCAGATTCATCAAGTTGTCTAACAGAATTTTCAAGATAAATCATGGATGAACTGACCATCATTAATCCTTTTGAAAAACAGAAATGCAAATATTCCTTTCCAGAATTAGATTTTGGTAGCGTATATAAACTCACGCCATTGTATTTTCGATTGATCAATGCTTTTTGAGAATTCAATTTATCTTGAATGAAAGATTGAATTCTTTTCTCTTCAAGGTAACTGCGAACTGGAAGAACATAGAGGTATTCAACCTGATTTTTTCCCATGATCTGACTTGCAATCGTCAAGGATCGATCTAAATCCAATTCTGCCTCAGAAGATGGGTCGTTTATAAGATTTGAAAAATCTTTTAAGTTATTGTCAATATCACTAAGGGTTTTAAATTGACAAAGCTCTTTCCACACACCTTGATTATCGCTAAGTTTAGAAATCAATTCTTCCAAGTCATCAAAATGTATCATAATTTCAGAAGAGGCGGGAATAGCTAAGAAGTGATCACTAGTCTTATATTCTTCCTGTTTTTGCATATATAAATAAGCCAAAACAAGTATTCCTATAAAGAATATGGCTATTAGGGGAATCAAACTTTTTTTTAGCATACAAACAGTTTTTCTATAGCAGATTTTGAACAACAGAAACAAAATTAACATTTTATACTTAAACTACATGATACCTTTTAGCCTGCTTTTATTAAAAAAACAGATGTTTCTAAGGCCCTATTTTTAATTTGAAGATCTGTTATATCTTTGCAGTCAAATAAAAAGACAACAATAGAGATTTTAGTCGGTCTGAATTAAGTATTTACATCAGATCAATATTGTGTTTTTGACATCATTGTGCTAGCTCTTAATACAGGTTATAAAGTGAAGATAGGAAATTTAGATTTAGGGAATCAGCCAGTGTTACTGGCACCCATGGAAGATGTGACCAACCCACCATTTCGTTTGTTGTGTAAGCAATATGGTGCCGATTTAATGTACACCGAATTTGTATCATCTGATGCACTTATTCGCTTGGTAAATCGTACAATGAAAAAACTGACCATTCTTGATGATGAACGTCCTGTTGCCATTCAAATGTATGGCAAGGAAGTCGAAGCTATGGTTGGAGCTGCCAAAATTATTGAGCAAGCTAATCCTGAATTTATTGATATAAACTTTGGTTGCCCTGTTCGTAAAGTAGCGACAAAGGGAGCTGGGGCAGGTATGCTTCAGAATATTCCTTTGATGCTAAAGATTACCGAAGAAGTTGTTAAAGCTGTCAATATTCCTGTCACGGTTAAAACCCGATTAGGCTGGGATGAAGATTCTAAAATCATTGTCGATCTTGCAGAACAACTACAAGACACTGGGATTCAAGCATTAACCGTTCATGGTCGAACCCGTTGCCAAATGTACACTGGGAAAGCTGATTGGGATATGATTGGGAAGGTGAAAAACAACCCACGTATACATATCCCTATTATAGGGAATGGCGATATTACAAACCCTATTATAGCTAAAGAGGCTTTCGATAGATATGGTGTGGATGCCATTATGATTGGACGTGCAGCTGTTGGCAAGCCATGGATCTTTCGTGATGTGAAACATTATCTGAAAACTGGTGAACTTTTACCTCCAGCTACAGTTTCTCAGCAAGTTGAAATGCTAAAACAACAAATAGATGCTGCTATCGATTGGATAGATGAAACACGTGGTATTCTTCATATGCGACGACATATGGCAGGTATGTTTAAAGGTCTTTACAATTTTAAGCAAACTCGTATTCAAATGCTTCGTTCAGGAAATTATGATGAACTGATGCTAATACTTGATGGTATTTCAGATCAATGGGGAGAAAGCATTTCTGAAGATTAGATATTCTAAGTCATACAAATAAAAAAGCTGGTCAAGTCGAATGACTTACCAGCTTTTTTTATTTTATCTTATTAAGCTTACTTCATCAACTTGGGTAACTCGCTTACAAAGTATGCCGGATTTGTAATCTTATAATCTTCGCTACGCTTACTCCAGGTCATAGTCGCCTTTGTAACGATATTCGACTGCAATAAAGCAATTTGTTCCAGACTTAAATTCAATTGAGTTCTATAAGTTGAAAAACCATATTTCACATACTCCTTAGGCTCAAATTCCTCGGTATAAATAAGGTCAACAACTTGGCCTCCCATCAACTCAAGGCTAATTTTGTTTCCTTTTTTAATGTAACCAAAGTAAGAAAACCCTTCACCAGTCATCACTTTCCAATCAATCATTAAACTCACTCTTCCATCCTTAGAAATAAGATTAAAGTCAGCGTTTACGATATTTTTATGCTTGAAATATTTTAAAAGTTTGGCACTTGGCCCCTTTATGAAATTTAGCTTCTCGGTTTCAGCATCTTTTAATTCAATCTTAGCATTGATTACTTTTACCTTCGCAGTAATGGCAGCAGTCATCGTTTTACCTTTATCGTCAGGTTTATCATCTACATATTTCCAGGTGCCATTATCAAATAAAACAACGACTCTACCGGTGTTTGTTTTTGCAATTTGTTGTGCTTGTGAAGACATACCAACACCAACAAAAAATAAAATAAAAAGAAAGATTCGAGTCATAGTGTTTAAATTTTAGTTCTGATTATGATTCTCAAGCACAACCAATATAATAAACGCTAAGGTACAGTTTTATTGTGCTGAAGAGTTTTGTAATGTGAGAAGATTAAGCAATAAAATGCATTAACCTACATTTAAGAACTTACGGGTAAGATATCTAACAGGTAAACGAGAAGCCAAATAACCAATAATTACAACGGTTATAAATACAATCAAGACATCTACTAGTTCAATTTTAACAGGGTATTGAGAAAAGATAAAACTATCTGCTCCTCCTATTTTAACAAAACCATATTTAAGCTGTAACAGACATATTATAACACCTAAAGCTGTTCCTATCAATGCTCCTGATAAGGAAATTAACCAACCTTCGATTAAGAAAATTCGTTGAATCAATTTTTTATTTGCTCCAATACTTCTAAGTGTCTCAATATCGTTTTGCTTATCGATAATCAGCATACTCATAGATCCAATAATATTAAAAGAGGCAATGACCAAAATAAAAGATAGAATAAAAAAGATAGCTGTCTTCTCTGTTTCCATCATTTTAAAAAGAACATCATGCTGTTGAAAACGATTCTTAACCACATAATCCCCACCTAAAAGGTTTTGAATATGCTCTTGAACCTCATCAGACTGATCAAGATCTTTAAGTTTAATTTCAATAGCACTAACAGCTTCTTTCCTCTCAAACAAGCGGCGTGCAAAAGCCATAGGAACTAGTACGTATTGCGAATCAAAATCCTCTTGAATGGCAAATACACCTTTGGGATAAAGAAAATCCATCTTAAAAGCATCAATAGGATTAAGGCCAATTTTTGCATTTCTACGAGGGACGTAAAATTTTATAGGATCGATAAAATTTAAGCCTATACCTAAATTTCCTGCCACGCCATATCCTAATACAGCAGATTCATGATTTCCCCGATCCAAAATAAACTCTCCATCAATCATCATGGTATCAATACCGGTCATCAAAGTAAAATCTTCACTTACACCTTTCACAATGGCTGGGCGTTGACGATTTCCATATTTCAGAAGGGCATTATCTTCTAAGGCTTCTGCATAAAACAGAACCTTATCCATCTTCTTGATTTGAGCAAATTCCGAAGAATTGGGAATAAAGGTTTTACCAGTTAGGGGTAAAATCTTAAGATCAGGATCAAAACTCCCAAACAAATTCCCAATCAAGACATTAAGGCCATTAAAAGCCGATAACACAATAATTAATGCCATGGTTCCCAAACTCACACCAACCACCGATATCATAGAAATGATATTGATTACATTCTGTTTCTTTTTAGAAACCAGGTAGCGTTTGGCTATGTAGAAAGGTAAATTCAAATGGCTAGCTTATAAAATCGATGATCTTTAGAATTTAGGAATAAGGGCAATTATTTTTTCAAAAGAGAATCAATATTTGCAATATAATCAAGTGAATCGTCTACAAAGAAAGATAAAGAGGGAACAACTCTCAATTGTTTTCCTACTCGATTACCCAATAAACGACGCATATTTTTCGTTTGAATTTTCACTTCCTTCAAAACAGCTTCGGCCTGATCTGAAGGGAAGATACTTAAATAAACTCTTGCTAATCCCAGATCAGGACTAATTCTAACTCGTGTAACAGAAATCATCTTTCCTTGAAAAAGGTTACGTGATTCCATTTGAAAAATCTCACTTAAATCCTTTTGCAACAATCTTGATATCTTACTCTGTCTGGTTGATTCCATTATATATGATTTTCTTTGTTTCTAATTTATCTTGGCAAAGATAGGGATTAATCTATAATAGATAGTATTCCTTTAATATTGAACGATTTTATTTAAACAAATTTCAGCAACTAGCCTAAAAACCACATCTAGTTTAACAAGAATATCTGTTCATTTGGACAAAAAGTCAACTTTTTAACAAAATAAATTACTTATATTTAAGCTTATAATTTACTTGTTAATCTATAACGTTAAGTTGACATATGCCTCTAATTAACTCCATTGTTACCTGGTTCAATACCAAACGCCTTTCGGAAATTGATTTCACGAAAGAGCATCCTATTGATACACAACACGAAGTTTTAACCAAACTTTTAGACAATGCTAAAAATACAGAGTGGGGAAAAAAATATGATTTCCAAACGATTAACACCTTAAGTGATTTTAAACAACGTCTTCCAATCCAAACATATGAAGATATTGAACCTTACGTTGATAGATTACGTAGAGGAGAACAAAATATATTTTGGCCTAGCGAAATAAAATGGTTTGCAAAATCATCAGGCACAACGAATTCTAAAAGTAAGTTTATTCCCGTGAGCAAAGAAGCCATGGAAGATTGTCATTTCAGAGGCGGAAAAGATATCCTAACACTTTACACATCACTTTTCCCAGACACGGGTATACTAAAAGGGAAAGGACTCACCTTAGGTGGATCTCATCAAATAAATAACCTTAGTAATGAATCCTATTATGGCGATCTGTCAGCAATTTTAATTCAAAACTTACCATTTTGGGCTGATTTTATCCGTACACCCGATTCATCTATTGTTCTTTTAGAAGAATGGGAGGAAAAACTTGATAGAATGACTGAGGCTACTCTTAACGAGAATGTCACCAGCCTTTCAGGTGTTCCATCATGGTATTTGGTTTTATTAAAACATGTATTAAAAGTTAGTGGAAAAAAGAGCATTCATGAAATTTGGCCCAATTTAGAATTATTCGTTCATGGTGGTGTCTGTTTTGATCCTTATCGCGATCAATTCAACTCACTTCTTGCTCCGGAAAAGATGAATTATATGGAAACCTATAATGCATCAGAAGGTTTTTTTGGTATTCAAAACGATCTTCATGACAAATCCATGTTACTCATGCTCGATTATGGCATTTACTATGAATTTATTCCTCTAGAGAATGTTAACGATGAGAATCCAAAAGTTTTAAGTCTCGAAGATGTTGAATTATATACTAATTATGCCATTATCATCACAACAAATGGAGGTTTGTGGCGCTATCAAATTGGAGATACCGTTCAATTCACATCCCTAAAGCCATATAAATTCAAAATATCTGGAAGAACGAAGCTTTTTATAAATGCTTTTGGAGAAGAAATAATTATCGATAACGCTGAAAAAGCCATGCAAATGGCTTGCACTAAAACCAATGCCATTCTAAAAGAATATATGGGTGCACCAATTTATATGGCAGATAACAGAAAAGGCGCACACCAGTGGTTAATCGAATTTGAAAAAGCTCCTGCAAGCATAGATGAATTCAACTACCTTCTAGACAATGCATTGATGAGTCAAAACTCCGATTATGAAGCTAAGCGTTATAAGAACATAACTCTAGATAAGCCTGTTATCACAATAGCACGACCTGGATTATTCTACGATTGGTTAAAGAAAAAGGGTAAATTGGGAGGCCAAAATAAAGTACCTCGTCTAGCCAATAATAGAGATTTGATTGATGAAGTTTTAAGCATGAATCAGATTTAAAATACAAGCAATGAAATTCATCATCCTAATCTTGAGCCTAGTCAGCTCACTTAATATTTTAGCTCAAAATAATCATCGAATTTTAGAAATTGATCACTTGGGCTCTATCTACACCATTGATGGAAATGTACTTAAGAAGTTCACATCGGACAAGAGCCTCGTTTCTAATTATTCAGATGCTTTATTAGGTGAAATAACGTCTATTGATGTATCCAACCCTCTTCGTTTACTTCTATTTTATAAGGAGTTCAACCAGATTCTATATTTAGATCAAACTTTAACTCCAATAGCAGATCCAATTGATTTATACACCTATTCTGATAATGAAACACAGCTTTGTTGTGATGCTTCCATTGGTGGGTTTTGGATCTATAATAATGATGACAACCAAGTTTTCCTGATTTCTAAGCGAGGTGAAATCTCAAATAAAAGTAGCCTTTTATCTTCCTATATAAAAGATGTACCTCCTTCAAAAATAATTGAATATCAAGAAAAACTATATTTCTTAATTCCCACACAAGGACTCTTAGTGCTAAATAAATTTGGTCGATTCCTCCAGGAAGTTTCATTAACAGGAATAACAGATTTTTGTTTTAAGAATCAGGCTCTTCTTTATCTAAAAAATAAGACTTGGTTTGCCTATAATCCACAAGGAAAAACGGACTCCATCGTTTTTGAAATGAAAAATTCAAATGATAGACAAAGCAAAATCCAGTCCGACAAAATCTATATTTTTTGTGGAGACCAAATCTCGATAAAAAAGCTAAATCACTGATATAAAAGCTGTACAATTTCAATCCAAAAACAAGAAGTTGCATTCCTAAAAATTATTCTTAATTTTAGTTGATTTTTTCAAGAATAAAACTAAACATAACAATGCATATTGCTGTTGCAGGAAATATTGGGGCTGGCAAAACAACTTTAGCCGGTTTGCTTTCGAAACATTACGCTTGGGAAGCTCACTTTGAGGATGTTGATGAGAACCCATATCTAAACGATTTTTACGAAGATATGAAGCGTTGGTCATTTCCTCTGCAAATTCACTTTCTAAATTCACGTTTCAACCAAGTTTTAGCTCTACGCAAAACTGGAAAGAAAATTATTCAGGATAGAACCATCTACGAAGATGCTCATATTTTTGCGCCTAGTTTACATGGTATGAACCTAATGGAAGAGAGAGATTTTAAAAACTATGTCGCTCTTTTTGAGGTCATGAGTGGCCTGATTCAAGCTCCAGACTTGTTAATTTATCTGCGAGCTTCTATCCCTACTCTAGTAGGGCATATTCAAGCCAGAGGACGTGATTATGAGGAAACCATTCGTCTAGACTACCTAAAGAATCTAAACGAGCGCTACGAAGCTTGGATTGAAGGATATGATAAAGGAAAATTATTGATCATTGATGTTGATAATATTGATTTCTTAGGAAACCCTAAGGATTTATCTGAGGTTATCTCAAATATCGATGCCAATCTGCATGGCCTTTTCACAGAAAATTTAGTTTAAAACATTCTTTTGCATCTAAAGCATGCAGAATCCATCCGAAAGCAATCGGATTTACAATCAGAAAATAATATCGCTATGCATATCGCTATTGCAGGAAATATAGGCTCAGGAAAAACGACACTTACCGAACTACTTGCCAAACAATACGGATGGGAAGCTCACTTCGAAGATGTTGATGAAAACCCATACTTGAATGACTTTTACGATGACATGAAACGCTGGTCATTCAATCTTCAAATTTATTTCCTGAAAAGTCGATTTTCTCAGATCATGGATATTCGAAAATCAGGTAAAAATATCATTCAGGATAGAACAATCTATGAAGACGCTCAAATTTTTGCGCCGAACCTATTTGATATGGGCTTAATGACTGAACGTGATTTTAATAATTACTGCAAGCTTTTCAAGCTAATGAGTTCGATGATTCAGGCTCCAGATTTATTAATTTATTTACGTTCATCAGTTCCAACCCTTGTTGATAATATTCAAAAAAGAGGTAGAGAATATGAAGAAACTATTCGCTTGGATTATCTTAAAAACCTGAATAATCGTTACGAAAACTGGATTAAGGAATACACAAATGGAAAACTTCTTATTGTGGATGCAGATAATATCGATTTCCTTAAGAATCCAAACGATCTTAACTCGATAATGGACCAAGTTGAAGCTCAAATTCACGGCCTATTTTAAAAGAATAAAAATATTCATAATTAATAAAGCTCCAAGATCTTACATTAGAAGTTCTTGGAGCTTTTATTTTATGACCAGGCAAGCCTGATTAAAAATCATTCAAATCTTCAAATACAGTTAGTGATTTTAACTTAGTGAATCCATGACTGTGCACGGCATAAAAGTTCAAGATAGCTCTAAGCACTATTTTTAAATCGTCGGCCGATAAATCGATTTCATCGACACGACTATGTTGAGTCTCTAGAATTAAGTGCAACAAATCACTTATATGGCTATTCAAACAATGTGCGTGTCTACTTTCCAAACCTACAAAAACAGCATTATCCAAATCAAAAAACTGATTCTCTTCTGACCAATTATCATGTGGGTAAAACCCAAGGAATCTAGTTAAATTTAATAAAAAACTAAGGTGGTATGCTTTAGGTATTTTATCGATCTGGATCAAATAGGAAATATGATTACTCAAAAAGCTAAATAACTGAGCTTCTCCTTCCTCCTCTTTTAAAACCTTTGAAAGAACCTCTGCTAGAAATAAAACAAGATGATTCTTCTGAGTTTCAAAATTTAGGTGAGGAATTGATTCTGCAAACTGAGCCTCTTTAATCATTTGTAGATTCTTCCCATCTCTATGAGAAACATTCATATCTAGAATAAAAAGAGATTGAAAAAGGTTTGATTTGGTTCTAGATCTCTTCGCTCTTCCCCCTTTCACCATATAACTTTGCCGACCGAATTTTTCGGTATAAGCATGGACAATAAGGCTTGTTTCACCATATTTTACCAGACCTAATATAATAGCTTTCGTTTTATGAATCATACAAATGAAATAAAGATAATATCTGATATCAGATTAAAAAAACAGAGCAATAAGTAAGTTACTTACTTAAAGTTAATTCTAGGTTAACCCTAATTTAGCTCAATAATATTCTCAAATACACCTAAACAACGACAACACTAATTAACTGCTCATTTAATGATTGTTACATCAGATTTACTTAAGTAAATATTCAACTAATTTACGTACTGCATTTCCTCTATGACTAATTTTATTCTTATCAGATAAAGACATTTCTGCAAAAGAAACATCATATGATGCAGGTTGGAAGATAGGATCATAACCAAAGCCATCTTTCCCCTTTCTTTCATTCAAAATGTCACCATTTACAATACCTTCAAATTGCTTTTCCTTGCCATCAATGATTAAAGAAATAACAGTTCTAAATCGTGCAGATCTTTCTTTAAGACCATCAAGTTTATCAAGCACTTTCTGCATATTACCTTCTGATGAACGTGAACTGCCAGCATAACGTGCAGAATATACTCCAGGCTCATTATTCAAAACAGCAACTTCTAAGCCAGTATCATCAGCAAAACAATTCACCCCAAATTTATCATAAATATAGTGTGCTTTTTGGCTCGCATTTTCCTCAAGTGTTTCATGATCTTCTGGGATCTCATCCTCGCAATTGATATCGGCTAAACTTAACACCTGGAATTCATTTCCAAGCATATTTTGAATCTCTGAAAGTTTGTGTTGATTATTGGTTGCAAAAACAAGTTTCATATATTGAAATTTTTAATATTTATAAGAATTATAACTCACTTCAAAGATAATGGCATTCTTTAAAAATTTCTAATTTCTGAAATGTTAGATCATTAAATAGAAATCAAATCTAGAAGAAAAAAAAATCCCAATTCAAAAGAATGGGATTCATTATAAAATATTTTTAAAAACTATTTAAAAGGTATAAACTTCCACATACCACGTGTAGGTGTTATACACATGACTGGAATTTTCTCAGTATTGGCTATCAAATAATGACTCTTAGGAGTTGTAAAGAAACTTCTATAATCCAATTCATTTTTAGTTAAATTCAGAATCAAATCTATTCCACGTTTACGTGAAAAACTAACGATAGAATTATTGAAATCAAAAACACTAAAGCATTCACTCTCAAAATTTATCTTTTCTTTATTCAAAAAATTCTTAGCAAAGGCAACATTTCTAAATATTTTCCTATTCTGTCCTGCCTCTTCAAATTCAGGATAAACCAGATAAACTTTAAGCTCAATAAATCGAGCCAAGAAAGCAATCCATCTTAATAATAATTTACTCTCTTTTCTTTGATCAATCGGACAAGCGAGCGAAAAAGTACTTCTTGTTCGCTTAGGTCTCTGAACCACAACAGATGGAATAACAGCTCCCGATAGAACATTTAGAATAGATGTTCCAACATATTTCTGAATCCCTTTAAAACCATCGATACCGACAAAAATAATAGCTGTCTGATTTTCGTCAGCTGCCTCTTTTAAACCAGAATGAAAACTTCCCACTTTTACAATAGTTCGCACCCGTTTGCCTTTTCTAGCTAAAACATCAGCTGCAATTTTATCGAGTTTTATTTTAATTTCATTTATAAGGTCTACTTTCTTGACAACATAAATCAAACAAACATCAAGTTTAGTTTTAGATGAATAAAAAAGAGCGTGATCTAAAGCATACTCAGAAACGCCCTTAAAATCCCATGGCACAAATATTGTTTTCCCGTTCTCTATCATCTCTTTTTTTTTGACAATTACACTTTTATCTTATTTGGATAAAGTATTTTTCTATTCAAAAGAAAATATTACTTTGCCTAAAACTAACAAAACAAAAGTTAAATTCAAAAATATAAGTTAATCTTATTCAATTAAATAAAAGAAATGAACAGCCTTACAGCACAAGTACAGAAATGCACAAACAATACATAACAATCACAATATCACACCAAAATCCTTTGCAATTTTAAATCATCTTTATTTATAAGTTCCATATGACCATAAGTCTTTGCGAGGATTTACACACAATACAGGAATCTTCTCCTTATTTGCAATTAAGTACTGGATTTTTGGAGCAGAAAATATTTTTTGAACCTTGGGTTGACGTTTGGTTATGGTAAAAATTAAGTCGGCATGTTTTTTCTTCGCATAGTCGACAATGGCATTATTGAATTGTTTTGAGCTCAACTTTACCTCTTCATAATTCACACTGCAATCACTCAAATAATGTTTAGAGAAATTAACATTTGCCTTAGTTCTAAGGATTCTTGTTTGAGTTTTATATTCAGGATAAACCAATGATATTTTAGCCCCTAAAACTTGAGCAAAATAAGCAACCCAATATAGAATTTCTTTACTCTCTTTCCGTGAATCGATAGGACATACTAAGGAAAAATGAGTATGCTTTTCACGAGGAGCTTGTACAATCACGAAAGGAATAGGAGAATCCATTATTATACGCATAACATGACTGCCTATGTAGTTTTGAATACCCTGTACGCCATGTGTGCCTATAAAAATGACAGCAGCAGAAATTTCCTTGGCAGCAGAGCATAATCCTTCAGACACATTTCCATGACGAACCATCATATCAATATGCTTCCCTCTGCTCTGATAAACCTGATCAACAACTTTTTGCAGCTCGATACTCTTCTCTTTTTCAACAGATTCTCGTTTGATGATATGCACCAAACAAATCTTCATATTGGTCTGGTATGAGTAAAACAAAGCATGATCTAAAGCAAGCTTTGAATATTCTGAAAAATCCCAACCAACAACTATTACTTTCCCTCTCTTTTTCATCTCAGTAGGATTTAATGGGTAAAATCTTATTAAAGCCTAACCTAAAGATGTCAATTAAGAGCCCTTATCAAATCACTTTCTTTCTCATAAATTGATCTGCATCGAACCCATCACACTCCACCTTAAGCTCTGATATATAATTTACTAAGACTATTCCAATTTCCAATATATATTTTGACGACTGCACATTTATAATCAATAAAAATCTATAAGGCTGGATCAATAATGTGATCGCCTATCAAGTTTTTTTCCTAATTCATTTATTTGAACCCCAATAGCAAGACTAGAATTAAGCTTTTGACAAAAAACTTTCTAATTTTGTCTTTCAAGCTAAAAAACAGAATCCATGCCTAAAAAATTCCTCATCATTCGCTTTTCTTCCATCGGCGATATTATTCAATGTATGACAGTTGTTGATGGTATTAAGAACCATTATCCAGATGCTGAAATCCATTGGATTGCTAGAAAAGACATGTCCTCCTTTCTAGCAATGGATAATCGCATCACTAAGATTTGGGGATTCGATAGAAAAGCTGGTTTTAAGGGGCTTTGGATACAAGCCAAAGAATTGAAGAAAGAAAAATTTGATTATATATTCGATGCCCATAGTAATATTCGCTCTATCGTTCTCAAAACAGTTTTAGTTCCTCGATGGAAGCGCTGGTTTGACATTGGTCCAAACTACACACTTCGTAGTAAAGACAGAATAAAACGCATCCTTTTATTCAAATTTCGAATCGATAAATTCCCTATGCCATTTAGAGGGATGCTTTCTTTCAGAAAGCCTCTTCAACAGTGGGGAATTACAGATTTTTCTATCAATAAAACAGATTGGTACTTTCCAGAAGAACTCAAACAGAAAATTGACTCAAACATTCTTAACTTCAAGGATAAAGATGATTTAAAACTAATCACTCTTGTCCCTTCTGCAGCTTGGCCCATGAAACGCTGGCCTATTGGGCACTGGCAAAAACTCGTTTTGAATCTGCCCGATTACAAGTTTATGATTTTGGCAGGGCCTGATGATTTATTTTGCAAAGAAATTGAAGAAGTAGCCCCCAATAGAGTTCTGAACCTAATGGGTAAAACCAATCTATTGGAATCCTGCTACCTGGTACAGAAATCACAACTGGTCATTTCTGGAGATACAGGTTTTCTTCATGCTGCAGATAAGTTTGATATAAAAGCCCTATCCTTAATGGGACCAACAGCTTTTGGTTTTACGAGTGGCGCACAGATTAAAACATTAGAAGTTGATATGAAGTGTCGCCCATGTACGAAAGATGGATCGGGGAAGTGCTCTCAGGATGTGTATCAAAAGTGTATGGTAGATATTTCTCCAGAATGGGTAGCCAAGGAAGCTTTAGAAATGATTTAAATCGAAACAAAAGTGAAAAACATTAGAGACCTTAAGCAATTAAGGTCTCTTTTTTTTATGCCTAATGAAAATATTAGGCATAAAAAAAGCTCCGAATATAAATTCGAAGCTTAAATTTTGGTTGTCCCACAAGGACTCGAACCTTGAATGCCTGTACCAAAAACAGGTGTGTTACCATTACACCATGGGACAATTCCGTCGCTCAATTTCCTTAGAGCACTGCAAATGTAAACATTTTTTTCATTCTGCAAATAAAAAAAATATTTTTTTCGAAGCTTAAGTATCTAGGTGCCTAAAAATGACTATTTTCATGCCTTAAATATTTTTGCAAACAAATCATACTGTCAGCTAAACTCGGCAAATAGGAAACAATTCCATGGAAAATATGCCATCTTTGTTTGTCTTAAATTCAAAAAACAATAAAATAGAACTCATCATTCCAATAAATTTTTAATAAAATATGTCGGGAAACAATAAACTATCGAATACAGATTATAGTCGGTATAACATTATTCTAGGTTGGCTAGCGTTTGCTATTGCTGCCATTACCTATGCTTTAACCATGGAACCTTCTGCCAGTTTATGGGATTGTGGTGAATTTATTACAACCGCTTACGGTTTAGAAGTTGGTCACCCTCCTGGGGCTCCTCTTTTTATGATCTTAGCTCGTTTCTTTTCCTTATTTGCTCCCGACCCGTCATACGTGGCCCTCATGGTTAACCTGATGTCGGCACTTGCTTCGGCATTCACCATTATGTTTTTGTTCTGGACCATCACTCATCTTGCAAAAAAACTCTTTATCAAAGATGGAGAGATTAGCATGGCAAACGGAGTAGCTGTACTTGGAGCAGGAATAGTTGGTGCACTTGCCTACGCATTTTCAGATACCTTTTGGTTTTCTGCAGTTGAAGGCGAAGTTTATGCGCTATCCTCATTGTTTACAGCCGTCGTTTTTTGGGCTATTCTTAAATGGGAAAATGTTGCCGATGAGAAATATGCCAATCGCTGGATTATCTTAATTGCCTATTTAATGGGACTTTCAATTGGGGTACACCTTCTTAACCTATTGGCTATTCCTGCAATCATATTTGTTTACTATTTCAAAAAATATGAAACAACTAGAAATGGTGTTCTTGCAGCTCTTGGAATTTCACTTGTGATTTTGGGTGCCATCATGTATGGAATCATTCCTGGAGTCATAAAAATGGCTTCTTGGTTCGAATTAGCATTTGTTAACGGTATGGGTGCTCCTTTCAATACAGGCGTTTTTATTTACGGCATAGCCATGATCGCTCTTGTTGTGTGGACCATTAATTATTCAATCAAGCACAATAAAGTCATATTAAATACCATCGTCACTTCATTCCTTGTGATCATGATTGGTTATTCTTCATTTGCTATGATCGTTATCCGTTCTTCGGCTAACCCTCCTATGGATGAGAATAATCCAGACAATGTGTTTGCCTTATTATCTTACTTGAATCGTGAGCAATATGGTGACAGACCTCTTGTTTTTGGAGAATATTATAATGCTCCGGTTAACGATGTAAAATACACAACACCAGTCTATATTCAAAAGAATAATAAATATGTAATTGCTTCCCGCAAACCTGCTTACGAATTTGATTCTCGCTTTAAAACGATTTTCCCTCGTATGTATAGTTCAAATGCTGGGCATGTAAAGGATTACGAATATTGGGGAGGTATCTCAAAAAATAATCCGATTACAGTCGACAATGGGAATGGTCCTGAAACGATCTATAAACCAAGTTTCGGAAACAACCTAAGCTTCTTTTTCCGCTATCAGTTCAACCATATGTACTGGCGCTATTTTATGTGGAACTTTGCCGGTCGTCAAAACGATATTCAAAATCATGGAGGCATCCGTCATGGTAATTGGATATCGGGTATTCAATTTTTAGATGAAATGCGACTGGGTAATCAGGATAAATTGTATTCTGAACTGAAAAATAAAAAATCTAGAAACACTTTATTCTTTCTTCCTTTCATTTTAGGCTTAATTGGTATTTTCTTTCAACTAAATGCCGGTAAAAAAGGCAAAAAGGATTTTTGGGTTGTCATGTTGCTCTTCCTACTTACGGGATTAGCCATTGTGGTTTACCTCAATCAATACCCACATCAGCCTCGTGAGCGTGACTACGCCTATGCAGGTTCGTTCTACGCTTTTGCAATTTGGATTGGCTTTGGTGTATTGGGGCTTTATAATTTCTTGCAGCAGAAAATGCCGAAACTCGCATCAGCGGGAATCGCAACTTTAATTTGCCTTATTGCAGTTCCAGGCCTTATGGCTCAGCAAAATTGGGACGATCATGATAGAGGTGGACGTTATGCCACTTTAGCATATGCCGAGAACTATTTGAACTCGTGCGCTCCTAACGCTATTCTATTCACTTATGGTGATAACGATACCTTCCCTCTTTGGTATGCCCAGGAAGTAGAAGGCATCCGTCGAGACATCCGTATCGTCAACATCAGTTTATTAGCTGGAGATTGGTACATCAATCAGATGCGTAGAAAAGCCTATGATTCTGATCCTGTTCCAATGAGTTTAAGCGCTGAAAAGGTAGAGCCAGGTATTCGAGATCAAATTCCAGTAATGGATCGCTTATCCAAGCCTGAAAACCTTGCTGACATGATTGAATTTGTGGGAAGCGATAATAAAGCAACTCGTTTGGAAACACAATCAGGAAAGATGATGGATTATTTCCCTGGGAAAAATATCTATTTACCTGTTGATGCAAATAAGGTGCTTAAAAATGGTACGGTTCAAAAAGAAGATGCTGAGCTTATCGTTAATAGATTAGATTGGACATTGAAAACCAACTACATCTATAAAAATAGCATGATGATTCTTGATATCATCTCTTCGAACGAATGGGAACGACCTATTTACTTCTCAATTGGAATGGGACCTGAAAACTATTTAGGTTTAGAAAAGTATTTCCAGTTAGAAGGAGCAACTTATCGTTTGGTTCCGATTGAATCTGAAAATTCTTATGGGGAGTATGGTCGTATCAATACTGATCTTCTTTACGATAA
Organism: Ancylomarina sp. YFZ004; assembly: GCF_054254355.1. NCBI lineage: Bacteria > Pseudomonadati > Bacteroidota > Bacteroidia > Marinilabiliales > Marinifilaceae > Ancylomarina > Ancylomarina sp. YFZ004. The sequence continues at coordinate 291,228 of NZ_JBTCHQ010000002.1, forward strand.
CATGATGAATAAGTTTGAATATGGTCGTATTAAAGAGCCAGATGTGTATATGGATCAGTTCCATATCACCACTTGCGGTATCATGTCATTCCGTTCGAACCATGTTCGTTTAGCAGCTAAGTTAAATGATGAAAACAAACCAGAAAAAGCAACTATGGTTCTTGATAGATGTATGGAAGAACTGCCAATTGAGAAACTACCTATCGACTATTCTTTAGTTGGTTTTATTCAAGAATATTACCGTGCAGGCGAAACTGAGAAAGCAAATAAATTGCTTCTGCGTATTGCTGAAAACTCTTACGAGAAAATGGACTACTTCCTTTCTCTAGAACCTGAATACTTCGCTAGTATTGAAACGGAACAACAACGAGAGATCAGAATTGTTCAAATGCTACTAGGACTCGCAGAATCAGGAGGTCAGGAAGATATCAAAGATAAAATCCAACGAGACTTTGAAGGCTTATTTGAAACTTTCAAAAACGGTGGAGGAACAAACAAATAAGATAAAGGCTGCGAATTTCGCAGCCTTTTCTTTTTGTAATAAGTCAGATTACAGCTTGAGCTTAAAATTTTCGATTATCATCCAGGATGAAAAAGCAATTTCTTATATCAACAATAGCAATTATCATTTTTTTATATGATAATTGTATAATCTAGTTTAGAACTACAAATCTGACATTTATCCCTAAAACTCAAATTATGAACTATAACAATAAATCGGTAAAAGCTTTATTTATACTTGGTGCAATATTGTTATTAATTGCATCTTTCCTAAAAATAAACAACATAGAAATAGCTGATTATATTCTTGCCATAGGTATGTTCTTAATGGTATCAAGCTTTATGATTTTAGTAAAAAAATATCGCAACATAGAGTAACATCTACAAAATTAACTGACATCAAACTATCTAAACAAGTCATTAAATAGATTGAGAAATAATCAATTTGCATAAATATCAATCACCTTAATAAACCTATTAATACTAAAGGTCTCAGAGAAATTCTTATTTTTAATCTATGAAAAAATTGAAACGAATTATCTTAGCCTTTGCCATCATTGGCTTGAGCTATTTCATCTACGATACTAGTGTTAAGCTTCCAGTTGTAACAGGCTATTCAGCTAAAGATATTTGCTCAGGCATTTTCATTGCAAACAGAAGCTTAGAGTCGTTACAGAATAATGATATCAACTACTCATTCATGAGTAAAACCAGTATCAAAGTTGATACAGCAGAGAAATCGGTAACGGCTAGCATATTCGGACTTTTCCCACGCAAAGCAATTTATCGCGGTGCATTGGGTTGCTGCATAACAAAGGGTTACAACGAGGATGAATTAAAACAACAAGCTTTTGATAGACCAATAATTGAGAATATCCCTCTGGGCACAGACATTGATAGCATCAAGGGTGAAATCGATTTTAAGCTTCTAAATACAGCACTTGATTCCGTTTTCGAACGTGAAGAAAGAACGCGAGGTGTTGTGATTCTTTACAAGAATAAACTGATTGCTGAACGATATGGTGATGGCTTCAATCAATCAACTCCCCTATTGGGTTGGTCAATGAACAAAAGCATTATCAATGCAATGGTCGGTATCATGAAAATGCAAAATCGTCTTGACCTAAGCGATAAGGCTCTTTTTGAAGAGTGGGTGAATGATGAAAGAAAAAATATTGCCTTAAACGATCTCATGCACATGAGTAGTGGTTTAGATTGGGACGAAGGTTATGGTGGATTGTCAGATGTAACCAAGATGCTTTACAAAACAGGTACAGCTTCAGGCTATGCTATGGCTAAACAATTCTCTGTAAAACCGGACTCCACTTGGATCTATTCTTCAGGAACTTCAAATATCATCAGTCAATACCTTCGTGACAAAATCAATAATGATGAAGAATACCACAAATTCCCTTACCTCGAATTGTTTAAGAAAATTGGGGCAAGTTCTTTTTACTACGAAACAGATGCCGAAGGAACTTTCGTTGGTTCGTCTTTTGGTTATGCGACCACTCGCGACTGGGCTAAGTTTGGATTACTGTATTTAAACGATGGTATAGCCAACGGAGAACGGATTTTTCCTGAAGGTTGGGCAGAATATTCATACACACCAGCGAAGGCTTCAAATGGCCAGTATGGAGCTCAATTTTGGCTCAACGCTGATTCGGAAATTGATGAATTCATGTGTATTGGTCATCACGGTCAGATGATATCCATTATTCCATCGAAAGATCTGGTTATTGTGCGTTTAGGTCTATCTATCGACAAGCGATTCAACACCAATAAATTTATACAGAACGTTGTGAATTCAATTAAGGAATAATGTAATTATCAGATGAATTCTCCTGATGTAGAAAATTCATCTGATAACTCCCACACAGAATACGAGCCAAAAGCTCGCGGTAACTGTTGGGTATGCTGTAGCGAATTTGTAGCTCACACCTGAATTGGAAGATATCTAAAATAGTCTGCTCATTTGTTTCAAGGTAAATTCAATTAGAGGATAAAAAGCAATCAGAAATAACGAAATAGATAACACGATATCAAACCGAATCCATGTCTTTCTATTCACAAAAGCTATACGATCAACTTTCAGTGAAATCAATCGATACAGGAATTGAAAACAGAAGAATACAAAGATATTAAGGGCATGTGGATTAAACTGATTAGCTAAAGCAAGATCTCCTCTTACGAGAGCTGAAAATGCTCTAGACAATCCCAAAGAGGGACTCGTATTTCCTGTTATATCCGTATAAAAAGAAGGAATGATATGACTCCCATTCTCTGGTAAAAAAAGACAGGAGTAAATGAACACCAGTCCAATTACTCCTGCAAATATGATATTGATGATTCTATAGGAATCAATGATTTTCATATAAATTATTCTTTCTCGATATGAATCTTAATTTTCATCGAATCAGTCTGTATGTGAATTGTTTCATCAATCTTAATACTATCCAAATGCAACTCCAATTTATCCAATTCATCTTGTAGATCGGTATTACAAGAATTTGTCCCACGAACAACTTCTTCAATCACATCTTCAACCATGTTTTCAATCTGATCTTCGTCTAATGAAGCGATACCGACAAAAACGAACAACCAAAGGCATGCAATTAATGTTCCTATAGCAGAAATCACCAAAGCCGCAATATTAATTCCCCTAGCCCCATTATCCTTATTGGCTTGAACAAGGCCAACTATAGATAGGACAATCGCAATAACTCCAGGCCCAATTGCAACAACACCAACACAAGGAATAAAAGCCATAAACAAGCTTAAGATACCAAGAACTAAACCAGCTACACCTAAGCTATGACCTGCATTTGTTTTAATCTTTTCCATATCAACTCTTTTTGTTCTAATTTGTTAGAATCATGATAAAGATAATAAGTTTTTCCTTTGTCTAAAACACAGGAGTGAAATACGATATAAAAAAAGACTCTCAATTTCTTGAGAGTCTTTTCACCGTTTCGCTAATTTACTTGAAAATTAATATAAATCGATTTGATATGGGATTCTAACTTGAACGCCACCCATATTCATAATGTTTTTTGTTTTTTCGTAATACTGGTAGTTAACTCCCAGCTCACTCTTAAGAATTTGCATCTTCACATTACCAGTTAAATCATCAACCAAAGCTTGGAATGGATCTTTTTCTTTTGGTAAAGATGTCAATCGATACTCTTCGATACCAGCCTTTTCTTTTGCAATTGCAATGGCTGTTTCCAATCCACCTAAAACATCAACTAAACCCTTTTCTTGAGCATCAATTGCATTCCAAACACGACCTTGAGCAACTTCATGAATCTCTTCAACAGTCTTATGACGCCCTGCAGCAACTCGACTTAGGAAAGTATCGTAACCATCGTTAAGAAACTCCTGAAGAATCGATCGTTCTTGTTTATTGAATTTACGAGAAGAGAATGGCATAAATGGAATTGGATAACCGCCACCAAAAGATGCAAACTTATGCGTTCCGATAGGATCTGTTGTTAAACCTAGCTTGTTCTTAATCAAATCTTCACCTGAGAAAAATAAGCCGTAAATACCAATAGAACCAGTGATCGTATTAGGATCAGCAACAATGGTATCAGCAGCACATGCGATATAGTATCCTCCAGAAGCAGCAACATTACCCATTGAAGCAATAACCGGCTTAGTTTGTCTTGCCAAGTCAACTTCTCTCCAGATAATATCTGAGATTAAAGCACTACCTCCTGGTGAATTGATACGTAAAACAATTGCTTTTACAGTCGTATCTTTTCTAGCCTTGCGAATTGTTTGAGCCAATTCTGGACCAATCGCAGTAGATGATTGCTCGAATCCAATTGCTCCTGTTGCGTACACAACTGCAATTTTATTTTTTGAATATTTTTTATTTGCCTTTGGAGCCTTAGTATACTTTTCGATACTAATTGTATTTAGCTTCTTTTTCGATTTTGTTCCTACAAGATCTTTCAGTTTAGCCTCCATTTCATCTTCGTAGATAATACCATCAATAAGCTTATAATCCAAAGCATGTTGAGGCTTACGTACGGCCAACTCATTCGTTAATTTATTAAATGCATCAACAGTAATATCACGCTCCTGAGCAATAGCTACAGCTATTTGATTCCACATTGCTGAGGTATAAGCTAAACTCTGCTCACGAGATTCGTCACTCATCTTCTCAAGGAAATATTGCTCTGTAGCTGACTTGTATTTACCTACACGAACAACCTGAGCTTCAACACCGATTTTCTTTAAGAAATTCTTATAAAAAGTCATCTCACCACCCATACCTGTAAACCAGATATTACCAAGTGGATTAATAAAGATACTATCTGATACAGAAGCTAAATAGTAGGCTTTTTGAGAATATCCCATATTATTATAAGCTACAATAAACTTACCTGAAGTTTTAAATTCTTTTAGTTTAGTGCGGATTTCCTGAGCAACAGCATAACCTCCAAAACTTGAAGAAATATCACTAACATTCAGATAAATACCCTTAATTTTATCATCCGCCTTTGCTTTTTCAATACAGTCTAAAATATTATTTAAACCGAGTTTAGATTGAGGCTTCATTTTCATGATATCAAAACCATCCAGAGGGTTATCTGAACCTCTATCCATGATTTCTTTATTCAAAGTGATTTCAAGAACAGAATTAGTCTTTACAGTAACAGGCTTATCACCACTAGCAACTATCGCTCCTATTATTCCCATACCAATAAATAGCAATAGAACACTACCAATGATAAAGGCCAAGAGAGTTGCTAAAGTAATTTTAAAAAAATTCTTCATAAATGTTTAATTTGAAAATTAGTTTTATTTTGGTCGGTTAGTTTAAACCTAAGATTCCAAATCAATAGAAAGTATTAATCTGATTCTCATAACAAATATATCTATTTTGTAAATGAAGATGATTAATAATACTTATTTTTCGATGTATATTTTGCTGAGTAAGATTTCTTTAGTTGTTTTGCCGTTCAAACAGATATTTTATGACTAGAATTTATTTTTTATTAGGGGGTAATATTGGAAATCGTGAAGAATTATTGTCTGAAGCAGTCAGAAAAATGACAAATCGGGTTGGTGAATTCGTTCATGCTTCGTCTCTTTACGAAACCGAACCTTGGGGTTTCACCCACGAACAAAACTTTCTAAATCAGGTTATTGCTTTTGATTCAGATTTATCGGCCATCAAAATATTAGATAGAACTCAAGTTATTGAGAAGGAATTAGGTCGCGTTCGCAAAACCACACAGTACTGCGAACGAACCATTGATATCGACATCTTATTTTATGGCAATGAATTAATAGAAAATGAAAGACTATCTGTTCCTCATCCTAGAATACAAGAACGTTCATTTGCGCTTTACCCTCTAGAAGAACTCATTCCTGATTTTATACATCCTGTATTGAAAAAGAGCATCAAAACACTTAAAAGAGAATGCCCTGACAAACTAAAAGTCAACAAATTCAACAGAGAATAAGTCAAAAGTCATATCAAATATACTTTTGAGCGAACTCTGTCAGTCTGCCGTGAGGCGTGTTACAGTCTCTACCATAATGAGTAAACAAGAATAAGACTGACTTGATTCTTGATTCGCAAACTAAGACCACAAAGGTGCTCATGTGCCCTCTGGGCGAGTCTACTTTTCTCATTTAAGGAGAATTGAAAAATCAGTAATCCCTTAATATGATATTATACTATGAGTAAAAGTAGAAGCCTTACGGCTTGAGCGAAACTTAAAAAAATAGAAGTTTACCTAACTAACGACAATGCATTTTTGCACAATCTAAAGCATCTTTAAAAGAGTCAAAGATATACTCATCCCCAATCTTAGAAGTCAAATCATACTTTTCCATATCCAATAAGACCGATTCATTAACGCCTGATAGTATAATTCGAACATTAGAATTCTGAAGTGACTTAATCACTGCTTTAAAATTATGAAACCCTGTTGCATCAATAAAAGGGACATGTCGCATTCGAATCACGATAATTTTACTCTTTAACCCAATTTGCTGAATCAATTGAGCGTACTGCTTAGCTGATGCAAAAAAGAAAGGACCACTAATCTCATAAACAGATATATCCTTAGGTAAATCGCTATAATCTTCTATTAAATCAATATTCGCATCCTTTTGAATCTGCTCGCCTTTGTCAGCCATTCTCTTCATAAAAAGAACTGCTGATAGCACAACGCCAACTTCAATAGCAATAGTCAAATCAACTAAAACAGTCAAAAAGAAGGTTGCCAGAAGAACCAGAATATCAAAGCCAGAACTTTTTAGAATAGATCGGAAAACACGCCACTCACTCATATTGTAAGACACGACAATCAGCACACCCGCCAAACATGACATTGGGATCAGTTTTGCCCATTTACCAAAAAAGAGCATGATCAGCAATAGAGTCACTGCGTGCACAATACCCGCTATAGGGCTTCTACCTCCATTTTTAATATTCGTGGCTGTACGTGCAATAGCTCCAGTTGCTGGAATTCCACCAAAGAAAGGTGTTACAATATTAGCTATCCCTTGTGCTATCAACTCGGTATTCGAGCGATGATTACCACCTATCATACCATCAGCTACAACGGCAGATAGTAAAGATTCTATAGCTCCAAGTAGAGCAATGGTAATAGCTGGAGCAAAATATTGACTTAGATTAGCCCACTCTATGGCTGGGAAAGTAATACTTATCGTGGTTGGAATCTCACCAAAGAATGATTCAATGGTTGTTACAGGAAGATCGAATAATTGAACAGCTAAGGTTATACCTATAATGGCTATAAATGAACCCGGTATCTTACTCGTAATTTTCTTTGAATAGATACTAATTAAGATGGTTGCTACAGTTAAAATTAAAGCTGTAGGATTCATTGTATGAATTTGTGAAAAATACATTTCCCATTTTGCAATGAAATCAGAGGGAACCTTATCTATTTCCAGACCAAAAGCATCTTTAATCTGAGTTGAAAATATCACCAAAGCAATACCACTAGTGAAACCCACAATCAAGGGATGTGGAAAATATTTAAGTAGTGTACCCAACTTTAAACAACCAAATATCACCAAAAGGATACCTGCCATAATGGTTGAAATGATTAAACCTTGGATACCATGCGTTTCAACAATACCATAAACAATAACAATAAAGGCACCAGTAGGTCCTCCAATCTGTACACGACTACCACCCAAGAACGAGATAATTAAACCTGCAATAATGGCCGTTATCAAACCCTTATCTGGCGACACACCCGAGGCGACAGCAAAAGCTATGGCAAGTGGAAGTGCTACGATACCAACAACAATACCAGCCATGATATCATTCGAAATTTGCTTTTTATCAATTCCGGCTTTTAAAAGGCTAAATAGTTTAGGGTTGAATAATTTTGACATTGGAGTGTTTATTTTTGATTTTCAGGGAGCAAAATTAGTCATAATCAAAGCACATTATTCTCGAAACCATATGTTCTTTAGACTATACCCTATCAGAATTTGGAGTACAAAAAAAGCTCCGAATATAAATTCGAAGCTTAAATTTTGGTTGTCCCACAAGGACTCGAACCTTGAATGCCTGTACCAAAAACAGGTGTGTTACCATTACACCATGGGACAATACCCTTGCTCAATTTTCTTAGAGCACTGCAAATATATGAGAATTTTATTTTTCAACAAAGTCTCTTACCGTAAAAGTATCATTTTTTTTCAGCATTGTTTTGTATCTTACTGAGAGTAAAATGTTTTGAGTCAAACAAAAAAAATAATTACTTGATATGGATAGCCTAAGTGGAAAATGGCTCTATGAAGAAGATTACAGCTATGGGAAAGCTAAAGGTGAACTCTTTCTCAAACAGATAGGGAAACGACTTATTGGTAAGATCATCTTTATAGAGAATATTGATTCATCTAATTCTGTAATGGTTCAAGAATTTCTCGAAGGTGAAATAAATGGTAGTCGGATTATTTTACATGCGACAGAATACGATATTATCCACTCAGAACAAAGCATTTTTTATGAACTCGACTGTTGGAAAGGCGTACTATTAAACGAATTCACTATTGAAGGAGAAAGTCTAGACAATCAGGGTATTTACGGGAGCTTTATTTTTCAGAAAGTCCAGTAAATCTTTCATTCTAAGTCAGACTACCTCACTATAAGACTCTAATTCAAAACTAAATGAATTAGAATCGTGCTGGTAATTCATTTCTAAAAAGCTAATCCACAAAAAAATACTATTTTTGCTGAATTATTAAGACAGAGATCTTTCAGTTGTATAACTAATAGGTCAAATTGTCTATTAATAAGTAAGATCAGTGAGAAGTGCGATTCAGCCTTTTCCAAAAAACAAATAAACTGTGAAAGAAGGATTAGTCATAAAATCAACAGGTAGCTGGTACACCGTTAAAGCCGATGATGGAGAAATTTACGACTGTAGAATCAAAGGTCGATTTCGTATGGAAGGAATTCGTACTACTAATCCTATCTCTGTAGGTGATATTGTCCAGTTTAATACGGAAAAAGATTCTAGTGTTATTGTCAAGATAAATGACAGGAAGAACTATATCATCCGTAAATCGACCAATCTTTCAAAGAGTAGTCAGATTATTGCAGCTAATATCGATCATGCCTTCTTAATTGTGACTGTTAACTACCCTCTTACTACAACTACATTTATCGATCGTTTTTTAGCAGCTGCTGAAGCCTACAATATTCCTGTAAACATAGTCTTCAATAAAGTTGATCGGTATAAAGAAAAAGACCTTGTGCAATTGCAAGAACTTAAAAACATCTACCAGAACATTGGCTATAAATGTTTCGAAGTATCTGCAATAACCGGATTAAACATTGACGTGCTTAAAGCAGAGATGAAAGGTAAAATCAACCTTCTATCAGGACACTCGGGCGTTGGAAAATCAACATTAATCAATCATATCCAGCCTGGATTGGACCTTAAAACGGGTGAGATTTCAGAATCCCATTCTTCAGGTAGACACACAACAACTTTTTCAGAGATGTTCGAACTTGATTTCAGTGGCTATATTATAGATACACCTGGAATTCGAGGATTCGGCACATTTGATATGAAAAAAGAAGAGATGTTTCATTTCTTTCCTGAAATTTTCAGAACGTCTGAATATTGTCAATTTCATAACTGTACGCATATGCACGAACCTAAATGTGCTGTTAAGAAATCTGTTGAGAATGGGGAAATAGCAGAATCTCGTTACGATAGTTATTGCGGAATGATGTCTGAAGACGAGGAATTAAAATATCGATAGGCTTAAACACTCGAATATTTAACGAAAGTTAAATTCTTAAACTGGACTTCCCTCCTCTTTGAGTTTAAGCTAAATCCTTATATCTTGAACCATTATTTCATGTGTCTGTAATTTGATTTTTATTTGTCACATGGAAGTCGCCCAATTAGTCATTCCCTTTTTGTTTTGAAAGGCTTACTAATGGCTCGTTTCATAAATTCTAACATTTGAAAATATGCGTTCACACGAAATAGATTATAAAATATATGGTAACGACATTCAATTGGTCGAGATTGAATTGGATCCAAACGAGACTGTAATTGCTGAAGCTGGAGCTATGGCCTATATGGAAGAAGGTATTCAGTTTGAAGCTAAGATGGGAGATGGATCAGAACCTGAGGCTGGTTTGTTTGGCAAGTTATTGTCAGCAGGTTCACGTATGATCACGGGAGAATCACTTTTCCTGACTCACTTTACCCATAAAGGTTACGGTAAAGCTAAGGTTGCCTTTTCTGCTCCATATCCAGGTACTATTATGCCAATTGATTTAAAGCAATCTGGCGGAACACTAATTGTTCAGAAAGATGGTTTCCTTTGTGCAGCTTTAGGAACCAAGGTTAGTATTGCTTTCAATAAAAAACTTGGAGCGACTTTCTTTGGTGGTGAAGGATTTATCCTACAAAAGTTACAAGGTGACGGAAAAGCCTTTGTTCATGCAGGAGGTACAGTAATCGAGAAACAATTAAACAACCAAACTTTGCGTGTCGATACAGGTTGTGTCGTAGCTTTTGAAGAAGGCATTGAATTTTCAATAGAGAAAGCTGGAGGTTTAAAATCGATGGTTTTCGGTGGAGAAGGTCTCTTTTTAGCAACTCTAAAAGGAACGGGGAAAGTTTACCTACAATCTATGCCAATTAGAAAACTGATTCAAGCTATTTCTCCTATGGGAAGTAACACTAAAAAGGGCGGAAGTTCAATATTAGGTGAATTCCTTGAAGGGTAAGACTTCAATTTCACGAATAGATTAAGATCGTCCACATATACTTATTTATAATCCCGCTCCTCAATAGCTGAGGACGGGACAATTTTTATCTAAAAACATGCACACTAAATTATCAGCACAAGATTTTCTTGAAAAAGGAAAAATAATTCCGATGATAGACGTAAGAACGCCTGCTGAATTTGAACAAGGGCACATTCCTGGTGCTATTAATATTCCAATTTTCACCAACGATGAACGTGCTCAGGTCGGAACGAAATACAAGCGTGCAAGCAAAGATGCCGCAGTTCTTTTAGGTTTAGAGTTGGTTGGGCCAAAGTTGTCTGTGTTTGTTAGAAGAGCAAAAAAAGTAGCCGTTGATGGTGAAGTGTTGATTCACTGTTGGCGAGGTGGCATGCGATCTGGTAGTATGGCTTGGCTATTCGAAACGGCAGGCCTTAAGCCTAGCTTACTTGATGGAGGTTATAAAGCCTATCGCCACCATATACGTGAAGCATTCACTCGCCCTACAAACTTGGTCGTGATAGGCGGTTATACTGGAAGTGGTAAAACAGAAATTTTACACAAACTTACCGATCTGGAAGAGCAAGTTCTTGATTTGGAAGGTGTGGCCAATCACAAAGGATCTGCCTTTGGAGCTCTAGGGCAAGCTGACCAACCAACAACTGAGCAATATGAAAATGATCTAGGAAAAATTTGGCAAGAATTTGATCATTCCAAAACAATTTGGACAGAAGACGAAAGTCATTCAGTTGGTTCTGTACGGATCAACGACCCTCTTTTTGAACAAATGAGAAAAGCACCGCTTTTAGCTATAATTGTTCCTAAATCGGAACGTATCAAACGTTTGGTTAAGGAATACGCCTGTTTCGATATCGATTTGCTTAAACAAATGTGTAAGAAGATTGAAAAACGTCTAGGTGGCTTAAAGGTTAAAAAGGCCTTCGATAGTTTAGAACAAGGCGATTATTCTACAGTGGCTGATATTACTCTTGATTATTACGATAAAGCATATGGACATGGTCTCGATACACGAACAACACAAAAAGTTCATCGAATTGAGATTGAAAAGGATGAGCCAGAACAAAATGCCAAATACCTTATTGATTATCTACAAAAGTTGAAATAGATAAACCAAGTATATAAAGAGACTGATACAATAATTAAACACAAATGCTGTTTTCAATTGTATCAGTCTTTTTTTTGTGCTAATAAAGAACAGTACAATAAATAATTAGCATCTTTAAATGATATTTATTTCGAAATCGAAATTCTACCCTCAGCAAGAAAATTACTAATAAATGAATATCTTTTTAAAAAAACGTCAATGGAAGATTAGCTTTCTATTCTTTGCAGGATTCATCGTGCTGGGTTCAATATTCTACACCAGTAATTTGGTTAAGAAATTAGCTCATGAAGAAGAAAAAGCAGTTAAGTTATGGGCAGATGCATTCTCCAGCATCGATTCAAATCTAGATCAAGATCTTAGCTTGATATTTAAAATACTTGCACAAAACGAAACCATACCAATCATACTTACCAACGAAAAAGGTGATATTATTGAACATCGTAATCTTAAATTTTCAAAAAAAGATAGTATTGCTGAATTACATACCAGGCTTGAAAAGATGAAAAGCGGTGGATTGAATTTCGAATTAGAGCTCTATGATATAAAATCGATTCTTTATTACGATGATTCCAAGCTCATAAAACAACTCGAACTCTATCCTTTCATACAACTCGGACTTATTTTTTTCTTAGCATTTCTGGCTTATCTGGTATTTTCTTTCTCTAAAAAAGCTGAGCAAGATCAAGTATGGGTAGGAATGTCGAAGGAAACGGCTCATCAATTGGGTACACCTATAAGTTCACTCCTAGCCTGGATGGAATTGCTTAAAGATTCGGATCTTGACAAAAGCTTTACCCAGGAAATGGGTAAAGATGTGGAACGACTGGAAGTGATTGCGGAGCGATTCTCAAAAATTGGATCAAAACCTGTCCTTCTACCCAATAACATCAAGCTAATTTTAGAAGACAGTATTAACTACCTCAAGAAAAGATCGTCTAGTAAAATTGAGTTTTCTGTAAATATTGACGAAAGCATTGACTTTAAACCTGCAATTAACAAAGAACTATTCTCGTGGGTGATTGAAAACACCACCAAAAATGCCATAGATGCCATGAGTGGTGCAGGACGATTGAGTTTTGATCTAAAGAAATCACAAAACAATTTATGCCTGGACATTTGCGATACAGGAAAAGGCATACCAAAAAAACAGTTTCACACCATATTCGAACCTGGATATACAACCAAGAAACGTGGCTGGGGCTTAGGACTTTCGCTAGCCAAGCGTATTATTGAAGAATATCATGGTGGAAAAATATTTGTACATCACTCTGAATTGGGCAAAGGCAGCTGCATTCGTATACTATTGCCTACAAATTAGAGCTTTTACACATTAAAAACACTTAAATAATTTTTGAATCGGTAATTTCTACCTATTTTTGCACCCCATTTGAGCGACTAAAGACCTCCAATTAGGTGTTTTTTATTCCTCCAAATGGCTAGAATAAATCCATTAAACTGAACACTAAGCGATTTCATCGAAATCTCTTTAGTCAAAAAACCATACTTTTTGCAAAAAAAGATGTTCGAGTTTGAGGATAGCTATTAGAAATTATATACTTTTGCAACGTTTTATTTGAGCATTTTGGATTATTTAGCAAAATACACGATTCCTTACAAAGGATTACAAGATGGCAGTCATGAATTCGAATTCACTGCTGACGAAAAATTCTTTGAACACTTTCAGTTCGAGAATGATTTTCAAGGTCAAGTTTCGGTAAAAGCAACGCTTTTAAAGAAAACCCTTGTTATGACGCTTAATATTGAAATTGGTGGAGATATCAATGTAACTTGTGATCGTTGTTTAGACCGTTTCCCTTATCATGCTAAAGGAGAATCAACTCTCTTTATCAAGTTTGGTGAAACATATGAGGAATTGGATAATGATATTATTGTTGTCCCAGAATCAGATTACGAGATCACAATTGCTCAATACATTTACGAGTTAATATTGTTGAGTTTCCCAATCAACTTTATCCATCCGGATGATGAAGATGGGTTCAGCACTTGCAACGAAGAAATGATTCAAAAACTAGACGAACATTCGGAGACAGAGAAAATCGATCCGAGATGGAGTGAATTAAAAAAATTGATTGATAATAAATAGTTTAATAGGTTGAAAAATGGCACATCCAAAACACAGAACATCGAAGCAGAGAAAAGGTAAGAGAAGAACTCATATTAAAGCCACTCCTGCTACTCTAGCATCTTGCTCAAATTGTGGAGCAACAGCTAAATACCACACTGTTTGCCCTGAGTGCGGATACTACAGAGGTAAATTAGCGATTGAAAAAGAAGTTACAGCATAACCTAATTCTTACGGATAAGGTTTAACGCAATAGTAAAATTTGCTCCTTAGAATAATCTTTGGAGCAATTTTGCTTATTAGTGTTTTTGTGTTTAATTCTTTTATCCCCTATGATTGTGAGCTTTGCAATTGATAGTCATTTTGATTATAATTGTAGGCTATTTTGATCAAAAGAATAATAAGTAAGCATAGTAATGACAAAGATAAACGCAGTAATTACGGGAGTTGGGGCTTATCTTCCTGACTATATTCTTACCAATGAAGAACTGAGCACCATGGTTGATACAACCAATGAGTGGATCATGACCCGAATTGGTATTAAGGAAAGAAGAATTCTTAAAGGCGAAGGAAAAGGGACTTCCGATTTGGGAGCTAAAGCAATTGAAGAATTGCTTAAGAAAACCAATACCTCTCCTGAAGAAGTTGATTTGGTGATTTGCGCTACAGTAACACCGGATATGCAATTCCCTGCTACAGCAAACATTATTAGCGACAAATTAGGCATAAACAATGCTTTCAGTTTCGATTTGAATGCGGGTTGTTCTGGTTTCCTTTTTGCTTTAGCTACAGGTACTAAATACATCCAATCAGGAATGTATAAGAAAGTAATCATTGTTGGAGCTGAAAAAATGTCTTCAATCGTTGATTATACCGATCGTCAAACTTGTCCCATTTTTGGTGACGGGGCAGCAGCGGTTCTTCTTGAACCAACAACTGAGAACGTCGGTATTATTGATGAGATGTTGCATACTCAAGGTTTTGGTCGCAAGCACTTGCACCAAAAAGCAGGAGGTTCATGCAAACCAGCAAGTCACGAAACTATTGATAATCGCGAGCATTTCATCTACCAGGAAGGGAAACACGTATTTAAACACGCGGTATCTAACATGGCTGATGTATCTGTTGAAATGATGAAAAAACACAACATGACTGCTGAAGATTTGGCATGGTTGGTTCCTCATCAGGCAAACAATCGTATTATCGAAGCCACTGCCAAACGCATGGGCTTAGCTAAGGAAAAAGTGATGATCAATATTGAAAAATATGGCAACACAACTTCTGCGACAATTCCATTGTGTTTATGGGAATGGGAAAACCAACTAAAAAAAGGCGATAACATTATCCTATCAGGATTTGGTGCCGGTTTTACTTGGGGTTCAATCTTCATTAAATGGGGATACGATCCTAAATAAACCCAATCTATACCATATACAAAAAGGACTTCCATTTAGGGAAGTCCTTTTTTTATTGCCATATATATCGAGTGTTCTAAGCGACAAGAACACTCTATTAACTGTCCCTAAATATGGCAAATATCTAGTAGCCTTGAATTAAGAAATCACTTCTTCAACAACAGCTTCCTTTTTTGTTTCCTCAACAACAGGATCAATCTTATTATTGTCAACAGGAGCTGCTTTAGGCCTACGAACTTGCTTGATAATATGTGTGAACATGTAATCTTCACTCTTCTGCTTGTTAAGCTTCATAATCAGCTTACCTATCTTCGAAAGATCAGTCATAATAGCCCAAAGCTTATTAAACTCAGTATGGTTATTTAACACCATTTCCTTCTTTTCTCTTATTTTTTCTTCCTGAACCAAGTTCAAATCATAAGCCTTTTGGGTCTTATCTGAAATCTCTTTCCCCAGCTTATCTTTATAACCTCTGCCTTTTAAAGCATCCAAATTATTTGCAATATTTTGCTCAACGACTTTAACCTTGGCGCAGTAGCCTTCAACATTTCTTTTCTTTATTTCTTTTTTAGCTTGCTTGACTCCAAAGTCAGAGGCTCTTACGATCAAAGCTTTGTTTGCTCGTTGTGCGTATGCAGTAATTAAATCGAGTTTAGGTATGATGCCATCAAGACAATCGTAGAGTTCTTCAGTTATTTTCTTGATCTCGGCAGTCAGGGTTGGTGCTTGAGTAAGATCATTCACTTTTTTGATCTGCTTACTCACCTCATTTAGGAATTCATCGTTGTACTCAGCTGAAAAATCTTCGAAAGCACTACGATCTCTTGTAAACATTTGTAATAGAATCTCTCCTACTACAGGAAGCTCTTCCTGTCTAAACTTAAAAAAAGTACTCATCTTTTAATGATTAGTTTGATTTATACTATGATGATTAAAATAATTTCAATCCAAATCTTAGTCTCTAATCTCCCCTACCAACATGTCACTTTATTATCCTATTCCAAAAAAAAAACAAATCCTATCATTCATTCTGGCTTATATCTCATTCCCCTTATCAATTTCAGTATTCCCTTAAAGGTTTTCACCATTTCCCCGAGGATTTTCTTCATTCCCCTTAGTGTTTTCGGCTTCCCCCTATTCGATTTCAGTCTTCCCTTAATCGTATTCAGCATGCCCTTTTGTAATTTCAGCTTTCCCTTAAACGATATTTGCCAATCTTAACTCTAAGCCTATCGTGTATAAAAAAATAAAGAAATGAAGAGTTAGGGGACTCTTCATTTCTTTGCTTACAATTAACTTATTTAACTAAAATCACAATCTAATTTAATTAAATATTATTTAATATGTGTATTTTTCATTCATTGATTTTAAATGCCCTCACATCAAACAACTTCATTATTATCACATTATGCAACAACAATAGGCCTTTCAATATAATTTATATTGAAAAATAAAATTTAATCAATGGTAAATTAAATATCAGATAAGTATTCTACAGATTGAAAAATAGGAAAGGAATTAAATAGGAAGAAAAATCCTATTTCGAAGTAAAAACGAAGCTTGCGCTGATAGGATAATGGTCAGAATAACGCTTACGTATACGTTCGTATTTGGTACAGCTTAGACAATCAGAATAAAGAAGATAATCAATACGAAATGAAGGGAAATCACCAGAATAAGTCGTGCTAATGCCTGTCCCTTGCTCAACAAAGGCATCATTCATATCCTTAGATAATTGATGATAGGTGTAAGAATTGGGCGTATCGTTAAAATCACCGCAGACAAATGTCGGATTTGGAGATTGCTTAATATGATCCTTAATTTGAAGGGCTTGTTCAGCTCTGCGAGCAAATGCATGACTCAAGCGTAAAGAAATATCCTTAATCTCATTCAAATCTTGCTCATTCCCCTGATAATCATCTTTCTTGATAAACTTATAGTTCTTACCTACAAAACGATTTGATTCCAGATGAAGGTTATAAACCCGAAACAGCTTATCATTTATCGAAATATCAACAAAAATAGCCTTACACAAATCATCGTTCCCAAAGGATAGACTTCCTTTTTTAGCAATAGTGTGTTTTGAAAATATAGCAACACCATTCTTTTTGTTACTAAAATGCACATATTTCATCCCTAATTCTTTCTTAAGATTGGTTAGAGATAAAAAACCATTGGTCGTACTTCGGTATTCTTGTAAGCAAACAACATCAGGTTCTTGAGAGTTAATCAACTTGATGATGTTATAAGGCGTATTGGGGTCTTTAGTCCACTTATATCTATCGAATGATCGTACGTTGTACGAAAGAAGATGTAGTTGCTCAGATCCGTCTGAAATAGTCTTATCTCCTCCACTTAACTGAAAGAAATCACTTATGCTACCATAGCCAACAAGGATGATAATAAGAGGCAATAGAAAACTCCACTTACGACGGAACATCCAATAAAGCACAAAAAGGAGATTGACAAGCAAAAGATAAGGAAAAGCCAGACCGAAAAAGGCAGGAAAACCAATGGTTCCAGGGTTTATATAAGCCGCAGAATAGGATATCAGAAGTGCTCCTGAGAAAATCAAGCTAAAAACGACCAATCCTTTGTGCAGTATTTCCTTCAATTTTATCTTTTGTATGATATGATTCCACGCAAAGTCCGCAGAGAATAGATCGCAAAACTCGCAAAGGGAGAAACTTTAAATACTTTAACCTTTATCCTTTTTAGACTTTATCATTATTCATCTTTACTAGACTTGAAAAGAATTTCTTTTTCCTCCTTAGATAAGCTATCGTAACCCGACTTGGATATCTTTTCAAGAATCTCATTCAGATTTGCCTGTCTTTGTTTCTTAGCTTTATTGTAAGCCTTATCATCGGCAGTACGAGCTCGCTTATGCGTCACTTTCATCTTCTTTTTCGATTTAAACCAAGAAATAACAGCATCCATCATCTGATTAAAACCAGAAGATATATCATTTCCCTTACGCAATTGGGTGATAAAAAACCAGCCGTAAAAAGCGCCACCTAAGTGAGCCAAATGACCACCTGCATTACCTTGTGGCAATTGAATAATATCGATAAGAATAAAGACTAGAGCGATATATTTGAGCTTAACAGGCCCAATGAATACTAAATTTACAATATAATTAGGGGAATAACTAACCGTAGCAAATACAACAGCCATAACCGATGCCGATGCTCCTAGAGCGACAGAAAAAGCTAAATTCTCTTGAAATACAGGAAAAATATTGAAAGCAAAAACAAAAATCGAGGCCCCCGTTAAACCTCCTAATAAATAGATACTCAGCAATTTCTTCTGATCGAGAAAACTCAGGAAAATTCTTCCAAACCAATACAAATAGAGCATATTGAATAAGATATGAAGAAATCCTTCATGAAGAAACATATAGCTAAATACAGTCCAGGGACGGTATATTAGTTCTGAAGTATCAGCTGGTAGTGTTAACCAATTCAATACAAAATTTCCTTCAGTAGGGGCTAAACCAAAAAGAAAAGCAACAACAGCTGCTATCTTCACAAGTAAAAATACGCCCAAGTTAATATAGATCAACTTGCTGAGGTTACTACCCTCCTTGAAAGAATTCTTAATGCCTTCCCATATACTCTGATGAGAATAGGATTGATATGGATTGTTGAAATTCATGTTTATATAAGGTATCAAATGAGTCAATAAAAAGCAAAAGAAAATTTCCCTAACTTTTTAAATGAACGCGAATTGTTGATTTATCGTATCGCTATCGACTAATAAAATCGATTAGAGTACTTTTGCCAATACTTGATCAGAATAAAGCCAAATAACATACCTCCCAAGTGAGCAAAATGAGCCACATTGTCGCCTGCGCTTTGCTGAAATCCAAGATAAAGCTCAATAGCCCCATAGCCAATTACAAAATACTTCGCTTTAATTGGAATAGGTAGGAATATTAACATCATCTCGGTATTAGGAAATAACATCCCAAAAGCTAATAAAATACCATACACTGCTCCCGAAGCTCCAACTGTATATGCATTAACATTATTTACAGATTGTTCAAAAGCTGTATGAGCAATATCAAGTCCCTGATTGATTAAATAAGCGCTATCAGGATTATCAGACCAATTAGTAATAAAATTATAAAATCCCGAAGTTGGGCTTCCTAAATGATCTTTAACAAAAGCAAGTAATAAGTCTGGAGTTGGTGTATTTGAGAAAGCAACAAAAGCTTTTTGCATTGAACTATAATCCAACCACAATACAAAAGTATGCAAAGCTGCTGCTCCAAGTCCAGTTAACATATAATAGATTAAAAATCGCTTAGGTCCCCAAACAGACTCCAATGCCCTACCAAACATGAAAAGGGCAAACATATTAAAAAACAAGTGGGAGAAACCTCCATGCATAAACATGTGTGTTAGCACTTGATAAGGACTAAAATGTTCTGATGCAAAAAAATGCAGACCTAATATTTTGCTTAAATCAATGCCTGTTTGTCCTAAAACCCACGTAGCCAAAAGCATTAGTGCATTTATTATCAAGAGGTTTTTAACAACAGGTGGTAGATTTAAAAATGATGATTTTAAATTATTCATATCAATATTTTAGATAGTGCTTAAAATTCCAGTTCTTATTATCGATTCCATCTCAATATAAAAAATTATTTCTACAGCAGGTCTTTAGTCTTACAAGAGCCATACCAAGAAACAAAATACTGGAATTAAAGTCAAGTTGTCAGTGTTTACCTGAAACGTTTGTCAAGTTCTTGTGTTTCCAAAACCGAAACTATGGTTTTACCGTCAGGTGTATAATTAGGTGTTTCGCATGCAAAAAGCTGGTCGATAATAGCACTCATCTCTTCTGAACTAAGCGTTTTGCCATAATTCACAGCTGATGCCTTAGCTAAAGCTTTTGCTAAGTTCTCACGAACTTTCACCTT
The DNA here is from genome assembly GCF_054254355.1 of Ancylomarina sp. YFZ004. Lineage (NCBI taxonomy): Bacteria > Pseudomonadati > Bacteroidota > Bacteroidia > Marinilabiliales > Marinifilaceae > Ancylomarina > Ancylomarina sp. YFZ004. The sequence continues at coordinate 311,541 of NZ_JBTCHQ010000002.1, forward strand.
AACGTCTAATTGGTTCACCTTGTAGTTCTCCAAAAGATTCTCAAGAAGTTCCTTAGGATCTCCGTTTTGAATATCAGCTGGGGTTCCATTTATCACAAATGTTTTCTTGCCAAACTCTCTGATATCAAAACCCAAAGCTTTAACATCCTCAATAATCACCTGTAAAAGCGTATAATCAGAAGCGTTAAACTCTATGGTTTGAGGGAAAAGAGTTTGTTGTGCTACCCCTTGATTTTTCTCTACAGAGTTTCGAAACTTTTCAAATAAAATACGTTCGTGCGCTTTTCGCTGATCGATAATCATTAAACCTGAACGAACAGGTGTCAGAATATATTTATTCTTCAACTGAAAGAAACTTTGTGAATTAACACTACGCTCTCTTTGAAATATTTTTTGTTGCACCTGATTTTGAGGAGCTTCCTGTGGCTGAAAATAATCAGGCATAGGAGGTTGTTTCACCTCTTTTTGTCCTCTAATTGGATAATCTGGAACTAAATCTGGTTCTCTATCCTGATAAAGCTTATCCCAATCTTTTGGAACCTCTTTCTTTGGACTAGAACTAGGAGTAGGCGATGGATTAGACTTCGATTTAAATTCTTGATAAAACTGATTATTCTCAATAGAATTCCTCTCTTGCTCGAATGGATTAAAGGATTTTTCAGCCTCAAATGGGTTATATGATGTATCAGCCTCAAAAGGGTTAAATTCATGATTCACCTTAATCATTGGCATCCCAACTTCAGCAGAATCCTGATTCGCGACTGGAATCTCAAGACTGGTATCCTCATCAAAATCGATAGAAGGTACAATATTAAATTTCCCTAATGCTTCACGAATAGACGCTTGAATAATCTGAAAGATAGCCTGCTCATCCTCAAACTTAATTTCCGTTTTGGTTGGATGAATATTGATATCGATAATCTTAGGATCAACTTCAAAGAAGATGAAATAAGGTGGTACTGTATCAGGTGGTAATATTTTATCGTAAGCCAACATAACAGCCTTGTGAAAATAAGGATGACGCATATAGCGATTATTCACAAAGAAGAACTGCTCATCGGTTTTTTTCTTAGCATTCTTAGGCTTCCCAATAAAACCAGTAAGCTTAACAATACTTGTATTGGTATCGATACTAATCAATCTGGTATTAATACTACGACCAAAAACATTAACAATTCTCTGGCGTGTATTACTAGAAACCAAGTTGTAAACTTCAACATCATTATGAATCAACTGAAACTCAATATCAGGATTGGTTAAAGTAATTCTTTGGAATTCAGTAATAATATTTCTAAACTCAGTCGAATTCGCTTTAAGAAATTTGCGTCGTGCCGGAACATTAAAAAAGAGATTCTTAACGATAAAATTACTTCCAGATGGACAAGCAACAGAATCTTGAGAGATCAGTTCAGAACCATCAATCACAAGATGCGTTCCTAACTCGTCTTCTAAGCGTTTCGTTTTAAGCTCAACATTAGCAATAGCTGCAATTGAAGCCAAAGCTTCACCACGAAACCCCATGGTACGAATAGCAAACAGATCTTTAGCTGCTTTAATCTTCGATGTTGCATGGCGTTCGAAAGATAGTCGAGCATCTGTAGCTGACATCCCACAACCATTATCAATAATTTGGATGAGTGTTTTACCAGCATCCTTTAGGTTTATTTTTATGGAAGTACTACCCGCGTCAATTGCATTTTCAACCAATTCCTTTACTACTGAAGCTGGACGTTGCACCACCTCTCCAGCAGCAATTTGGTTCGCAACTGAGTCTGGAAGTATTTGTATAATATCGGACATATAGAATTTAATGTGAGATAAATATTCCTTATTTTTCAAAATCTAAAAAGGGAAATAAAAGAAAACGAAGCTTCAAAATAAAGTTTCGTTTCAATTAACTCACTACATTTTAAGTATTGAGAGATCCCAACCGAAAACATAGCCATAGGCGATAATTAGAAGAATGACTAAAATTACGAAGAGACGTATATTCGATTTTTTATTCGATGATCTCACATCAGTATTCTGATGACGAAGTGAACGTCTCAACTGTCCCTTAACATTGGGGATATACTGACCTTTATTATCTGTCATTCCCAACTCGGACTTCATGCGATTCTCTCTTTCTTCACGCTCTTCTTTAGCTGGATCCCAATAGCGAGGTTCAATATTAAACCTCTTATGCTCCGGCTTTTTAAAAAAACCTGGTAATGCCATAATTCCTTGTGTTAATGCTTTTTATATTTTCTTCGATTGTATGGCAAATATAACTATAAATACTGAATTTCAGTCTAGAAATGTAATTCAGACATGCAGGTATTTATGATATATTAACAAAGTTCTTGTTGCTCAATTCTTTATTTAATTGAGTTTAAAAATAGAGCTTCATTTTTCAGGATATTAAGCTCTATTCCAGTTTTGTTCCGCAGTATCTGCAGTACTGATCATCAATATCATGACCTTCTGATAAGCAATTTTCGCAAACCTGTCCTGAAGGTAATGCCTTAGTGGGCTTGGACAATTCTGCTGTAACAATACCCGTAGGCACTGCAATAATTGCGTAACCAGTAATCATGACAAATGAAGCAATAAACTGACCTAAAGCTGTCATTGGAGAAATATCACCATAGCCCACAGTCGTAAGAGTAACAATAGCCCAATAAATGCCACGAGGAATACTCGTAAAACCATTTTCAGCTCCCTCAATCAAGTACATCAGGGTTCCGATAATCACAACCATTGTAAGCACTGCAAAAAGAAAAACGGAAATTTTTATTCGACTCTGCTTTAAGGCTTTGATAATGATAGCCCCTTCCTTCATATAACGATTAAGCTTGAGTATTCTAAATACTCTTAATAATCGAAGTGCTCTGATGACCATGAAACCATGTGTCCCCACAAAGAAAAAAGCCAAATAGCTAGGAAGAATAGATAGAAAATCGATAATTCCATAGAAACTAAAGATATAGACCTTGGGCTTAGATACGATCCATATTCTTAAACAATACTCCAAACTAAAAATAAGGGTAATGCCCCATTCAAAAAATTTCAATAGAGAATGATACTCATTCTCGATAGACGGTACACTTTCAAGCATGACTAAAAGAATACTCAAAACAATAACCACAAGCAATATCAAATCGAAAAGTTTACCTGCTTTGGTATCAGATTCAAATATAATTTCGTAGAGTTTTGCTTTGAGTGTCATATAATCAGATGAGTTTAATCTAAAAAAAAAGAAATTGAGTCGAAGTTAATTAATTCCAATGATCTTAGCTAAGTCATTATGCAAAATGCACTTTACAAAATACAATTTTTCATTTCTTGATTGTAAGTTGCCAATTGTTATTGTAGTTTTGAGAAAAATTGAACCATATGATTTCTGAAGATATAAAAAATAGCTTTAAAGATGCTCACCAAGTATTGGAAGCATTTATCAGCAAAGAAGAGAATTTCTCAGCCATTGAAAAAGCTGGGGCAGCCATGTCTGATGCTATAAAAAATGGTGGCAAAATTATTTCTTGTGGTAACGGAGGATCCATGTGCGATGCCATGCATTTCGCAGAAGAACTTACAGGTCGCTTTAGAAATGATCGTATGGCAATGCCTGCCGTTTCGATTTCAGACCCAAGTCATATTACCTGCGTGGGTAACGATTATGGTTTCGATTACATCTTCTCTCGCTACGTTGAAGGCATGGGACAAAAGGGCGATGTCTTTTTGGGAATCAGTACTTCTGGAAACTCAAATAACATCATTAACGCTATTAAAGCTGCCAAAGAAAAAGGGATGACTGTTGTTGGTTTAACAGGAAAAACCGGAGGCGAAATGGCTGAGCTTTGTGATGTTGAAATCAGAGTACCCTGGACTGGTTATTCTGATCGTGTTCAGGAAATTCACATTAAAGTTATTCATTGCTTGATTCAATACATCGAATCTCAAATGTAGATTCAGAAAAGCAATTCTATAAAACACAAAAGATCCAAACTTATTAAAGTTTGGATCTTTTTTTTTAAAATCATTTTTTAAATATTCCTGATAGCTTTTACGCGTTCTGCAAAACCAGCATCTTCTTCTATCAACATCAGTCGGGTAACACCACTTCCACATTTGGCACATTTCCCTTTCATCAATATCTCATCGGCATCAGTTAAAACTGTTTTGTAATCCACCACACCTTGTGGGCAGATCTTACTACAGCTTGGGCAAAACACCGTGTTATTCAATAAATAGTTAAAAGCTTCTTTTTGTTCTTTGTTCAGTAAATTTTCGAATTGTAAATTCACTAATTCAATTTCTTCGTCTTGTGGCATTCTATCCTTCTCCCCTTAAAAATTATAACTCTTATTCTCTGCTAAATGCTTATTCTTTTCCATAAAGCATTTCAAACTCTCGGTCTTTAGCCTGCTGCCACCAAGCATTTGGTTTTACGCTCCAATTATTATTACATGTCACCTCAACCACTTTCTTTTCCTCAACCCACTTCATTAGGTAGAAGCGTAAATCTTTTGTTGTCGAGTTGATTAATCGTTTAGAAAGATCTTCCTTAGAAAGTCCTGCCCCTTCTGTCAAGTGCCCACCACCACCGTTTCCACGGTATGAATTTAATGCCACTTTATAGGTTTTATTAAAATCAAAAGGCTGTCCATTACTCATCTTAATAATGCGAATTCTATTTCCTTTTTCTTGTTTCAAGTTAAGCTCATAGTCGATGCCTTCAGCCGAATCGTAATTAAAAAACATGGTACTTAATCGATTCCCTCTCTCCGAAGATTCGATAAACAACATTGGATCAGTCTTCTTCTTCATTTGCTGAAACCACTTAGCGTAACTATACTCCAAGAAATCTTTAATCTCCTGCCCACTTAAATTCATTGTGTATAGCAAGTTCTCAAATCGATAAAGTTTAAATAGGTCTCGAACTTCGAGCTTCCCCGAGTCGATACTCGCATTAAAAGAAAGAGGTGCTGTAAAGGAGATATCGGCATCAGTTAAGTCAAGTTGAATATTGTGGATCAAGTCCACAAATGGCGAATCACCAAACATAGCCTCGGAGGTTCTAATACTCTTTGTAAATCGTCCAACTGGGCGAGAAACGTAATCTTTCACCTCAGTAAATGATGAATGGAATCGCTCTTCGAATGCCTTTGAAACGGGTAAAACTTTGACGTCTACCAATTGAGGTTCAAATTGCTTACTATAAGTCTTCTTATCCGCATTCAACTTAAATGAAACAGTCACATCAGCTAGAAATTGTGCTTTGGATTTCGGATTAACAATCAAAACTTTCTTCTTATCGATATTTTCAACCCACTTAATAGTCTCTTGATGATCGTGCCCACAAACAAGCATATCAAAACCAACTACATTTTTGGCCACTTGCCAAGCAGTATTTTCTTTTACCTCTGATTGGTTATTTTCCAGATCACCCATACCCGAATGCAATAAGCCAATCACCATATCTGGCTGCTCTTTTTCCTTGATAATAGCCATCCACTTTTTAGCAGAAGATTCTATTTCTTCAAAATGCATACCCGACCAAATTTTCTCAGGTAACCACTTAGGAATGGCAGGAGTTACAAAACCTATAATAGCTATTTTAACACCCTCTTTTTCAATTATTGTATAGGGTTGAAAATAAGGTTTCCCATCTGTATTATTAATTGCATTGGCAGCCATCCATGGAAATGCAAATTCTTTTACCAATCGATCGTAAACCTCATGACCTGGCTCAATATCATGATTACCAATAACTCCAGCATCGTAGCCCATGAAATTCATAACCTCAGCACAAATATGCTTTTGCTCAGTCTCTTCAAAATTGGAGTAATACACCATAGGATCGCCCTGCAGAATATCACCATTATCTAAGAGCAAAACATGCTGGTTACTTTTACTGCGCTCTTGGGATATATGAGAATGAGCTTGAGCTAGTGAACTACTAGCTTCTCTATCCTTTACCAAATCGTATGGAAAGATAGCACCATGCACATCAGTGGTCGCTATTATTTTAAGAGTCAGATCATCTTTTCGTTCTGCTTCACAAGCAAATAAAAAGGGAATGACTATCAGGAGGTAAAATGCTATTTTCTTCATATCAATTGTTTTGAATCTCCAAAAATAGAAAAAGGTTTCGGAATACCGAAACCTTTACTGAAGTGCTAATTCTAAATCTAATATTAAAAACGCTTGTGCATTCTGGCTTTCCCCATTTTATTCATCTTATGTGGTCTCGATAAGAATAGAACCAACTGATCCTCATCTAGAATATTACGAATCTCTTTCTGATTGGAAACTCTTTCCTTAGCCAATTGATTTTGAATGGATGAAATACGATCTAAATTCGAAAAAATTTCGTTCTTATTAGGCTTATCATCGGTAAACAAATGTTTTTGCTTTAAGCGAAGTTCTTGCATCTCTTCTCTCATATTCTGCGTTGCTTTCTTGTGCTCTAACTTTAGAGTTTTCATTTGCTCTTGTTGTTTTTCAGACAAACCTAAAGCACAGAAAGAATTCACACCCCTCTGATTTCTACCTTCAACGAAACAATTTCTATTTCCTCTCTGCATTTGACCCTTTCTACGATTCATCTGTGGACCTCGCATTCTCGAACAATCAGCTTGCATACCTTTACGATCACCACGCATTTTCCTATGCATTCTCTGATCCTCACCTAATAATCCTGAATTAGCCAATCGCATATTAACTCTTTCTTCCATCAACTGCTTTTCTAAAGCTGTCATTTTATCAATATTCTCAAAAACCTTCGTTTCATTTAACTTCTCGGCAGACATTAATGTTTTTTGATAAGCTGTAAGCTCATTCAATTCATTCTTCACATCAATGGTTGCTTTAGCAAATTCAACTTTGGCAGCTTTCAATTCTTCCTTTTGAGCATCTGTCAATTGAATCATTGTTCTCTGCATTCTTTCGGCTCTTTTTCTTTGTTGTGCCTGGCTTATTCCGCTGAAAAGCATTAAAGCCATTACGATACATACTGTTATTTTAGTTTTCATATCTTCCTTTTTTAGACGGTTATTCTTCTTTTATACTAGAAGATAACCGACATTAAACATTGAATTAATCTATGCTGATTCAAATGAGATTTCATTAGTTTGGATCCACTCCCATTTTTAAATCGCTTTCGAGATTTAGACGTGCTACTTCTCGAAAGGTTTAATTTCAGGTCAAAAAAAAAGATCCACCCAATGGGTAGATCTTTAATTTATCTGAAATTTTAATTCTAATTACTCTTCCATATTGATCACATAATCAATGGTTTTGTCTAATTTTCTGATGATAGGATAAAAACCATCATCATCAATTAAATCACGTGCGATATAAGCTTTAACTTGAGTCTCAATTAAATCTAAAGAGTTATTCAAACCTTTCTGATTTGGCTCTACACCTGCAGCTTGACAATATTTTGTCAGATCCTGAATAAGTGGTTTATTCTTTAAATAAGCTAATATTTCTTCGACATTTGTGAAAGCTTTCATCTCAGCTCTATGCTTATCAACATAGTCAAATGCAAACCTATAAACCAATCCTTTACGACTTAATTCTCTGAAATAGTTTGAGTAGCCTGTTGTATCTACAGGAATAAAAATATCAGGCATAATACCTCCTCCACCATATACAATATTTCCTCCTGGCGTTGTGAATTTCAAAGAGTCTGCAAAGTGAATGGAATCTCTCTTTTCAAATTCGCCATGAACAAAGCGTGTATTAATATCGTTATTATAAGCTTCTTTTCCATTGGTATATGGTTTCTGAATACAACGACCAGTTGGTGTATAATAACGAGCAACTGTCAATCTCATTGCCGAACCATCAGGAAGCATTCTTTGTTCCTGAACCAAACCTTTACCAAATGATCGACGACCAACAATCTTTCCTCTATCGTTATCCTGGATAGCGCCTGCAAAAATTTCGCTGGCAGAAGCTGAGAATTCATCAATCAAAATAACTATCGGTAAATCCTGGCAATCTCCTCTTCCGGTTGATACATAATCGGTTTTAGCTTGCGATTTGCCTTCAGTATAAACAATCATCTTACCTTCAGGCAAGAACTCATTAATCATATTTGTAGCAGCAGACATATAACCACCCGTATTTCCTCTTAAGTCTACAATTAATTTTTTAACGCCTTCCCCCTTCAACTTCACTAATCCTCTAGAAAATTCATGAAAAGTTGTCGCTCCAAAACGACTTACTTTAATATAGCCTAATTCATCATTAATCATATAAGCCACATCGACACTAGCAACGGGAATAGAACCACGGATGATATCTAATTCGATTAAATCTTTTACACCACGACGGGCGATACTAACCTTAACACCTGTTCCCTTCTGTCCCTTTAACTTACTCATGATAAAAGTATCCTTCATATCCGCTCCAACTATTGGGATGCTGTCAACTTTCACAATTCTGTCACCAGCAAGGATACCTCCATGTTCAGAAGGACCTCCCTCTATAACTCTAACAACAGCAACTGTATCACGATAACGGATGAACTGAACACCAATTCCACCAAAATTCCCTTTTAAGTCTTCGTTGAATCCCTGCAAATCTTTAGCAGAAATGTAAACGGTGTGAGGATCAAGATCTTTTAAGATAGCTGGAATAGCCTGTTCAACCAATCGATTAGCTGAAACAGTATCCACATAATCCTCAACAATCATATTTAAAACCGCATCCAATTTATGACTTGCAGTTAAAGCAGGTGCATTAAAGATCCTCGCTGTTGAATTTGGTTGAAAAAAAGAATTAATAAACATACCCAAGATAATAGCCATGGCTAATAAAATGGGGAGAAACATCTTCGTCTTATTATTCATCCTATATGGTTTTATAAGTTCTTACTATCGATAAATATAACTTCTATTCCTGCTCTAATCAAAAGATCCTTCCCGTCATTGCAATGATATGCTTCAGAGTAAACAACACGATTAATGCCCGCCTGTATGATTAACTTTGCACACTCGATACAGGGAGTTGCCGTTACATATAAAGTTGCTCCCTCGCTACTATTGCTAGATTTTGCAACTTTTGTAATTGCATTAGCTTCAGCATGAAGCACATATGGCTTCGTTTTATTATCATCATCTTCACAGATATTTTCAAAACCCGATGGTGTTCCATTGTAACCATCAGAAATGATCATCTTATCCTTCACAATTAAAGCGCCTACCTGACGACGTTTGCAATAAGAATTTTCAGCCCAAACAATAGCCATTCTCAGATATCTACAATCAAGCTTCTCTTGCTTTTCCAAAAGTTCTGTACTTAAAATCTCCTGCATTTTACTGGTTTATTTAGTAGGTATTAAACAAAAATAGGAAAAAATAAAGCTTACCGAATTTATTAGAGCTCAAGTTTCTTATTTATTTCTGAAATGTAGATTGAAGAAAGAAGTTCAATAGCTGTTAATAGCACTTTAGTCTTCATTTTATTAATCATTATAAAATAAAAATTAGACTATAAGAAAAAGGCTAGTTGACAGAATTAATTTCAGATGATTTTAATTATATTAGCCAATCCAACATTCAAAAAAACACACTTTTTTAGAACGAAAATCGTCCCCTACGTTCTTTAAAATATGACTGAATTACTATAGTTTAGAGCTAAGACAATACACTGGGACTAACATAAAAATTCATTAATATATGCCCAAACATATACCCTTATCATACTTGTTTAAGCTCTTCATATTTCTTTTCTCGATAATTATACTAGTAAATACGACACAAGCAAGTCAAATTAAGCCTAGCACTTCGATATTTGTCTCAGCAAATGATACAAGACTTTGTCTGGGTGAATCGACAATAGTATCATTAAATACCACAGAAGTAGGCGTTCGATATCAACTGATGGATAATAATTCAGGTAGTTTCGTATCCAGTACGATTATTGGAACTAATTCTGAAGCTAGTTTCGATCCAATATCCCCATCAATAAGTTCAAGTTATACCGTTATTGCAACTCATATTGCCAGTTCAGACCCCATCAATCTGAGTCCGAACATTTCAATTGAGGTTATTTCCTTTCCTAACACAGATTTAGATATTACCCCTTCGCACAACTCACTGTGTGTTGGAGAAAACACAAGTATAAAGATAGATAATAGCGAGTTTGATGTTCAATATCAAATTGAAGGTGGTGCCAATACTAGCGAAACTTCATTCCCTGGTAATGGATCTAGTCTATTGATCGATAATTTCGAACCTTTCAGAAGCGCTACTTATCATGTAAATGCCTTAAGAAACGGATGTCAGACTTCCGTTCCTTTAACTCAAAATTTCCTGATTGATGTTCGACTTCCACCCGAAACACAATTGCATATTTATTCTGACAAAAGAATTATTTGTGAAGGGGAAGAAGTTCAACTTTCACTTTCACCATCTGATCCTTCAGTAGATTACCAATTACTTGATGGAGAAAACCTAATTGGAGAAAAATTCACAGGTAACGGCGGGTTTATCGACTTTGGAGTAATTAACCCACTCGTAACAACAACTTACAGTGTAGACGCTATAGGGCATTATTGTATCGATCCATTAAGAGTTGATTTTACATTTAATGTAGATGTTCATCATCCTGCAAATACAAGTAGACAATTAATCAGTAATAAAACTGAAGTTTGCGAAGGTGAAGCGATTATAGTTAGCGTAGAAAACAGTCAAGAAGAAGTTATCTATCAACTACATGACGGAACAGATTTCCTTGATACTCAAATCATAGGAAATGGAGGGAAAGCAAGTTTCCCAGAAGTTTACCCTGATAATAATATAAGCTATTTTGCATATGCAAGAGAAATGGTTTGTCCTGACAAGCTTAAATTGAATAATCAAGTTGATTTAAACTTAGTGAAAACAAGCAGTTTCCCAATTGATAATTTTGCTACTCCAGGAGAAATTTGCCTGGGAGAAACTCTAGATATTGAATTGCCACTGACAGAAAATAATGTCACCTATCATCTTTACGATAAGAACATTAGTGTGGAGAGCATCACAAGTGATGGAGGCCCTATCGTTTTTGAAAACCTTATTGCAGATATTGATTCTAAATATAAAATACTGATTGACAATTGTGTTGATGAAGTTATTGCAGCTGAACCCAAATTAGAGATTCATTCAACACCAAATGTAGATGTTATCACTACGGATGAAGTCAATGGATCTGATGGAAAAGTAAATATTCTTGTGAATGGAGGTCAAGCACCATACACTTATATTTTTGAAAACTATAAGACACTAATTAGCGATGACCACTATATTGAACTAGGTGATATGAAAGCTGGTGATTATAAACTAGCAGTGGTTGATGCGAATTCGTGTAAATCGACTTCTCTTGGACATGAATTCAGAATTAACTTTAGCAATTCGAAAGACTACGCGGTAAATGGTATTTTAACACCCAATGGTGATGGTAGGAATGACAGCTGGACAATAAGTTACAAACCAGAATGGGATGCTCCTGAGGTTAGTATATTTAATATCTATGGACAGAAAGTCTTTCATGCTCTTAGTTACCAAAACGATTGGAAAGGTACTTTTAATAGTTCTCGACTTCCTAATGGATCCTATTTTTATCTCATAGAATTCAGTAGAAACGATATAGCGCCTATTAAGGGCATATTATCGATACTCGGTAAATAAAACTAAGACAGAAGTTATAATTAATTGATTTAATCACACGCCCTCATCTATGAGAAATCGCTATACCAAATCCTCTATCTCTCGATTTATACAAGCTTGCTTTATACTGCTTTTCTGTTTCGTATTTAAAGCTCAAGCTCAACAAGTTTCTCTTGTAGATCAATACTATATCAACCCATCCGTTTATAATCCAGCAGCAGTTGGTTATAATAACATGTTTCAGGCTTATCTAATCAGGAATGAAAAATTTAGAGATTTTGATGGCGGACAAATCTTTCATGCTTTTACTCTTGATGCTGGATTAAAAGAAGGAAAATATGGTGTCGGAATTAATCTTTCCAATAATAATGTGGGCATTTTTAATAATACACAGGCAGATTTTGCTTATTCCTACCGAATTAAAATTGATGACCAGCAATTTTTACGTTTAGGTTTATCGGCAGGTATTTCAGATTTTCGTTTGAATTTAAACAAAACGAATGCTGATATGAACGATGATTTACTTCAAGGAAATCATTTTAACAATACGGAGTTTGTTGCCAATATTGGAGCTTACTATACCAATGAGAAATTAACTATTGGCCTAGCTATTCCTCAGCTAATCAACCAATCGAATCTAACAAAATACGATGGTGACGATTTATACAGACAGTCTCGTCATTTCCTTTTATCAGGAAGCTATGAAATTCCTATTCCTAGCATAAAAGATCTTTCTTTTGTTCCAAATTTCATGATGCGATTTGTTAAAAATACACCCTTACAATATGATGTAAATGCACTACTTAAACTAAAAGATAAAGGTTGGTTTGCTGTTAATTATAAAAATAAATATGCGATAGGTCTTAATATTGGTGTTCAGGCTCTGAAAAATTTCAAAGTGGGATATTCCTATAATGTAAACACATATAATACAGCACATATATCTGCAAGTAATCATGAGTTCCTAATTGGTTATTCATTCCGTAAATCAACGCCCAAAATAAAGAATGATCAATTAGAAGAATTAAAATATTTGAAAGACATTCTTGAAGATAAATACAATAAAATAAACCAACTTGAGAAAGAACTTGAGAGCTATGCTGAGATTAGCCGCGTGAATGATCAAGATAGAGATGGCGTACTAGATGAGAATGATAAGTGTCCCAACACACCACCTTTCTATCGAGTTGATGATAGAGGTTGTTCTTTGGATACTGATAATGATGGCATTGTTGATAGTGAAGATATGTGTCCAGAAAAAGCTGGGAGTTTTAACAATAATGGGTGCCCAGCACTCACTGAAAGACGCATTACTTTAGATAAGAAATTGCAAAATTTATTCTTTGAATTTGGTAAGGCTAGCCTTACTGAGTTGTCTCGAGAAAAAGCAGATGCCATTATTAAAATAATGAAAGAAAATCAAGATTACGTTCTTAAATTACATGGACATACTGACGATATAGGTTCGGATAAACTTAATAGAGTACTCGCATATAAACGTCTGGTTACCATTCACAATTATCTTATTCAGAATAATGTTCCCGAGAGTCAAATCGTAATTCTCCCACATGGGGAAAATTCACCTTTAGTTGAAAACACGAATGCGAAAAGTCGTGCTTTTAACCGAAGAGTTTATCTGGAAGTATTTTCTTACGAGGAATATTTAGACGCTGATTAAATTCATAATTAATCAGTGTCTGAAATTATTTTAGGATCTCTAATAGATCAGCCTCTATGCTAAGTTTGGGTGTTTCAATAATTCTGCCTAACTCCTTCTCTCCCTTATAAACGATAAGGGTTGGAACCAATTTCACATCTATTGCTTTAATATCGATGCCGGGTGCTTTTTTGTTGGTATCCATGGCAAAAATCTCCAAGCTCGACATTGGAAATTTCATTCCCTCTAACAACTTAATCATCCGTGGCACTTGTATATGGCTATCGTGACACCATGTTCCCAAAACAAGGATCATTTTAAGTCCTGTGAGATCCTTTTTCTTTAATTCCAACAGGATGTCTGCATCTAAATTATAAGCTTTGAATTCAGGCTTAAACCAGTCAGAACAAAGTGTGTCATTTAGCCCAACAAGCGTTACTCTTCCCAATAAAATAGAACGCTCAATGCGATCATCAACTTTTACTTGATTCACTCTTTGAGCCATCCCTGTAAAGGAAAATAGGCTTAATACTAGAATTATAATTTGAGATTTCATTTTTACTATTTTAGTTGTCAGTAATTAATTTGGATGAAGATAAGTAAATCCATAAAAAAACCTGACAGTAAACTGACAGGTTTAAACCTTAATTACATACTCCTCAGAATTATTTGATATTCCCATCACTAATATATTTTAGAAACGTAGTTGTTCGGTACGATTCCTCCTTGTTGTCATTAATAATAATCTCGTTCTTACCTATTACAACTGGATAATCTGCAGATCTGTATTCATAAGCATATGAAGTCCGACTTATTTCCTTACCATCAACTGTTACGACTGTTCTTAAAATATTGTGCTCGGAATATAAGCAGGGTAATATCATCCTTAAATAATCGATGGATTTTTTATCGTCATAAGCAAAACTGTATGTTTTATTAGAGCTTGTGCTTCCAGAACTTGAAGTATAATCAATTCCAAATAAATCATTGCCTGACCTCTCTAAAGTCATGACATGTGATTTGCCTTCATACGTCCAACTAATTTCATGTGTAAAACCATTACTCCCCAAACTATATATCCTTGTATTTTCTGTATCATCATTATCAGTCACCGTCAGCTTCCTTTCACTATATTGAATTGAATAAACTGACGGAAGAAGATCATTCAATATCCTATTTTCATGATAATAATAATCCGAAATCTCTACAGAGCGTTTGCATTCTACCAAACGATTTTGAGCATCGTAACTCAGTTTAAGATCATACCTCTTTACTCCAAGCTTAAATAGATCGATCTGTTTTAAGTGAATATTACCATCTACACTCTCATAAGAATACGCATTTTTATAATCCCCTTGTTCTGCTTCAGAAACATAAACAGGATGATTCACGTCTATTCTTTCTTCAATTATAGGTTTATCATCTTTACTACAAGCTGAAAATGATAAGAAGATGAGTAAAGAAAAGAAGAATGATATATATTTTGAGTTCATAAGAATAACATTTAATAGTTACTATTGATCACAAAATTAAACCTTTATTACATAATATAAAAATATTTATATAACAGCAGCCTATTAGCCAGAGTGACAGATCACATACATTCAATCTCAAAACACATAATAATTACCTGGCGAAAAATCAAGACACAAAAAAACCTACCAGAGAACTGACAGTTTTTTTTAATATAGTGAATCGAGAGTGACTTACTCTTGATTGTTTTCGATAAGAAGTTCCAACATTTGGATAGCACATCTTGATACTTTGGTACCAGGACCAAATACACCAACAACACCTGCTTTATAAAGGAAATCGTAATCCTGAGCTGGAATAACACCACCTGCAGTAACCATAATATCCTCACGACCCAATTTCTTCAGTTCAGCAATGACAGAAGGAACCAAAGTCTTGTGATCGGCAGCCAAAGAAGAAGAATATAAAATTGACTTAATCGCCAGTAAAAACATTAATATGCCAAATCATATTAAAAGAATCGCCGAGTTCTTATGTTGCTGAATACACGACTAAGACAATAGCATATTACCTGATAGAAAGGAGAATAAGAAATATATTTTTATATATTTACTATAAATACTAATACACATAACATATGAAAAAAATCAGTCTACTAATTATGACAGTTGTGCTAGGTTTAAATCTTAATGCACAAAAAGTAAAAAAAGAGAAATACATGTTTCCTTTTCAGCAATATCCACTAATCAATCTGCCTTCTGAACTGACAAACTATTCATCAGAAACAGTTCGCTTAAAATTTTTTAGTAAAGAAAATGTTAGTCAGGGCGAATACTCGATAACAGGAAAAATCTATCCCATGAATCGCCTCAAAGGGAAATGGGGTAAGCCATTAGAATCGTATTTATTCATGAATGAAACATCAATAAACTTATCTCAACCTTTCAAAATTACTTTGAAAGATAAAAATGATAAAATCATCTATTATCGGATCTTCAATTATCTTGAGGAAAACTCTATTGAAAGATTTACAAGCAAAATTGAGGATTCTCATAAGATGAGTAAATATGGCAAAGCATCACTTCAGCTAAGTAGGCTGTTTGAAAAAAGAATGAATGAAATTAAGGTACAACTATTCTATATTGCCAAAAGTGAAAATCATTCAGATATAAACAAAGCCTATCAACTTTGTCTTGATGCAATTTCGGCAAGTAAAAATTCAGAAATAGAAAAAACACAAACACTCCTTAATCAAGCAATTGAAATATGGGAAGAAGCATTAAAAGAAGCTCAATTAACAAATAAAAAAGCCAGGATAAATAAAAAAACGGCGGTTGGAATCTATAAAAATCTAATACAAATACTCCCATTTGTTAATCGCTTCGACGACGCATTGGCACTTTGTTCAACTTATGAAAATACGTTTAATGGCTTAAGCTACAATTATGCAAGACAGAAAAGATTAATGATTGAAAGATTTCGATTAAATAATCGTTCAAAACTAAATGAAGGATATTTTAAATTTTCTGAAATAGAGTTAGAAGATATTAAAAAACCAACTCAACTAAATGATGAACTTTTTTGCATTAATAATTCTAAAGAGATCACAGACATGATAACTGGAAGTTGGCGTTTATTTTATGAGTCATTTAAATTACCTCAAGACATTGAAAAAGAAAAATTAGATAGAAATCCCAATAGTACTTGCGATGATGAATTAATCATACATTTAGATCAAGGAGGTAATAACTTAATTCAAACTGGATCATGGGAAACTGATTGCGAACAAAAATTTGATGACTTCACACCTTTTTGGAAAATTTTAAAAAGAGATAATGGAATCTACTATTTATGTTTTTCTATGGATAAAGATGGTTTTGAAAACCCAGACAACATTTTTAAAATTTTACACATGACACAAGATCGTCTTGTTGTTGAAGGTTTAACCTATCCTGATGGAGATACAACTACTGAATCAATAATGCAGTTTAAGAAAATTAGTCTTATTACTCATGACAAAAACTTATAATTAACAAAAAAGCCTGTCAGAAAACTGACAGGCTTTAATATAGTGAATCGAGAGTTTATTACTCTTGATTGTTTTCAATAAGAAGTTCCAACATTTGGATAGCACATCTTGATACTTTGGTTCCAGGACCAAATACACCAACAACACCAGCCTCATAAAGGAAATCGTAATCCTGAGCTGGAATAACACCACCTGCAGTAACCATGATATCTTCACGTCCAAGTTTCTTTAATTCTGCAATAACAGAAGGAACTAAAGTCTTGTGACCAGCAGCCAATGAAGAAACACCAACAATGTGTACATCATTCTCAACAGCTTGCTTCGCAGTTTCCTCAGGAGTTTGGAACAAAGGTCCCATATCAACGTCGAATCCTATATCAGCAAAACCTGTAGCAACAACTTTACCACCACGATCGTGACCGTCTTGACCCATTTTTGCAACCATGATACGAGGACGACGTCCTGCCAGTTCTGCAAATTTTTCGGCTAACTTCGTTGCTTCAGCAAAGTCACCATCTTGTTTCGATTCTGATGAATACACGCCTGATACAGTTCTAATTACAGCTTTATATCTTCCACAAACTTCTTCGCAAGCGTCAGAAATCTCACCTAATGAAGCACGAAGTTGTGCCGCTTTAACAGCAAGATCCAACAGGTTACCTTCACCACCGTTTGCACAAGCAGTAATGGCTTTAAGGGCAGCTTTACAAGCAGCCTCGTCACGATTAGCACGTAACTTAGCCAAACGCTCAAGCTGAGAAGTACGAACAGCAGTATTATCTACTTCAAGAATATCAATTGGATCTTCTTTCTCTAGACGGTACTTGTTAATTCCTACAATAGTCTGCGTATTAGCATCAATCTTAGCTTGAGTACGGGCAGCCGCTTCTTCGATACGAAGTTTTGGAATACCAGACTCAATTGCTTTAGACATACCACCTAATTTCTCAACCTCTTCAATATGAGCCCAAGCTTTGTCTACTAACTCCTGAGTCAATGACTCAACGTAGTATGAACCTCCCCATGGATCTACAGCCTTACAGATTGTAGTTTCGTCTTGAATATAGATTTGAGTATTACGAGCAATACGTGCAGAGAAATCAGTTGGCAATGCAATCGCCTCATCCAATGCATTTGTATGCAACGATTGAGTATGACCCAATGTAGCAGCCATAGCTTCGATACAAGTACGTCCAATATTATTGAAAGGATCCTGCTCAGTTAATGACCAACCTGAAGTCTGCGAGTGAGTACGCAATGCCATTGACTTAGGATTCGTAGGATTGAATTGTTTTACAATCTTAGACCATAGTAAACGACCGGCACGCATCTTAGCAATCTCCATGAAGTGATTCATTCCGATAGCCCAGAAGAATGACAAACGAGGCGCGAATGTATCAATATCCATACCTGCAGCAACACCCTTTTTCAAGTACTCAAGACCATCAGCAAGTGTGTAAGCTAACTCGATATCTGCTGTAGCACCTGCTTCTTGCATGTGGTAACCCGAGATAGAAATAGAGTTGAACTTAGGCATCTTCTGAGAAGTAAACTCAAAGATGTCAGCAATAATTTGCATTGAGAATTCTGGTGGGTAAATGTAAGTGTTACGCACCATAAATTCTTTAAGGATATCATTCTGGATTGTTCCAGAAAGTTGATCCAAACGAGCTCCTTGCTCTAAACCTGCAACAATGTAGAAAGCCAATACTGGAAGTACTGCACCATTCATTGTCATAGATACTGACATTTCATCCAATGGAATTTGATCGAAAAGGATCTCCATATCAAGAATAGAGTCAATAGCAACCCCAGCTTTACCAACATCACCAACTACACGAGGATGATCTGAATCATATCCACGGTGAGTAGCCAAGTCAAATGCTACAGAAAGACCTTTCTGACCAGCAGCAAGGTTACGACGGTAAAATGCATTTGATTCTTCAGCTGTAGAGAAACCTGCGTACTGACGAATTGTCCAAGGACGCAAAGGGTACATAGCTGAATATGGTCCACGTAAAAATGGAGGTAAACCTGAAACATAGTTAAGGTGCTCCATACCTTCTAAATCTTCCTTGTTAAAAGCTGTTTTAACCGGAATTTGTTCTGGTGTCATCCAAGATTTTTCAATGCCGTTTTCCTTTTCCCATTCCTGAGAAGTAGCAGCAGATCTTTGCGATGACTTGATATTTATATCTTTAAAATTTGGTTTCATTTTCTTCTTTTTTGAAATTAGTGTTTCCTAATTATTACAATTAATATTCACTAATTAAATTCCTAACTCGGCTTGATATGCTTTTAAAGTTTCAAGAACGTTAGACTTCACGTTAACGAAGTTCTCTACACCTTTAGCTTTTAACTCGTCAGCACATGCAGGAGCACCTGCTACAACAAGAGTTGCGCTTCCTTTAAGTGCTTCTAAAAGCTCAGGAGCAATCGTTGCGTACTCAACATCTGAGCTACAAATCACAACAATCTTAGCGTTTTTCTCTGTTACGAATTTCACACCTTCTTCTACAGTAGTAAAACCATTGTGGTCTTCAACATCGAATCCAGCACAAGCGAAGAAGTTACATGCAAACTGAGCACGAGCTTTACGCATGTTTAAGTCACCGATAGGGAACATCATCACTTTAGGACGACCATTTTCCTTAGCGAAGATATCAGTTTTGTTACGAAGAGCTTCGAAAGCTTGAGCACCACGGTATGGCTTCAATGTTTCGCATACTGCATCAGTAGCAGTTTTATCTTCAGGAACAAGAACTGCTTCTGGAATCGTTTCAAGAACCTCGCCGAAGTTAGGGAATTGATTCGTTCCTAAGAAGTTTTCTTTACGAGTCGCAATAGCTATATCTCTTTTCTGAGCAGTCGCTTTAATAGTATCCTGAACGAATCCAGCTTTGAAAGCAGCAAGGTATCCACCTTTGTCTTCAACAGCTAAGAATAATTTCCAAGCCTCATCAGCGATTGATTCTGTTAATGACTCTATATAATATGAACCTGCAGCTGGGTCAGCAATCTTACTGATATGCGACTCTTCTTTCAATAATAACTGTTGGTTACGAGCAATTCTTTCTGAGAAGTCAGTTGGAGCTTCAAAAGATGAATTGAATGAATGAACAGTAAATGAATCCAAACCACCCAATACAGCAGACATTGTTTCAGTTTGTGTACGTAACATGTTTACATATGGATCGTAAACCGATTTGTTCCAATCTGAAGTTTCACCGTGTACAAACATTTTACAAACCGTTTCGTTTGAAGCACCAAATGCTTTAACGATGTTTGCCCATAGCATACGACCTGCTCTTAGCTTCGCAATCTCCATGAAATACTTAGAGCTTGTTGCAAAGTTGAAACGCATTTTAGGAGCAACATCATCAACTGAAAGACCAGCTTCGATCATTCTTCCTAAATACTCAGCACCCGATGCTAAAGAGAAACCTAATTCCTCAACAATTGAAGATCCAGAGTTATTGAACAAACTACCTGTTACTGCAATAACTTTGTAGTTAGGAAGAGCTTTTGAAGCTTCGATAGCTTCTTTCACGTAAGCAAAAGCGCTTTCTTCAGTCCCACAATAGTTACCTACTGTACTGAATCCTTTAATAACATCGATAGCAACACCACCCTGAATTTTATCTAAAGCGATACCTTTTTCAGTAGCTAATGCTTGTAAGTTTTGAAGTAGTTCAACAGAA
Organism: Ancylomarina sp. YFZ004; assembly: GCF_054254355.1. Taxonomy (NCBI): domain Bacteria; kingdom Pseudomonadati; phylum Bacteroidota; class Bacteroidia; order Marinilabiliales; family Marinifilaceae; genus Ancylomarina; species Ancylomarina sp. YFZ004. The sequence continues at coordinate 332,043 of NZ_JBTCHQ010000002.1, forward strand.
GAATGTGATTTTTCGAAATTAATCTCAACACAATCCATGAAAATACCATCCAATAAAGTAGCTAGTTCTTCTTTGCTGATAGATTTCCAGTTAAGAACGAATCCTACTGAATCAACACCTCTGTTTAAGATCTCAAGAGCCTTTGCATTGGCAACTTTTACATCTTCAACGATAATATCTTGGCGAACTAACCAATCATTGTTATCCTTCTTGTTTCCACGAACATATGGGAAATCGCCAGGATAAGTATTCATAAAGGCTTTGTCTTCCATGTTCTCCAGTCTGTAGAAAGGCTGCACATTGAATCCTTCATTTGTTCTCCAAACTAACTTTCTATCAAAGTCAGCTCCTTTAAGGTCTTTAGCGATTCTGTCAATCCACTCTTGAGTTGATTGAGGAGCAAAGTCACTAAAAAGTTTATTATCTGCCATAACTGTAACTGTTAATGTAACTGTTTTAAAATTAGAGCCTAAAAATAAGGCCTTTTTATCATTTAGGGAATGAAAATTTTAATGTTTTGCATCATGTTTAGTAATCAGCTGATTTGATGATATGTTAATGTGAGAATTCGGTCATGAATAAATCACGTACCACCGACTCATCACTAATTATAGAACCACAGATTTCACAGATTGTAAATCTAGAAACAATATAATTTCAAATCTATACAAGCCTATTTTGAGCTTACAGAACCATAAAAGCCATCATATGATGACTCGATAATCAAATTCATTCTCTTATCTTCACATCTTCACATCACCACATCACCACAATAGGTGCATGATCTGACGCCTCCATCCAATTTTGAATCGTTTGCCCAGAGCCAGAAACAAAGTGCTTATTGGTGAAAATGTAATCTGTTTTACGATTCCAAAAGCCATTTTTATCGGTTGTGTGCGTACAATGCTTAAGATTATCATTGGAATATTCACCCAAACAGATAGCGGATTCATAGTTTTCGTAAAAGGGCTTCATCCAATCCGATTCAGCACTGTAATTATCCGCATCATAATCGGCATTTTCACAAACGGAGTCATCAAAATTTTGAGTTTGTTTGGTGTTAGGTGGCAAAGCATTAAAATCTCCTGCCAAAATAAATGGCAATCCTTGAGAGTTTAAAGAATCAGCGTACTGCTTAATAATTTCAAGCTGCTGTTTCTTCGTATTGTCCTTGGCATAAGCTGATGCATGTGTATTTAAAAGATGTAATTCCCCATCAACACCTTTTAATTTTGCATGCAATAGATTTCGTTTCAAATAAAAGTAGCGAACAATGGCGTTTTGCTCACCAATTAATGGAAGTCCAATTCGCTTTGCTCCGCTAAGTTGCCATTTACTTAGAATCGCATTCCCGGAATTCATCTTACCTATACCATCGCTAGGAATATACTTTGCTTTCCATTGGGATGCATACACGCCAAAATTAAGTCCTGTATTATCAAGTAAATATTGAACCTGATTTGTGAAAGCCGAACGTTTGGAATCGAGATCCACTTCCTGTAAAAAGAGAATATCTGGATTCACCTCGCGAATCTTCTCAGCCAAAAGCTTCATATTATCTTCGACTTCATTCTTTTCCATAATCACCCAATCTCCATGACAATCGAAAAAGAAATCGATTCGTCCTCCACCAAATTTCACATTCCAAGTCATCACTTTAAGAGTATCCGGAAATGAGACAGTATCAGGTTCTGAAGCTTCAAAATAATTCACCTCTTCCCCTATCTTCGTTCCAAACGGATCGCAAGAAAAAAGAAGCAGACTATTAAATAGAATTGAGATAAGACGAAATAATTTCATTTTAGTGCAGACTTGATGGTTGGTAATTGATTTATAAAATAGCGTCCATTTCTTCAGCAGGAACTGCAAAAATGGCCTTATGCTTACTCACAATAATAGGACGTTGAATTAACTGAGGTGATTCCAAAAGTAACTTAATCCACTCATCGTGATTAAAGATTTTACCCTTATAATCAGTCTTATACAATTTTTCGTGAGTCCGAACAATTTCCTGTGGCTCCTTATTCATCCGCTTCAATACGTCTTCCATTTCATCAACCGTGTAGGGTTCTTTCAAATACAAACGAATTTCTGGTTTAAGTCCTTTTTCTTCAAGATAAGCAAGTGCTGCACGTGATTTTGAACAGCGAGGGTTGTGGTAAATTTTAAGCATTCTATTTAGTAATTTTAGATCTCAGATATGAGAGTATAGTTTTATGATTTGACGCAAAAGCTAATTGGCCCAGCGAATAGCAAAGTTAAGAATAAAGATTCGCTAGAAAAATAAATACTTTGAAGTCTTAATGTCGAGATATCAAGATATATTTTCAGTATTTTGTTCTCTTAAAATATAAGTATGAAACAATTGATAAAAAATAGAAGGTTCGAAATTATAGGAGGGATCCTCGGAATAATTGGAGGATTCCTATACTGGAAATATGTGGGTTGTGTATCCGGAACTTGCGTCATTCAGGCCAATTGGTATACAATGGTGCCATACGGGGTGTTGTTTGGGGTTTTAATTGGAGGTTTGTTTAAACCTAAAAAAAAGGATTAAATGCTTTAAAGTCCGAATCACAACCACCATTCATGAATAATGTTTGGTCTCTCTGCTAGAATTTTCAACCATGTTTAGCAATATTATTTAATCGATCAGAATCGATAATCCTGATTGATTTACCTTCACTTTCAATAATCTTTTCTTTACGAAAGCTTGCAAGATTCTTTAATACACTTTCTTTTGAAAATCCGATAATTCTGGCCATAGCTTGCCTAGTTAAAGGCATTTCAAAAGTTTTTTGATTTAAACTTTTCTGAAATTCACAAATTAAAAATGCAAGAGCACCTGCCGAATTCTTTTCTCTTAGCTTCATGTGCCAGTTTATAAAATTCTCATTTACCCATGAAATGTATTGAATGAAAGCCATGGCAAAGTCTTTATTTCTTTGCAACAAATCTGAAAATATATCCCGATTAATAATTTCAATCTCACATTCGGTTAATGCTTTGGCAGAAAAGCGATAACTAGAAGTTGAATAGACACAATTGATTCCAATAAAGTCTCCCTGAAAAAGAAGGTTGAGCGCCTGTTTTTTTGAATCCTGATTGAGTGATAATTCTACAATTCCAGATTTTATAAAATAGAGATTGTGCACAGGCGTGCCACTTTTTATAACAAGTTCGCCAGCTTCAAAGATTAAAGTTTCACTGGATTTATATAATTCGTCTTTTTCCTTTTTGTGAAGAGTCGATAGACATGTTTTTCCAGAAGAATGAATCAATTCCATAGCTTTAAAATTATCCCATGGGTGTAAAATTACACCCTCATACATTTCGAACTACAACTTGGTTTACCAAATAATAAACAAGTAAGCTCTTAGTTTTACAAATGTATAATTAAAAAGAAATATCGTATGGAACAAATGGAAATACAAAAGATTGAATTTGCTATTCAATCAGAAACAAAGTCAAAATCTCAATCTGAGATTAGTGTTCGAAATTTTAAAGTAAACGTAGATGAACCAGAACAATTAGGAGGAACAAATCTAGCACCAAATCCGGTAGAATATATCCTTTGTGGTTTAGCAGGTTGTGTTCATATCCTGGGCTTTAAAGTCGCACAGGAAATTGGTATGGACTTGAAAGATTTAAAAATTAAAATTATCGGTGAGCTAAATCCTGAAAAATTGTTCGGAATGAAAACTGAGGAAAGAGCCGGTTACCAGGGAATTAAAGTTATTTTAGAACCAACGACTGATTCGAATGAGGAATTACTTAAACAATGGTTAGATATTATGGCAGAAAGGAGTCCTGTGCTGGATAATTTATTAAACTCAACTCCTGTATCAATTACTTTGCTGTAGATGTAATTCGCTTTTTTTATTCTGGGGCTATAGACCTTATATGCAAGTTCTTTAGACCTGGAACAAGGAATTAGTCCAAACATTGATGATAATTTCATAGTTTTACAGTTTCAAAACAGAATTATGAACTGCAATCACAAAAAGAAAATACAAATTCGCTTTGGCGATATCGATATCATGGGACACGTTAATAATGGCGTGCAACTGAGTTATCTCGACCTAGGTCGCTTAGATTATTTCGAACAAATATATGGGCAAACCATTAATTGGAATGACGCAGCTCTTATTGTAGCGCACCTTGAAATTGATTACTTATCTCCTATCCTATTAAGAGACAAAATTGAAGTACACACTTGCATCCACAAAATTGGGAATAAAAGTGTTGGTGTGAGTCAGAACATTGTGGATTCTGTTACAGGAGAGATCAAGACCAAAACAACACAGGTCATGGTTGCTTTCAGTCAAAAATTAGGAGAAAGTATCGAAGTACCTGAAACACTCAAGATTCGAATCAGAGAATTTGAAGATATTGTTATCGGGTAAAGACATCAAATCCAAATATAAAAAATGCGCTAATCTTAATAAGTAGATTAGCGCATTTTTTCAAGAACTAAACCGATACGAGATCTTCTTGAAAAATAGTTTTCTGTTCCAACAACAGCGTTTCTGACGGTGCATCACACACTTCTGTGGGGCCAAAGTATTGGATTGGTCCTGGATAAATGTAATCTGTATTATCAGCCCATTCTTTTCGCTTAGATCTGAACATTAAGAATGGGTTTCCTTTCAGATCAACCAAAGCCTTTTGAATAACAGGTTTTACATGTCCATTTCGTCTCTCCATATTCATCATCATGGTAATTGGCACACCACCGGCTAACCACTTATCAGAACTGTTTGATGTGTTTTTGATAAAGGCCATATAGCCTGTTTTGCCCGAATTAATCAACATTGCAGCTGTATAACCTAAGGAGTAGCAGTAATCAGCATCGAAGTTAGAAGGTGCAGCACAGCGCCCTTCATAGCCAAAAAAATGATTCTGTGCACTGAATTTGCCATGGAATGATTGATCCTTAGCCAAACGATCAGCAACCATATCAATTAGTAATTTCTCTGTCTCAATTTTAGAAACCTGAACATTACCATGAGGATCTCTATCTAAAGTCAACTGTTTAGCAAACGAAGCTGGTAAACTCGAATAAACCTTAGCTGATTCTTCACTTAAAAGATCAGCAATAAATTCTCTTTTCTCTTGACTTGTTATAAGCTGATAATACTCGGGGTTCGAAGCTAGAATATCGTTTAATTCTGCAATTAACTTCTTTATGGATGGCATAAATTCAACCAAGCCTTCTGGAATAAGAACAGTACCAAAGTTTTCTCCCTTATTCGCTCTCTTCTTAACAACCTCAGCAATTTGACCAACGATTTTATTTAAGGTCAGCTTGTATTTCTCAATCTCTTCGGATATTATGGCAATATTCGGTTGAGTTTTAAGCGCACACTCGAGACTAATATGCGAAGCTGATCGACCCATTAGTTTGATAAAGTGCCAGTATTTTTTGGCGGAATTTGCATCTCTCTGAATGTTACCAATCAACTCACTATATACCTTACAGGCAGTATCAAAGCCGAAAGATGTTTCGATGAAGTCATTTTTCAAGTCGCCATCAATGGTTTTAGGACAACCTATAACCTGAATACCTGCTTTCTTCTCTTTAAAATACTCTGCAAGCACACAAGCATTGGTATTTGAATCATCACCTCCTACAATAACAAGTGCGTTAATGTTATTTTTCAAACAATTAGCAATCACCTTATCATAGGAAGCCTCATCTTCAATCTTTGTTCTTCCAGAGCCAATGATATCGAATCCACCCGTATTTCTATAGTCACTAATGATTTCGGAATCTAAGTCAATAAAAGAGTTATTTAGCAAACCATCTGGTCCACCAATAAAACCAAATAATTGATTTCGATTATTCAGCTTCTTAAGGGCATCGAATAGTCCTGAAATGACATTATGCCCACCTGGAGCTTGTCCCCCTGAAAGTACGACGCCTACATTTAAAATTTGATTTTCGGAAATTTCACCTGCTTCAAAAGTAACCAATGGCAGCCCATAAGTATTGGGAAACATTTGCTTAATGGCATCTTTATCAGCTATTGCTTCACTAGGCTCACCAATTACAAGGGCAACATTTTCTTCTAATGATTGAGGTAATTTGGGAATATACTTGGACCTAGCCTTCTGTAGTGGACTTTTAATCATTTTTCGGAAATTAATCTATAATCAAAAATGGTTGAAGTTGTTGAAATACATAGAAAGGATTCCCCAAATACCTATTTCAAACGTTTGCGGCAAATGTCGGCAAAATAAATATATCAGACAAGATTTAACTAAACTGTTTAGTTAAATCATAATAAGTAAAGATAATGATAACAACGAAGGAATAAATACTGGTTTTTATTGGGTACACGAAGTCAGTCTAAAACAAATTTAGATTCTGAATTGTAAGTAGAAAAGGTTTAAATAAAATGAAGTTTTACGAATCTCCCAGATAAAGATCAATCAAACCTTCGGGGGTTACCATGGTAATGGATTTGTCATCCTCATCAATCTCAATGAAATTATCTTCAGAAAAAGGAATCATCACTTCTTGGCCATTTAGTTCCAATACCATAACAATATTACCAGAATAGTCCTGAATGTCTTCGATATGACCAATCACACCTCTTTCTTCGTCGATATAAGTAAATCCAATTAAGGCACTTGCCTCAATATCTTCTTTATCTTCGAAATAATCAGGAGCATCCTTAAAAGGAACATAAATTTCACAACCGATGAATCGTGTTGCTTTTGCCTCGTTCTCCATATCCTCGAGAAGAATACGAACAGTGGCATGGTTTCTTGGGGTTAAACCATTGGGGGTGATAAAAAAAGGAACCAGTCCTCCGTCTATATCGACGAGGACTGATTCCAATTTATATTTTTCGAGAAGATCGCTAGATTTCTTTGCGACAAGTTCACCTTTCACTCCATGAGTTTTGACAAAACTCCCTACAAAAAAACAATCTTCCTTCTTAAACATGCAAATAAATTAAGCTTCAGTAGTTTCTGTTCCTTCTTCTTTTGCAGCTTCTTTAGGAGCATTTTTAGCAGCTTCTGCAGCAGCAATTTCAGCAGCAGCATCTGCAGCTTTCTTTGCAATAGCTTCTGCTCTATCAGTTGAAACTTTAGTTTCAGCTTCTAAACGAGCTTTAGCAGAATCAGTCGCAGCTGTAGAAAGACCATCTTTCTTAGCGTTGATTTTTGCTTCTTTCTCTTTCATCCAAGCTTCGAATTTTACTTCAGCAGCAGCTTCGTCGAAAGATCCTTTTTTAACACCACCTTGTAAGTGCTTCTTCATCATTACACCTTCGTATGATAAAATTGCTCTTGCAGTGTCAGTTGGTTGTGCACCATTGTTTAACCAAGTCAATGCTTTGTCAAAGTCAAGGTTAATGGTAGCTGGGTTAGTATTAGGATTGTAAGATCCAATACGCTCAATGTACTTACCATCACGTGGCGCTCTGCTATCTGCTACCACAATGTGGTAAAATGGTCTACTTTTGCGACCATGTCGGGCTAATCTAATCTTTGTTGCCATAGCTTTTTAAATATAAATAGTTATAAAATTGCTTTTATTAAGCGCGACAAAGATACATGTTTATTTCTGATATGAAATAGCTTTCTCAAATAATTTCAATCACTTATAAAAGAGATAGATTGCTTCAAATAAATGTCATTTAAAAATATTTAACCACAGATTACTCAAATTTTCACAAATTTAATTTCATTGCCCCAAAGCACGTTCCAAACATAAAACTATAAGTACTCATAAATACTTTTAACTCTAAGTACTTAAAAACTCAAAAATCCCTATTTTTGCTTGATATCATAAAAGGTACAAATATGCTGAAGGGTCGTTTTTCTCAATTATCAAATTTCAATCAAATTCTATTAAGTCTAAGCTTAGTCGTGGGAACTAGCTTTATCCTTCTTTTTGTAGGGTCAATATTTTGCTACCTTATCTTCGGTATTAATATCATGACTGATACGAATGCACTTGATATTAATGGAGCGAATCCCAATATCCCTGCTCTTAAATTCTACCAAGCTGTCTATTCTACTGGCATGTTTATTATTCCTCCCTTTATTATTGCCTACCTTCTTTCATCTAAAGTAAGAGAATACCTCAACATTAATAAACACGTTCACTTTTCTACCTATATACAAGCCTTTTTACTTATTCTTGTTTCTCTTCCCCTTATAAATATGATGGGTGAACTCAATTCTCAAATTCATTTCCCAGATTTCCTAAAAGAAGCAGAACAATGGATGAGAGAAAGTGAAGAACATGCGACTTTAATCACGCAGAAATTCTTAAAAATGGATCATTTAGGTGATTTATTAAGCAATCTCCTTCTTATTGCTGTCATCCCTGCTTTGGGCGAAGAACTACTGTTTAGAGGGGTGCTTCAGAAACAACTTTCGAAATGGACCGGCAGCATACATTGGGGTATTTTTATCTCGGCAGCCCTTTTTTCAGCTCTGCATATGCAATTTTTTGGTTTCTTCCCTCGCCTTTTCCTTGGTATGTTATTTGGATATCTTTTGGTCTGGACTGGATCTTTATGGGTACCCATTTTTGCCCATCTTGTAAATAACGGCTTAGCGGTAACAGCCAGCTATTTTATGGGACGAGGACAATTACCTGAAGAAGCTGATCGTATTGGTTCTTCAAGTATGATGTGGGAAACGAGTATTATCTCCCTCATCTTATTTTCAATTTTGACTTACCAATTATTCCGAAATCGAAAAAGGCAGGTTGAGTGTTGAAAGCTCAGCAGACTGAAGCTGTTTTTGTCGGTCCAATTCCGATTTCCTCCAAACATAGACCAATCCGTAACGGCTACATATTTCTCGACGTTCTTCTTCTGGCATATCCTTATAGTAAGATTCAACATCATTCCAGATATCAAGAATGATTTGATCAGCCTCATGGCGCCTCTGAGCTACTTGTTCAGAAAATCGTTGTGTATTATTCTGTAAGGTTTTTTGGTGATTATACGCATCTCTAAACTTATCGCAATTCACGCGTACAAGTGCAATTGAAGGGCTATAAATTGGATTTCCACCTGTTGAAATACGTAAACGCTCTCCCTCAATCAATTTTTGTCCCCATTCAATCAGCTTGACATCCTTAACTAAAGTTGGAATGCTTTGAGAATTTATATTTAAACCATAGAATTCTCTCACTTCAGGCTTTAACTCTTCGCGGGCAATTGTAAAATTTAAAACTTGAATAAAATGTGAAACATAGAGTCTTGCCTTTTTTTGCCTCTCATTATATTCCTTACTTCTTACAGATTGTTCTGCAATAGCCTGATGATGATTCTTAATTGCCAATTCAAAATGAGGCAAAAAATCATGAAGTTTCCTAAGCAAAATAAAAGAAAAGCCCAATTCGGAAGATGATAAAATCTCTCCCATATCTTGTGCTGAACGTAAAGCTCTTATTCGAGCTAAATCGGTATTTGGTAGTCTACGGTAGGGCATCTTCGAGTATCTTTAAGGTTGACTATTACGAAGGTATGAAAAACTTATCAATTCAAAAATCTAATTCGAATTTAGCATAAGTTAATTTTACAAACAGCATTTAAAGCTTTACCAAAGCTGATTCATGTTAAATCAAGGGCAAAAAAAAAGCTGCCCAACAAGGACAGCTTTTAATATATATTTAACTAGTATCTACTAATTATCAGCAACAGCTTCTAATTTAAGAATTCCTTCTTGTGTAGCAGTACCATCATAATATTGATATGACAATTCATAAACTTCGCCAAGAGCAACATCAAAATTAGATTTTATTACCTTAGAAAGTTTATCCAAGATTACAGCTGGATCTTCTTCATCTTTACCAGCTCTAGTATCGAAGTTTCCGTATTTTCCATTACCTACTAATTCATAATCAGCTTTAACTAAAGTATATGTTTCAGTAGCATCCTTTTCAGTTTCAATAAACTTGATAGGAGGAACAAATTCCCAAACTCTGTCTTTAAATGCAACAGTAGCTTTAGCATCAACATTAGTTGGTGTTAGGTACCATCCCATTTCTGTAGTGAAAGTATACTCATCAGCACGCAATTCAGTTACACCGTCAGTATAATATTTGTAAGCGATAATTTTGGTATCACCATCAGCAGCAAATTTATCCATGTTGTTCAAAAGAACCTTCATGTAACGATCTACATCCATAGCTGAATCAAAGTTATCATACTTACCAGGGAATCCGTAATCGTCACCCATTGCATCATAATCTTCAGCTAATAATCTATAGATAGCGTCCTCGATTAGCCAGTTCTCACCATCAAACATATAAAGCTCATGCTTGGTGTTGATATACATACTACCGATTCTGTTAAAATCAAGACTTGCACCTTCTGCAATACATTCGTATCTCACTAGGTTATCTCTAGTAGAACCATCATAAGAAGAATAAGCTACTGTGTAAGTAACTGTATTACCCTCAGAGTCAAGAATAGTAGCTTCAGGAAATTTAGCTTTTAGAGCAAGCATAACAGCTTCCTTCTGACGTGCATAAATCAAATCTTCTAGATCATCTTCAGACATATCCTTGTATTCATCCTTTGCAGCCCACTTACTTGTTCTACCTTCAAAATTACCATATTTAGAATTAGCTCCGTAGTAGAATTCAAGATTCTCATCTGCGTTTACAAGGTGCTTGTTAGCGTCATCAGCTAAAACAGCATCAACTATAACTTTAAAATCCTCTTTACCTAAAGTGAATTTCTGAACAGCTTCTATCGAGATATCTTCAAATTTATAACTTTTACTGGCTGCGCCTTGAGAGATAAATTTCTGAACATCACCTTCTACAGCCTCAGGATATGCAGCAGAAAGAATACCATTGGCATTATCATCTGATTTTACATCAGAGGTAAAATAACCTAAATCAGCAACTACACCACCAAGAGCGGTATATTCAGCAGCAGAAACTTCATGCTTGTTTCTGTAATTAGAAAATGCCTCAGAATGTCCTCGGTAATAATTAAACCAAATGCTATATTCCGTTGCTAATTCACCATACAATTTCTTAGCAGTTAAGATTTGCGCCAAGTGATCGGCAGCAGGACTGTATGCTGAGAAATTCTTGTACTGCGCTACGCCTTCGTCCGAAGATAAAGCGAAATCAGCTTCAGTTAGTTTGTAATTATCTTCGATTAAAGTTTTGTCTTTGAAGAATGTATAATCTGCAGTCTCCTGAGCTTTTTTAGCGTCAATTTCGTCATAAAAATCGTCATTAACGTCGCAGGAAGATAATGCTCCAATTCCCAAGAATGCAAGAACTCCTAATGTTATATTTGTATATTTCATTTTTACAATTTTAGATTTAAAAAAAATTCATCAATCTATAATAAGATTATTAGAATTTAAATTTTAAGCTTGCAGACCAAGTTCTTCCGAAGCCATAAAATACACCAACTGATTTCCAGTCATTATCGTTACCATAAGCATCAGCAATATATTCTGTATCGAATAAATTCATCACCTTACCCGAAGCAATAGCTTTAAAAGGACCTACCTTGAAAGTATATTTGATATTAGCATCCACAACACCATAATCAGGTACTTCCCAACCATCAACACCTTGAATTGCACTTACATTATCAGGCTTAGCAAATAGACGAGCATAGTAGTTATAGTCTGCACCAATTTTTAAATCTTTGGTTAATTTGTAGTTGATACCTAAGGCAGCTGTTGTCTGTGCAGCATCACCAACGTGAACGTCAGAGATATTTGCAGTAGCACGACCTTGATCTGGCGAACCTATAGCAACAATTTCACCCTTTGAGTCGATAGGCTGACCATCACGGTTGAAGAATAATGCTTCAGCATCATCAATCCATTTCCAGTCCCCTAAAGAAACCATACCTGTCATCGTTAAGCTCTCAGTTGGATTGTATTTCAATTCAACCTCGATACCTTGATGTAGAGCATTTACACCTGTCATATTATAACTTCCTAAGTCAGGATTTCTTCTGTCAATAGTGCCAGTCATTCCTTTGTCATTCCACTTAGTATAGTATGCATTGATTTGTGCAAACAAAGTAGAAGTTTTAAAACCGTAACCTAATTCGAATGAATAAATCTTTTCATTTACAGCATCTTCATTAGCAACATTACTAACATCTTTTGCAGTAAATACGTTCGAGAAATAAGGAGCTCTTGAAATCACACCCATATTTACGAATACATTACTTTTCTCATCCAAGTTATAGTTTGCACCACCCTTTACAGAACCACCTAAGAAATTTTGTGCATCTGATGTTACGTTATCGTAATAGAAACGATCTTTTCTCTTGTAGTTGGTATTAGAAACAGTACCTGCAACAAAAGAACTTAAATTACCAGTAGAATATTCCAATTGAGCAAAAGCTCCACTAGAAAATACCATACCATCGTAATCACGACCAATAACATCACCTACTTGTAAATTTTCATCATTTCCAAGAACATCTGAATTCTCTCTGTCTGGATCGATAAAGAATGCACCACCCATTAAGTTCTCGATAGTACGATTATGCTCGCCTACATAGTAACGCAAGTCAATACCAGCAGATAGGTTCAAATTATCATTTAAATCTTTATTTAAAGATGATAACATACCATACCATTGGTGGTTATTGTTAGAGTTAGCAATAATTGACTGAGCACCATTAGGATTAGCAGCATTATCTCTTTGAATAGAACCATAATCACGGTAACCATCTAATGTTCGATCTTCATCATTTGAACCATACATACGACCTCGTTCGTTACCACGAGCTCCCCAACCACCACCAGTGGAAATAGAAGCATAGATTGCTGTCGATAAAACTGTTTTATCATCAATAGTCCAGAAGTGATTCAATGAAATTTGAGGCTTGTGGTAGAAATTATGAGAAACATTCATTTCTGCTCCATTATTATCAAAACCATAAGTCGCATTAAATTTATAACCGTCTTTGTAGTTTTTCCACTCTTCAATTTTACGAGCATCATAACGACTACGTTGATCGTGCGATTGTGGCGCGCCAAAAGCAGTAAAAGATAATTGGTGATTATCGTTGATTTGTTTTGACACATTCAAGAAATAAGAGTAGCCTTCAAATCCAGTTCCTTGGATATAACCATCACCTGTAGTTTTAGAACCAGAGAATGTAATAGCATACCCATTATCCATTAAACCAGTAGAAAGTGTTACAGCAGCTTTTTCATAACCATCGTTACCAACACCAGTGAAAAAAGAACCGCCTTTTTTCATATCGGTAGTTTTGGTCAATATATTAATAGATCCCCCAACAGATGGAGAAGCAATTTTAGAAGCTCCTAAACCACGCTGAGTTTGCATAGAACGAGTTACGTCAGAAAGACCAGCCCAGTTAGACCAATAAATGCCTCCCCACTCCATATCATTAACAGGAATACCGTTAATCATTACCGCAATATTCTCAGAAGAGAAACCACGCATATTGATACGAGAATCACCAAATCCACCACCTTGCTTGGTAGCATAAACACCTGGTGTTGATTTTAAAATTTCTGGAAATTCTTGTGTTCCTAACTTCTCTTCAATTAATTCAGGAGAAATTGTCGAAACTGCCACTGGGGTCTTACGTTGAATAGCTACAGAAGCCATTACACTTATTTCATTAAGACCAACAGCATCCGATTCTAATTCAATTGTACCGAAATCTTGTGTTCCATTCAATGTAAGTTCCTTACTAAGGAATCCTACAAAACTTACAACCAATTTCTCAGTTCCATCAGGTACCTCAAATACAAAGGCTCCATTAAAATTAGTTACAGTTCCGGTTGCTGTACCAGGAATAACAATAGAGGCACCAGGTAAAGTTTCATTGGTACTACCGTCTACAACCACCCCTTTCACAGTGGTTTGAGCAATAGCTGCAACAGACAACATCATAAGTGCTGCCATTGACAAAATACTTCTCATCGCTTTTTTCATAAAATGAATTGTTAGATTAGTAATTATGTGGCGGTTAGTCCACAGAAAAACGTTTCACTCTCATTAAGAGTTATGAATCATAAAAATGGTTGTGACTTCAATTGCTCACACAATTAAAGTCGCTGACAAAAGTCGTTAGTTTAAAAGATATTAACAAAAATTAAGAATTCTATTTTTGCGTATTCATCGCTTTTTTTCGAAGGTTCATCGAAAAAAACAGAATACAATCATCTATTACAGACTTTTAGCTCCGATTTGAAGATGAATATTGGGGATGAAAAATCTCCAAAAAAGGATTTTTAAAATGGGTGAGTGAATATAGTATTTTTTAGCGAAAAAAATGTATCATTTTGATTTAAAGAAGCTAAACTACTAAACCCCTAAAATTGATATATACTGTAAGGCTTTTAAAAGTGGCATTAAAAGCCTTTTTTTTATAGTTTCTAAATATGCCCTAAGTCAAAATAAACTTCACCATTCAAAAAATCATGTTCATCAATTCATAATTCGATAATTTCAATTACCACTCATATTTATAGAACTTCTATCCTACAAAACAATAGAATAAATCACACATTCATGTTAATTCACTCTTAAGATATTAAACAGAAAACGTTTCCTTAAAATATAATTTGACAGAATTAGTGTATTCAAAAAAATAAACTGTACTTTTGCAGCCGCATTGAAAGCTACGCAATCTATTATAAAACAATGATTTTAATTAGTTTATCGATTGCTAAAAGTGCTCAATATTGATTACAGAAATAACCTGGAAGCATTCAGATTATTAACATTTTGCAATTAGTATTAAACATCATCATGGAGATAAGTTGTGATAAAGATCTGAAATTTGTGATTATCTCCTTAGTTAAGCCAATATGAACATGAGAAAACTAAGAAACATTGCCATTATCGCCCACGTAGACCATGGGAAGACAACATTGGTTGATAAAATGATAATGCACAGCGACATTTTCAGAAAGAATGAAACTCCTGGTGAGTTAATTCTTGACAGCAACGATTTGGAGCGTGAAAGAGGTATCACTATTCTATCGAAAAACGTTTCTTTAGAATACAAAGGTGTTAAGATTAATATTATCGACACTCCTGGTCACTCCGATTTTGGTGGTGAAGTAGAGCGTGTATTGAACATGGCTGATGGTGTACTACTTTTAGTAGATGCGTTTGAAGGAACTATGCCTCAAACTCGTTTCGTATTACAAAAAGCATTAAACTTAGGTCTTAAGCCTGTTGTTGTTGTAAATAAGGTTGACAAACCTAACTGTCGTCCTGAAGAAGTTCAAGAGCAAGTATTCGACTTAATGTTTAACCTTGAAGCAACTGAAGATCAACTTGACTTCCCAACCATTTATGGTTCGGCAAAACAAGGTTGGATGTCTACAGACTGGCAAAAACCAACAACTGATATTACTGCTATTCTTGATGCGGTTATCGAATTTATTCCTGAGCCAAAAACTATCTTAGGTACACCTCAGATGTTGATTACATCTCTTGACTTTTCAGCTTACGTTGGTCGTATTGCTGTAGGTCGTCTTCACCGTGGTGAGCTACGTGAAGGTATGAATGTAACTCTTGTTAAGCCTGACGGTAGCATTAAAAAACAAAAAATTAAAGAACTTCACGTATTTACTGGTCTTGGTAAAGAGAGAGTACAATCAGTCGCTTCTGGCGAGCTTTGTGCTTTAGTAGGTATCGATGGTTTTGATATTGGAGATTCAATTTGTGATGTAGAGAATCCTGAGCCTTTAGCGCCAATTGCTATTGATGAACCAACAATGAGTATGTTATTTACCATTAACAACTCACCTTTTTACGGACAAGATGGTAAATATGTAACTTCTCGTCACCTAATTGACAGATTGACTAAAGAGTTGGAAAAAAACCTTGCTCTTAGAGTTGAACCTACAGATTCTGCTGATTCATATATCGTATTCGGACGTGGTGTACTTCACTTGTCTGTATTAATTGAGACTATGCGTCGTGAGGGTTACGAAATTCAGGTTGGGCAGCCACAAGTAATCATCAAGAAAATTGATGGCGAAAAATGTGAACCAATCGAGATTTTATATATCGACCTTCCGGAAGATGTTTCAGGAAAAGCGATTGAGATTGTAACTCAACGTAAAGGTGAAATGTTGACTATGGAACGTAAAAATGAGCGTATCCACCTTGAGTTTCAGATTCCATCACGTGGAATTATTGGTTTGAGAAATCAAATGTTAACTGCAACTGCTGGTGAAGCTGTAATCTCTCACCGTTTCTTAGAATATATGCCACATAAAGGTGTTATTCCTGGACGTATTAATGGTTCATTAATCGCTATGGAAACAGGATTGACTTTTGCTTATGCTTTAAATAAATTACAGGATAGAGGAACTTTCTTTGTTGCTCCTACAACTGAAATTTATGAAGGACAAGTAATTGGTGAGAATAACCGTGCTGGTGACTTAGTTATAAACGTTACTAAAACTAAGAAACTAACCAACATGAGAACTTCAGGTACTGATGAAAAGGTGAGATTATCTCCTCCAATCATTCACTCTCTTGAAGAAGCTTTAGAATACATTCAGCACGATGAGTATGTTGAGGTGACTCCAAACAATATCCGTTTGAGAAAAATCCACCTTAAGGAAACTGATCGTAAAAGATCTGGAAAAGCTTAATTAGATTTTAAGTTTAGATATAAAAAGAGCCTTTGAGAAATCAAAGGCTCTTTTCCGTTTATATGGGCTAGACTATTTTTAAACTAATAATCAATCTATTTCTTCACTAACTTACGAGCAACTCGCTTGCCATCTTTCGTATCAAAATTAATCAGATACATCCCCTTTGCTAAATGGCTTAGGTTAATCGTTTTCTTAGGTATTTTGATATCAATAAGCGTTTTACCTGTTAAGCTAATCACTCGCACACGAGTCACATTTTCTTGATTTGAGAGGTTTACAATATCTCTTACAGGATTGGGATAAAAGCTCGGATCTTTCTTCGTGATATCATCCAATTGATCTGAAGGCGTGTTTAAAGAAAATTGCCAGTTTGTATAGCTATTATCGCAAAAAAGAGAACACGAAGTGATATCTGCTTTCACAAAGGAGGCCGATGTTAAAAGCAGAGCAAGTAATAAGATTAGATATTTTTTTACGAGTAAAAGTCTCAGCATATGTTTCTTTTTTGAATACAATTCAAACTGCCCAACAAAATTGCTAGTGTATTAGATATCATTTGCAAGATAATAATTTAAAGCTGAGCATTCCCATAATTGCAGCTATTTCATATCTATTATTATTCAATCCACGCCCATAACTTGTTGGTAAATAGGATTATTAAATTAAAAAGTTTTAAATTTAGCAGACTCTTTTTGACGAAAAATTTAATTCAATCCTAGCATGAATGAATATAAAAGTCTCAGTATAAAAAATTGGGCTTTAGAAGATCGTCCTCGCGAGAAGATGATGTATAAAGGTTCTAAGAGCCTCTCCAGCGCCGAACTCCTCGCTATTATTATTGGTAGTGGTAATCGTAATCAATCTGCCGTAGAAGTGGCTAAAATGCTCCTGGCCGAGAATAATAACGATCTAAATGAACTCGCTAAAAAAACGATTCGTGATTTAATGAAAACACCCGGAATTGGTTCGGCTAAAGCCATTAGTATTATTGCAGCACTAGAATTAGGAAGTCGCCAGCAGTCATTCCCTTCCAAACAAAAACTGAAAATTACCAGTAGCATGGATGCCTATGAAAGACTACAAGCCTATGTAGAGAACCTAAGCCATGAAGAATTCTGGGTCATATATCTCAATCGAGGAAATAAAATTCTCGAAATTAAGAATGTCTCTTCAGGCGGCATCACAGGAACTGTTTTCGATATGAGACTCGTTTTTAAAGATGCAATCCTATTAGAATCTACCAATATCATCTTATGTCATAACCATCCATCTGGTAATCTAACACCCTCCGAAGCAGACAAAGATTTGACCTATAAAACCAAAGAAGCAGGAAAATTAATGAGTATTGAGGTACTCGATCATCTTATTATTGCCGATAAAGGCTATTACAGCTTTGCAGATGAAGGACTTCTGTAATAAATGATTAACCGATTAGTAATTATCGATTAAAAATTACTCATTATTAATCATTAAAAGCGATAATACAAGCCAACTGTTAATGACACCGAAGAGATTTTATCAAAGCCCAAGTATCTATACTTCTGAAGATCTGTCAATTCAACATTTTCAGCAGGACGAGGTTTTATCTTCTTTTTCTCAAGTTTCTCTTCAAAATTTGGAATATAAGTCATTTTCAAATTCACATCTACAGCCAGTTTCTTACTCAGGTTATACATGAAACCTACATTGGGTATCAAGCCAATTTTATTAGTCGAAACTGTGTACTCTGATTTTATTGGTGTGAAGGTATTCGTAGGAATTGATTCGATGTGATTTCTATAAAGGAAGTAACCAAAACCAAGAGAAGCATAGGGCCTAAAATCTAAATCGTAAGCCTTTATAAAATAGGTTGCCGTAAAGATAATTGGAATGACCTGGTAGTTGACCGTATTTTTTCGTCGACTATCACCAGCCCAAAATTCATCATTCTGTCCAAAATTCATATAGCCTACAGAAAGTCCAACTGCTAACTTTTGATTCAAGAGCATCTTAGCGTTTAAACTCAAATCTGTTCCAAGTTGACTTTCATCTGCAAAATCACCCAATGGTTTCACAACTCCTCCATTTAAACCTACAATAAATCGCTCGTCTTTATTATAATATTGGGCAGATAGTGAAGATGTAAAAAGTAATCCAAGAAATACAAACAGTAGAGTTCTCATAGCTTTTAAGATAAAACCTGTCAAACTTAATAGGAGGGATAAAAATCAACCTGACAGGTTAAAAGACCTGTCAGGTTATATAATAGAGATTACTCAATCACTTTTAGTTCTTTACCTACTTTGATGAAAGCAGCTAAAGCTTTATCAAGATGCTCTTTAGTGTGAGCAGCCGATAGTTGAATTCTAATACGAGCTGCATCTTTAGGAACAACTGGGAAATAGAATCCAATTACATAAATACCTTCTTCAAGCAATTTAGCAGCAAACTGCTGAGATAAAACTGCATCGTAAAGCATTAATGCATTAATTGCAGATTCAGAAGGCTTCACATCGAAACCTGCTTCACGCAATGCTGTGCTGAAATATTTTGCATTCCACATAACCTTATCTCTCAACTCAGTTGACTCACTTAGCATATCGAAAACTGCGATAGAAGCACCAACAATTGCTGGAGATAATGAGTTAGAGAATAAATATGGACGAGAACGCTGACGTAACATGTCAATCACTTCTTTTTTACCTGTTGTGAATCCACCTAAACCACCACCAAGTGCTTTACCTAAAGTGCTTGTAATGATATCAACACGACCCATACAGTTGTGATGCTCGTGAGTTCCGCGACCCGTTTTTCCAATAAATCCTGAAGAGTGAGAATCATCAACCATTACTAAAGCATTATACTTATCAGCAAGATCACAAATCTCATTAAGTTTAGCGATATCGCCATCCATAGAGAAAACACCATCAGTAACGATGATTCTGAAACGCTGAGCTTGAGAAACCTTCAATTGAGCTTCCAAATCAGCCATATCAGCATGCTTATAACGGTAACGAGCCGCCTTACACAAACGTACCCCATCGATAATTGAAGCGTGGTTCAATTCATCAGAAATAATTGCATCCTCTTTAGAGAATAATGGTTCGAAAACCCCGCCATTAGCATCAAATGCAGCAGCGTAAAGAATAGTATCTTCAGTACCAAAAAACTTGGCAACCTTAGCTTCCAATTCTTTATGAATATCAGTTGTTCCACAAATGAAACGAACCGAAGACATACCATAACCATGAGTATCTAAAGCTTTCTTAGATCCTTCGATCACTTTTGGATGAGATGACAATCCCAAATAGTTGTTGGCACAAAAATTTAATACCTCATCACCAGATGATACTTTAATTTCAGCACCTTGTGGAGAAGTAATGATTCTCTCATTTTTATACAAGCCCGATTCTTTAATAGATTCGATCTCACCAGCCAAATAGTCTTTGAATTTTCCGTACATAAGTATTTGTTGTATAGATTGAAATAACAAACCCGAAACTTATCGGGCATGGATTGAAACTAAGTATAAGAATTCTCAATCCGGATCAAAATTACAATAAAAAAACTTTAGGTTTATATTTCAAGAACTGATTTTAAACATATTGTGAGAATCTCACAATATCCAACAATAGTATAGACAGAAAATAGTCCTAATATCTCAAAGACATCAGGGCTATTTCTTACCAGATATAGTCTACAAATTCGGGATGATCGATAAAAGGATTTCGATTACCCTGAATTTCAAAAATCGTTTGATTCCTTTTTATTTCGAAAGCATCTACAGGATCAAGTTTATGCCATTCTAATAAGGTTGAAAGCCTACCGATATTCGGTTGAGTGTAATCTCCAGAACCTCTTTCGTTTAATTCCAAATCGGGATTATTACCATTCCCTTCGTAACGAACAGCCATATAAAACATCATACGAGCGACATCACCTTTTACAGCATCACGAGGCTCCCATGTACTTGATGTGTAATTACATTCTGTCGCTTCAGTATGTGAAGCACCTCCATTATCAAAATACCTATTCGAACGAGATGTGTTTACTGAACGATCTACAGGACGAAGGTGGTGAATATCAGTAGAAGCAGGTTTCGATGTACTTGGAGAACCTCCAAAGCCACGCGATTTAGCCCAAACGTGCTCACGATTCCAAGAATCATTATCATTCTGTCCATGATCTTTATAGGACTTGGCTTGTGAGCGACCTGAATAAAGTAAAATTACATTATTAGAATTACCTGGATCTTCATCTGTTCTATCTAAAGCATCCCAGACATCAAAACTTGAAGCTGAATATGGTAAAACCTTATTACCATCAATTAACTCGTGTAGTTCTTCTTTCAAATCGTCTGAGTCAATCCCATCAATTAGCTCATAATATGAATTAAAGGCTGATGGACTCTCAATTTCTATGGTTCCTGACTTATTAGGTTTTGGATCAATAGGTACATCGTCACTTGTAGTACATGAGAATACAAATGTTGTAATTAAGAGTAATAAAAGTATTTTGCGCATCTTCATAATCGTATGTAATAAACAGTTAAAAAAACTTTAGCTTTTATTCCTTCCAAACAGCTGTCTTCTTATCTCCAAAAATGTACTTTACTAACTCTGGATGATCGATAAATGGGTTACGATTATTCTGATAGCCATAAACCACATTATTCCTTCTGATTTCATAAGGGTCTACAGGATCTAATTCATTCCACTCCAACAAGTCAGATAGTTTTCCATGATAAGCAGTGTTACCACGACCTCCAGTTTCATTTACTGTAAAGCCATAACGTACAGCCATATAAAAAATAGAACGAGCCACATCACCTTTAGCACTTAAAGGAGGCTCATAGAACGAACTATTCTTTGTTCTTGGACCATTTACATCCGAAAAGTCAAGACTTCCTCTATTGCCATTCTCTCGTGAATCTGAAGCTCTTAAATGATGACAATCGGTTCCAGGACCTGCAGATGTACCAAAATCACCATGTGATTTAGCCCAAGTATGTTCTCTATTCCAACCACCAGAATAAGAGCTCACTCTCTTACTTTTATCAATTCCAACTTCTTTATAAACTAACCAAACTTGAGAGGCATTATCTGGATTCTGATCATCATCTTCACAAATATTATACACTGCACTATATGATAGCTTTTTTGCACCAGATGAAATAATTGACTTAAGCTGAGTTCGTAATTCTGATCCAGACATTGATAATGCTGACTTATAATAGTCCCCTGGAATACGAACAGAGTTCATATGCTGTCCTTCTTCCACACTAAGAACGTAGTCTTTAGGGGTGAAATTAACGATGATTTTACCTGCCCCATCAACTTCAGGATTTAGATAGTTTTCATGATCTGAACCTGGATTATTTCCTCCATTATCGCCACCATTTCCTTCGTCTCCTCCATCTGGCTGTTCTGTATCAACAACTGGGTCATTACCTGAATCACACGAGTAAATAAAAATTGATAGAAAGAATAATAAATAAAGTGCTTTTTTCATATGCTTATAATTCTAAGTTTTTGTTCCCGATTTATCGGGCGAAATCGCCAAATCAGCATTTTCCTGTGTGGAAAACTCTATACATGGCTCGTTTCATTTTGTAAGTATCAGTATCCCACTTTATGGAATGAGTAATTAGTATCCAGAAAAATATCAGGACACTAGAAAATTCATTTAGTAAATTTCAATGGAGATTGAATAGCATACTGAACAGTATGCTATTGGGTATAAAATGGCAGGACAAAAATAGAGAAAATCACCTGATTTTCAAGGAATATACCTCCTAATTGAGCATTAAAAATAGTGAAACAAAAAAAGCACCCCCTTAGGGATGCTCTTTATTATCTTATTCAACAGGAAATATTGATTATTCCATAGTTTCCCATTTCAAATTATCAATGATAACTTGTTTTCCACCTTCAGAAACGTTCTTAAGTTCAATCGTTACTTCACCAGCAACATTGATATCTTCAACAACAAAAGTTTTCTTAGTATCGTCAGTAGCTACTTCAGAAACTCCTTTTGATTCACCGTTTACAAATAATTCAATCTTTCTCTCCTTAGTAGAAGTATATCCTCTATAGAAATCAACAGAGAACTTCTTAATACCTTTAGTCACTTTTACAGACTTGATAGAACTAGTTGCTTTTCCTAACATTAAAGCTTCTCCATCGTGAGTTACATCAGCATAATCAGATGCAGGACGCCCCTGTACGATTGCCCACTTAACACCATCAACAGTATAATCTACATCAGTATATGATCCTGAAGCTAAAGCTAAATCAGTAAAATCCAGAGCATGCTCCCCAGTAGTTACTTCGACAGCAGTCTCTTCACCACCAGTGTTTCCACCGTCATCTTCTCCAATTCCTCTAATACCAATACTCAACCAATAGTCAACATCTTTTACATCCCACTCATTTAAAGCAGTTGTCCAATCTGGATTTCCAGCAGTAATAGCTTCTTTTCTAATTAAAGTATGATTTTCAGTAGCTGCATCAACTCCACCTACTGCCCATTTCTCTCTTACACCTTGAACACCAATAACATCACACAAACTCCACTTTTCATTTACTTTTTTGAAAAGTCCTACAGCATCGTCACCATTAAAGTGAGCAATACTTGGGTAAGAAAGTTTAAGGTTAGCTTTCGCAATAATTGAAGCATCTGCCTCATCAGTTGAAATAACATAGATTGCATCAGCTGCAAGAGTACCTGTTAATTCAATTGCATCTCCCCAATCGTTACCGTTAGATCCTGTACGTACAGTATAGTTAGCTAAGTCGATATCAGCACCAGTTGCATTATAAATCTCTAGATATTTGTTATTAGAACTACCTTCAGCATACTCAGAAAAGAAAACTTTCTCTCCCGTTGTAGGATCTGGCTCTACAGCCTCAGCAAAACGAGCACCTGTTAATTCTAAACCGTCAAAACTTGTTAAAGCAATCTGAAAATCAGAACCATAAGTATTTAAGATACCTGAGATAGAACCGCTACCTTCAGGAACTGCTTCGGCATTAAAGTTTGCATAGTTATTATTACTAATCTGAATTTTCTTTTCATCAGCAGTAATAAATTTAATAGAAGTATAACCACTGTTATCTTTATCGCCTAATAATTTGTCCATATCAGCAGTGATAACCTGAACACCCGAAACCTTAACTAAGGTTCCAACCATTTCTGAACTTAATGTAGAAATGTCATTCACTTCCTTTGGAGTGATAGCTTTATCTAGATCACCAGCAACAATTAAAGATTGCAGATTAATTTCTGGGATACGAGATACTTTATACTTATCATCTGTAGCTTCAAATCCTAAAGTATAGGTATCATAGTATTTTGCAATATAAAACCCTGCAGCGTTTAAGTATATTTCTTGACCTGCAACAAATGTTTCATATAACTTTGCATCTTCTTTTAAACAACTAATTTTTACAGCAACATCGCCATCTTGTACATAGATAGCTTGGTAAAAATTGTTTGATTCTGCTTGATTAGAAACTACAATTCCTTTTAAAACAAAGTCAGCAGGAACTACAACAGCATCACCAGTTGTTAAAGCTCTAAGCTCAGTAATTGTTTTGTTGACTACAGGCAATTCTGGAGTAGGATCAACAGGATCTGGATCAATCGGCGAATCATTATCGCTGCTACAAGAAGTCATAGAAACAGAAAGTCCCATGATCAAAGCAAAAAATAAGTAATGTAATTTTTTCATCTTACGATTCTTTGTTAGTTAATAAATGGTTAGAAAAAAAGCAAGCCATAAGACATGACTTGCTAATATGATTATTCAATTACTTTAATGTCATCTAAACGATAAGTAGTCGTTTCTGTTTTACTACCGGTGTACTTAAATGCAATAGAAATGTGTTTGCCTGCTATAACTGGCAGAGCAAAATCACCTGAATCTATCCATGCATGATCCGTATCAGATTTCTGAGCAATAGTTACATTAAGAGTTTGCCAGGTAGCTGTTTTGTAATTGCTTCCATCAAAATCTGATGAATAAACAATTTCTAAGGGATGATTCCCATCGGCATGTTCCCAATAAGCTTTGGAGGTTTTTAAAGACAGTTGCTTTTGTACAGAAACACTTACAGCTGGAGATATCAACCATGACACAATTTCTTCATCCTTCGATTTATAACCTGAAGCTTGCGTATAAACATCCGTATTGTAAACTTTTGCTATCCAATCTCGGGTCCCTTTTTCTTTAATGTTATGCCAGCCTGAAAGTCCAATAGAGGCATTATCTGCTAAACCAGCAAAATCAACATCGAAATTATCAACTTTAGTAAGAGTCCCTGAATATTCACCGCTATTTTCGCCGCTATTAGTTCCAAATCTGTCTCCAGTTAGATCAACATCTTCCAAACTATTAATAACAAATTGTGGAGCACCATTATGGTAACTCAACACTCCAGTAACACTACCGCTTCCTTCTGGTGTAATTAAATGTGCAAATTTTGAATAATTACTAGTAAATAAAGGTAAGTTGTTACCATTTGCTTCATTTAGTTCGATTGTTGTTTTGAATGGAAAAGAAGCATTGTGTTCTGATCCAATTACACCCCAAGTCTCTCCAGGGTTATTCAATTGAACATTATTGACTGTAACTAAAGTGAACTTATAATTACTGTTACTTTTTAGCTCAGCTATAGTTCTTACAGCTGGAGTTATTTGAACAGGGTATTTATCTTTAAAAATATGGAAGTCTATTGATGGAGATGGTATAGGTGCTAATCTATATTCTTTAAAGTTTTCCTGATCTCTATATTTATAAAAATAGAACGATCCTCCCAACTGAACTTCATTCCCATATTTACCTAGAGTTAAACCTTTACATTTTACAAAGATCTGTTGTCCTTGAGCAAAACTTGTAAATAATGATGATTCACCCACAGAAATATTAATCCCTTGTGAATTTCCTTCTAGGTCGCCCTGAATCACAATATTTTTATAAAAGTTACCCTCTTTATCGTCAGATATCACATAACCTGTGATATAAACATCGTCCTCAACGCTTACAAATTCATCTGCCTTCAAATATTTCCCAGTCGAAGGAATAGTAGTTGTATAGATAGCCTTAAGTTCATCAATTGAGATCAAGTTTGCATCTGCAGGTATCTCAAACGATGGTTCTATTAGTGTTGGTTCTGCATAATCATCTTCAACACAGCTATTAAAAAACAACAAGCCGAAGAGTGCTACGATTATATGTAATGATAATTTTTTCATCTTATTATTATTTTTTTACTTCAAAGAATTAAAATCTGAAACTCATATTCAGGAAGAAATTTCTTCCGTAAGCATAGTACAGTTTAGGGGGGAATTGAGAAATATCATGTCCACTCTCATACTTACTATCAGTCTTAATTCTTGACTGCTCATAACCTCCAGTTATGAAATCAGTATTAT
Organism: Ancylomarina sp. YFZ004; assembly: GCF_054254355.1. NCBI lineage: Bacteria > Pseudomonadati > Bacteroidota > Bacteroidia > Marinilabiliales > Marinifilaceae > Ancylomarina > Ancylomarina sp. YFZ004. The sequence continues at coordinate 358,083 of NZ_JBTCHQ010000002.1, forward strand.
TAAGAACATTCGAAACAGATAAATTAATATTGATATAATATTTGTAGTCGATTCTCCACGATTTACCAATATTAAGATCTAAAGTAAATTGATCGTCTAGTTTTGATTGACGAGTTACTTTGTTTAATAGGCCTGTAAATAAATCTGCAGATTCAATATCATCTGAATAATCAGGAACTTCTTTGTAACGATCAAAAGCGGCTTTTGTTCTACGTAAAGGGTTATAGCTTAAATACATTTCACGGTAGTAGTTCGCATTCACACCAACCCACCAATATTTATCGCTAGAATACTTTAAACCTACTGTGTAAGCTTGTTGAGGATAACCCGTTTCTTTAAAATCAGTTACATAAACTGGAACTGCATCTTGTACTGGCTTGTCTTCATTATCAGCAATCATGGTTAGCAATGGACGTGAATCATACTTGTGCTCACCTACTGCAATAGCACCAATTAATGATAATTCATCTAATAGTTTGTAGTCAAAGCCTATTTCAATTCCCATATGGGTTTTATCAACACCTGATTGAATAGAGTTTACAAAAGTTCTTGATTCATCATGATAAAAACCCATGGTTTTAATCTGATCTTGGAACTTTGTGTAATAAGCGTTGGCTTTTAACTTGAAGTTAGGAGAACGATAAGCATAACCTAAATCAACAGTCATAATTTTCTCATCAGTATTCTGTCCTTTATCCTTAAGAGAAGTGTGACGGGTACGAGGTGATAAAAACACATTACGGAATGTAGGAGCCTTAGTCATATAACCCGCATTAGCTGAGAAATAGTTTTTACCATCCATTTTATAGGTAGCTCCTGCTTTTAGACCGTAGTTGAAGTAATTCAACTTCTCGCTTTCACCATAAGAGTTGTCCTTAAACAAACCTTTTCTTACTTTAGAATCTCTCCACATGGTCGTTTGAGTCAATCCCAATGAAGCATAGTAGTCAAATTTGTCGTAAGAGAAATTTGCTTGAGCAAATCCTGAAATTTTATCTACATGAGCTTCATAGTCATGTCCATAAACATCTCCTTCTTTTAGCTTTTGAGCTTCGCCATGTTCTTCAAAATAATCGTAATCATTTTGGACTCTATCAACACGTTCCTGGTTAGTCAAGATCAAAGCAGGGTCTTGTCTTGTCGCAAATTTATCGATGTTCCAAATAAAATCGGCACCCATCAAATCATCGACCAAAGTATAAGTATGTGCTTTGTACGAATTGTAGTTTGCACCACCTACCAATTGAATATTCTTATTCAACTCGTGCTTAATATTAACATCAGCTATGATTTGCTCTACATCTCTTCTTCTATCCTCAAGCATATAACGAGCATGCTTACCATGGTTTTCACCCTCAGTATCAACATAATCAGGATTGTTGTATTGGTTTGCCTTATACATCGCATCCCAATCCAATTGAGAGTTATTTTTGAAATTCTCATTAATCTGAGAATTATTTGCATTAGCTGGATAAATATCAAAATTACGGTAATAATCAGGACGTGGATCAGCAGCATCAATCCAGTTCAAGGAAGTACGACCGCTTTCGCCATTCATATATGCTAAGCTGGTTGTAATCTTGGTTTTTGAGTTCAATTCCCAGTAATGCTTTAATATAGCAACTGGTGTATGAGATTTTTGCATTTTAGCATTTCTCTTTTTGCCATCTTGCCATCCCCAATTAGGGTTATAGTAATTAGAACCTACAATATCGTATGCGGCTTGTATTGATGCACCAGAACCACCTCGTGTACTTGGTGCTCCCATAACAGTTAAACCAATACTGTGCTTTTCGTTAATTTTTTTCAATGCTGACAGGAAGTATCCGTAAGCATCATAAGAAGTTCCTTTAATATATCCTTCGTCTGACCATCTTTTAGAAACAGATCCAGTTAAAGCCCAACCATTTTCCATCATTCCAGTTGAATGTGTGATCATGGTACGGTTACGGTATGAACGATTGGATCTTGAATAAACGATTTTAGTTCCTTTACGGTAAGTATCTGCTCTCGAAATAATGTTTGTATTACCTCCAAAAAGACCAAACCCATTGTTCGTAGGAGCTAATCCATCAGTCACTTCCTGATTACGAGTGACGTCATTCAATCCTCCCCATAAAAACCAGTAGGCTCTTCCGTTCTCCATATTATTCATTTGAATACCATTGAAAAACACACCTGATTCCTCAGATCCATATCCACGACGACGAAAACGAGCCGAACTAAAAGTATAAGCAGCAGCCGAATTGAAAGGATCTTTTGAAGAACTCAAAATACCTGAAACAGCCATATCACCTAGATCTGCATCAATAACATCATCAGTGATAGACATTACATCTAGTTCATCTAGTGATGGTAAAAATTTATTGAATTCTAGAACTAAAGTTCCAACAGAAGTATCTTTGCCATCAACAACATCAATCGTTTCGGTTAAACTGATGAAACCTTCTTGATTTAATTCAATTAGATGTTTACCTGCAGGAATATCAACAATTGAAAATTGACCATCAGCATCTGTATACACCATATTACTTGTACCTAGAACCTGAACTTGAACACGTTCAAGAAATTGTCCATCCTTAGCACTTTTTACTTTTCCACTTACGGAACCTGTTTGGGCCTGCAAGGTAAAAGACATCAGAGCTCCTAGCATTAGGAACAGAAAAACCTTCTTCATAAGAATTATTAAAGTTTGATATAAATAGTCAGTGATAGTAGTCAGTCAATCGTGTTCATGTTTCCCCCGAAACACAATCGATTGCAAATACAATGACAGTTTGAAATTTTACTCTAAAGTAAGATCGTGGAGTTTAGTACCCTTTTGAATAGCGAACTCACATTTAATGTGAAGGTGCATGGATACTGTATACTATACCTTTAATGGTATAGCCCGTTCAGGAATCGAACGGTATAAAATGGTGCTTAGGTGGAGCAAAATTAACATTTTTTTTCATATTGCATAATAGTCTTCGAAAAAATATATCAATCTATAACAGGAAGAATTTCAGCGAAATAATATAGGTGTTCTAAAAAATCGATAGCAAACCCAAAAGAATTAGGCTGTTCTCAAAATTTGTTTTAATTTCGCATCTGAAAACAATCATTTATAGAGAACCATGCATAATATAATTCGATCCCCCCGAATTATTATATTGTTTTCTATACACTCCAATCGAAGAAAATCAAACTCAAATTTTAATATTGAAAATAAGCTCTCATGCTATATCTCTCAATGAGATCAGAGTATAACAAAGCGACTTTCAATAAGGATTACAATAGAAAAAATAAACATATGAAGAATTTTAAATTCAAACAGCTTGGCTTATTAGTTCTTTTAGCAAGTTTCCTTTTAAATGTAAATGGAGTATCTGCTCAGAAAAAAGAAAAAGAGATTTCTTGTATTGGTTTCTACAATCTTGAGAATTTATTCGATACCATTGATGATCCTGAAAAAAGAGACGAGGAATATACGCCTAATGGAAAAAATAAATGGACGGAAAGTAAGTACAATGCTAAGCTCTTTAATATGGCTCATGTCATTTCTTTAATTGGAAAAGAAGGCTGTAAAGATGGGTTTTCCTTACTTGGTGTTTCTGAAATTGAAAACCGTAAAGTTCTAGAAGACTTGGTTGCTGAACCTGCTCTTGTGAGTCGAAATATTCAAATTGTACATTACAGTTCTCCTGACAAGCGTGGTATTGATGTTGGCTTACTATACAATCCAAAGCGTTTTGAATTAATCGAATCTAAAAGCTTCAGATTAAATACACTTAGAAACGATGGTGATACACTTTTTACTAGAGATCAACTGCTAGTCACAGGGCTTCTTGACAATGAAAGAGTTCACATCATTGTAAATCACTGGCCATCGAGAAGTAGTGGTGAAAAATTAAGTCGCCCATCTCGTAATGCAGCAGGTAAACTAAGTCGCTCAATCTGTGATTCACTTAGTCAAGTTGATCCTGAAGCAAAAATTCTTGTAATGGGTGATTTAAATGATGACCCTTTCAATGAATCTGTGAAAAAGTACATGAATACTAAGGCTAAAATTTCTAAAATGGGAAGTGAAAATTTCTACAACCCATGGGAAAATATTCTAGCTAAAGGCTACGGTACACTTGCTTACCGTGATACTTGGAACCTATTCGATCAGATTTTACTCTCTAATCCATTAGTTGACAAAAAAACAAACGGATACAAATTCTTGACATGTAATATATTCAAAAAGAAATTCATGGTGCAGCAAGAAGGACGCTACAAAGGATATCCTAAAAGACGTGAAGGTGGCTATTCTGATCACTTCCCTGTATATGTTTACCTAGTACGTAACAAATAACCTGCAACACAAGTAAAGCTATTAAAACCGCCTCAAAAGGGTGGTTTTTTTGCCTAAAAACGATAAAACAAAAAGGCTACTTCAAATCAGTTTGAAGTAGCCTTTAATGTATGATAAAACGATCTGTTAGATAGTCATGATCTCTTTTTCTTTAACAAAGAACAAGTCATCAATCTTCTTACCAAAAGCATCAGTCAAGTTTTGAACCTCACCTTCAGCATCTTTCTCAGCATCTTCAGATAAACCTTCTTTAATCAATTTCTTAAGCTCAACAATTGTATCGCGACGAGCATTACGAACGCTTACTTTTGCAGTTTCACATTCTGCCTTAGCTTGTTTTGCCAAATTACCACGACGCTCTTCAGTTAGAGCTGGAATATTAATTCGGATAATCTCGCCATTATTATCAGGGTTTAAACCCAGATTCGAGTTCATTATAGCCTTTTCGATAGGTACAATCATAGCTCTTTCCCATGGCTGAACAGCTAGTGTTCTAGGATCTGGGACACTTACATTGGCAACTTGAGTCAATGGAACCATACTTCCATAATAATCAACAGATACACCTGCGATCATATTTACGTTCGCTTTTCCTGCACGAACTTTTAATAATTCTGTTTCAAGATGCACAATTGCTGCATCCATCTTTTCCTTTGCATCCTCTAGATACATTTGAACTTCTTCATTCATAGGAGAAAGAGTTTAAGTATTTTGTTTTTATATAGATTACATTTCTTATGTCAGCCAAGAAAGCCACATACAAAAATAATAAAAAAAACTATATTAGCTTAATTCATATAGCATGAGGTTTATTAACCTACACGTGAACCAAGGTTCCAATATTTTCGCCTTTGATTACTTTCAGTAAGTTACCTTTGGTATCCATATCAAAAACAACAATTGAAAGATTATTTTCTTTACACATTGTTGTTGCTGTTAAGTCCATTACTCGAAGATCTTTATGGTAGATCTCATCAAAGCTAATTTTATCATACTTTGTTGCAGTTGGATCTTTTTCTGGATCAGCTGAATAGACACCATCTACACGTGTTCCTTTCAACATTACATCTGCTTCAATCTCAATACCACGTAATGAAGATCCTGTATCCGTTGTAAAATATGGATTTCCTGTCCCTGCAGAGAAGATTGTCACATAACCTTCAGTAAGGTAGTCAACAGCCTTTTGCTTTGAGTAGAACTCACCTATTGGCTCCATTCTAATTGCAGTAAGTACTCTCGACTTACAGTCAATAGCCTCAAGAGCTGAGTTTAATGCTAGACTATTGATAACAGTTGCCAACATTCCCATTGAATCACCCTTTACACGATCAAAGCCTTTTGAAGCTCCACTTAGTCCACGGAAAATATTTCCTCCGCCAATAACGATACCAACTTGAACCCCTTGATCTACAATTTCTTTAATCTGTTCAGCATAGTCATTCAATCTTTGAGAATCGATACCATATTGTTGCTCTCCCATTAGCGACTCTCCGCTAAGTTTAAGTAGGACACGTTTGTATTGTAACATTGTAATTAGAGTATTTTATTAGATATGAGGTGTTTGAACCGATAAGTATCGGGCTAAACTCAGTTTTTAAAAGCAATTCTCAAGATAAGAATTAAAAACTCAATCTCTATGCATATAAATAAAACTGAAAAATATAAGTCCAAAAAAAAGAGTCCCTAAAAGGAACTCTTTTTATATGTAATAATAATTGTATTAAGCATTCAAAGTGAAACGCATCATAGCAGTTGCAGTTAAATCTTTATCTGCAGACGCTAAGTATTGCTTTACGCTCATCTTATTGTCTTTTACAAAATCTTGGTTTAATAAAGTAGCTTCTTTGAAGAATTTACCTAAACGACCTTGAGCAATTTTGTCAAGCATAGCTTCTGGTTTACCTTCAAGACGGGCTTTTTCTTTACCAATTTCCAATTCTTTTGCAACAACATCTTCTGCAACACCATCTTTATCGACAGCGATTGGTGCCATAGCTGCTGCTTGCATAGCAACATCACGACCCATTTGTACATCAAGTTCCTTGTTGAAACCAATTAGCGTAGCTAATTTGTTACCAGCGTGGATATATGCAACTGCAGCTTCCGCTTCAATTTTACCGAAATAACTTAAATCGATTTTTTCACCGATTATACCAGTTTGTTCAGTAACGTGCTCTTCAATTTTTCTTCCTTCAAGATCTAAAGCTTTCAAAGCTTCAAGATCAGCAGGATTGTTTGCGATAGCTATGTCAAGGATTTTACCTGCAAATGCAACAAAGTTTTCGTTCTTAGCAACGAAATCAGTTTCACAGTTTAGGCTAATCATTGCACCTAGTTTTCCGTTTTCAGAAACTTTTGCTAATACAACACCTTCAGAAGCTTCTCTGTCAGCACGTTTGTTAGCAATAGCCATTCCTTTTTTACGGATTATCTCAACAGCTTTGTCAAAGTCACCTTCGGCTTCAACAAGAGCATTTTTACAATCCATCATTCCTGCGCCCATTGCTTTACGCAATTTGGCTACATCTGCTGCTTTAATAGACATCTTAATAGAAATTTATCAGTTAATAATTACTCTTTCTCACCTTTTGCTTCTTCAGTAGCAGGTGCTTCAGGAGCAACTTCTGCCTTAGGAGCTTCTACCTTAGCTTCAGCCTTTGGAGCCTCAGTTTTAGGAGCTTCTACCTTAGGTGCTGCAGCCTTTGGAGCTTCAGTTTTAGGAGCTTTTTTAGCTTTAGCTGTTTTCTTATCAGCAACTTCTTTCTCTTTTTCGTGCTTTCTTTCTGATAAACCTTCCTGAATTGCTCCAGTTACTTTATCAAGAATGATAGTTACAGAGTTAGAAGCATCGTCATTAGCTGGAATAACAAATTCCACACCTTCTGGGCTTGAATTTGTATCTACCACAGCAAATACAGGAATTCCCAAACGGTTAGCTTCTTTAACAGCGATGTATTCTTTCATTACGTCAACTACAAACAAAGCCGCTGGCAATCTGGTCAGATCAGCAATGCTACCTAAGTTTTTCTCTAACTTAGCTCTCTGACGAGATACTTGTAGTCTTTCTCTTTTAGAAAGGTGGTTCAATGTACCATCAGCTTCCATTTTGTCAATAGTTGACATCTTTTTAACTGCCTTTCTAATAGTAGGGAAGTTAGTCAACATACCACCTGGCCAACGCTCAGTCACAAATGGCATATTTACGTTGCTCACTTTTTCAGCTACAATACTTTTTGCTTGCTTCTTAGTTGCAACGAATAAGATTTTTCTACCCGATTTTGCAATTTGTTTCAATGCTGAAGAAGCATCGTCAAGTTTAACGGCAGTTTTATGTAGATCGATAACGTGAATACCATTACGCTCCATAAAAATATAAGGAGCCATTTTTGGATTCCATTTTCTAGTCAAGTGACCAAAGTGGCAACCTGCTTCTAATAATTCTTCAAATGTAGTACTAGACATTTTGTTTTCTTTAAAGTTGTTTACATTCATCTTAATGGCAATTGCTAGGTAGTTCTATAATTTAAATCTGATAGAAGTCTCAACAATTTTGATACTAAACCTGCCACAAAAATATTAACGCTTACTAAATTGAAATTTCTTACGAGCTTTTGGTTGACCTGGTTTCTTACGTTCAACCTCACGAGGGTCACGTGTCATGAATCCAGCTGTTCTCAAAGCTGCTTTAGCTTCAGCGTCGATTTTAACTAGAGCTCTAGCGATAGCCAAACGAAGTGCGCCTGCCTGACCTGTAACTCCGCCTCCATCAAGGTTAACCTTGATATCATACTTATCAGCAACCTCTAAAAGGTTAAGTGGTTGTAATACAACATACTGAAGAGTCCCGGTAGTAAAGTACTCTTTAAGCTCTTTTTTATTGATGGTAATCTGACCTTTACCTTCGCTAACATAGATACGAGCAACTGCCGATTTTCTACGTCCAATAGCATTAATAACTTCCATACCTATTATTTAATAGTGTTTAAATCCAATTTCTTAGGCTGCTGAGCTGCATGCTTGTGCTCTGTACCTGCATATACGTTAAGGTTTCTGAAAAGTTGACTACCTAAACGATTTTTAGGAAGCATACCTTTAATAGCCATCTCAAGAACTCTCTCAGGGTGCTTTTCAAGAACGATCGCTGGGTTTGCAAAACGCTGTCCCCCTGGGTATCCAGTGTAACGTACGTACTGCTTATCATTCATCTTCTTACCTGTCAAACGGATTTTCTCAGCATTTAGAATAATCACGTTATCTCCACAATCAACATGAGGAGTGTAACTTGGCTTTAATTTACCTCTTAGTATCAATGCTACTTTTGAAGCAAGACGTCCCAATACTTCGTTCTCTGCATCAATAACAAACCACTCTTTTACAACGGTTGCTTTATTGGCAGAAACTGTTTTGTAACTTAATGTATCCACTTTATAAAATTTTAATAATTAATATTTCAAATACAATTATTCAATTTGAACTGCAAAAGTATCTGTTTCCAGTACATACACCAATTCTTTTAACGACTTGTTTATGAACAACTTAAACCCTGTGTGGATAATCGGGGCAATATTGGATTTTTAAGTTATTCTAACAAATCAAATTCGTGTACCTTATATAAATTGATTCAATTACTTGCTAAGGGTAGTAAAATCAATCTATTAAGATGAAAAAACAGGACTTTTAATAGCCATATCGCATAAATGCTCTGCAAAAGTATAAAATTTATTTGGGATAGAAACTTTATTTTTCTAATTATTTTATCCTGACAGAGTTGAGGAATTAAAACACAGCGTAAATAAGGACGTTTAGAAGAATATTCAATATCAAGCTAGCCTGCAAAAAACGACGTTAATTATTTCCAGTCAAGCTTTTTCAGGAAAAACTCACCATTAATCTTTACAAATAAAGAGGCTGCATATGAAAAATCATGATTTAAATTCAGATCAAGATAAGCATCCATCTGTCCTCCCAAAATGATTCCTTTTGCTATGGATTTTTGAATATGATACTTAGCCGTAAGTATCTCACGACGTTTCTGTATGTAGTTATTATCGATAACCGACAAAGACTGGAACAAAGCGGAACCTCTTGATGAGTTAAATTTGTTTCCAAACCAATATCCCAGCTTAAGATTAGAATGTTTTGTCTCTGCTCCAATTCGAAAATGAAATGCTTCCCCTTTACTATAAACAAATTCTTTGATCGAAGAATTATCTGTGAAAAGAAAAACTAAGGCATCAAAATCAATTTTTCGGATTAAAGTATTTTCAAAAGTCTTATTGTAATTCAAACCTGTGCCGAAATGGGCAATAGTTTGCTTGAACGAATCTGAAGAATCAATTTCCCCTCCTCTATGGGTAAATAGAATTTGTAGAGGAATAGATAAAGTTTGACTTGATTCATTTCTATTTAATCGAAGAGTTGCAGTCGTTCCAAAGGTGAAAACCTCTTGAAAAGGATCATTTCGAAAAATAAACTGCTCCCAATTTATCCATGTATCAAAATTTAAACGCCTTGATTTAAACAAAGCTTGAAACCCATTCTCTGCTCCATCTGTAAAGAATCTTTCAGGTTCAAAAAGAGCTTCGTGTAAATGATGATTATCATCCTGATTTAGAGTACCGAGTATAAATGACAGTTTATTATTCGCATGATAGTAAATTGAGAAAACAGGTTCAGATAAGGGGAAGTCGGCAATCCCGGAATATTTATGTAGACGAATACCACCCTCGATTCTAAAATCTGATGTTGGATAGTACACTATTTTGGGCGTAGCAACATATCCAATGTAAGTTACCCCTTCCGCAAACTCACCATTGTACTCGTTATTCTTTGCAAAATTTAAATTTTCAAACCTAAAAAAAAGTTTCTCCTTAGCATCAGTTTTAAAATTCCCATAATGACAATAGAAAGGATTGCCCTGCTGAGCCTGTAATGTGAGATTCAATGAACCTATTAAAAACAATATGGTATAAAAGAATCTCTTTTTAAGCATAATATTAACAGGTTTGGTTCTAACAATATAAAAAAGATCGCCACACTTATTAGAATTTTTATCCTTCCGTTAATAAATGAGAATTCCTTATTTTGCAGGAAGCTGCAATAGGGTTAAAACTCAAGAAAATAATCCCATAGTCTATAGGTATGAATACTCTCAAGCTGTGATTTATATGCAATAAGAATATATAATTTAATGAAATTATATATTACATACAAAAAAATCCCTACTCAATGAGCAGGGATTCAACAGTAACTGTTAATAATATTTTATTGAGCCAAAGCATTCGCCCCAGATACAATTTCAAGAATTTCGTTTGTAATAGCAGCTTGACGAGCCTGATTGTAATGCAACTTCATCTCTTGAATTAAATCAGTAGCATTATCAGTTGCCTTATGCATCGATGTCATTCTGGCTCCATGCTCTGAAGCAATAGAATCAAGAATCGCACCAAAAAATTGAGTTTTCAACGATTTAGGTATCAGTTCACCAACAATGGCTTCTTTACCTGGCTCAAAAATATAGTCCGCTTGAGTCGTTGAGTCATCATCTACTTCAGTAACAATTGGTAAAAACTGTTCATTCGTTAAGATCTGAACACCAGCATTTTTAAATCGGTTATAAACCAACTCAACCTTATCGTAATCTCCCGCAACATATTCTTCCATTATAGAACTAGCAATTGCAGATGTATTTTCGAAATTCATATCATCAAAAAGCTCGTTGTGGTGACCAATTACTTTTTGAACTTTAGATATATCTTTAAAACCCTGCTTGCCAATAGCAAGAATTTCTAAATTCCCTTCTGCCTTTTGCTTAGAATATGCAGTTTTTGCAAGTTCATTAACGCGCTTAAGAACATTTGAATTAAAAGCACCACATAATCCTTTATTTGAAGTTATGGCAACTAATAAAACCTTATTAGCCTTACGTTCTTCACCATAAACATTCTCCTCAGAATCACTCAAGCTACCTGACAGATTACCAAGAATCTCTTGCAACTTATCGGCATAAGGACGAATTTTCACAATCGCATCTTGAGCTTTCTTAAGCTTGGCTGCCGATACCATTTTCATAGCAGCAGTAACCTGTTTAGTCTTCTCAACAGATGATATTCGTGTACGTATTTCCTTTAAATTGGCCATTCTACAATCAAATTAAATGGCTTTTGTATATACCATTGGCCTCCTAATGAAACCAATGGCTAAATACTAAAGCTAGTTTTTATATTTCTCTGATACTTCAGCAGCCACTTGACGCATTGTATCTTGTGCTTGGTCTGTATATTTTCCAGTTGCCAACTCGTTTAACACTTCTTTGTGCTTCAACTCCATCAAATCCAAGAAATCTTTCTCGAATTCCTTCGTTTTATTAACTGGAACATGACGTAATAAACCTTGACTACCACAGAACAAAATTGCAACCTGTCTTTCAACTGAATAGGGTGAATATTGGCCTTGCTTAAGAATCTCAACATTCTTAGCACCTTTATTCAAGACAGATAAAGTAGCAGCATCCATATCAGAACCAAACTTAGAGAAAGCCTCTAGTTCACGATATTGTGCCTGGTCAAGTTTCAATGTACCAGCAACTTTCTTCATTGCTTTAATTTGAGCATTACCACCAACTCGAGATACCGAAATACCTACGTTAATTGCTGGGCGAATACCTGCATTAAACAAATCTGACTCAAGGAAGATCTGACCATCTGTAATCGAAATTACATTGGTAGGAATATAAGCCGATACATCACCCGCCTGAGTTTCAATAATAGGAAGAGCTGTTAATGAGCCTCCACCTTTAATAATTGATTCTCCATTCTCATCCTTAGCGTTTTTCAAACTATCAGGTAGATCATTCATCTGACGAGCAATATCATCAGAATTAATGATTTTTGCAGCACGCTCTAATAGTCTTGAGTGAAGGTAAAATACATCACCTGGATATGCTTCACGCCCTGGTGGACGACGAAGTAGTAGTGAAACCTCACGGTATGAAACCGCTTGTTTCGATAAATCATCATATATAATCAATGCTGGACGTCCTGTATCACGGAAAAACTCTCCGATAGATGCTCCAGCGAATGGTGCGTAAAATTGAAGGGCAGCAGGATCAGAAGCCGTAGCCATAACAATAACCGTATAAGCCATTGCACCATGATCCTCAAGCGTCTTAGCAATATTTGCTACTGTAGAACCTTTTTGTCCAATTGCAACATAGATACAAAAAACAGGCTCTCCTTTGTCATAGAATTCTTTCTGATTGATGATGGTATCGATCGCAATGGCAGTTTTACCTGTCTGACGGTCACCAATAATCAATTCACGTTGTCCTCGACCAATAGGAATCATAGCATCAACCGATTTCAAACCTGTTTGAAGAGGCTCATTTACAGGCTGACGATACAATACTCCAGGAGCTTTACGTTCCAAAGGCATTTCATAAGTTACACCTTGTATTGGACCTTTACCGTCTATAGGTTCGCCTAGTGTATTGATCACACGTCCTAACATACCTTCACCAACATTGATGGAAGCAATTCGTTTAGTACGTTTCACTGTATCACCTTCTTTAATCCCTTGAGTGTCGCCAAGCAGTACCGCTCCAACATTATCCTCTTCAAGATTTAGAACAATGCCTAAGACACCATTCTGAAATTCGATAAGTTCGTTTGATCCAACATGTGACAAACCGTAAATACGGGCAATTCCATCACCCACTTGTAGTACGGTTCCAACTTCTTCAAGTTGTGCTTCGGTTTTTAGACCTTCTAATTGTTGTTTTAGAATTTCCGAAACTTCAGCAGGTTTAATACTAGCCATATTTTTTTGCTTTTGTTACGATTCAATACTTTCATGAAATTCAAGATCTACATTCGTTGTAGAATAAGGGTTATAATACCCTATCCCGAACTTCAATTTTATTATTTTAAAAAAAACGAAACCCTTTAGAGCTAAGTTTATTGTATTAATGTTCTCTTTATTTGATTCAACTGTGAAGACACACTTGCGTCTAATTCTTGATCATCGACACGAAGAACAAAACCTCCAATGATATCCTTATCTAGAACTTCTTCTAACTCAATTTTCGAATTAAAAGCTTTCTTAAGCATTTCACTTAGGTTCGCTTTATCGTCCCCATCAATTAAACCTGCAGTTGTTAATTTCGCAGACACAATCCCTTTATCTTTTCGGCATAAATCCAAAAAGTTACGAACCATATCTTTGATAAAAATTTCACGATGGTTTTGAAAAACCATATCCATAAAATTCAGACTTATTGCATCCAGCTTATCAGCTAAAACCAATTTCACAGCCTTTCTTTTCTGAGACGTCTTAACCACTGGGCTTTCAACCATCAACCAAAAATCCTTCACTGTATTGCAAAGCTCATCAACAAGCTTCATATCAGCCACAATTGTGTCTAATACGTTCTTTTCTTTTCCTAAAAGGAAAAGTGCTTTTGCATATCGAACCGAGATTTTACTTTCGTTCATATCTTCTTATTAAATGCAATCCACGAATGGATAGACGTTCGACTTTCAGTGAATTAATTGATATTGACTTCTTTCATCAACTCTTGGAAATAATCCTTTTGTTGCTGATCGTCTGCGAACTGGCGGCGTAAAACCTTCTCGGCTATCTCTACTGAAAGAGTAGCTACCTGAGCTTTAATTTCACTTAAAGCTGCTACTTTATCGCTTTCAATAGCCTGTCGAGCTGATGCAACTACCTTTTCAGCTTCTTCAGTTGCCTTAGTCTTGGCTTCGCGCACAATTTGCTCACCCAATTCCTTAGCTTCTTTAAGCATACCCTCTCTTTCACGTCTGGCTTCCTTCAAAATCTTTTGATTATCAGCCTGCAATTTAGCCATCTCTTCTTTTGCACTTTCAGCAGAAAGAAGCGCCTCCTTAATAGAATCATTACGCTCTTCAATTGCATCAACAATTGAAGGCCAAGCATATTTCTTCAAAAGAAAAAACACACTTGCGAAAGCAATAAACATCCATATGAAAGTTCCCAATTCGGGAGTAACTAAGCCCATATTATTCTATATTAATAATTACAACTTGTAATTAATGATTTAAAATTGAAATGTTGGTACCCACAATTTGTCGCCGACAACCTCATTGGCAAATTGTGGGATAATACTATTAAAGTACGATAGCCAACAAACAAATGATAATTGCAAAGAAAGCAGCACCTTCAATAAGGGCAGCAGCAACAATCATGTTTGAACGAATATCTCCAGCAGCTTCTGGTTGACGGGCGATACTCTCAAGAGCAGATCCACCAATCTTACCAATACCGATTCCAGCAGCAATAGCAGCTAAACCAGCGCCAATAGCAGCACCAAACTTTGCAAGACCTGCACTAGCAGCAGCTTGAAGAATAATTGATAATGTAATCATGATAATTTAGTTTAAAATGTAAAAACTATAATGTCTCCCTAAGGAGTTTGATTCAAATAATATGTCCTAAGACAATTTTAATGCTCCTCTTCAACTGCCATTCCAAAATATAAAGCAGATAATAGAGTAAACACATAAGCCTGAATTAAAGCAACAAGCAATTCAAGTACATCCATGAAAATAACAAAGAAGACTGAAACAACTGAAGTTCCCATTCCAAGTGCTGGACTCATTTCTCCGAAAATGAAAATCAAAGAAATAAAAGCCAATACAATCATATGACCAGCCGTGATGTTTGCAAAAAGTCGAACCATTAGTACAAATGGTTTTGTAAACACACCCATCAGCTCAACCAAAGGCATCAAAGGAATTGGGTATTTTAACCACCAAGGCACACCAGGTGTATTAAAAATATGTTTCCAGTAATTTTTATTTCCATTTACAGTCGTGATAATAAATGTAAACAGAGCCAATACCATCGTAATGGTAATATTACCTGTAACATTAGCACCACCAGGAATAAATGGAACAAGTCCCATTAGGTTGTTCAACCAAATAAAGAAAAAGATGGTCAACAAGAATGGAACGAATTTTTTATATTTCTTTTCGCCAATAGCCGGTTTAGCAATTTCATCAACTACAAAAACAATGATTGGCTCTAGATAGGCTTGAAGACCTTTCGGCTCCTGTCCTTTCCTTTTAGTATACGTTTTAGCAACTGATAGGAAGACCCATAGAAGAATAATCATCGATATTAACATCGACACAACATTCTTTGTCATCGAAATATCGAAAGGACGTACTTGTTGCCCATTTACCATTTCGACAACCTTACCTCTATATTTTCCTTCTTTAGCCAATTCAAATTCTTTATAAGATGAATGACCATGATGAAACTTGCTCGACATGAAAATATGAAAGCCAGAATGCTGAGAATAGACTATAACAGGTAGAGGTGCTGTAAAATGAAAATCACCATATGAAAAGACATGCCAATCGTAAGCATCGGCAATATGATCCATTATAAAGTTACCAGGTTCAAATTTCTTCTTTTCGTGGCTCTCTTGATGAGTCTCGTTTTGATGCTCATCACTAACTGAAGCAAAAGCCGGAGTTAGACAAGTAAAAAAGAATGCGATAAGTAAAAGTCGATGAATGTGCTTCATTCCATTCGGAAATATCAGATTAATAAAACGGTATTACACTTGCTAATGACACAAGTTTAAACCAGAAACAACTTAAAATCAGCTCAGAACAAATCATGACTAAAAGCTCATGATTATCTCTCCCAAAGGGCCCCTTTATTTAAGCCCTCCAAATTTAATAAAAAAAAGACATAAGATACCAATTTGTCTTTATTTATCTCACTTTGATTTCAGACTCCTCACTAAAGACGTGACTTCGAATACGGTAAAGAAAATGTAACAAGTCGCGAAATATAATACAAAACTTAAAGCCTCTGGCTTATTCAAAAGAACAAATGCAACTATAATCGTCAGATTAAGGAATAGCTTGATGGAAAACCAAGCCATAAAACTTGTATTGAATGCCATCGGACTCTTATCTTTTGATTTTAATAAGGCTGAATATTGAATCAGGCTAAAAACAAAAAAGTACAGTATAATAAATGGAAAGATTGGATTAAACCATGGATTAAACAAGTCATAAAACAAGCCGATAGTTAGAACTAAAAGAAATAAAGATAAAAGCCCCAATTGGGAAATATGTTTTTTCATGTGTTATAATATGTTTTTAAAGATCACATGGAAGTCGCCTTAATACCCTACTATGTAAGTCTATTTTAATGCTCTTTTCATGAATTTTAAATTTTAAAAATGTCGTTTAAGTGTTTTCCCTAAAAAACTCCATGAAAATACAGAAAGTCTTTAGATATCAGCTATCCTTTTTCAAAAAATCCTTCAAGGCTATATACAAAGAAAGTATCACCCCCAGAAAAGCACCAAAAACTGTAAAGCCCGGGAAATCATTTTCCAAGTATTTATCAGCTTGCATACCTGCGAACAATACTAACAGTATTATAGCAATCATTTGAAATGCTAAGCCAGAATACTTAGCAGCCTCTCTTAATTGTCTTTTTTTCTTTTCGGGGTCTAACTTATTTGATTGCTTTTTTTTCATCCTTTACAGCAGCTTCATTTCCCATTTTACATGTTCCTGTAAACTTAGCACCTGGCTCAACAGAGATTTTAGTCGTATTAATATTCCCTAAGATTAGAGCTGATGCTTTAAGACTAATAAGCTCACTAACGTGAACATTACCTTCAATACGGCCAGATACATCAATTGTCTGGCAAGTTATATCACCTTCAACTTTTCCAGTAGGTCCAACAACAACCTTACCTTTAACAATGATTTTCCCTTTTACGAATCCATCGATTCGAATATCTCTTGCTGCCTCGATATCTCCTGTAATAGAAGTTCCATCACAAACTAAGTTAACTGCTGTTGTTTGTACTTCGTTATTTCTGCTCATTTTAGTATTGCTTTTAAACATTTTAGTAATCAATTATTGAATCCAACTTCATAAACCTCCAAATAAACGAAGTTCTACTAGGTAAGAATCTAATCCTATAAAAATAGAGGACTTGTCTATACCGATCGTTTATTAATCAAAATATCGTCTCTAATTATCTAGTCCCACAAATATAAAAAAAGCATGCAGACCTACATCTTTTTTTAACTTTTTTAATTTTCACTCAGCCCTTTGCACAATTCAATATCGTACCTCACAAGTAGATGACTTTATTTTAACGAACTAAATGGCACTTTATTGGATGTAAATAAAAAAAAGATGTTCTTGAAATAAGAACATCTTTAACTCGTAATATAAAAAGAAACATAAGGGTGACACCTCTATAAATCACTTAGCATTTCAGCAATTTCATTTTCAAAATCTTTAGGAGCAATATTAGGTTCTATACGCTTAACCAGTTTTCCACTTCTATCAATAATAAACTTCGTAAAATTCCACTTAACGCCATTACCTTCATAAATTTCAGGAAATTTCTCACTCAAGAACGATTTGAATTTCTGCCCAGAAGCCGAATCATCAAATCCCTTAAATGGCTTATTAGAAGTCAACATCTTATACAATGGGTGTGCATTTTCACCTCTAACTTCAACTTTTTCAAACATAGGAAAGCTAACACCATAGTTCTTCTGACAAAATTCAGCAATATCAGAAGAACTACCTGGCTCCTGTCCTAAAAACTGATTGCAAGGCATACCTAAAATAACCAAACCTTGATCTTTATACTTCTTATACATTGCTTCTAAACCTTCGTATTGAGGTGTTAAACCACATTTACTAGCTGTGTTTACCACAATCACAACTTTCCCTTTATAAGAACTCATTGGGACTTCTTCACCAGATAAAGATTTAAGCTTGTAATCGAAGAATTTATCTTGTGCTTGTAATGGCAGCGTAAATAAAACGGCCAAAATTATTGTGCAAATACTTAGTACTTTCATTTTATCTATTTTTTAAAATTCAAAATGCAAGTTATTCAATAATTACGAAATAAAAGACACTTATGTCTTAAAAATCCAAACACCTGACTCACAAGCCATATGCACAACTCAAAAAACCTCTAAACAGCAGGATTTTAAGTAGGTTTGAACATTAATAAAAAAAGATATCTTTGTATTGTATTAGAAATGAGTTTGAATAAAAATCAAGACACATTGTTATGGATAGAGAAGCATTAATAGACAAATATAACGTTCCGGTTCCCAGATACACAAGTTATCCTACTGTTCCCTTTTGGGGAGATGATAAACCTGATGTTGATAAATGGTTTAAGCTAGTGAAGCGATGCTTTAATGAGTCTAATCAAACAAAAGGAATCAGTATTTATATTCACCTCCCATATTGTGAGCGTTTGTGTACGTATTGTGCCTGCACAAAAGTCATCACACGCGACCATAAGGTTGAAGATTCATACATAGATGCTCTCCTTCAAGAATGGAACATCTATCTGGATCAATTTGACGAAAAACCTATTCTTAGAGAACTCCACTTAGGTGGTGGAACGCCAACCTTTTTTAATCCCGAAAACTTAAAACGATTGATCGATGGAATCAAGCTCCATGCCGATTTACATCCAGAGTACGAATTCAGTTTCGAAGGTCATCCAAACAACACAACTCGTGAACACATGCAAGCTCTTTATGAGGTTGGTTTTAGAAGAGTCAGTTTTGGTGTTCAGGATTTCGATACTGAAGTTCAACGAGTTATCAGTCGCATTCAATCATACGAAACGGTGAAAGAAGTAACAGAAATTGCCAGAGAAATTGGCTACCATTCTGTGAACTACGATTTGATTTATGGTTTACCTAAACAAGAAATCAGTTCAGTTAGAGATACTTTTGAAAAAGTTGCTGAGCTTAAGCCGGATAGAATTGCCTATTATTCATATGCTCATGTACCTTGGAAGAGTAAAGGGCAACGCCTGTTTACCGAAGAAGATATTCCAGATAGCTCTGGAAAAAGAGCCTTGTACGAATTAGGAAAAGAGAAGCTGGCTGAACTTGGTTACGATGACGTGGGAATGGATCATTTCTCTTTGCCTCATGATAATTTGTATCAAGCCAAAATTGAAAAGCGATTACACAGGAACTTCATGGGGTACAATACATCTCATACTGAGCTATTAATCGGCTTAGGCGCTTCATCTATTTCTGATGCGAAATATGCTTACGCTCAAAATCCTAAAGAAATACACTTATATAAAGCTGCTTCTGAAAAAGGAGAACTTGAATTGGTTAAGGCTTGCTATCTTACGGATGAAGATTTACATGTTAAAAAAGCTATTTTAGATATTTCTTGTAGAAGAGAACTTATTTTTTCTGATGACTTAAAACCATATATGCCTGAAACTATTGAGAAAGAGCTCCAAGTTATGGCAGAAGAAGGCATCTTAAGTTTTGATTCTGAAAAGCTTGAGGTATCTGATTTAGGGATGACTTTCTTAAGAAATATCTGTAAGTTATTTGATAACAGATTAAGAAACGCCAAATCTGGTGCAGGCAATATGTTTTCAAAAGCAATCTAATTTTGTAGATTTACATAGCAATAGACAATTGTTATCTAAAATATCAACATAATGATCAACAAAATTAAAATCCACTTCAATGACCTTATGAACTTTCTAAGTCAAGGTGTTTGGAGTATGCGCTTAAAAGATTTATCAGGCTCTCGCTATTTTTTAATGAGACAACTGAGAATCTATTTATTGGCCATCAAAGGGTTTTATGAAGATAAGTGTCAACTAAGGGCTTCGGCCCTTACTTTTTACTCATTATTATCAGTTGTTCCAGTACTAGCCATGTTTTTTGGAATTGCCAAAGGATTTGGAATGGAGAAACTACTTGAAAAAGAGCTAACAAAGAGCTTATCAGGACAAGAAGAAGTTCTGACTTGGCTGATTGAATTTGCCAACAAAATGCTCGAGAATACCAAAGGAACATTAATAGCTGGCTTAGGTTTTGCAATTCTATTTTGGTCTGTTATTAAAGTCCTTAGCAATATAGAAGAAGCCTTTAATGACGTTTGGCAGATAAAAAAGAGTAGAACCTGGTCACGTAAGTTTTCCGACTACACTTCCATCATGATATTTGGTCCAATTCTTCTCATTGGTTCTAGTGCTCTCACTGTTTTTATCAAATCGATGGTGAGTGATCTTATAGTTGGAAATTCGCTATTTGAAACTGTTGGTCCATTCATATTTTTCCTTATCAATCTAATACCTTACATTCTTGTATGGGTTCTTTTTACAGGTATTTATGCCTTTATGCCAAATACCCGTGTCAAATTCAAATCTGCCATGTTAGCTGGTATTGTGGCTGGGACAATCTACCAACTCTTACAAATTGGTTATATAGAATTTCAATCGCATGTAACCTCTTACAATGCCGTTTATGGTAGTTTTGCTGCTTTGCCGCTATTTTTAATGTGGTTGCAACTCAGTTGGCTTGTAGTACTCTTTGGTGCTGAAATTTCTTTTGCCGAGCAAAATGTTGAAAGCTATGAGTTCGAAGCTGAATCGACTCAGATATCATACAACTTCCGTAGGTTATTGAGTTTAATCATTGTTCATAAGATTGTTCAAAACTTCACTCAAGACAATAAACCATACCGATCTAAAGATATTTCACACGAATTAGAATTACCCATCCGTTTAACACGAGAAATATTATTTAATTTAGTAAATTGCGGACTAATATCAATATTAACAACAGAAAGAGATAAGGAAAAGGCTTATGCCCCAGCTTTTGATATTTCAGATATGAGCTTAAATAAAGTGATTAATTCATTGGAAGAATACGGCTCAGATGATATTCCTGTAAAAAAAGGCAAGGTTTTTGATACTTTAACTCATCTAATAAGTGAGTACAAGATAAATTTTGAACAACAAAGTGGAAATGTGCTGTTGAAGGATGTTGAGATGGTTTGATAATTTGTTCTACTATTATGGTATGATGTAAATGGGAAGACTCAATATCTAAATTGAAACAACTAGACCCAACACATTTCCATCTATTGATTGATTTGAGAAAATAAGGAATTTAATAATATCATATTTATCCTAAATTAACCCCTCATGATTCGATTAATATCAGTACTCGTAATATATTTTGCATTGAATGCATCATGTTCTACAAAGGTTGATAAATACTCCAAGGTAAATTGCCCCGAAAAAAAGAAAGACTGCCCTGAGCTTGTGGAATTCAATTCACTCGACTCCCTTAAAATCTCATCACATCTCTATAAGATTGATGATAACTCACCTGTTATTTTACTTTGCCATCAAGCTCGTTTCAATAAATTTGAATATGCTGGTATTGCAGAACGCTTAAACAAAATGGGGTTTAATTGTTTAGCTATAGATCAACGTTCGGGTGGCCCGATAGGCGATAAGCAGAACCTCACTTACCTAAGAGCTAGAAAACGAAACAAAAGCGTTGACTATATAGATGCCGAACCCGATATGAGGGCTGCCATTCTTTATTTAAGTGAAAAATTTAATTCCAAAGTTATTCTATGGGGAAGTTCTTATTCATCAACGCTAGCCTTGTATTTGGCTGCTGAAATGGAACAAGTGAGTACTGTCCTGTCATTCAGCCCTGGCAATTACTTATCAGATAAAAAAGGAAGTTTGATAGATGTCCTCAAAGATTTTGAGAAACCTATGTTTTTAACAAGTTCAAAGCATGAAGCTAAAGGTGTTAGTCAATTGCTCGATAAGCACAAACTAACAAAAAATCAAATCCAATTTATCCCAGAAGGCAATGGTCATCATGGCTCACGAGCTTTGTGGATAAACCAAGTTGGTGGCGAAGAGTATTGGTTAGCAGTAGCACTATTTCTAAAACAGTCGAAATAAAAAAGAGGGAGTTCAATTAAGAACTCCCTCTCCTATTTTATATCTCGAATCGATTAAAATTCGATAATTGTATTCCAGTTATGCTTATCTTCAACAGTTCCATACTGAATTCCACGTAGTGTTTCGTACAATTTGAAACTTGTCTTACCAGCCTCATCACCATAGAAATAATCTACTTTCTTGTCAGCATCAACAATCTTACGGATTGGAGAAATAACGGCAGCAGTACCACAAGCACCCGCTTCAGAAAAGTCAGCCAATTCTTCAACAGTAATTGGTCTACGCTCAACAGTCATACCCATATCTTCAGCAATCTGACACAAACTTTTGTTTGTAATAGAAGGCAAAATTGAGTTTGATTTTGGAGTAACATAAGAGTTCCCTTTAATTCCGAAGAAGTTAGCAGGTCCACACTCATCGATATATTTCTTTTCCTTAGCATCTAAGAAAAGTACTGCAGAATATCCTTCATCATGTGCACGTGTTCCACCTCTTAAAGATGAAGCATAGTTACCACCAACTTTGATAGTACCTGTTCCTTGTGGAGCAGCACGATCGTACTCGCGGTAAATTACATAGTCAGTTGGTTTGAAACCTTCTTTAAAATAAGGACCTACTGGCATTACAAATACAGCGAATGTATATTCAGGAGCTGGGTTAACACCAACTTGAGGACCATTTCCGAAAAGAACAGGACGAATGTAAAGAGAAGCTCCAGACTCATAAGGAGGAATCCATCTTTCATTCAATTTGATCGCTTTAATTACTGCTTCATGAAACAAGTCCAAAGGCATTTCAGCCATCATGATACCATTAGATGAATTCTGAAGACGTTTTCCATTCTCATCGATACGGAATATTCTTACTTTTCCATCAGGACCTTTAAATGCTTTTAAACCTTCGAATGCTTGCTGTCCGTAATGTAAGCCTGTAGCAGCAATGTGCACATTTACTTGATCAGATGAAGATACTTCTAATTCTCCCCATTTTCCATCACGGTAGTTACAACGTACATTATAATCAGTTTTAGTATAACCAAAACCAAATTCTTTCCAGTCTATATTTTCCATTTTACTTCAGAATTTTACGATTAGTAAAGGATATTTATTGTGTTTTGTTTTATTCAAGTATCAAATACTCAATACAAAGATATTAAGATATTTGGTCTTTTTACCTTCAAATTATCTGTTTTTTACCTATTCTACTTTCAATTCAACCAAATAACCGTTGTGTTTTCGAATATTCATAACTTTTCCACCTTCAAACATAAGGTACTGCCCTTTAATCCCCTGCAATTCTGCTTCAAAAGTGTCAAGCTTATCAAAGCTAAGGCTGGTCACTTTTACAGGATATTGCTCTACTGGATAATTAAGCTCATAAACCTCTTCTTCAGAACATACATATTGCTGAAGTTCAGGATGAAGTAAGTCGGCTGCCTTTTGTTTCTCAGATAATAAATCAACAGAAGCCTCTCCTTCATTTTTAAGCATGGCTCTCCAATTGGTCTTATCAGCGAAATGTTCTTTCAAAGCAACTTCAATAATACCTGCAATATGTCGATTAGGTGTTTTAGCAAGCTTTATAGCTCTTATTGCGCCTTGATCTATCCATCGTGTAGGAATTTGTGACTCACGAGTAACACCAACTTTTAGGTTGCTTGAAAAGGCTAAATAGACATAGTGTGGTTTCAAAGAATTCTCTTTAGACCATTCCATATCACGAGAAATGCCCAAGTGCGATTCATCTAATTCAGGATTCATGATACTTGCATCGGTTTGTG
The DNA here is from genome assembly GCF_054254355.1 of Ancylomarina sp. YFZ004. NCBI lineage: Bacteria > Pseudomonadati > Bacteroidota > Bacteroidia > Marinilabiliales > Marinifilaceae > Ancylomarina > Ancylomarina sp. YFZ004. Next base: position 382,011 of record NZ_JBTCHQ010000002.1, read on the forward strand.
GCAAGCTTGTGAAACAAGTATAACAATGCCCCTGAAAGAAGGACGTTTTGGTTTTCTTACCACAATGCACACAGTTGATTTGGTTCTGATAGGTCCAAGTTAACTTTTTGCCGATAAGTGTATTCATATCAACAAAATCGTCACCTATAGGAAGTTCATATGTTATAACATCCTTAAGTTGTGTACGCATCTTAAACAAGTTCCCTTTATATTGCATCATTGAGTCGAATTAGTTTTAAATCTATTCTTTTATTGCCTTTTCAATTATCATCATCATTTCATCAAGCTCTTTTTGTGAAAAGCCTTTTCCCTGAAAGATGATCTGCCCTTCTTTGTTGATGATATAATTTCGTGGGATGTATTTCTCAGCGTATTTCGCATAAATCTGACGTTGAGGATCAGCTGCTATTGGGAAAGTAAATTTCTTGGCAGATTGAAACTTATTTAATTCTGCTTTTGTATGCTCACGCCCAATAGAGATCATTTTAAAATTCTCATTTTTAAAACGAGGCCATAACTGTTTTTCAAGCTCAGGTAACTCTTTCATACAAGGGCCACACCAAGTGGCAAAGAAGTTAACAAGAACAACTTTCCCTTTCATATCTGAAAGCTTAAAATGCTCACCGTCCAAACTTGTCACCGTAAAATCGGGTGCAACTTGTCCTTTTTTGGTTAGATTACCTTCATTTTCATCTGCCCATAAACTAGTCGTAAAAACCAAGGCAAGTACTAGTAATAAAAATCTTTTCATTAGTCAGCTATTTAGTTGTTAAGTGGTCGGGTTATCTCATCGTTTATTGACGTAAATCATCATGAACATCAACAATCTTATATAGTTTATCTGATCGTCGAATGACAGTATCCAGCGCAATAGAAAAACTATCGCCTTTTACAGCTTTTTCTACTGGTTTTAAATCTACACGAATCTCTTCGATAGTTGTTTCAACAACACCTGTAGTAGGACCCGTGATCAAAATGGTATCACCAACACACAATTCTTGAGATTCCAATTGAAATTCTGCAACTTTAATCTTGTTGAAATAGTTGGTTCCTTTCCCAATCAACATCTTACGCTTGGTTGCACGATTTCCGTACTCCGAACTCCATTCGCCAATTTTCTGTCCCATGTAGTAACCATCCCAGAAACCACGGTTGAAAACAGTGGCTAATTCTTCTTTCCAAACGGCTATTTTTTCTTCACCATAGCTACCATCCAGGTAGGCGTCTACAGCTTCGTTATAGCAACTCAATACCGCTTTTACATATTCCGGAGAGCGGGCTCGGCCTTCAAACTTAAGCACACGAACACCAGCATCTATAAATTTATTTACAAAACCAATGGTACACAAATCCTTGGGAGACATGATGTACTGATTATCAATCTCAAGTTCGTTACCCGATTCTTTCTCTGTTACAATATAAGCCTTTCTGCAAGTTTGCATGCAAGCCCCTCTGTTGGCAGATGACGATTTTTCGTGAAGACTTAAATAACATTTTCCAGATACGGCCATACATAAAGCACCATGTGCAAACATCTCAATTTGAACCAATTCTCCTTTAGGACCACGAATATCTTGCTTGACAATTTGATGGTAAATATTGGCAACCTGATCTAAATTCAGTTCACGAGCCAAAACCACCACATCAGCAAACTGTGAATAGAACCTCACAGACTCGATATTGGTAATATTACACTGGGTTGAGATATGAACTTCAACTCCAATTGAACGAGCATACAGAATGGCTGATATATCAGCTGCAATAATGGCAGTAACGCCATTTTCCTTAGCTGAATCAATCACCTCATGCATCAAATTCATCTCGTTATCATACAGAACCGTATTCACTGTCAAGTAGGTTTTCACCTCATTTTCTTTACAGATCTTAACGATCTCGCGAAGATCATCTTTTGTGAAATTATTCGACGATCGGGCTCGCATGTTCAATTGCTCAATGCCAAAGTAAATGGAATTGGCTCCTCCTTGTATGGCTGCCATTAAGGATTCATATGATCCTACTGGTGCCATTAATTCTATATCTGTACGCTTCATGAATTTCTAATATGAACTATCAGATTTTACTCTTGATATGTAATGGAAAAGGTATACTTGAATTTTTTACGATTCATCAATACCTTGTTAAAGTTTATTAATATAAACCAGATACTCCAAGTCTCAATAAGACAAGCTAAATGGAGCTGAATTCCTGATTTTCAGCAAAAGTAATCTTTATCGGGCACTCATGCAAAATATTAAAAGAAAGACAAGTCTTTTATTTTAGTGTAAAGCTCACATCTATATTTGTTTAAAGTTACCAAATATCGTACATTCGCGGCTAGCTATTTTTGATACACGGAATTATCATCTTCCTTATTCATATTCGTTGAAAATTTTTAAAGGAAATAATTCCACTTCGGTGTTAAGTACCGGAACCTTATTGAAATATATTCGTCCAATATAAATAGGACATATATCTTCACTATTGTTTTTACTGATAGCTTTTTAAGATTATTTTCTAGAACCTTGTTCTTGAGAAAATTGGACTTTAACCTTAAAAAAGGAACGGAAGCCCTTTATTTTAGGCTCTTTACATTTCTTAAATAAGGGATAGCTGTCCGCTATGTAAGATTCTGAGATAAAACTAATTGTAACAATTGGGGATAATTTATCTCGCAACAAGTAAAAATAAGTTTACAACTAAAAACATATATTTTTCGATGAAGTATAAAGTTTATACACAAAAGACCTTTAAAAATATCGTTCAGATGCAGAAACTGACAACTGCACAGATATTTGATATTGAGGTTTTGGGGGAGATTTTTCCTTTTAAGGTAAACAACTATGTGATTGACGAGTTGATAGATTGGGATAACTTCAGTGAAGATCCAATTTTTCGCCTGACCTTTCCACAGAAAGGCATGCTTTCAACAAAATATTTCGATAGAATGGCTGAATTGATTCAAGCAAAAGCTTCAGCTAAGGAAATTGCACAGGTATCAAACGAAATTAGGTTAACATTGAACCCCAACCCTTCGGGACAGGCAAATAACTTACCTGAGTTGAATGGCGAAAAGCTAATGGGTGCTCAGCATAAGTACAAGGAAACCATGTTGTTTTTCCCTACTCAGGGACAGACCTGCCATGCATACTGTACTTTCTGTTTCCGTTGGCCACAGTTTACTAATTTAGAGGGTTTAAAGTTTGCCATGAAGGAAATCGATCTTGTGATTGCTTATCTACAAGAGCACAGCGAGATTACAGATTTATTATTCACTGGTGGTGATCCGATGATTATGAAATCAAAAGTTTTCAAGGCGTATATCGATGCAATACTTGAAGCTGATCTTCCAAATCTAAAAACAGTTCGTATTGGTTCAAAAACATTAGCATACTGGCCATACCGATATACAAAAGATGACGATGCTCAAGAACTTCTTGATGTGTTTAGATCAATTACCGATGCGGGACTTAGCCTATCATTCATGGCTCACTTCAATCACTTAAGTGAATTGAAAACTGCTGCTGTTTCATTAGCAACAAAAGCTATTCGCGAAACAGGTGCCGTTATTAGAACTCAATCTCCATTGTTAAGACATTTGAATGACGATGCTGATATGTGGGCAAATATGTGGCGTAAGCAGGTAGATATGGGTATGATCCCTTACTATATGTTTATGGCTCGTGAAACTGGTGCTCAGGAGTATTTTGGACTAACTTTAGAAGAAGCTTGGAATATTTTCCGTAATGCTTACTCTCAAGTGAGTGGTATTTGCCGTACCGTTCGTGGGCCAGTTATGTCAGCGACCCCTGGTAAAGTTCAGGTTTTGGGTATCACCGAGATTAATGGAGAAAAACAATACGCTCTTAATTTCTTACAAGGACGTAATCCGGAATGGGTAGGACGACCTTTCTTTGCAAAATACGACGATAAAGCACTTTGGATAAGTGATCTTAAACCTGCATTTACAGATAAGTTCATGTTCGACGACTAATCAAAACTCATAATAAAAACAGAAAGCCATCGCTCTTTATAGAACGATGGCTTTTTATATTTTCAGAATATTTACTTTCTACTACTTATTATCTTCTTCACTAGCTTCTTCGCTAACTTCTTCCTTAAGCTCTAAAATCTCAGGAGCAATCATATAATATTCCAGATAGTCGTTTATTCTCACATTCATTTTCGTAGTGAAAACAACACGCTGAGTTTCAGGTGTACTTGTTGTTAGTCTATCTATCTGAGATGTAATCTCATGTTTAAACACAGTGTATCCATCATCGATGATATACATTTTTAAACCATTCAAGTTCATTCCCGAATTGGAATAAAGCTCATTTAGGAATTTAGCTGGACCAATTAGCACATCGCAACCGGCATAAACTCTATCACGTTGCTTAAGTATATGCTCACCCTGAAAAACGGCAAATACACGTAAGCTGGTATCCTCAGTTAATAAATCGAACTGCGCTTTCAAGGCCTCCGCTTTCGCTCTATCTTCCACAACGATTAAAGCTCTAGGAACATCATTCAAAGCCTCTTTCAGTTGCTGAATAACGGCAATAACAATGGCAGTGGTTTTACCTGATTGCTCAGGAGCGATAAACAGGCAGTCACGCCCACTCTTCATCTTACCAATTGTCTTCTTTTGTATAGGTGTCGGCTTTTCAAAACCCTCTTGTTCAAGGGCAATAGTTAGCTGTTCGTCTAGTTTCTTTAAAAACATATCTTCTAATTAAGCAGTGCCATCAATCCATATCCATTAAAAAGAGCGATTGATGTCTAATTCAGGCACAAAGATGGCAATTATCCCTAGCAAAGAGAAATTTAGGAGGAAAATAGCTGACTAAGATTTTAATATTGATCCAAAACCTAACATCTACTGGTGTATATTTATACTACCCTGAATATTATTATAGTCAATATAACACGTTTCACTATTTCTTATACATTTGCAAATTACAAAACATAAAAAACAACAATGTCATTTAAACTTAAACTACACCGATTTTTAAACCTAATAACCTGAAAGTTATGACAACACTTGTGTTTATTATAAAGTCTTAAAAAGAAATTGAAAAAATAATGAATTATAGATTTGACACAATAGAAAGTAGATGGACAGTCGCTTTAGTAACTTTTTCCCTCATGCTATTCCCTTTTATCCCATTTGCTATTTTAAATGTGAGAGTTTGGTTCCCAATCCCACCCAGCATCTTTATTTCCTTTGGAATCCCAATGTTGCTTAGTGCTTCTATAAGCCTATTAATTGCAAGAAATAAGCAGCAGCTATTCTGGACAAAAATGAGTTTATCTATAGATGAACAGAATTTAGTTATCAAGATTAACCAAAAGGAATACTCACTGAACAATTTAGAATATTATTATATCAGTTTTGGCTCTTACTTAAGCTCAGGAACCGAACGTAAGGAACTCTATTTAAAATTTGAAGGTGAAAAAGGGAAGACTATAATGGCATGCAAATCATCGCAAGAGATAGAACACTACGATCGCTTTTGTAAGAAATTTGATCATATTATCGTAGAGTATAAACTCAAGCCTTTTGGTTTTAAAAGATTATTTAAACCCATAATATATATTTTTACAATAGTATCAATTGCAGTCTTTCCTATTACCTATTTTATTGATGGACCAAAAATAGCGTTTAAACTACTCCCTCTATATTTAATCCTAGCTATACTAATTATATTTATTGCTGGCATGAGGTATTTAATAAAAAAAACCTGACAGGTTAGATATACATGATGTAAATCAACCTGTCAGGTTTCAATATGATAAGCGATAAGATTACTTCTTCAATCTCTCGTTTAGTTTCTTGATGATTTGCTTGGCGTCACCAACAATACCAAGGTCAGACACCTGGAAAATTGGTGCGTTCTTGTCTTTGTTTACAGCGATGATCAAATCTGAATCTTCCATACCTGCAACGTGCTGAATAGCGCCTGAGATACCGAAAGCAAAGTAAAGGTCTGGACGTACAGTTTTACCAGTCTGTCCCACCTGACGGTCGTGACCGATATAACCTGCATCAACCATAGCACGAGAAGCTGAAACCTCAGCATCAAGCGTAGTAGCCAAAGCATCCATAGCTTCGAAACCTTCTTGGTTGCCAATACCACGACCACCCGATACTAATATCTTAGCTTCAGTAATATCGATTAAGTTGGTTTCTTCTTTAACGGTTTTAATCAACCTCACCTTAATCTTCGATGCATCGAAAACAACTTTGTAGTCAGTAATAATACCTTCGCGATTTGTATCCGTATCCAAAGCAAACATTACGCCTGGACGAATCGTTCCCATTTGTGGACGGTGCTTTTTACAAACGATAGTTGCCATTAGGTTACCTCCAAAAGCTGGACGAGTCATCAATAACTCACGGTTAGCTCCTACTTCGATCTTAGTACAGTCAGCAGTTAAACCCGTTTTAACACGAGCTGAAATACGAGGTCCCAAGTCACGACCAATAGTCGTTGCTCCGATTAATACTGAATCTGGCTTTCTATCATTGATAATTTTGCAGATAGCTTGAGTATATGGCTCAGTTGTGTAATCAGCCAATTCAGGTGCATCAACAACTAAAACCTCATCAGCACCAGCAGCAATTAATCCTTGTGCTTTAGCAGCGATGTTATGCCCTAAAAGCATAGCATAAACCTTATCGTTTAATTCATCTGCCAATCGTCGTGCTTGTCCCAAAAGTTCCAATGCCACATTCTGAACAAGACCTTCGCGTTGCTCAACAAATACATATATGCCTTTGTAATCTTCTAAATTCATAGTCTCAACGATTTATAGAATGAATTTTTCTTTCATCTTGTTAATAATGATTCCAACAGCCTCGTCAGTATCTACTTCGTAAAGTTCGCCAGCTGGTTTCAAACCACGGGCAAAAGCTTTGTGTACACTTGTTGGCGATCCCTTAAGACCCAATAAAGTTTCATCCACTTCGATTTGATCTTTACCCCAAACCTCAACTTCTTTTTGGTAAGCATCAACGATACCACCAACAGTCATATAACGAGGGTTATTTGCCGATGAAAGAACGGTTACCACACAAGGTGCTTCCACCTCCAAAATTTGGTAACCCTCTTCGATATGACGCTTCATAGTGAATGTTTTCTCACCATCAAACTTCAAATCTTCAAGGTAAGACACCTGAGGTAAATCTAAGTGCTCAGCAATTTGAGGACCTACCTGTGCTGTATCACCATCAATTGCCTGACGACCGGTAATCAAAAGGTCGAAATCAAGCTTTTTAAGCGCTCCTGCAAGAGCATATGATGTTGCTAGAGTATCTGCACCCGCAAATTTTCTATCGGTCAAATGGATAGCTCTATCGGCTCCCATTGCAAATGCTTCGCGAAGAATCAAATCTGCTTGTGGAGGTCCCATAGTAATCACAGTAATGTGAGCACCCTTATCTTCTTTTAACTGTAGCGCCATTTCCAATCCACCCTTATCATCAGGGTTGATAATACTTGGTACGCCTTCTCTGATTAGAGTTCCTGTTTTTGGATCGATTTTAATCTCGGTAGTATCAGGAACCTGCTTTATACAGACAACTATTTTCATTTTCTTATTCTTTTAGATTCTCGTAACTAATAGCTTACACCCTATGCTTATTTAAGCATATTAGCTGAAATCACCATTTTTTGAACTTCAGAAGTTCCTTCGTAGATCTCAGTAATTTTAGCATCACGCATCATACGCTCAACTGGGTATTCGCGAGTGTAACCATAACCACCGTGTAATTGAACGGCTTTATTTGTTACCTCCATAGCTGTTTCGGCTGCATAAAGCTTAGCCATAGCTGCATCAACAGAATAAGCCATTTTATTATCCTTTTTGTAAGCCGCTTTGCGAACCAACATACGAGAAGCTTCTGTTTTTGTATTCATATCAGCCAACTGGAACTGTGTATTCTGGAAAGCAGAAAGGGCACGACCAAACTGTTTTCTTTCTTTCACATATTTCACAGTCTCATTGATTGCACCTTGAGCCAAACCTAAAGCTTGAGCAGCAATACCAATACGACCACCGTCAAGGGTTTTCATTGCGACACCAAAACCTTTGCTCAATTTTCCAAGCATATTTGTTTTAGGCAGTACACAGTTTTCGAAAATCAATTCACTAGTTGCTGAACCTTTAATACCCATCTTCTTCTCTTTCTTACCGAAAGAAAAACCAGGTGTACCCTTTTCAATGATAAAAGCTGTGATACCACGAGTACCCTGAGACTTATCAGTCATTGCGAAAATCACATAAACATGTGCATATTCAGCATTGGTAATAAAGATCTTAGATCCATTAATGATATAGTTATCACCATCTTCAATAGCAGTCGTTTGCTGACCAGCAGCATCAGTACCAGCATTAGGCTCTGTTAAACCAAAAGCGCCAATCCATTCACCAGAAGCTAGTTTTGGCAAATATTTTTGCTTTTGCTCTTCAGTTCCGTGCTCCAAAATAGGTGATGCACACAAAGACGTGTGAGCCGAAACAATAACACCAGTTGTTCCACAAACCATTGAAAGTTCTTCAACAGCCATAGAATACATTAGGTTATTTCCACCTGCACCACCATATTGCTTTGGAATTGGAATTCCCATGATTCCAATCTTCGCCATTTTCTCAACCGTTTCGATTGGGAAACGCTCCTGCTCATCTACTTCTGCAGCAAGTGGCTTCACTTCGTTTTCAGCAAAATCCCTAATCATTTGCTGGAACAACTCCTGTTCTTTTGTAAGGCTAAAGTTCATTAATGTATTATTTCAAAATTAAGTTTCAGATCAAGTTTGGGCTCAATCCGGAAAAATTTCTTTAATTGCAAATTTTCACTGCAAAGAAAGCTTAGTAAAAATGATTTTCGATACAACATGATATGTTATATATCAGAAAATTAGATTATCTCAACACAAACAATACAAGCCGTTAAATATTGAACAATTCATGAAACAAATAACTAAATCACTGAAAATATAAAGGCCCTTTTCGTTTTATATATATCACTCTTAACTAGCCTATAAAAAAATCGGTTGTTGGTTTATAAAAACCAACAACCGATTATATCTAAAATTAAGACTAAATTATCAAAAATTCAGCCCCAATAAATACTTAGAATTCTATTAAACGTTCTTAAGAATCAAAGCAGTCCCCATACCACCACCAATACAAAGTGATGCTAAACCGAATTGCTTATTAGAACGTTTCATTTCGTGAATCAAACTTACTGTGATACGTGTTCCTGATGCGCCAATTGGGTGACCTAAAGCAATAGCTCCACCGTTCACATTATTTCTCTCCTGGAAAAATTCTGGAGCAACACCATGATCTTCGCATAATTGCTTAACCACACCTAATGATTGTGCTGCAAAAGCTTCATTCAATTCCAACACTTCCATGTCAGTTAATTTCATGTTAGCCTTTTTCAAAGCGTTAGCAATAGCAGGAACTGGTCCCATACCCATAATAGCTGGATCTACACCACCTTGACCTGTTGCTACAATCTCAGCAAGTGGAGTCAAGTTATGCTCTTTTACAGCCTCTTCAGAAGCGACTAATACGAAAGCAGCACCATCGTTAATACCTGAAGCATTACCAGCAGTTACTGTGCCATCCTTTTTGAAAGCAGGACGTAAACCAGCTAATTTCTCAGCACTCGTTCTACGGTTGATGAACTCATCAGCATCGAAAATGATAGTTTCTTTACGGGTTTTGATCTCAACAGGTACAATCTCATTCTTGAAATGACCTGCATCCTGTGCAGCCATTGCTTTTTGCTGAGAAGCAAAAGAAAAAGCATCCTGCTCTTCGCGAGTTAGGCTATACTTTGCAGCAATGTTTTCAGCAGTGATACCCATGTGGTAACCTTCGAAAGCATCAGTCAAACCATCTGTAACCATATGGTCAACAGCTTTTAGATCCATCATTCTATGTCCTGTACGAACAGTACCAGGCATAATAAAACCTGCATTAGACATATTTTCAGTACCACCTGCGATAATCAGATTAGCTTCACCTGATTTGATGTTAGCATAAGCCAAGTTAATTGACTTCATACCTGAACCACAAATCATGTTAATTCCATAAGCTGGCACCTCTTGAGGTACACCACCTTTAATTGAAGCCTGACGTGCAACACCTTGCTTTTGACCTGCCATTAGGATATTTCCCACAACAACCTCATCAAGCTTAGATGCGTCGATCTTTGTTTCTTCAATAATATTTTTGATAACTCCTGCAGCTAAATCAGCAGCAGTAACTGGAGTTAAACTTCCTAAAAATTTTCCAACAGCTGTTCTTTTAGCTGCAACGATATATACTTTACTCATGGTAATAACTATTATTTAGTGAGTTTTCAGTTATCTGCTGTCGGTTATCAGTTAATCAAAAACCGATAACAAAAAACCGATAACCTATTCTTTAAATTAGGCTTGTTTCATCTCAGCTAGGTCCTTTGCAATAATCAATTTTGCATCGGTAGCTTCTTGTACTTGCTCAACTGTGAACGTTGGGTTAATCTCAGTTAAAAGAATCCCTTCTGGCGTAATTTTCATAACACCCATTTCAGTAATAATCATTTCAACTTGTCCTGCAGCTGTAAGTGGCAAGTTACAAAGAGTCATAATCTTGTGATTTCCTCTAGCTGTGTGCTCCATAGATAGGATTACACGCTTAGCACCTACAATAAGGTCCATTGCGCCACCCATACCAGGCGTTTTCTTACCTGGAATCATCCAGTTAGCAAGATTCCCTTTTTCATCAGCCTGAAGAGCTCCTAAGAAGGTTACATCAACATGTCCACCTCGGATAATAGCAAAAGATGCCGCAGAATCAAAACTACTCGCACCTTGCTTGTAAGTAATGTGTCCGCCACCAGCGTTAACAAAATCCTTATCCTCTTCACCTTCGGCTGGAACAGCACCCATGCCAAGTAAACCATTCTCCGATTGAAGAATTACATTAACATTTTCAGGGACATAATTAGGAATGAATGTAGGCAAACCAATTCCTAAGTTTACTACATCACCATCTTGCAATTCGAGAGCAGAACGCTTTGCGATAATCTCTCTGATTTCTTTTTTATCCATTGTGGTATGTTGTTTTGTTTACATTTTGTAGAGACGCACGGCCGTGCATCTCTACAAAATTATAAATCTATTGGTTGATTCTTCTGTCAAGTTCTTGAGCCATATACGAAGCCACGTCATCAGCATATTTATTCATACCAAAACCAGCATCGTATCCAAGCTCTTTAGCTAATTCGTGTGATAAACGAGGTCCACCACAAATCAAAATTACCTTATCACGTAAACCTTCTGCTTCTAGCATTTCTACAAGCTCAACAAGGTTTTGAATATGAACATCTTTTTGAGTTACCGTTTGTGATACCAAAAGAATATCAGCTTTCATTTCGATAGCCTTAGCGATAAATTCTTCGTTAGGTACCTGAGATCCCATATTTAAAGCCTCTACCATATCGTAACGCTCCAAACCATAGTGACCTGCAAAACCTTTCATGTTCATAATCGCATCGATACCTACCGTATGCGCATCAGTACCTGTACTTGCACCTACAACAACAACTTTACGTCCGATGTTTTCTTTAATGAAATCATCTGTTTCGTGCATATCCATAGTAGTCGATTCTACCTTTGGTACAACGATAGTTGTATAATCAACGGTATGAATAGAACTACCATAGCAGTTGAAAAAGGTGAAACCTTTCATTAGCTCTTGAACAAACACCACTTGGATATCTTCAAAACCCATCTTTCGCATCATCTGCTTAGCGGCTTCAGTAGCTTCCTCTTCTTTAGGCACAGGAAGGGTGAAACTAACCTGAGTTTTACCGTCGTTCATGGTATCACCGTAAGGCTTAATTTTTGTTAGATCTAAGGTCTTATCGAATTCGTTCGAATTGGTAGAATAAAGTCCTCCACTCATTTTATTTATTTTTAGATCAGAGATTTCAGATTGTGTCGCTTTGAGAAGTTATACATCTCAAAAACAAAATTGATCGTCAAACTCTTTGTGCAATTTTGATTTATCTTTAAAAAACAATTGAGAATGCTAGACTTGAAATCGAAAACTATATCAGATTTCAAGACTAGAATCTAACATTTATTTCTTCATTAAAGCTACAAAAGGATTGAAGTAGTTGTTTCCTTTTTCCACAACACCATCAAGACCTTTACCGCCATTGATTGGACGCTTAATATCAGCGAAAATCCCTTTTTCAAGTGCAGAAAACATACCCTCTTTTTCAATTTTCTCAAGCAATTCAATTGAATCACCAAGAATTTTTTGTGCTCTTGTACGAATGATACCACCTTCTTTAAACTCAACCTCATCACCAATATTCTTCATATTGTTGAAAATGTATTTTGCATTTTCAAGAGAAAGGTAACGGTCAGACATTAAAGGTGTGTGAATCGCTTCAGTCAACATACCCAATAATTGGATTCCCTGTCCAGTCCAGATTGAAATCTGATTAAACAAAGCATCTTGTACGTGTCCTTTAAAGATATTACCTGTCATGAATTTTGTAGGAGGCATATACTTAAGTGGTGCCTTCGGGAAAATTTCACGAGTCATTTGCGCTTGTGCCAACTCGTAAAGGAAACCGTTTTCTAGTCCTGGCTCCATTTCGAAGGCGTGACCTAATCCCATTTGTTCTTCTGGAAGATCAGCGAGAACAGCTAACTGCTCGTTGATAAAGTCAGAAGCTAATACCGTATGTGCTTCGTCGAATGCATCAGCAGTTGTTAGGTAGTTATCTTCACCTGTGTTGATGATTACGCCAGCAAAACCGTTCAATACTCTTGAGAAATACTGATCGACAAGTGTACGCTGCATGTTAATATCACGGAACAAAATGCCATAAAGAGCATCGTTCAACATCACATCCAAACCTTCGAAGGCACCCATGGCAGCAATCTCGGGCATACATAGACCAGAACAGTAGTTACACAAACGGATGTATTTGCCTTCTTCTTCACCAATCTTATCAAGGTGAGTACGCATAATACGGAAGTTCTCCTGAGTCGCAACAGTACCACCAAAACCTTCAGTAGTCGCACCATAAGGTACATAGTCAAGTAATGACTGACCTGTTGTACGAATCACAGCAATAATATCAGCACCCTGACGAGCTGCAGCTTCTGCTTGAATAACATCTTCGTAGATATTACCAGTCGCTACAATCACGTATAAGTAAGGCTTAGGACCTTCACCAATCGTTTCGATATAGTTATCTCTCTTAGCTTTACGAGCCTTAATTTTATCAATACAATCGTTGATATATGGCTTAAGAGCTTCGTGAGCCTCTTCAACAGTGTGAGATGGCAATTGAGTAATATCCAACTCACCAGCCGAGATTTTCTCAGCAGCTTGTTGAGGATTCAATCCAGCTTCAATTACTGCATTTCCTAAGAAATACATCACCCCTTGGTTAAGAACACCTTTGTCCTTAATTTCATCAACAACAACATTAGGAAGTGGTACTTCATTGTTATCAACACCATCAATCCCCAAAAGACGACACAAGGTACGCTCTACAGATACAGTTGTGTAACTTTCCACAAACTCCTGAACGTCATCAGCAATTTTTCTCGAAACGCCCTTTGCGTAGTTAACTTTATCAAAGTCAAGACCTAGTTTACTCCTTTGCATTTTTGTTCTATGTTTAGATATATGATTTTGTTTCTTTTTCTTTAATCTCAACCCCTTCAGGTTTAAGCAAATGTTTATTCGCTTTCTCAATAATTAATTGATTTATTCCCAATATCCCAGCGATACGAAGGGCCTCATGTGGCACTTTTGATGCATCGTCTTCAATCAAGGAATAATCCATATAATCGTTTATATTATTCTTAGTAATCTCACCTTGTTTGAATTCCTTATCCAAACCTTTCACTCTCAACTTACGACAATCCTTATTCAGTCCACTGTAATGGGTTGTGATTACCGATAAGGTTTTATTCTCCTTAAAAATCTCAGCCACTGCATTCACAATGGCTCTCCCCTCTGTTGGATTCGTTGTTCTCGCTAATTCATCAACTAGAACCAAAACATTCTCTTTCTTAATTGATGCCTCAACCATCTCATTAATCTTCACCATTTCAGAAGCAAAAGACGATAAGCCATTTTGTTCTGATTGATCATCTCCAACTGAAACTAAAATTCGATGGACTAAAGAGATATGGGCCGATTTAGCTGGCACAAAGAAACCAAACTGCAAAAGGTATTGACAAAGCGCTAAGGTTTTCAAAATAACTGTCTTACCAGCCATATTAGCACCTGTTATAAAACAAACTGAGTGATTCAATTTGATATCAATCGCTTGAAATTTTCTATTTGATAAAGCCAATGTTTCTCTTATTTGAGGATGAAACATCGCTTTATATTCTGTTGTAGTTTCTGTGATCTGAGCTCGTGTGAAGGCTAGATTGTCTGCAAGAATAGCTTTAGCAACAATCACATCGAGATGTGCCACTTGGTTTAAAGCTTTTTCCAAATCATTCGCATAAGGGTGAAGCTTATCACAAATCTGAGCTCTTACTATGGCTTCAATTTCTTCTGATTGGCTTTGTAAAGCTTCCAAGCTCTGTCCAGCATTCATATCTGGATCAGCTTTAATCGCTACCTTTAATTCTTTAATTTCCTTTCGAACTTTTGCAAGCTCATTAGAATAGGAATCGTATATAAAGAAAGATGGTATTCTATTGTTTTCAGGATCTAAAATTGAGATCATAGGATTCAGATCCGGAATCTCAATCAATGTGGTTTCAAACTCATTTTGAAGTTTAAGTATCTCGTAAGATACCAATGCGAAAGATTTGATCTCGAAAAGCTCAATATCATCCAAAACTAGGTCCGACTTGATATTTTTAACACTTCCTTTGATGTCACGCACCTGCATGAGTTTGGTCTGAATTTTACTAATCAGCCCTGACTTTTTTCCTCCTAAAATTGAATAAATACGATTGACCAAATCAAGTTCCTGATTGATCTCATTGGCCTGATACATCATGTACGTGTCAAGTAAGTAGCGCTTTCCTAAACTGGATTGCAGCTGCATAGTCTCCACCAAATGTTGAAGGCCTTTTACTTGAGATATGGCAGTTCTTAACTTCATTTATCGATCTATTCTTAACTCACAATTCGTCTCCGCTCTGTGCCCGTTTAATTCTCTTACATTATAAACTGGCAACTTCAGTTTATCTTCCATTGCTTGCTTTAATTCATCTGAATTCAGACAATAACCATCGGGTGATACCGGATTGATGCAAACCGCTATCAACTTGGTCTTTTGGAGCACTTTTATACGTCCTCCGCGCTTTAAAAAAGCATAATAGGTTTCGGGGGTGGCAAATATTCGCGTAAAGTCCCGAACAATAATTTCAATGTCTTTAATCTGTTTCTGAACTCTTAAAAAGTTCAAAAATTTATCGGTAATCGCACCGTTTACAAAAATACGACATCCATGTGTAAAGAGTTTATCCTTAGCTTTTTCAATCAACAAAACAGATTCAATTTCCAAATCGAATAGCTCTCCTTCTTCAGAAACTGCCCATATCCCTTTTTGAATTGGCAAAAGACGTTCTTTAAAATCATCTTCTACAGCCTCCAAACTAATGAGGTCGTAGGTATAATTGGTTTTATAAACCAGTTGTGGGATATTAGACGAAAGTGCTGCTCCTGTAGCCAAAATCATGGCATCGGTTACAGCTGGTGATCCCAAACTTTTTCGAGATAAAGCCCCATCAACCAGGGTAATATCAACATTAAAGTTTTTCATTTGTGAGATTAGGTCCTTAACAGCTGCACTGCTAGCCGGACCCGAGATCATCACTTTGTCGCCTGATATTGCTTTTGCCGTCACCAATCGCCCTAAAGAGGTTGATTGTGAGCTGACATCCAAAACTTCAGCAAGTATTTTTTTCTTCTGATAATGCATTTCGGAAGTCACAAAAATCATCCCCTCATAAACCTCAATTTCGGGTTTGTGAGTTTGAGTCACCATGTCGGTATTCTCTCCATCAACACCAATGGAAGTGAGTGCAATTTGTTTAGTGCTGCCGCTCAATCGCGACAGCACATAATTCAAACACTCGGTTTTCCCGGTATTTTTTTCAAGTCCAACAATAGACAGACTTCTGTATTTCTCTATTTCCTTTATAAAAGGCATTCAGCTTTTTTATTTCTCTCTTTACGTTGCAATAAAGATGGCTCAATTGCCAATCTACTACCATCAAGAAGAGAAGCTACACCTTCTGGTTGTTTGTGATCAGAACATTCTGGACAGTGACAATCTTCAGTATAACCTTTAGGTTCGGTATAAGTTGTGATTACACCTTCGAAGTTACGCAAAATCACTTTAGAAGGACTCTGAGAAACAACATACTGAGGCATAACTGGGATTTTACCACCTCCACCTGGAGCATCAACTACAAAAGTAGGAACTGCAAAACCAGAGGTATGACCACGAAGACTTTCAATAATCTCGATACCCTTAGAAACTGGTGTTCTAAAGTGCTCAAGTCCCATAGAAAGGTCACACTGATAAATGTAATAAGGACGAATACGGTTCATTACCAAGTTGTGAACCAACTTCTTCATTACGTGAACACAGTCGTTAACACCTCTCAATAATACTGACTGGTTACCCAAAGGTACACCTGCATCAGCTAAACGAGCAATAGCTGCATTAGACTCTGGAGTCATCTCATCAGAGTGATTGAAGTGCGTATTAAGCCATACTGGATGGTATTTCTTAATCATGTTAACCAATCCTTCAGTAATACGCTGTGGCAATACAACAGGCGTACGAGTACCGATACGGATAATCTCAACATGAGGAATATCACGTAATGAGCTGATGATATATTCTAATTTATCATCACCAATCAATAAAGCATCACCACCAGAAAGAACAACGTCTCTAACCTGAGGTGTGTTTCTGATATACTCAATTGCTTTCTCGATATTATCTTGTGGTGTAGAGGCATCAGACTGACCTGCAAAACGACGACGGGTACAGTGACGACAATACATTGAACACATATCAGTGATCAAGAATAATACACGATCTGGATAACGGTGAGTTAAGCCAGGAACTGGAGAATCTTCATCCTCGTGCAATGGATCTAAAAGATCAGCATCAGCGTGATGAACTTCCAAAGCTGTAGGAATAGCCTGCTTACGAACAGGACATTCTGGGTTATTTACATCAACTAGAGATAAATAATAAGGTGTAATAGCCATACGCAATGTTGCAAGTGACTTTTTAACACCTTCTTCTTCATCAGCAGTAAGGTTGATATATTTCTTAAGATCTTTTAGAGTTTCAATACGGTTTCTTACTTGCCATCTCCAATCGTTCCACTGCTCGTCTGTAACCTGTGGAAACATTTCCTTACGTCCCTTATTTTCAATCATCATATTTTGTTTTAGTCTCAAGATTTAGAATCAAGTATCAAGGAGAAATTCTCTGTTGTATCAAAAATTAGATCTTGATACTCGATACTCATATCTCAATTCTATAATCTACACGTATAACTTTTCAAATAATTCTCTAATTCCTGCTGATTCTCTAATGATTTCAAGTGTTAGATCAGCATGCCCAATTGCATAACCGTTTCCAACAATCATATCAACATCTTTACCAACTCCTTCAGCACCTAAAGCTGCTTTAGAAAAAGAAGTTGCCATAGAGAAGAAATACACACAACCACGATCTTTAGTGATCAGGATTGATGACATTTCAGTAGAAGCAACGTTTACATTGTTGATAACTACATCACAACCAACTTCGCCGCAAATCTTAGTTACTTCAGTGTAAACATTCATTACGTCAGTTGCGTCACCTACAATTACGTCAGTAGCTAAACCAAGATCAGTAATACGTTTGGCATTCTCCTTAGAATACTCAACAACAATAACTTTTCCTTTAGGACCAACTTTTTTCATTGCTTGGTAACAGCAAAGTACACCTGATTTTCCACCACCACCGATGATGCAAACTGTGTCGCCTTCCTTAACCAAACGATCAACCTGAGCAGGAGCACCAGCTACATCAAGAGCAGCTAAAGCTAATTTCTCTGGTAAATCAGATGGAAGAACAGCGTATAAACCTGAAGCGAAAAGAATCGCTTGGCCATCGATATCAACCTGATCGTTAGATAGATTAATATTCGTGATTTTATCGATATTAAGCGGTGTAAGAGATAGAGAAACCAAAGTTGCTACCTTATCACCTACTTTAAGATCTTGATTTGGGAAATTTGGTCCAACTTCTTTAACTGTACCAATCAACATGCCACCAGAACCCGTTACTGGGTTTTGCATTTTACCACGCTCACTAACAATCGAAAGAATCATTTCTTCCATCTTGGCAGTATCCGCATCGCAAGCACCTTTTACTTGAGTAAAACTTGCTGAGTCGATGTTTAATGTTTGAACATCAATTAAAACCTCATTGTCATAGATTGACATTGTATTGTCCAACTTAATAGCTGGCTGTGGAAGTGTTCCTTTTGGTTCAAGGACTCTGTGAGTTCCGTATTTGTTTCCTGCTTTCATCAGTATAGTAATTAATGATTTATAATTAGTAATTGACAATTACTAATCGTTAATCACACATTGTATATTATCTTGCTTTTAAACCTAAAATCTCTCTTGCTTCTGCTGGACTTGCGATTTCGCGACCAAATTCATTAGCCAAACGAACTACTTTCGCAACCAATTGACCATTCGAATCAGCAACAACGCCTCTCGAGATCATTGTATTATCTTCGAAACCAACACGAACGTGACCACCATCGATGATAGCAGCTGCAGCTAATGGGAATTCGAAACGACCAATACCAGCAACTGTGTAAGTTGCATCAGCAGGAATACTACCACGCATGAAGTTGAAATCGCGAAGTGTTCCAGAGATACCTCCGTTGACACCCATCACAAAATCGAAATGCATTGGCGATTTGATGAATCCTTTTTTACCAAGACGCAAAGCCATATCAATCATCGATTTATCGAAAACCTCAAGTTCAGGCTTAATACCTCTCTCAATCATTTTCTCACCGAAATACTTAATGGTATTCTCAGTGTTTTCGAAGATTTCGTCACCACCAAAATTTAATGTTCCGCAGTCAAGAGTTGCCATTTCTGGATTCAACTCAGTAGGCTGAAGTCTTTCGTCATTGGTCATCCCAACGGCACCACCTGTAGAAGGTTGGATAATTACATCAGGATATTGAGCATGGATCGCATCCATTACTTTCTTAAAACGATCTTTATCTTGAGTCGGTGTACCATCGTCTTTACGAACATGAAGGTGAATGATACTAGCACCAGCTTCAATAGCTGATCCAGCTTCGCGAACACATTCTTCAACTGTATATGGAACAGCAGGGTTATGCTCTTTTGTTACTTCGGCACCACTAATAGCGGCAGTGATAATTAACTTTTCCATGGCTTAAGTATTTAAAATATGAGTCGAGAATGAAATAAAATTAGTTAGTCGGTAATTTCTTGGTCGTCATTCCCGACTCATATCAATAGAATCAAATATTATTTACGTTGGCTAGCTTTTGGTGTTACACAAGTACCAACTGCACGACATGTTACGATTGGCTCTTCAAGCAAATCACAAGCTGAATCAGAGATATCAGGTCTAGGAGCGATCACTTTACGAGCTTCGAATTTCATTTTACGGCTTGAGTTACCTTCTTTGATAATCTCACCTACTGCTTCGATATAATCGCCAGCATAAACAGGAGCTAAAAACTCAACGCTTTCGTAACCTGCGAACAAACCTTCATCGCCATCACGACGAATCAATAACTCAGTAGCTACATCACCAAAAAGTTGAAGCATCTTAGCACCATCAACAAGGTTTCCACCATAATGAGCATCGTGTGAACTCATGCGTACTCTTATAATTACCTGTCCCATAATAGTATAATGTTTGTATGTTTTGTTTAAATAGTCAAATAAATATGAACGTTTTCAAGCCTCAAACACGCTTTAATCTAGTTTGCTCTTACAATGAAGTCAACGTAGATAGATGGCGTTTTCACCTCTTCAGGCTTGAATGTTCCAGCTTCAACAATTGATTCAGCTTCAACAATTACTAAGTCAGCAGCAGTTGCCATCAATGGGTTAAAGTTTTGTGATGTTCCACGGTAAGTTAGGTTTCCATGTGTATCACTCATGCTCGCTCCGATTAGAGAAACATCAGCACGTAAGGGTTTCTCAAGGATGAATTCTTTTCCATCAACTGTAACGATATCCTTACCTTCGGCAACCATAGTTCCCAATCCAGTTGGAGTTAATACACCACCTAGACCAGCACCACCAGCACGTACACGTTCTGCTAAAGTTCCCTGAGGACTAAACTCAACAATTAGTTCACCGTTATTCATTTGCTCGATTGAAGCAGAGTTCGCTCCCACATATGAAGTGATAACCTTGGCAACTTGCTTGTTTGCAATCAATTTCCCTAAGCCCTTATCGGCAAATGCAGTATCGTTACAAACGATTGTTAAATTTTTAACATCCGAGGCAACAATGCCATCAACCATTTGGTTGGCAGTTCCAACCGATAAAAAGCCACCAATCATGATAGTCATACCATCTTTAATCTTGGCAACAGCTTCTTCAAATGAAATTATCTTGTTCATCACAGGATTTGTTTTTTAATTAATTGCAAAGCATTTCTTAACAGTCACTTACACCTATTTAAGTGTAAATCCATGCAGCAAAGATAATTTTATTTTCGGTGCATAAAAGACTTACTAATCTGCACACTAGCCTTTCTTATCAGAAAGAATTATAATCTTTTCACTATTGATTAAACTCATTCTAAATAGTTACGAAAACCTTTTCGAAAACCGTATTAAAAACAAACTTGACGTTAAGATTTAAACAATTCTTTTTCTTTTTCACATTCTGTGTTTTAAAATGGCCAAGCAACACCTGCTGAAGAACATTCAGCGCTATGAAAAAAAATATCGATCGAAGCAATATTTAGATTCATTCTTAAATACGAAGTTTATCTATAGTTCTATTTTTCAGCAGATGAGATAACCAATCATTTTACATTTTTTCACACAATCGTTATAAGAGCTTCATAATTATTTCCCTAAATTCGTTGACATAATTTTAACTCATCTTCACATGTCAAAATTCCAAAAATTAAATATTATTGGGGGCTGGTTGGTTTTTTCCATTTCAGCTCTGGTTTACCTTCTTACACTTGAACCTTCAGTCAGTTTCTGGGATTGTGGCGAGTTTATAACGGCTGCCTACAAATTGGAAATTGGACATCCTCCGGGAGCACCCATCTTCATGTTACTTGGGCGATTATTTTCTCTTTTTGCATCAGACGAATCTCAAGTTGCCTTAATGCTTAATGGTCTTTCTGCACTTGCTTCAGGCTTTACCATCATGTTTCTGTTTTGGAGTATCACACACATGGCTCGAAAACTCGTTAAATCTGAAAACGGTCAATATAATTTAGTACAAACAGGTAAAATATTGAGTGCCGGTCTCATCGGAGCCCTAGCTTATGCATTCTCAGACACCTTTTGGTTTTCAGCCGTAGAAGCAGAGGTTTACGCGCTTTCATCACTGTTTACAGCAGTCGTATTTTGGGCTATTCTTAAGTGGGAAAGCGAAGCTGATTCCCCACATGCAAATCGATGGCTAATTTTGATTGCCTACCTAATGGGCTTATCCATTGGTGTTCACCTATTGAATCTATTAGCAATTCCAGCTATCGTTATTCTCTTCTATTTCAAAAAATATCCAGTTACAAAAAAAGGTATCCTTATAGCTTTATCAGCTGCTATCCTTTTTTTAGCAAGTATCATGTATCTGATTATTCCTGGAGTTTTAAAAGTTGGAATTTGGTTCGAATTTGCCTTTGTGAATGGGCTTTCTCTACCCTTTAATACAGGTTTATTATTCTATTTACTTCTTCTTTTCATCGGACTAATTTTCGCTATTCGATACAGCATCAAGCGTCAAAAAGTTCTATTAAACACAGTTCTTACAGTTATAAGTGTCATACTTATAGGTTATTCATCTTATAGCCTAATTATGATTAGGGCGTCTGCAAATCCAGCTCTGAATCAGAATAATCCTAAGGATGTTTTCTCTCTTCTGTCCTATCTTAACAGAGAACAATATGGATCGAACCCATTGATTTATGGTCAATATTTTAATGCTCCTACTGATGAAGAGAATCCAAGTCATGTATCGAAAAAAGTTTATATCCAGAAAAATGGGAAATATGAACTCTCTTATGAATTAGAAAAAAACAATTATAGCTCGAGTCATAAAACACTATTCCCTAGAATGTACACCAAAGGCATGTCGGGGCGCGCTCCAGTAGAATATGCCAAATGGACAGGACTCAATCCTAAACAAAAGGAAAAGCCAAGCTTTGCACAGAACTTAAACTTTTTCTTTTCCTATCAGATTAACCACATGTATATCCGATATTTCATGTGGAATTTTGCTGGACGTCAGAATGATGTGCAATCCTATGGAGATAAAACAAAGGGTGCCTGGATTTCGGGTATTCCTTTCATCGATAATCTCAGATTAGGAGATCAATCGCTGCGTTCTGATGATATGAAGTCGAATAAAGCCAACAACACCTACTATTTCCTACCATTAATCTTGGGGCTTATAGGTCTCATTTATCAATACAAACACAGTAAAAAGGGGAAAAATGACTTCTTTGTAGTTCTTCTACTCTTTCTCTTTACAGGATTAGCCATTGTTCTATACTTAAATCAACCTCCTTTGCAACCTCGCGAGCGTGATTACGCTTACGCTGGATCATTTTATGCTTTTGCAATTTGGATTGGAATTGGTGTACTAGCAGTAATTAATGGGATGGAAAAATACCTGACTCCTAAATTGAGTTTAATCCTTTCCACATCTCTTTGCTTCTTAGCTGTACCAGCTTTATTTGCACAACAAAACTGGGATGATCATGATCGATCTGATCGTTATTTCGCTCATGACTTGGCCTATAATTACCTTAATTCATGCGCTCCCAATGCAATCTTATTTACCATGGGCGACAACGACACATTCCCACTTTGGTATCTACAGGAAGTTGAAGGTATCAGAACCGATGTTCGAGTTTGTAATCTAAGTTACCTTTCAACAGATTGGTATATCGACCAAATGAAACGAGATAATTACGATTCAAAGAGTTTGCCTATTTCTATGGAAAAGGAAAAATATTTGATGGGTAGTCGTGATGTTGTTTATATTGTAGATGATCCTCGTTTTGAGGCTTGGGTTGAGAAAAACAAGGGTCTGAATTTAAAAGACGCTCTGGAATATGTCCTTTCTGACAAGGAAAGTACAAAAACGATTTACGGCTACGATCAGAAAATTGATCACATTCCAGCTCGAAAATTTAGAATGCCAGTCGATAAACAACAGGTTTTGGCTACACAAACTGTATTTGTAAAAGATTCGACTCATATCGTGGCTCAGTTGGAGTGGAAACTAGATCAGAATTTCATGGAAAAAGCAGGTTTAGCTCTTTATGATATTCTTTTAACCAACAATTGGAAGCGTCCTATTTACTTCTCCCAAACCGTACCAAAATCGGGTTATTACGGCCTTCAAGATTACTTCCAATTAGAAGGTTTAGCTTATCGATTAATCCCTATTAAAACGATGGATAAAGCTAGTAATCTTGGCCGAATTGATTCAGATATTCTATTCAATAATATGATGACGAAATTCAAGTGGGGTAATATCAATAAAGAAGGTATTTATAAAGATGAAAACATCAAACGAATGTGTCTTAACTTGAGAAATAACTTCCTTAGCCTTTCAAATACTTTAATTTCTGAGAATAAAAATGCTAAGGCAATTGAAGTTTTAGACAGAAGTAGAGAATTACTTCCTAACGAGGTCAGTTCATACGACTATATCGCTCTATTAATGGCTGAGAATTATTTGAAGCTTGGTAAACGTGATTCGGCAATGGAGATGATGAATATCATCCATACACGATTGACCCAAGAACTAGACTATTATAAAAGTTTAGAACCAACAAGCTTGTCAGATTTTGTTAGATCTGGAAGACGAAACGAAGCCTTGCTTGGGGAGATGAAACGAATAGTTGAACTCTACAAGAAAGAAGAGTTCGCAAAAAGTGAATAAAAAAAATGAGGGGATGTTTATACATCCCCTCATTTTAATTTATATCGTAATCAAATACAAATGAGTCCTAGATTTGATCTAGCTCACCTATCGCTTTCAGATAAACTGAATACTTCTGCTGGCAGCTAATTTTAGCATCAATATAATTGCTGTAAGAAGATTGCCAGGACACCTGTGCATCGAGCACCTGAGTTACAGAAGCCACACCAACGGAGTAGTTATTTCTCGTAATCGTCAAGTTTTCTTCCGCCTGTTCCAATGAAGTTTCAGTGAAACTCATTTTCGAGATGGCTACCTTAAGGGCATATAAGGATTGTTGCACATCAAGAGCAATTAAATCTCTGTTCTTTTCCAATTCATTAACAGCTTGCTGATGCATAATTTTACTACGCTTTACAGCCTGTCTTTTTTCTCCCCAATGAAAGACTGGAACGGTTAATTTTGCTGAAGCATTCCATGACGTTTCAGCCTCATCAACTCCAAAATGATTTGGATTACCGTAGTAAGAGTTCACGCCAACATTTAGGCTTGGCAATTGATCAGCTCTTGTCATTTTAACGCCAAGTTCTCCCATATCAACAGCCAGTTGACTCATTTTTAATTCTGGTCGCTGAGCCAAAGCTTTTTTGTGTGCAATTTCAAAGTCAGGAAGTGTCGCTTTATTCACCATAGAGTCCTTTAACTGAACTTTTTGCCAAAGAGGAAAACCAATTAATCTACAAAGAGACATATTGGCTAAATCAACACCATTTTCGGCTTCAATATTAGCTAATTTCACATGATTCAGATTCACTTGAGCTTGCAAGACATTATTCTTTGTGACCAAACCAACTTCATATCGATTATTAATATCCTTTTTAAACTCTTCAAGGAACTTAATACTCTCCAGAGTTAAAATCACCTTCTCCTTTAAAGAAACGATAGTCCAATAGGTATCGTCAGTCTCCAATAAGAGATTCGATTTTTCCAAACGAAGATTCTCTTTTGAAAGGTCAACATTCTTCTGGCTAAGCTTATTCAAATTTCTCAACTTTCCTCCCATATAAATAGGCTGAACCAGAGATAAATTAAGCCTGTATAAGTTATCAGGAGCTTCGTAAAGCGTTCCTCCAGGAAAAAGAACACCACTAGGGCTTCCATCCATATTGGGTAGCTGAAAAGCTGGCATCTTTGTCACCTGAGGATCTCCCAGGCGAGTTAAACTAGCTGAAAAATCAAGTTTAGGTAACTGATTGGTTTTATTTGATTTCAGATGACTCTCATAAATCGCAACATTTAAGGCTGCATTTTGTACATCCTGATTGTGTTCTTTTGCCAACTCTCTACACTTCTTTAAACTCAATACTTCTTGTGAAATAGAGGGTTTTGCAAAGCAGATAAAAGCAATAAACACTAATAGTATTTTATATCGCATTGTATTATTTTTTAGTAGATGTGAAACAATTTGTCTCACATCTATAATCTCATTTCAATTAATCAACAATCTTAATTTTGTAGAACAAACAAAAGAATAGCGGTACTACGAATAGTGTTAAGATGGTCGCGAAAAGCAATCCAAACATGATGGTTGCCGCCATAGAGCCGTACATAGCATCGTTAATCAATGGAATCATTCCTAAGATAGTCGTTAAGGCTGCCATCATTACCGGACGCATTCTCGATACAGCCGATTCTACAACAGCTTCAAGTGGTGACTTATCTTTTAGTAAGACATTTATCTGATCAATTAGAACCACAGCATTTTTAATTACCATTCCAAGTAAACCGAGGAATCCGACAATAGCCATAAAGCCAAAGGCCTTATCAAAAACAAATAAGCCGTTAGCTACACCAATAAATGAGAGTGGTAGCATCAAGAAAATGATCATAGTTTGACGGAAAGAATTGAAGAGTATCACAATAACAATCATCATCAAGATAAATGCCAATGGCAAAAATGCACCCACATTTTTATTTCCTTCAACTTGCTTTCTATGCTCACCATCCCACATCATATAATAGCCTTGAGGTAATGGAATCGCTTCAACTTTATCCTTTAATTTCGCCAGCAACTGATCTCCTGTTACATCTGAACTTATTGGATCGCATTGTGCTGTAATCGAACGACGACGGTTGTAACGACGAATTACAGGATCTTCCCAAGCCATTTTAGAGCCATCAAGAACCTGATCGAGAATAGTAGCAGAAGCACCACCACCCCACACGGGTAGGTATTGCAACTGATTATTTTGGTCATGGGTGTCATCTACAACTTTAAGCAAAATGCTCTGAGCTTGTTCACCATCATAAAAACGCCCTACTACAGCACCATCATTAGCCGTTTGTAATGCTAATGACATTTGCTGACGGGTTACATTGGCACGTCGTCCTTTTTCCTGATTATAAAGAGGCTCCCAGGTCTTCACTTTCTGTCTCCAGTCGTCTCTAACATTGATTGCCAATTCTTCATGACGCATAATATCTTTAGCCTTCTCAGCCAAGCTATGCAATACTGCAGGATCGGGCCCCATAAAACGGGCTTCAATCTTAAATTCCAATGGAGGACCACCTAGCAAATATTTAGAATGCGAGAGAGCAGCTGGAAAATTTTCATTAATGTAATTATCAATTTTTATCTTAACACCTTCAAGGTTATCAAACTCGTCAGATCTAACCAAAAGTTGACCGTAGGATGAGTTGTTCTTAACAACTTCAGCCATCAAGATATATCGAGGCAATGACTCTCCAATAGCAGCCGTTACACTTTTAACATGATCGATACTCATCACATATTTTTCAATCTCTTTCAGATCAGCCTCAACTTTATAGATATCCGTCCCTTCAGGTAACCAATAATTCACCGTTACTAAAGGTTTGGTTAACTCCGTAAAGAAAGGTTTCTTCACTTTCCCAAAAACCATTAAACTGCCAATCAATACTAGAACAACAGCTGAAAGTGAAATTAAACGGTGACGTAAAACCTTCATTAAAAGCTTCTCGAATATCTTGTAACCTTTTCCTGAGAAAGGCTCTTTATTCAAAGAATTCTTATTCACTTTTAGGAAAACATCACTGAAAAGGACATTTTGTGTCACAGAAAAAAGCCAACTCAATCCCAGAGAGATAGCTAAAACCTGAAACATCGATTTACAGATTTCACCAACACTTCCTGGTGCCATATAAATAGGCAAAAAAGCTAAGATGGCAATCAAGGTTGCTCCAAATAATGGCCAAATGGTTGATTCAGCACCCATTAGAGCCGATTTTCGTCTGGAATGCCCCCTTTGCAGAGCAACAAGTGCCCCATCGGTTACCACAATGGCATTATCAACCAACATACCCATAGCCACAATTATCGCAGCCAAAGAAGTCCTCTGTAGAGCAATATCACCAGCCAACATCACAATAAATGTGGCTAAAATAGTAAGTATCAGGCCGCTTCCAATCAGCAATCCTGAACGTATTCCCATAAATAGAAGCAGAATAATCACTACAATAGCAACCGATTCGGCAAGATTAGTCATGAATAAACCATTAGATTCAGCCACTTCATCAGACTGAAAATAAACCTTTTCGATACTCAAACCGATAGGTAGTTGTGTATTTAATTCCTCAATACGTTTGTCAAGTTCGTCACCAACGTTCATTACATTAACGCCCCACGACATCGACAGTCCAATACCAATGGCTTCTTTACCATTGAAACGCATTAAATTCTTTACTGGCTGCTGGTAAGCTTCTTTGATATCAGCAATATCTTTAAGCTTAATCTGTTGATTGCTGTAATCCTGAATCACCAAATCACCAACTTCCTCAACAGTCTTAAAACTGCTTCTATCGCGAATTTTTATTCTCTGTCCATCAACTTCAATCTGTCCATTATCCCATCTGGAATTCAAGTCATGCAAGATACCGATCACCTGTCCCGGATTAATTCCAAAACTCGCCATTCGAGAACTCAAGAGATTGATCTCTATACTTTCTGTTTTGGTTCCAAAAAGTTTAACCTTTGAGACCCCTTTTACCATCAAAAGCTCTCGCTTAAGCATAGCTGAATAATCATGAAGCTCGGCATAACTGTAGTCTTCTCCCGAAAGAGAAAGAAAAACTCCAAACACATCACCAAAATCATCTAAAACCATCGGATAGGCGGTTCGTGGCAAATAAGGCCTGCAGTCGTTCACTTTTCGTCTCAGATCGTCCCAAATCTGGGGCATTTGAGCCGTTTTCTTACTTCCGTTGATCTCTATAGTTACAATTGATAGGCCTTCTTTTGATTCCGATTCGATAAAATCAAGTCCTTGAGTTGCTTGCACCGCCTTCTCAATGATATCGGTCACCTCAAGCTCTACTTCGTGAGGTGAAGCACCCTTATATGATGTTATTACCAAGGCTGTTTTCAGAGTAAACTCAGCATCTTCAAGCTTGGCCAACTTTGTATAGGAAAAGACCCCGCCAACAAGACTACAAAAAATAGCGACCCAAATAACAACTCTGTTGTTTACCGAATATTTAGCGATACTCATAATAAACCTCCTATGTTTGATTTAGTCTTCTCAACCAAGAGTTTCACTTTCTGTTTTTCAATCAGAAAAGCAGCTCCTGCGACCACAATTTGTTCGCCTTCAGTTAAACCTTTACGAACCAAAATTCTATCGTTAGCCAACAAGCGAATCACTTCAACTTCACGCTGATTCACCACTTGCTGCTTTTTGTTATAAACCCAAACAATACTCTTCCCTTTATAATTAACAACTGAAGCAACTGGAAGTTCGAAGCCATCTTCAGTGCTTGTTTCACTAATCTCAATATTTAAACTGGCATTCATTCCTGGACGAAGGTTTTTCGCCTCCTCCTTGTTTAGGTAAACTCTTATAGGATACACCTGATTATTTCCTGCCGTTTTTTTACTGATTTCCTTTAGTTTGGCTGCTATAACTCTTGTCTTTCCATTTTTCACTGTACAGGTGAAAGATTTAAAATCCTTAGAATGACTAACAATACTCTCAGGTACACCTGCAATCACTTCAAGAACAGAAACATCTAGTAAGGTCAAAATTGGATAACCTGCTCCAACTTTTTCGAAGTTTTCAACGATTTTAGTCTGTACATAGCCATCGAAAGGAGCGAAAAGTTTGGTGTCGTTTAAAGCATTTTTTGCTTTATTGAAATTTGACTCTGCCACTGCTGCTGCAACGTCAACTTTTTCTTTAGTGCTTTCTGGTATCGATTTTTTCTCATAAAGTTCCTGATAGCGCTTGGCATCCTGCTTAGCATGCTGCCAATTGGTTTTAGCTGCTTCCAAATTAACCTTAAAATCACGGGGATCAATCTCAGCCAACAAGTCACCCTTTTTTACGAACATGCCCTCTTTTGCATTTAGCTGTACCAAAGGACCTGGAACTCGAAATGCCAATTTCACCTCTCTGGATTCTTTTACTTTTCCGGGGAAAGTGTGGATAGACGTGTTATTCCTACTCTCTACTCGCTCAACTTTTACAGGTCGTACGGTCTTTTCAATTTCTGTTTTAGCTTTACAGCTAAATAGGAATAAGGACAAAATTAATCCGGCTCCCAATAATCGTATTGATGTCATCAAATTATTATTTAGATATTTCATTTTAAAATTCAAAGTCATTAATTAAACGTTTGTTTAATTTAAAGATGTAAAAAAAACACGCAAATTCCTTCGCGGTTTAATCAACCTATATAGCTTACTCTTTTCCCAATTGCAGAGTTATATAATCCTGCACAAACAGGTGTAAAACCTTTCTTATTTCATTTTTATTTTTGCTGGAAAAACTCTCATCTCCAAGGGCAACATCCATCGCTCTTGGTGTAGATAATGCTTTATTAACCATCCCCAATATCATCACTGGCATTATTTTACAAATCGAATCGTCAATATCGGGCTTGCAAGCTTTTATACATTGATAAATATAATTGTGACTTTTTGATATAATGGATAAAATGAGATCGACAATATTCTTATTCCGATTTAAAGACAATTCTGTTCCAAAAACATAACTCACCAAGTCATGATCAACAAAATGATCGACATATGTTCGAAATAATTCTGAAACTCTTTCACGTGGTTTAAGATCCAGCGATTGAATATGATCCGTTTTCTCCTTTAATTGCTTAGATGTATCAGAGATCAAATCAACTAAGACACCTTCCTTGGATTTGAAATAATAGGAGATCATGGCAATATTTACTCCAGCTTCCTTTGCTATTTGTCTCACACTGGTCCCATCATAACCATTCTTCACAAACAGTTCTGCAGATGCATTCAAAATTTTAGATCTACTGTCTTCCATATCGATTAATTTGATGCAAAATTAAACAAGTGTTTAATTTCTGCAAGGGAATTTCAAACTTTTAACATCTTACTAAGTGAAAATCACTTCAAATACAGCTAAATATGAAAACATATTTCTTCATTTTTTTATGCATTTCCCGTCAAGACTTATACTTTTGATGGATCAAATCAATTTATTTTATGCGATTCGTAAGAATACCTCAATTTTTAAAGAAGCTCTTTCCAAGCCTGACATGGGATTATAATACGGGTGAAAAAGTGGTTTACATCACCTTCGACGATGGTCCGATTCCTGAATCGACAGCTTGGACTTTAGAACTTCTTAGGTCGAAAAATGTGAAAGCGACTTTCTTTTGTGTGGGCGATAATGTGAGAAAATATCCTGGAATTTACCATAGAATATTAAATGAAGGCCATGCAGTAGGCAATCACACTCACAATCATTTGAGAGGTTTTACAAATCAAACACAATGCTATGTTGATAATGTGAACTTGGCAAGTCAATACATCGATTCCAAGCTATTCCGTCCTCCTTATGGCATGATCAAGCGCTCTCAAGCCAAGAAGCTCTTAAAGGATTATAAAATAATCATGTGGGACGTGCTAAGTGAAGACTATCGTCAAGATATTACGCCTGAAGAATGCTATAAAGCGGTTCTTAGAAGCATCCGACCTGGCTCCATTATTCTTTTCCACAACCATCTGAAATCAGAAAAAAATATGCGCTATGCATTACCTCGATTAATTGATGAGTTGAAGAAACAAGGCTATCAATTTGGAGTTTGTGAATAGAATTAATCAATTTGACATATAAATATGTTTTGTTTTTAATATATCTTCGTCGATCAATTCCTACAAGACAAGCCCTATTTATAATTCCGCCTAAGATGAACAAACTCTATTTCATTATAATATTCTCAATAATTCTTTCTTGTAACACTTTTGCCCAAACAATCATCACAGGCAAAGTTTCCGATCAAACTAACCAAGTTTTACCTGGAAGTAGTATTTACATTAAAGACAGCTATTTGGGAACCGTAAGCAATAGTCAAGGTGATTTTAAAATAAAGATCCCAAAGAAGGACCAATCCAGCAAACTTTGTATTAGCAGTATTGGCTATCAAACCAAAGAAATTAGCTTAAATAAATTGAGAACTCCTCTACTTGTAAAACTACAACAAGATACCGCTCAACTAAATGAGGTGATTGTGATGCCTAAAGATACTCTGCTAGCTTTACTGTGCCGAGCATACGGCAAGATCAAAGATAACTACCCCGATGTTGACACTCGAATGAAAGGTTTTTACCGAGAATCGTATTATAATCCTGACAAGGATGAATATTTGTATTTTGGAGAGGCTATAGTTGATGTCTTTAAAACCCCATATAATAACACCTCTGAAGGTCAAGTTAAAGTTGTAGAGAGTCGGATGAATAAACACCCCTTATATCACAATTACAGTTCGGTGATGTGGTATGGAGGTTTGCATTTTCCATTAAACTCCGATGATGTCAAACGTCATGCCTCATATCTCTCACCTAATGATTTTAAAAAGTATGACTACAGCATCTATAAAGATAAATTAGATAACCAACCCGTATATCGTATAGAATTTAAACCTAAAGAGAATCAGAAAGTTCGTTTTAAGGGTAAATTTTATCTGGATATAACTTCATTAGCATACCTGTATAGCGAATGTATCTATTCTGACTATGGTTTCGAAAAAAGAAATAAATATCTAGCTTCTTCTGGACTAAGCGTTACATGCAGAAAAGAGCAACTAAAGTACAAGTTTTGGAAAGGCAAATATTACCTTTCTTATATCTCTTCAAAGGAAAATCTTAACAATAAAAAGACACAATCCGATTTAATTCGATTATACGAATATCTAACAACAGATATTAATTCAAAAAGTGTCGAGCCCATTCCATTTTCAGAACAAGCAGAATTAAGAGATGTCTTTTTTTTAGAGGCTAAGGATATTCAAGAATCGAATTGGAAAGATCAAACACTCATTCAAGCAGACAGTTCCTTAACTAAATTAATGGAATATAGTTCAAACAAGGCAGATTTCTTATTACACAAAAAACACAATCTTCCTAAAGATTATCAGTTTAAGCAAAAACTAATGAAAGTTCTTACGAACACTTATACTGATATTTACATTGAGTCGAAGTCGAGTCAATCTTTAGCCCCAGCAAACATCACTTACTCTCCTTCATCCCAAACTGTTTTCAATAAATCAATCGATAATAACAGTTATACCGAATTTTCTTTTGGAATGAGAGTGGGCTATAAATTCAATGCTCATTTTGATATAAACTTTGCACAGCAAGAATCTATTGGGAAAAATATTTCTTCTATTAATTCATTGGGACTTGCATACGAAACTCCAATCATCAACAGAGGAAGGCAATTGTTCCTGATGTGTGGTGTCAATTATTTCTTTTCTCAAGATGGAATTCATGTTGGGGATTTCAAGTCGGAATCGAACTTTAAAGCAGGAGGTGAAAAATTTAAAGCTGATAAAATTGCTTTGTATGTTGGACAGAAAAAACAAGGTTTTTCTTTTGGTTTAGGCCTAAGAACTAAGTTGAAAAAGTTCTATAGTCTATTTGTAATGGGAGGCTATCAATTCAATTTACAGCAACAAGATCGTTTGTTTATTCAAGAGAAATCAGGCTTCTTTTTTACCCGTAAAAAAGCTAATATTTCGTTGAAGGATTCCTCAATCAAATATTTTGAAGATGGAATTCAAACTTCCACAACAAGCTTCGATACAGATAACTTTAATTTAAAAGTTGGTATAAGGATTATGTTGTAAAATAGATCTTAAATAAAAAGAGCAGAAACCCAGAAGTCTCTGCTCTATTAAAATTTATCCGATAAATATTCGGGATGTAAATAATTTATCGGATGAATGAGTTTGATTAATCGTCCTTATTCTCTCCACCAAACTCCATCAAATACGCTTTGATAAAACCAACCAAATCACCATCTAAAACAGCTTGTACGTTGGAGGTTTCGTGTCCTGTACGTACATCTTTCACCATTATATTGGATTGCATCACATAAGAGATAATTTAAGATATGCCCTGCCTCGATTGATTGATGAACTTCGTTGTAGAGGCTTTAAATTTGGGGTTTGCAAATAGAATAAACTCGTCCTACGAACTTGGCAGATTTAACGTTGAAATATGTTTAATAATAAACATATATTTGCTTTAAATAAGAAAGAACTCATACTCTACATCATATTTTAAATTAATGGAATTATTAAATTTTATACGAACAGGTAAATTTGAGAAGAGCAAAGCCACAGTACAGAGCTTACTACTCTTGTTATTCACCTATTTAATTTTTGCTATTCCAATATCGATCCCTCTTATACTACTTAATGCATTCGATCTAATTCCTGAACACATCTCACAAAAAGAAGATGCTACATTAAAATATATATTATCCGTAATAATATTTGCTCCTATAATAGAAGAGATAGCCTGTAGGTTACCTCTTATCCCAAGATATAAATATATTAGCTTTAGTCTATCCATATTTATTATCACAATTTGTAAGTCCATTTGGGGAACAGGGTATGGGTATGAATGTTATTTATTAGCACTACCTGCTTTTGGTTTAGCTCATTACATTTTCAAAAACAAATCTTTCAGTACAACAAAATCTATAAACCTTTTAGTTCATACCTCGGTCGTCCTATTTGCATTTATGCATATTTTCAACTTTATAGAGCTTGAAGTTTGGATGTATTTCATATTTCCTATTCTAACAGCACCACAAATTCTTATGGGCTATATTTTATCATTAACCCGTCTTAAATATGGGTTTCTTTTTGGGGTACTGCTACATATGCTAATTAACTTTACAGTTAGTTTACCATTATTAATCAAATATATCTTCTGAAAAAGCAGGGTGAAATAAGGATAATGAACGGATGAGATTCTCGATAATGGAGCTAGCTATAAAAAAAGCAGAAACTCTTAAGTTCCTGCTCTTCTAATATCTATATCAATTGGAATTGTTAGTCCTCTTTATTCTCACCACCAAATTCCATTAAATAGGATTTGATAAAACCATCCAAATCACCATCTAAAACGGCTTGTACGTTGGATGTTTCGTGGCCTGTGCGGACATCTTTCACCATTTTGTAGGGTTGCATCACATAAGAACGAATTTGTGATCCCCACTCTATCTTTTTCTTAGAGCCTTCAATCTTATCCAAAGCTTCCTGTTGCTTACGCAATTCAAGCTCGTAAAGCTGCGATTTAAGCAAGCGTAAAGCATTCTCTCTATTTCCGAGTTGCGAACGGGTTTCGGTGTTCTCTATAATGATACCAGTGGGTGCGTGTCGTACTCGAACGCCAGTTTCCACTTTATTTACATTCTGTCCACCTGCACCACCTGATCGAAACGTATCCCAAGTAATATCAGCAGGGTTAATTTTAATATCGATGGTATCATCGATAGCAGGACATACATAAACTGATGCAAAGGTTGTCATACGTTTATTAGCCGCATTAAAAGGTGATAGACGCACCAAACGGTGCACGCCACTCTCCGATTTTAAGAAACCAAAAGCAAAATCGCCTTCAAATTCAAGAGTTGCAGACTTTATTCCAGCCTCATCGCCTTCCTGGTATTCCAACTGACGAACCTTATAACCATTGGCTTCACCATAGCGCAAATACATGCGATAAAGCATGCCTGCCCAGTCTAGACTCTCGGTACCACCGGCACCTGAGTTAATTTTCAAGATGGCTCCAAAATGATCTTCTTCCTTACGAAGCATATTTTTAAGCTCCAAAGCATCAAGTAGTTTTAAGGTACTTGCGTATTGTTCATCCACTTCTTCAGGAGAAGCTTCATCTTCTTTAGCAAATTCGTAAAGCACCTGCAAATCATCTATCGAAGCCTTAACTTCCTCGTATGATTCTACCCAGGTTTTTAAGCCTTTCACTTTTTTCATTTGCACTTCGGCCTCTTTGGGATTATCCCAAAAACCGGGTACTTGTGTGCGTAAATCTTCTTCTTGTATCTGGATTAATTTGGCATCAATGTCAAAGATACCTCCTCAACGCTATCGTGCGCTCCGCTAAATCTTTTAGCTGGTCATTTGTTATCATAGGTTCGTAGTTTTTATAATCGAAGCTCAAAGTTAGCAAAATTCAATTGTTAACGGTCAATACGAATAGGGCAATGCGCCCTTTTATAAATGCTGGTATTTTTTAATTATTAAGTTATGAATTAGGAATTATGAGTTTCTCACATCTTACATAGTGATGTTTTTTTTGCAAAAGGGATAGGAGCTTTTGTTTGAACTCCTTTGTCTTTTTTTTTGACAAAGAGTGAGTGCGGATAGCCCGACCCACAGGGTTTTGCCCAAAGAATTGCTATTGATGAAAAATGTGAGTTTGCCAGGCCAACAGAAATATCAAGGTCCTTATTTTTTTATCGAAAAGAGAAATTGAAAAAAATCTATTTTAAGGCACTGGGTCATGTCCATGTCCACCCCAAGGGTTACAGGATAGAATTCGTTTTATGGCAAGGTAGCTACCCTTTAAAGGCCCATGAGTCTTTAATGCCTGCATGGCATAAGTTGAGCAAGAAGGTGTGTATCGGCAAGCCGAAGGCGTCATTGGAGAAATAAACATCTGATAGAACCTAATCGGTAGTATCATGATGAAGAGAATCCCCTTTTTTAATATTCTTATTATACCTGTCATATTCGGATCCAATTCGCCTAAGAGCTTTTACGAGTTTCGTATCCATCTCGGCTGTTTTCAGAATGGTTTTAGGCAAATATACAATCATAAACGATATTTGCGCCTCTCTCTCATTCAAATCGTTATAAAGCAGGTGTTTATTCAAGCGATATATTTCACGAATTCTTCTTTTCAAAAGATTTCTCTTAACGGCTTGCTTGAAACTTCTTTTGGTGACAGTGATAGCTACCTGAGCTGGAAAATCAACATCAAGAGCAGCACATTTCCATACAATTCGAAAAGGATAGCAGGTAAAGCCTCTACCTTCGGCAAACAAGCTACTTATGCGCTTTTTATGACAAAGGCGTTCGTCTTTTGTAAAGCTATATCGTAAAGAATCGGTCATGGATGATTAATGCTTGAGGCTTAAAATTACTAAAACACCTAATTATTAAAGATGCCCTAGGGATAATAAAAAAGGGGAAAGTAGCTTTCCCCAATTTATTTCTGAAGAGATCTTTAGCAATACAAAGATCAACTTGCAATATTTTTACTTGTCTTTATTCTCTTTGTTGTACACTTTAATGTACTGATCCAAGGCCATAGTCATTGATGGAGCCTGTGGCATCGGCGCTTGAATATCAAGACTAAGTTTTGCATCCGTTACAGCTTTTGAAGTTGCAGGTCCAAATGCAGCAATTACAGTTCCATCCTGATTAAATTCAGGGAAGTTTTGTAATAAAGATTTGATTCCTGAAGGACTATAAAAAGCAAGGATATCGTAATTTACATCAACTAAATCAGACAAGTCACTGCTTACAGTCTTGTAAAGGATAGCTTTGGAATATTTAATCTTATTTTTATTCAACAAAGCAGGAATTGATTGCTTGTGAATATCAGAAAGGGGTAATAAGAATTTTTCTTTTTTGTGCTTAACGATTGTATCGATAAGATCTTCGAAAACTCTAATACCAAAGAAAATTTTTCTTTTACGGTAGACGATATATTTCTGAAGATAAAAGGCCGTTGATTCTGAAATACAGAAATATTTCATATCATCCGGAATCGTAACTCGCATTTCTTCGGCAATTCTAAAGAAGTGATCAATAGCTGTTCTGCTGGTAAAAATCACAGCAGTATGGTCAAGAATATTGATTCTTTCTTGTCTGAATTCTTTAGCACATATTCCTTCAATTTGAATGAAAGGGCGAAAATCAATTTTTAAGTTGTACTTTTCTGCCAGATCGAAATAAGGCGACTTTTCTGTTTGGGGCTTCGGTTGCGAAACTAATATTGTTTTGATTTTCAAGGCGATATTCTTTAATTAAAACATTATTTTCCACTCTATTATTCCTACCCTACTATTAATTTATAAATCATTAGTAAAGGGAATATTTCCAGTGCGCAAAGATACAAAATCATATAAAATATAGAAACATGTTTGCGTATTAATATTTTCAAACCTCTTAAAATTCTTAAAAAGAAGAAGAAGAATATCATGAAGACCCCAATATACATAAGCCATCTCACAGCATGAGCTTGCACAAATGGCAAGGCAATAATCACTGGAAAAAGAAACAATCCTAGATTCTTATTGTACAAAAACGTCGTGAAAACATACTCCTTACTCTCATTTTTGCTCTTAAAAACATAGCCTAAGCTCCTAATTACAACTACTTTTCCAATATAAAGAAAGAGTACGGCTATGAAAATCAGGATAAATTCTTTAAATCCATATGCTTGAACGGATAAAATTGAATTATGATTTATGATACTTACTGCAAATAAAGAAATGTTAACAATAAACAAAAGGTTGATAATTGCCGACCCCTTAACCATGTTAATATTCTTCTCCAAAAAAAGATTATTCGCTGTATGAGAATTAAAAATCGACTCAACAAGCTTCGACAAATACTTACCAAACAAAAACTTAACTGAAGCAAGTAAAAACAAGGAAAACAGAATAACACCTACAAGCCAATCATTTCCAAACCCGATATTCTGAAATCTGGATATATCTTTCCCGCCGTATTTAGGTTCTATGTGTTCTATAGTCTGCTTTATGGTATCAGAACTTATAATTGAATCGGTAAGAATCAGGCTTGAATCTGTTGAAATTGAATCTATACTTTTAGCTAAAGAATCTTTAGACAACTTCTTATTTAAAGCTGAAAGATCTTGTTGAGTAACCAGCTTCGAAGAATCTCCTAGCGATTGAGAAGTATTAACAAGCGTATCATTAATTGAATTAAAATCAGGGAAATAGTTACTCTTCATAGTTTAATAATGTCTATCAGAATTAGTCATCACAAATATAGGGAATAAAAGAAATGAAAATCATGAAACAGTGTGATAGGATTCACCTCAGAAGTTCAATAAGTCAACTTATTAAAACAAGCTCCTTAGGCTAAAACTTTTATCGGGCTTAACACCTCTTTCTGTTTGTATAAGAGAACAACATTCATTTTGAATATCGTGCTGGAAAAAGAGAATATAATTCTTCTCCACAGCTTCTTTCAAAAAAGCCTGTTTTTCTGAAAGCACAATGGTTGGGAATAAGTCATAAGCAGCCACCCACTTCACATTTACATTCGCCATTGTGGGTATAAAATCGGCAGTAAAAGCAATTGTTTTATCCTCATCATGAACCAAAACGGCCATCAAGCCATCAGTATGCCCATTAAACATTCGAACTTCAACATTAGGAAATAATTGACCTTCTTCCTCAACCAAATTCAGTTTACCCGCTTCAAAAATGGGCATCATATTTTCTGGGAAGTAACTATCTCCTTCGCGAATATTGGGGTTCAAATAATTTTCCCATTGAGCCTTACTTACCCAATGTGTAGCATTAGGAAATACAAGCTCCAATTCTTTTGTTCCCTCCTTATAACGAGTCGCTCCTCCACAGTGATCGAAATGCAGATGCGTAAAAATGACATCAGTAATATCCTCAAAATCAAAGCCTAGATTCTTCAATGATTTTTTTAACTTGATATCAGCTTTATAGTTGTGATGACTAGCTTCAGATTCAGAAAGCTTATCTCCAACTCCATTATCAACTAGAATACAACGATCACCATCAACGATTAACATACTCCTCAACGCACAATCGCAAAGATTGTTATCATCAACTGGATATTTTTTACTCCACATAAATTTTGGAACAACACCAAACATGGCACCTCCATCGCATTTCAAAACGCCTGTTTCTATCGAATAAATTTGCATATTAATCGCTATTATATTTAGAGGGTTTAGACAGCCTAATTATTTCCCCAAAGGTTAACTTTTAAAATCACTCATCTTTTTATTAGAGTCTAAAGTAATAAAGAAAAAAGAATACTGCCAATCACAGCAGATTTGATTATATTTAGCTTTCGTATGTTTTCAATGCTTAAGGCTTAATTTTTAAAACATATAAACTTAGAATCATACACTTAATATTGAAAGTTATAATTAAAGTGGAACAAGCTATCTACTTGAATAAAAACACATAAAACACCAATTAACAAATTCACTAATAAATTGATCCTCCCATGATCAATTGTAGCAAAAATAATATAGATGAGAGTACATTTTATAGCCATAGGAGGAGCTGCTATGCACAATTTAGCACTTGCCTTACACAAAAAAGGATTTCAAGTTTCAGGATCGGATGATGAAATATTTGATCCTTCAAAAAGCAGATTGGAACAGTATAATTTACTCCCTGAGAGTTGGGGCTGGTTTCCCGATAAAATCACATCTGACATTGATGCTATCATTTTAGGAATGCATGCCCGAATTGATAACCCAGAACTTATAAAAGCTAAAGAATTGGGTTTGAAAATTTATTCATACCCTGAATATATTTACGAACAGACTAAAGATAAAACACGAGTTGTTATTGGTGGATCTCACGGGAAAACAACAACCACATCGATGGTGATGCATGTTTTGAAGTCTCACGAAATCGACTTTGATTATATGGTTGGAGCCCAAATAGAGGGTTTTGACACGATGGTGAAACTTAGTAAAGATGCTAAGATCGCTGTTTTTGAAGGTGACGAATACCTTGCCTCTCCTATCGATCCTCGTCCAAAATTCCACCTTTACCACCCACATATTGCTCTATTGACTGGGATTGCCTGGGATCATATCAATGTGTTTCCCACTTTCGAAAATTACCTTAGTCAGTTTGAAAAATTCATTGACTTTATCAAACCTCAAGGTAGTCTCATCTATTTTGTAGAGGACAAGCATATTGAAAAGATGATCACGTCAAAAAGAGATAGTATCACATATTTGCCATACAAATCGCATCCCCATACGGTGAAAAATGGTATCAGTTCGTTAATAACGAAAGACGGAGAAATTGAGTTGTCAATTTTTGGTGAGCACAACTTACAAAATTTGCAAGGTGCACATCTAATTTGCAAAGAGTTAGGTCTAAGTGATGAGCAATTTTATTCCTCAATCAAAAATTTCGGTGGCGCTGCTAAACGCCTGCAAACCCTGGCTCAAAATGATCAAACCATCGTTTATCAAGATTTTGCTCACTCGCCATCTAAACTTCAAGCGACTACGAAGGCAGTTAAAAATCAATTTACTGACCGAAAGCTTGTTGCTTGCATGGAACTTCACACATTTAGTAGTTTGAAAGAAGAATTCCTTCCAGAATACAAAGACAGTATGGCTTTAGCTGATATTGCGATGGTCTATTTCAATCCTAAAACCGTAGAACACAAAAAACTAAAAGCTATTACTATTCAACAAGTTGAAGAAGCATTCGGTGGCAACAACTTAAAAGTCTATACTGATTCTCAAAACCTATTAAATGATTTAATTCACTTAAACTTCGAAAAAACGAATCTCCTTCTCATGAGTTCGGGTAATTTTTCGGGCTTAGATCTTAAAGAATTAGCCGATAAAATAATAGAATAAGAAAACACAATCGACTTGTATT
This sequence comes from Ancylomarina sp. YFZ004, assembly GCF_054254355.1. Classification (NCBI taxonomy): domain Bacteria; kingdom Pseudomonadati; phylum Bacteroidota; class Bacteroidia; order Marinilabiliales; family Marinifilaceae; genus Ancylomarina; species Ancylomarina sp. YFZ004. The sequence goes on from NZ_JBTCHQ010000002.1 coordinate 423,206, forward strand.
AAACTTAGAGATGCTAGAAATAACATCTCTTTTTTTATCTCATTAGATCCATTTTTATGAAAATTATAAAATAATCTTCTCAATAAAATTAAATCAACGCAACCTTACTATTTACCAAACACTTAAATTTAGTTAATAGTTTAAAATCTAAACTAAGTTAGATACATAAACTTGTTAATCGGATCTAAGATCAGAAGACCTTCGTAGGCTCAAAATATCAAATACTTATAAAAAAGAGCTGAAAAACATAGAGAATATTTCTATAGATATTCCTACATTTGCGCTCAGCTAATTTTTAAATACGACATCATGGTGCATACTATTGGGAACAACAATTCCCTATTCAACCAATTTATAGCTGAAATTCGCGACGTAAATGTTCAAAACGATCCTTTACGATTCAGAAGAAACCTAGAAAGAGTAGGTGAAATCTTTGCTTATGAAATCAGCAAAACTTTTAATTACTCTGAAAAAGACGTTCAAACTCCACTTGGAACTGCAAAAATGAATCTTCCTGAAGATGAGATTGTAGTTGCTTCTATTCTTAGAGCTGGATTACCATTACACAATGGTTTATTAAACTACTTTGATCGTTCTGAAAATGCTTTTATCTCTGCTTATAGAAATTTTAACGAAGCTGGTGAGTTCGAAATTAAGTTCGAATACATTGCATCTCCTTCTATAGATGGAAAAGTTGTGATTTTAGCTGATCCAATGCTTGCTACTGGTTCATCTATGGAATTAGCATATAAGGCTATGCTTACAAAAGGAACACCTAAACATGTTCACATTGTTTCTATTATTGCTAGTAAAGAAGGTGTTGAGCTTGTAAAGGAAAAGCTTGCTGGAGAAAATATCACTCTATGGATGGGAGCTATTGATCCAGAATTGAATTCTAAATCATATATCATTCCTGGATGTGGTGATGCAGGCGATTTAGCTTTTGGTTCAAAACTATAAGAAAAACAAAACTATCATATATAGAAAAAGACCTGCTAATAGCAGGTCTTTTTTTATATCCAATTCTCACACTTCTAACTTATTTCTTTAAGATCTCATTGTATTTCTTTTGATCCTTAAGTATCGTCATTGCTTCTTTCAGGACCTTATCATCTTTAAGGGCGTACAAAATACCTCCTATTTGATAATGGTAACGTTTTACAATTTCATGAGCTAATAGCGACTTAATTTCCTTTTCGAACATTTTAAGGTCACGATCCAGATTTGGCATTAATTTCGACGAGATTCCATCAAACTCCTCTTTAGCAATCTTATAATATTTCTCCTCTTTGGCAGCCTTTTTTAGAGCTTTCAAAATTTCTGTCGTTTCCGATTTATATTCAAACTTTTCAGAGTTCAAAAATTGTTTAAAGTCCTCGTAATCTTTGTCAGATAATTCAAATGAATTGGCATCTGCAATTTCAGCATGCTTATTGGCATAAAGTGTGGCGTAATCGAAGATTTTGAACTTGCGGATTAAGCCTACAGATAAACTGCTAAATAAATCCATTTTAACTTTTACATCAGGTAGTATACCCCCACCATCACGAACTTTACGACCATTCTTAGTTTTAAATTCACTCGTCAGAGTATCAGGCACTTTCCCAACACTTCCATCTTCATTTCGATGACTGTAATCCAAAGCTTGAATACATCTTCCACTTGGAATATAGTATTTAGCTGTTGTTACTTTCAACTTAGAATTATAGCTTAAATTACGTGTTGTCTGCACTAAACCCTTTCCAAAAGTACGCTGACCAACAATGACACCTCTATCCAAATCCTGAATGGCACCAGAAACAATTTCTGATGCTGAAGCAGAGCCTCTACTTACTAAAATTGCAATTGGAATTTCTGTATCCATCGGTACTGTTTCAGCTTTATATGTCTTATCCCACTGACTAACCTTACCTTTAGTGCTTACAATATTTTCACCCTTTTCGACAAATAGATTCACAATTTTTACCGATTGGTCTAATAAGCCTCCTGGATTTCCTCTTAAATCCAGAATAATTGACTTGGCTTTTTGCTCCTTAAGCTCACGCAAAGCATTACTCACTTCACCTGATGCCTTATTGGTAAACTGATTCAAATTAATATAACCTATAGAATCCTTCAACATACCATAGTAGGGAACAGATTTCAACTGGATTTCAGCTCGAATGACCTCTTTTTCAATCAACTTTTTTACTCCCGGGCGACGCACTGTGATGATAAGAGGCTTATTCGCCTGACCTTTAAGTAGGTTACTCACATCACTGGTCTTCTTCTTATTTATTTTTATGCCATTAATCTCAACAAATACATCACCAGCTTTTAAGCCCGCTTTATCTGCAGGAAGATCTTTATAAGGCTCAGCAACAATAATATCATCGCCATGCTTACTTATTAATGAACCAATACCTGCATATTCCCCTGTTGTCATCAACTTAAAATCTTCCATCTCCGATTCAGGAATATAAGTTGTATATGGATCAAGTGATGAGAGCATTGCATCCATACTTTTTTTAATTAGATCACCAGAATCAATCTCATCAACATAGAACATATTAAGCTCTCTAAAGAGGGTGTGATAAATATTTAAATTCTTACTGATTTCGAAATTTTTTTCGTCCCTGTTGAATCCATAAAAGACAGCACTACTAAACAATAGAGCAGCTAATAGTATCAGGATTCCTTTCTTCTTAAATACCTTCATATTTCGAGATTTGAATTTATAGATTTCTAAAATTAGAATACGGGTGTTTAAACAATTGGAAACTTGACATAATTAACTTATAGAGATAGCCCCAAACACCTAATTCCACAGCTATATAGAGAGCTGTAAGCCAAAGATAGGAAATATGATTTAAGCTTCAGACTTTTATTAACATTTATTAATATTGAGGATTATGATGAAAAAATAATTTAATTACTCCAAAGCAAAAAAACTTAAGTCATTCATCAAGTGACTCTTAATATTCATTAGACAAATAATAAAATATCTGTTTTTTTACAAAAAAATATAAATACTCGGAACTCTTATTTTTAAAGGGTTTATATAAGAATAAGGATTCCACAAACACATAAAAGCCCAATTTACAGATGATTATATTTTGTTTATTCAAAAATATTATTTAACTTTTCTAAAGAATTAGATCTAAATCTAATTCATTGGGTTAGTATTTATTAACTCCTTTCTTGTTCGGAAGTTAATAACGGTTAGTGGTTACAAAGCGGTGAAGTTTCTTCATCGCTTTGCTACTTTATGACAGTCAAGATCATTTTTCGCGAGAAATAATTAATTTTAGAGCAAATTAATTCTGATAAATTAATCTATGCACAAAGCTCTGTCTTATTTTAAATTCTTGCTTTTCCCTTTTACACTTATCTACGCAAGTATTCTATCGCTTCGAAATTTAATGTTCGACTGGGGCTATTTAAAGTCAACTTCATTCGATTTACCCATTATATCGGTGGGGAATATTTCGGTAGGTGGCACAGGGAAAACACCCCATACTGAATACTTAATTAAGCTTTTACAAGATAAATACCAGCTAGCCAGCTTAAGCCGAGGTTATAAACGTCAATCAGAAGGTTTTGTTTTGGCTGATGAACACTCGAATTCATACATTTTAGGTGATGAACCCATGCAAATGAATCGAAAATTCACTAAACTCAATGTGGCAGTTGATGCAGATAGAGTCAATGGTGTTCAAGAATTGCTTAAGCCAAACAAAGGCTTAAATCTAGATTGTATCCTACTTGATGATGCTTATCAGCACAGGTATATAAAACCAGGTCTATCAATTCTTTTAATTGATTACAATCGCCCTATTACTCACGACTTTGTGATGCCAATGGGACGTTTAAGAGAAACAGCTGCAGGTAAGAAAAGAGCAGACATCATCATTCTGAGTAAATGCCCAGTTGATTTAAGCGATACTGAGGCTGAAAAACTAAAAAAAGGTGTCAATCCTCTACCTCATCAAGAATTGTACTTCACGAGCCTTGATTATGCTCCTGCTGAGCCCGTATTTAATACAACTAATGAAATAACTAGCTTGAATGATACAGAGAAAGATTCCAGAGGGCTTTTATTGGTAACTGGTATTGCAAACCCTGCCCCTTTAAGAAATTACCTAAAGACATTTTGTGATGAGTTCAAAGAAATTCAATTCCCTGATCATTATACTTTCAAGGACAAAGACATTGAACGAATCGAGACTTCATTCATCAACATGAAGTCTGATAACAAGCTTATTATCACAACCGAAAAGGATGCCATTCGATTTCTTGATATGAAGATAGAATCACGAATATTGAAAGATAATATGTCCTATATTCCCCTGGAAATCAAATTTCAAAATCAAGCGAAAGTTCAATTTGATAAACATATTCACGATTTTATTGAAAATTTTAAACGAAGCAACTGAGATAATCTGAATCTACAAAAGTGTGCTTTATATAAAAATGAGGGTACTCAAACTTTGAATTAATCAAATAAATCAAAACTCTTTCTTAGCTTTGTCGCAATTAATCAAAATTTCAGACAAGTTCTTAGGCTGTAATGTTCTACAAAACCAAGTATTACACTATAATGTCATCACCGAGCCGAAGAAATAAAACAAGTAAACATGTACGAAAATTTAAAGCAAAGTATTGAAGCTGCTTGGGAAGATAGAAGTCTTCTTAAAAGTGCTGATGTCCAAAGAAATATTAACGAAGTTATCGAACTTCTTGACAAAGGTGTCCTTAGAACTGCTGAGCCGATTGAAAACGGATGGCAAGTTAACGAGTGGGTGAAGAAAGCTGTTATTCTTTATTTCCCTATTCGTAAAATGGAAACTATTGAAGTTGGTCCTTTCGAGTTTCACGATAAAATGGCTCTTAAAACCAATTATGCAGAACTTGGCATTCGTGTCGTTCCTCATGCTGTTGCACGTTACGGAGCTTTCATTGCTCGTGATGTTGTGATGATGCCTTCCTATGTTAATATTGGAGCCTATGTTGGTGAGGGGACAATGGTTGACACTTGGGCTACTGTTGGATCATGTGCTCAGATTGGGAAACATGTTCACTTAAGTGGTGGTGTTGGTATTGGTGGTGTTTTAGAACCAATTCAGGCTGCTCCGGTTATTATTGAAGACAACTGTTTCATCGGATCACGTTGTATCGTAGTTGAAGGTGTTCATCTTGAAAAAGAAGTGGTGCTTGGAGCCAATGTGGTTTTAACCAAATCAACCAAAATTATTGATGTAACGGGTGAAGAGCCTGTAGAGTATGATGGTTTTGTTCCAGCTCGTTCAGTTGTGATTCCAGGTACAAGAACTAAGAAATTCCCTGCTGGTGAGTATCAAGTTCCTTGTGCATTGATCATTGGTAAGCGTAAAGCATCAACCGATCTTAAAACTTCATTAAACGACGCTCTACGTGAGTACGACGTTGCCGTTTAAATAACAAGAAATACTTAAAGTATTTAGAGTTTAGAGTACTTAAGGTTAATTCCTTATTAGACTTTAGGCACTATAAGTACTTAAAACTATATTATGCATAACGATATAAAAAAAGCTTTAGAAGTTCTTAAAAATGGTGGAATCATCCTTTATCCTACAGATACAATTTGGGGTATTGGTTGTGATGCCACGAATGTAGAAGCTGTTAAACGTGTGTATGAGATTAAGGAACGTGAGGATTCCAAGTCCATGTTGGTGCTTATGGAAAATCCAAATCGCTTAAACTCATATGTTGATGAAGTTCCTGATATCGCTTTAGATCTAATTGATGTTACGGATAAACCCATGACTATCATTTATTCTAATGCTAAAAATCTAGCTCCGAATCTGATTAATTCTGATGGAAGTATTGGAATTCGAATCACAGAGGAAGCCTTCTCGCAACAGTTGATTCAGCGTTTTCGTAAACCTATCGTTTCAACTTCTGCAAATATTAGTGGTGATGCTCCTGCTCAGAATTTTGCTGAAATCAATCAGGATATTATCGATGCCGTTGATTATGTGGTTGAATATCGTCAAGATGAAATGACAAAAGCTCAAGCATCTAGCATTATTAAAATTGGGGCCGATTGGGGAGTTCAAGTCATTCGAGAATAAGCCAAAGGATAAGCTACAAAATAAACAAGCCCTTAACTCATTCAAGTTAAGGGCTTGTTCTATAATAATGGTAAAAACTAATCCATCTTAATTAGCTTGATTTGTTGCTTTTTTAAGGAGATATTTAAATCTTCAGTCATCAGCCTAGGCTCACCATCAACATGATAAGTTTTTGAATTTGATTTAATGACCATATCACTAGCTCTCAAATAAGTCATGTATTTGGAGTTCTTAAACTTACCCGTAAACATCTTATAGACAACAATGGGTGCTAAAATTAATGGGTATTTCTTCATCAATACCACTTCGAGCAAACCATCATCGTATTTAGCCTCAGGAGCAATAATAGCATTGTTACCAAACTGTCGTGTATTAGCCAAATAAACTCCCCAGAAATTCCCGGTCACTTTAACTTGCCCAAGGTACAATTCAACTGAAATTGGTTTGTAGGAGAACAAGCCTTTTATAGTGCAGAAAATGTACTTTTTAAGTCCACGAAACTTACTCCCATCGAATAAGGAAGCGACATAGCTATCAAAGCCTAAACCAGCCACATTTATGGAGTAATCATCGTTAATCTCTGTTATATCTACCTTCCGGATTTCACCCCTTAACATCTTTGAAATAAGATTCTCAACATCATTTGTGAAACCAAGCTCACGAGCAAAACCATTTCCAGATCCATTAGGCAAAACGGCTAATATAATATCTTTTTTCGCCAGCAAATGCTTCAAGGTACAATTCACACTACCATCACCTCCACAAATTACAATGACTTTGTAATCGTCAACTTTTTCAGCCCATAGTCCATTAAATTCTTCAAGGCTTTGTGTTAAAATATAGTCGATTTTATATCCACTATTCTTTATCTGTTTAATAATGGCATCAGGCTTTTGTGAACCTGAATTTGGATTGATAACAAAAAGGATGTCACTGGCTTTAATCTGCATGTGGATCTTATCTAGTATTAGTAATTCTCTGGCTTTAAATAATCTTAAGCTAAAGCCTTATCGGTTGAAAAAGGAATTCCAAAAATAAACGAATTTTTGTTATAAAAAATGTAGGGAGGCTAATTCAGGGGTATCTATTATATCTAGATATTAATTGTTCTTAATACGAATCTCTTTTTGCACAACATAGATATTACGGCAAGAGGTTCTATACTTTGCAACAACATTAACGACTGTATCAAGGACTTGACCTTTAGAGTAGAAAAAATCAATCTTTCCCGATCCTTTTTCAGCGGATATCACATCTGCCCCAATAGGGATGTATTTATTTTGAACCAAAGGGGTAATATAAAACTCCACATTCCTTGAATAATTATTTAAAAACATTTTGAAGTTGACTCGATCAGAACGAACAAATTGCTGACATTCAATTGATGGAAAGGTTTTTCGTAAACTACCATTACGCTTGTATTCTTTTAAGCCAATACCAGCTTTACCTCTTTTGTAAGGTGTTTCAGCCCAAATTTTACCATTCGGGAAAAATTTCTTTTGAATACCATCCTTTTTATCATTCACATAAGGCGTTAAAGAATAGACTTGACCATTCTTATGGTATTTTTTTGCCATACCATGTAATTCATCTCCAACATAAAAAACTTCATCACTTAATTCTCCTGAATCATAAAACACCCGAGCGGCTCCTTCTCTAATACCATTTTTATAAAAAGTTTCAGATCTCAATTTGTTCTTACTATTGTACTTTTTCACCCAACCTTCCAATACTTCTCCATCTTCATTGATAATGACAGTCTCCCTCGTGGGTTTTGATTCACAAGCAAATAATAAAAAAATAGAGAATATAAAGAGTAGTCGTTTCATTTTATAAAGTCGGTTATTCTATAAAAATAAATAAAGCTAATGAATAATAAAATTTAGTGATGGAATAATAACTTATCAATAATGGAAATAGGCTTATTCATAAGAAATTTGGCCCTTTAGAGCCATCATTAGTTTCAAATACAATAATTTACAAAGGAATCAACCCAGCTTTTTACGTTTAATTAAGTAGGCTTGCAAAACGTCTTTAAAAGGTTTACGTATGTCAGCCTCAACAAAGTCGATCGCAAATTGAGAACAAAGAAGTTTCATCTCACCGTAAAATGCAGTTTGCTTTTGGCTAAAAGCTTCTCGAACCTCAGACGGATTCAACTTTAAAGTTTCACCTGTTTCCATATCAATAAACTTTGAAGGACGATTGGCAAAATTGAATTGGTTTTCCAGATCATGATCCGTCACAGCAAATAAAACAACTTCATGCTTGTTGTAACGTAAATGCTGCAAGGCTTCCAATATTTCCTGGGGACTATCATCTCCCATTAAATCAGAAAAAATGACAATTAAAGAACGTTTATGCAAGGCCTCCGCTAGATGATGCAGATTATCAGAAAATTTCGTATTCCTATTTAAATTAAGATCTTCTTTATTGTAAATTTTTAATAATTCAGCATATAATCTATGAGCATGCGTTAAGGATAATTTTGCAGGTGTCAGGAGTTCTATTTTATCCGAAAAAGTAGATAAGCCAACAGCATCGCGTTGATTACGTAAGAGATGGATCAAAGCGGCCGAACAAAGCACAGAAAAAGCCATTTTAGAGACTTTTTTGTCTTTGTAAGGGAAAAGCATAGACGAAGAGGTATCGAGCACTAGATGGGCTCTTAGGTTTGTTTCTTCTTCGAATTGCTTAACAAAAAGTTTATCGCTTCTGGCATATAGTTTCCAATCGACATGCTTGGTCGATTCGCCCTTATTATACAAGCGATGCTCAGCAAATTCAACAGAAAAACCATGGTAAGGGCTACGATGCAATCCAAGAAGAAAACCTTCTACAATTTGCTTGGCCATTAGTTCCAAATTATCGAAAGCTTCAAATTCTATTAAGTCTGATAATTGCTTCATAATTTTGATTGCATAATTGTGATAATCTGAACGATTCTTGTCAGAAAGACTTTTACAAATTTGACAAAAAAAAGGCATAGAATAGAATTCTATGCCCTAAATATGATAACATGTTTTACTATCGACTATAGTAAAGCATTCATTTTTTCAGCTATAGCTGTTTTTGGAACAGCACCAACTTGCTTATCAACAACCTCACCATTTTTAAGGAAAATAATGGTAGGAATGTTACGAATACCAAATTTAGCAGCAGTTGCAGGACTTGAGTCTACATCAACTTTAGTTACTACAAATTTGCCTTCGAAATCCTGAGCTAATTCATCTACGATTGGTCCTACCATTCTACATGGTCCACACCATTCAGCCCAAAAGTCAACCAATACAGGCTTATCAGACTTCAAAACTATCTCCTCGAAATTAGTATCATCTACTTTAATAGTCATGGTTTTTTTTATTTTTTGGTTTATATGCAGCTGGATATTTTATTTAGAAACACTTATATCTAGCTATCTAAGAATGTTAATTTTAATGACGCAATTTAGTTAATTTTGAATTCAATTTCAGAATTATTTTTGAAATATTCTATCAAATCAGTAGAAAGTTTTACTTTACAGGTTCTTGAGAACATTTTTAGTCTCATTTTCCCCTCATCAACAATCACAAAATTAACTAACAAATTGCCTTTATTATCTTCATGTGTCAAACAATTCTCCATCTCAGTTACAATCTCCTGAGTTAATTTCATAACTGGTATTGTGATTGTAATTCGCTTCACTTTTTCTTCCAGAACTTCAGAAAGTAGCCCAATAGATTTTATCTTATATTCTAATTCAACAGAATCTTTAGGCCAGGAACGTTGCTGAACGCGTCCATTAATGAAAACAGAAAGTCCTTCAACAAAATAATTGTTAAACTCAACAAAATCTTTACCAAAGAAAGGCAATTCATAAGAGTCTGTAAAATCTTCGATGTTAACAATTGCAAAAGGATTACCTGTTCGAGTTATACCTCTTCGAACGGCCGTAACCATACCAGCAATATTAATCTCCTTATCCTTAAACTGAAGCATATCTGCAGAAAGTTGAGACAAGGAGGCATTACAAAACGAATCAATCTCCAATCGATAATCATCAAGTGGATGTGCTGAAAGGTAAATTCCAATTAGGGATTTTTCCTTATTCAAACGTTCAAGTTTATTCCATTCTCCTAAAGTAGGTACCTTAGGAGGTGTTACGACATAATCTTCTACCCCACCAAAGAGCGTTTGCTGCGCCATAGCTTTTTCGGCTTGTAACTTATTACCATACTTGGATAAAAGCTCAATAAAAGGCGTTTCGAATTCATCACATGAAAAATACTGGCTTCGATTCAGTTCAAAACTATCAAAACCACCCGACATGGCTAAATTTTCAAGCGTTCGCTTATTAACAGTTCTCAAGCAGACTCGCTCTACAAAGTCAAAAATATCCTTAAAGTCTCCGTTTTTTCTTTCATTAATAATATCTTCTACTGCAGCCTCGCCGACTCCTTTTACAGCAGCCATTCCAAAACGCACAGCCCCATCTTTATTCACCGTAAAACGAAGGTAAGATTCATTGACATCTGGACCAAGAACAGGTAAACGCATACGCTTACACTCATCCATAAAAATGGTTACCTTTTCAATATCAGAAAGATTACGACTTAGAACTGCCGCCATAAATTCTGCTGGATGATGTGCCTTTAAATAACCTGTTTGATAAGCTATATATGCATAACATACCGAGTGAGACTTATTAAAAGCATATTGTGCAAAAGCTTCCCAGTCTAACCAAATTTTATCGATAAGGTCCTCAGCTTTTTCAATTTTACGTACGATTTCTTTATCATCAGCAACCTTCATTTTGAAGGTTTTTCCTTTCCCCTTAACTTCCTTTTCAAAGCCTTCTATAAATTCCTCGTTGGCCAAACAACCATCGATAAATTGAACTTTGAGCTTATCCATTTCAGCAATCTTCTTTTTACCCATTGCCTTACGCAAGGAGTCAGACATACCACGTGTAAATCCCCCTAGTGCTCTAGATTGGAGCATCACCTGCTCCTGATAAACCGTAATCCCATACGTATCTTTTAGGAATTTCTCCATGATAGGATGATCATAGACAATCTCCTCTACCCCATGCTTACGATTCACAAAGTTGGGTATGTATTGCATCGGCCCTGGACGATAAAGAGCATTCATAGCAACAAGGTCTTCAAAACGGTTAGGTTTCAATCCCTTTAAGTGCTTTTTCATTCCTGGAGATTCAAACTGGAAGATACCCGTTGTTTCACCATGAGAGAATAACTCGAAAGTTTTCTCATCATCCATTGGAATGGCCTCAATATCTATGTCAATGTCTTTAGAAAGTTTAACATTGGCTAAAGTATCCTTGATGATTGACAAGGTTTTTAGTCCTAAGAAGTCCATCTTAAGCATACCGACATCCTCTACAAATCGACCATCATACTGTGTGACAAGTAGGTTTACTCCCTTCACTTTCATGATAGGAATATGTTCGGTCAGATCATCACGACCAATAAGAACACCACAAGCATGTACTCCAGTCTGACGAACAGAACCTTCAAGATGTTCTGCGAATCCTAATGTTTGTGCTACAAGTTGATCGTCCGATGTTCGTTCTCGCTCAAGTTCGGGCTCTTCTTTAAAGGCTTTTGCCAAACTTACCTTGGGTCCATCAGGAATCAGTTTAGCCAAACGATTGGCCTCGGACAAGGGTAATTTCAGAACACGGGCCACATCCTTGATGGATGATTTGGCTGCCATGGTTCCAAATGTTACAATTTGTGCCACTTTTTCGTGTCCATATTTTTCAGTTACCCAATCCAATACTTGCTGACGTCCATCGTCATCAAAGTCGATATCGACATCGGGCATGGAAATACGATCCGGGTTAAGGAAACGCTCGAACAGTAAATCGTATTTAATTGGGTCAATATTGGTAATTTTAATGCAATAGGCTACGGCCGATCCTGCTGCTGATCCACGACCAGGTCCTACAATCACGTCCATATCTCGAGCTGCCTTAATAAAGTCCCAAGTAATTAAGAAATAACCCGGGAATCCCATTTTCTTAATCGTATCAAGCTCAAAATCCAGACGCTCAATAATATCTTTTGGCAGATCTTTACCCCAACGCTCATAAGCACCTTCGAAAGCCAAGTGACGTAGAAACACATCGGCATCATCAAAACCATCAGGCAGTGGAAAATCAGGCATTAATGGCGGAATATTCAGCTCATAGTTCTCGACCTTATCTGCGATTTCCTGTGTATTTGCAATGGCTTCTGGCACATCAGCAAACAGTTCACTCATTTGAGCCGTTGTCTTCAAGAATTCCTGCTTGGTGTAGCGCATTCGAGTTGGATCATCCAAATCCTTACCGGTATTCAAACAAATAAGCAAATCATGCGCATCGGCATCTTCTTCGTTCAAAAAATGTGAATCGTTTGTCGCTATCATCTTGACATTGTGCCTTTTCGATAGCTCAATTATCTTTTTATTGCATAGCTCCTGATTGTCGTATATATCTGCATTCTTAACAGGATCATTCGTTTTGTGACGCATGAGCTCCAGATAATAATCCTCTCCAAAGAGATTCTTATACCAATTAATCGTTTCATCCAAATCAGCCCAGCGCTCATTCATAATGTGCTGAGGAACTTCACCCCCCAAACAAGCTGTTGAAATGATCAATCCCTCGTGATGTTTTTCAAGTAGTTCTCTATCGATACGAGGCTTATAATAGAAACCATCAATAAAACCTAAAGATGCCAAGCGCATTAAATTGTGATACCCTACCTTATTTTTTGCCAAAATAATCAGATGATATCCCGATCTATCCTGTCTGTCTTTCTTCTCGAAACGCGTACGACGAGCCACATAAGCTTCAATACCCAAAATAGGTTTGATACCACTAGAGGTAGCCGCTGCATGAAACTCTTTTATACCAAACATATTTCCATGATCAGTCAGGGCAATAGCAGGCATGCCATCTTCCTTAACCTTATCTATCATTCGCTTAATCTTTGAAGCGCCATCGAGGATGGAATATTGAGAGTGAACGTGTAAGTGTGTGAATTTGGTCATCGATACGTATTATTGAAAATTCTTTCTACAAGCGAAACAAATAGGCTAACAAGCCTTTACTAGATCTGAATATAAAATCTGGCATTTAGATCGCATTCCGACAAATTTAATCTTTTCTTCGATTATATTCTCGTGATTACCATCAAAAATATCAATACCCACATAAGCACATTTTTTACAACAAATATTATTACAAAAGAACTGATTCGTTTGACTAAAAAACTCAACAACTGACCTTCAACTCTGATCTATAGGCGATTGCAAAACATATTCTCATACTTATTTCGCTTACTGTAATATTATCGAACATTCATCAAATCATAATTTAGTGAAATAACTAAATATGATGTATTTACCTTCCTTTTCCTTATGCTCATCCATATATTTATAAATAAGAAGTATTTTACACTTAACTACCGCACGCTTAATGTTTTAGCAAGAAATAAATTAATTTAACTTTGCCCACTGATTATCTAGCAATTACAGAAGTCTTAATGGAAGCTAGTTCAACTAAACTAGCCAAGACAAAAATAACGAATCAAGATATATTTACTGATTTTATTGTTTCCTTTTCAAGTCGATTCACATCCAAATAAAGTCCTTGTAGATTAGATTAATCACTTTACTTACAACTGACGAAAACATGACAAAAAATGAAAAAACAATTCTAGTTGCTTGGGACTTTAGCCAGTATGCTGAATATGCCTTAAGCCATGCTCTGTTTTATTCTGAACTAACTGGTTTTGATGTTTATCTTTTGCACACTGTAAAAGATAAATCGTTGGTTGAGGATACACAAGCTGCTCTTAATAAATCCGTTCAGGAGATATGGGAGCACCAGAGCAAAAAAGTAAAAACAATCGTGAAGATTAGCAATATGTCAGACGGCTTAAAAGAGGCCGCTCAAGAATTAAATTCTCTGATGATATTTGGCGGTCTTCTAGGTTTTAAAGGCTTGCAACGTTTTATTGGTCACTATGTCAAGAATGCCATTACAGGTTCTATTATTCCTTCCGTTGTGGTGCAACAAGCAAAACAAAAAACGGATCAACTCACTCTTATTTGTCCAATTGATCACAGTAGACAAAGCAAAACAAATCTAGTTTGGGTACAAGAATTGGCAAAAACTTGCAATCCCAAAATCTATCTAGTTTACCCAGATTGCAATTACTCCACAAGAAATCAATTGGCTAGTTCGAACTTAAACTTTTCTCGTAACTACCTAAAACGTTTCAATATTCAGTTTGAGGAAGAGAAGTTATCTTGTCTAAATTTTAAAGTTAACATGCTAAATTTTGCTGAAAACAAGCATGCTGATTTGATTTTAAATGCCACTAAGAAAGAGTCTAGATTTAATAATTTCTTTTTCAAATCGGAAAATTACAGCCTAATGGCTAATGACAAACAAATACCAGTCATGTCAATTAAACCACAAGAAGGTTTATGGAAATATGGAAAATTCTATTAGGCTTAAAATGTATTTCTGAATCACTTACAACTGAGCTTTTAAACCCCGGATTTAATATCTGGGGTTTCTATTTTAAAGAGACTTCGACCCTATAATTTGGTGACTTTAGTTGCTCGGGCATATTCCTAAGATCAGCTGTTTTCACCTTGAAAGATGCCTCATCCAATGCCAAACTATCCTTCATAAAAGTATTTAGAACAATATTTCGAGTTTCAAGCAAGCTCATAAAAATAGAATCAAGCTCTTGTTTTCCAACTTTCTTAATACACAGAGAAGATACACTAACGCCCTCTACTGAATTGGGATTCAAATAAATCATAAAATCTATATTTGCAGTCGCCCAATTTATCAGTTGATCATCTGCAACATCGGGGAATGAGATACTTTTAGACGTACAGAAAATTCTTATCGAGTTCTTAAGAGCTAAAAATTCTTTCTCTTTCTGCAAGTTCGTTTCCTGAATAAATGAAAAGTACAATTCATCCTTTTTAGTTAAAATCGTCGCAATCTTTCTCAGGTTTTTCTTTTGCCTTGCATCCAGGCTATCTTGTAAGAAATGGAAAGGTATCCTTTTGATACTTTCAGGATCTCCACCGGCTAGATTCACAAGGATATTAAAGGGTTGACTGGCCGTTTTAATTAGAAAATTCATCAAAGTTTTCCAAATAATCTTCCCAACTCTAAAATCAGGATCTGAAGGATTCCCTGAAACTGGCAATTCAAAATCAATCTGATCATCTTTATCCTTTAGTAGATATAAAGCCAGTCGAACGGGTGCTTTTATTGCATTCTTATCTTTAGTTTTATTCCCAAAATCCAATTCTGAAATTTGAATATGGTTCTTATTCTTTAGTCGAGTAGCATTCTTCTCAAGACTTGTTTTATAATTAAACTCCCCTTGTGTGATAGGACGAGCAATATAAAACTCAGTATATGGCGAAAAGCTCATCATATCTAAATTTTCAATATGATTCTTAAAGTTTACGGATGAAAGATCTTTCAAACTAAATGAACCCTCTCCTACAGAACGACCTGTTCCGTGTAAATTCATTGAATACGATATTGGAATAGAATCGACTTTCTCAGATAAGGTTCCCATTTTAAACTCGATATTCTTTAGATCGTAAACGAAAGGTCGATTTAAGGTATTATCAGTAAAGTTCACCAAACCATTCGTCACCGAAATGCTATTAACCTGATAGAATAGATTTGATGCAGTATCAATTTGAGTAGTGATGGTATCAGTAGATAAAGAATCAGCTTTCATGTAGGGAGCCAGCATACGTTCAAAATTGGTCGATTCTTTATCTAAACTTGCATAGATTTCAAGAGAATCAACTTGAACAGCTCCAATTTCGTAATGAGAAGTCCCAACATTCAGAGAATCTAAAGCTACTTGCACATTTTTAGCTGCAAACAGCTTTTTTTCAGCACCATCTTTCATCTCAAAGTCGACAACATTCGTTTGTCCAGACACAACCAAATCCATTGGGTTATCAAGATTTCCTTTTAGATGAATAGCGGTATTTAACTGTCCCGAAATAGCTGAAATATCAATATAATCTGTCAAATAAGCTTTTATAGGTTTCAAGTCAATCGACTGTGTAGTAAGATCAATAACATAAGCATTCTTTGCATGGTCTATATCGGCACTAACTTGTACACGCCCCTTATCTCCCATGGCAAAGTCGACTCCCATTTCCGATTTTTCGTTGTTCCAAGCGATCAGAGGCAATTCCAAATCCATCTTCTCAAACTCAATGGTGTTATCCTTTAAAACATCAGTATAACGAATAGCTCCATTCTTAAAATGAATGTTTTTTATGGAAAATTTCAAGTCTTTTTTCTCAGTCGGTTCTTCTACAACAGAATCCTGTTTAGGTATCATGCTATCAAAATTGAAACCAAGGCTATCCTGAATAACTGACACATCCAAACCATCAAGATAGATCTTCGAAAAAGCATATTCTCCTGTGATTAAATGCCAAGGCGAAAAATTAACATGTAACTCGTCGAATGCCACAAAGCTGCTGATTTTATCTTCCTCGAAAAGCTTAAATTCCTTTACTCCAAGAGAAACTTGTGCATAATTAAAGTGCAATTCTGATATATTAAGCTTACGTCCTACCAACTCTTCACTATTCTTCACCACCCAATATTTAATTAGAGACGATAGAAAGAAGAAGAGAACAAAAAGGAAAGCAAAAATTGATATTAGAATCTTTTTGCCCTTTGATAATTGAAAGTTCATAATGGTGAAATTGGAATATAATTGAAATAAAAATGCTCTATATTAAAGAATTAAGCCTCTTTATGAAGACTTAAACCAGTCAGTAGGTTTAAAACACAAAATTAAGTTTTTATTTGCTCAACAAATAGAAATCTTAATTGAAAAATCAAAACTAAAACAGGAGGTCGTAAAAAGCTAAAAATGAGAATGAAATAATAAATGAAAACATGAATATTGTTCTAACTGATTTGAAAATAGTCCTACTTTAAAGATACTTCTACACGGTAATTAGGTGATTTTATAAGCTCTGGCATATTCCTGAGGTCAGCCGTTTTAACTTCGAATGATGATGAATCTACACTTAAACTGTCTTGCATAAATACTTGCAATGATCTGTTTCTCTTTTCCAATAGGTTCAAAAACAGATCATCGAGTTCAGCTTCTCCAAGCATCTCGATGCACAAAGCTGAAATAACTTCACCTTCTTCGAGATTTGAATTACTTTTTAAAAAATCTATAAATTCCATATTGGTAGTCCACCAATCCAATATTTGTCTATCAGAAACATCTGGTAAAGCAATTTTTTTAACAGTGCAAAAAGAGCTGATACAACTTTTAAGGGCTAACAGTTCCTTTTCTTTCTGAAGGTTGGTTTCCTGAATAAAAGAGAATCGTAATTTCTCCTTTTTGCTTAAAACCAAAGCAATTTTATTGAGCTTTTTCTTTTGCAGGTCATCTAAACTATCCTGTAGAAAGTGGAAGGGGATCGTTTTGATACTCTTTGGATTCGCTCCAACCAAATGTCCCAGAATATTGAAAGGCTGGCCAGCGGCATTAAGCATGAATTTCAACAGTGCTTTCGAAATGATTCTGCCCAATCTGAAATCTGGATCCGAGGGGTTTCCTGTAACTGGCAATTCAAAATTAACCTGGTCCCTATTATCTTTCAAAATATATAAAGCCAATCGAATGGGAGCTTTTATGGCATTCTCCTCTTTCATTTTTTTACCAAATGCCAAACTTGAAATATGTATCGTATTGGTAGCATTCAATTTTGTATCATTCATTACTAAGCTCGACTTATAATCGAGTATACCTTGATTGATGGGGAGAGCGAAATAATATTCGCTATATGGAGAAAAACTCATCATATCCAGATTATTTGCCTGACTTTCAATAGATATGGATTTCGCATTTTTCATGCTAAAAGTCCCCTCTCCTGCTAAACGGCCTGAGCCATGCATGTTCATAGAATATGAGAATGGGACACGTTCTTCATTCTCGGATAATGTACCCAAAGTAATATCAATCTGTTTAAGGTCGTAAACAAAATCTCGCCTCATGGTTTGATCGACAAAACTTAGTAGTCCATTACTCAATGAAATGCTATCGATTTGATAAAATGGAGTTATCACATCAGATTGATCTTTTAGGCTATCCTCTGCAAAGAAATAAGTCTGCATGGGCGGGCTAAGTAAGATTCTGAAATTGTTCGAAACAGTATCTATGCTAAAGTAAATTATGGGTGAATCAATACGAAGCCCTCCCAGATCGAAATGAGACGTTCCCGGATTTAGGGAATCTACTGTAACATCTATGTTTCGTGCTGAAAATAGCTCTATTTCACTACTATCTTTCATTATTAAATCAGTTAGATTCGCTTGACCGGATAAAGTCAAATCAGCTGGTTCAGTTAGACGTCCTATGAGCTGAAGGTTTGTATTTAACTGTCCTGAAATGGAACTTAACTCTAAATAATCCTTAAGGAAAGTCTTTAGGGTATCCAAATCGACAGACTGCGTAATAAGATCCATTTCGTATGTATTCCGAGCATGATTCGTTACTACTTTCGCACCAACTTTTCCCTGATTGCCAAGCTTGAAATCGACATCAAACTTTGATTTCGTTCTGTTCCAGGCAATCCATGGTAAGTCCAGGTCAATCTTCCTAAAGTGCAATCGGTCTATCTCAATATCAATGTCTTCGAAATCATAAACAAAATCGCGCTTCAAACTATCCGTAGCAAGACTAAGGAGACCATTACTTACCGAGATATTATCGATTTTGTAGAATGGATATGTTCTGTTAGGTATTTTTCTCAAACTATCCATTAAATTATAATAAAATCGCATAAATGGGCTAATCATTCTACTGTAATTATTGGAGATGGTATCCAGACTTAGAAAAATTTCAGGCGAATCGATATGAAGCTTTCCAAGTTCGAAATGAGAGGCTCCCAAATTCAGAGAATCAAGAGAAGCTTCAATAAGTTTGGCTTCAAACAGTTTGATATCATTAGTATCTCTCAACTCAATATTACCAATATTTGCCTGTCCCGATATGATAAAATCTGTTGGCTCACTTAGGCTTCCCAAAAGTTGAAGTGACGAATTTAACCGACCCGATATGGCGTTTATATTTAAATAATCTGTGAGGTAAGCCTTAATGTGATTCAAATCGATAGTTTGCATTGAAATATCAACAGAATAGGAATTCAGGGCATGATTCATATCGGCATTCAGTCTTATTTTCCCTTTATTTCCAAAGAGTAAATCCACCCCCATTTCAGATTTATTGTTATTCCAGGCAATTAAAGGGAGTTTGAGATTGATATCCTCGAATTTTACAATGTTATTCTTTTCAAGGTCGGTATACTTAATGTATCCATTTTTAAACTGAATATCTTCTAATGAAAATTTCACTAATTTCTTCTTGTTTGTCTCATCTAACCCAAAATCACGTTTGCGTATTATATCATCGAAATTAAAGCCGATACTGTTGTGAACAACAAAAACCTTTAAACCATCGAGATAGATATTGGAAAAAGCATACTCACGTTTTAACAACTGATAGGGCGAGAAATTGAAAAGTAACTCCTCAAAAACTATAAAAAGACGCTTCGGATTTTCTTCTAAAAGCTTGAATCCTTTTATCTGTATTTTTGCCTGAGCATAATTGAAATGCAACTCGGATATCATAACCTTTCGTCCAATCAAATCTTCACTATTATTCACCGCCCAATGTTTTACAAGCGACGAAAGAAAAAAGGAAAGAAAGAAAAAAAGGATAAACAGAAAAGTCAAGACAGAGATCAGAATCTTTTTGCCTTTGGAGAGTTGGTATTTCATAATACTAAGAGTGAATTCTGATCTTAAATAACTAGTCTATAAGTTAGTTAATTATCTCTACGATCACAAAAGCTTTTGATTACCTGCTACTTAATTAGTAATTAAAAACAAAGCCGCCAGATTCAATATCTGACGGCTTTTATATTATTTCAAACCTTGCTCCTGCAGATTTAAAATCTGCAGGTTTCGAGCTGGAGGTCTTTGACCTCCTAGTAATACAAATATTGGTTTATTTGATAAGCGAT
This sequence comes from Ancylomarina sp. YFZ004, assembly GCF_054254355.1. Classification (NCBI taxonomy): domain Bacteria; kingdom Pseudomonadati; phylum Bacteroidota; class Bacteroidia; order Marinilabiliales; family Marinifilaceae; genus Ancylomarina; species Ancylomarina sp. YFZ004. The sequence goes on from NZ_JBTCHQ010000002.1 coordinate 443,407, forward strand.
TACTAACATGCTTCATGAACGAAGAGAATAAATCACCAATTCCTCAAGCCCAGATTGCAAATCTGGACTGGCAAGTATTAATCGATCTCAAGCACAACAGGGCAATGATCCGAATGTACCACATCGGCAAGAATTGAAGCACCTTTTAGCCTCTCTCGCAAGCTTTCGCTCACCATATTATAATCGATGCGCCAGCCTAAGTTTTTACCACGGCAACCCGCTCTATAGCTCCACCACGAATACTTATCTGGCGACTGATCGAATACTCTAAAGCTATCGATAAATCCTGAAGCAATAAATTCAGAAACCCACTCTCTTTCTTCCGGAAGAAAACCAGAAACGTTTTTCTTCTTCTCAGGATTGCTGATATCAATTGGCTTGTGACAAATATTATAATCACCCGCAATAATCAGGTTCGGAATCTCCTTTTTCAATTCCTGAATATAGCCATGGAAATAGTTCAGCCAATTCATTTTATAATCTTGACGAATACCTCCAGTTGTTCCTGAAGGATGATAGGTTGACATCACCGAAAAGCCATCAAAATCGGCACGAATAGCGCGTCCTTCAACGTCGAATTCTTCATTATCAACACCGATATATATCTTATTCGGTTTAATCTTCGTTAGGATACCCACGCCAGAGTAACCCTTCTTCACTGCCGAATGCCAGTAGCAATGGTATCCCAGTTCTTCGAAAAGGTGAGATTCAATTTGCTCTGGCTGAGCTTTGGTTTCTTGAATGCATAAAATATCTGGGTTTTCAGCTTTTAACCAGCCTACCAAATCTTTACTAATAGCGGCACGTATGCCATTTAAGTTATAGGATATGATCTTCATAATCGGATAATTGTTTTAAAAAGAGAACGTCACATTTATCGTTCATCTTGTGTTTACAAGATCTAAAAGTAAGAAAAATAGATCGAGATAGAAATACAGATGAATTCAATATCAGCATTCTTTACTTTCTTTGTGAGATGAAGTCAAACCAATATCAAATGATTCTTGATGCCATAGCAAAAATGGGCATCTCAAAAACTGATATCACCCGAAAGCACACATCTTCTTTCGATGAGTTTCATGTTCGTGGAAAAGCTGTGAGTGAAGAACTGTTCTCACAAATTGAACTGAATAAAGATTCTGTGGTTCTTGATTTAGGTTGCGGACTAGGCGGTACTTGCCGGATGTTAGCTGAAAAATACGATTGCTTCGTTCATGGTATTGACTATTTAGAGCAACACATCAATACAGCAAAATCCCTTTCTAAGCTTATAGGTCTTGATGATAAAACCCATTTTAATCAAGCTGATGCAACAGCACTTCCCTACCCTTCAGAACAGTTTGCTTTGATAATCACTCAGCATGTACAAATGTGCATTGAGGATAAACAAAAGCTATACGCCGAAGTCAAACGAACTCTAAAAAAAGGTAGTCGATTTATCTATTACGATGTACTTAAAAAGAGCGATGATGTATTAAACTACCCACTCCCTTGGGTTGATGAATTAGTTAATAACCATCTCATAACATCTAATCAGCTAAAAGAGCAACTCGATTCTCTAGGTTTCCAGAAAGTATCAACGCAAGATCAGACACAAAAAGGTATTGATTTCCTAAGCAGCTTTCTAGCTAAAGCCAAAGATAAACCTGTCATACTCACAGGTCAAAAGATATTAATGGGCGACAATGCCCTTGATAAAATCACAAACCTACATCAAGCTTTAAAAAATGGAGTTGTTGGTTTGGAAAGTGGGGTTTACAAATTATAAATTTAAAATTATGAGTTAGGAATGTGAGGATGTGGAAATTAAAAAATCTGCGCTCATTTGCGAAATCATCGGGAACATTTTTCGTGCATTTCGGCTCCGCTCAATGACCGAAAAAAAAGTGGTGCCTGCATAGAGCAAACACCACTTTCGTATTTTCTTTATTTAGTTCGATCAGTGAGCTTCTAACCAGTTCTCTCCTACTCCCATATCAACGGTTAGTGGAACGCTAATCTTAACAGCATTCTCCATCTCCTCGCGAAGAATCACTTTCATTTGATCAAGCTCAGACTTTAAGCAATCGAAGTTCAATTCATCATGCACTTGAATCAGCATCTTAGACTTCATCCCTTCAACTTTCATTCGATTACTGATACCAATCATTGCTAACTTAATCACATCAGCAGCAGATCCCTGTACGGGTGCATTAATAGCATTTCGTTCTGCAATGGAACGCATCATACCATTACTCGAGTTGATGTCCTTAAGGTAACGTCGTCGACCTTTAATAGTCATCACATATTCATTCTCTCTTGCTTCAGCAACAGACTTATCCATAAATTCTTTGACACCTGGGTAAGATTCAAAATAACCCGTAATCAAAGCCTTGCCTTCCTTACGAGATATCTTAAGATTTTCAGCTAATCCGAAGGCTGAAATACCGTAAATAATACCAAAATTGGCAGACTTAGCATGCGAACGCATATCGCTAGTCACCTCTTCAAGAGGTAATTTGTAAATTTTTGCAGCTGTTGCCTGGTGGAAATCGGCAGCGTCATTAAAAGCATCAATCATCGCCTTATCCTGACTCATATGTGCCATTAAGCGTAACTCAACCTGAGAATAGTCAGCTGATAGGAATGTATGATTTTCATCAGAAGGAATAAAGGCTTTACGTACATATCGTCCTTGAGGTGTACGAATCGGAATGTTCTGAATATTCGGGTTAATCGAACTCAAACGACCTGTAGCCGCTTCAGCTTGCTTAAATGAAGTATGAATACGTCCCGATTTTTGATTGATATAAGTTGGTAAGGCCTCCACATAGGTCGAAATTAACTTTTTCAAACCACGGAAAATCAATATCTTCTCTATAATTGGATGCTTATCCTTCAACTTGCTTAGAACCTGCTCCGAAGTTGAGAACTGACCTGATTTAGTCTTCTTAGCTTTTGAATCTAGAGCCATATGTTCAAATAAAACCTCACCCAGTTGCTTTGGCGACGCCACATTAAACTCCTTACCAGACATTTCGAGAATCTCCTTCTCAATAACATTTACTTCGATGTTCAATTCACCTGCATAAGCTTTTAGCATAGGCACATCAATCTTCACACCTGTAAATTCCATATCAGCTAAGATCAGAAGAAGCGGCATTTCCATATTATAGAATAAATCAAGGAGTTCACTATCGGTCAATTCTTTTTCCAATGCTTCAACCAATTCTAAATTCACCAAAGTTTCTTCACAATATTTGTCGTGCTTAATGGGTTCAGGTTCCAACATCAGACTCAACTGAGCTTGCTTTTTCTTCTCAGGCTTCTCTTCTTCCATCAATTTGTATTGAATACTACCTTGAGCAATATTTACCAATTCATGTTTAACTTCAGGCTGAATCAAATAATGAGCAATCATCGTATCAAAAATTGGCCCCTTCAATTCTATACCACACCAACGCAAAGCCAAAATATCACGTTTGATGTCGTGAGCAATTTTTAAGATATTTTCATCCTCAAAAATAAATCGAAACTCTTGGGCCACTTTTTTCGCTTCAGAAGCATCTTGAGGAAATGGAACAAAAAATGAACGGTTATTTTTGTAGGCAAAAGCCAATCCTAAGATTTGAGACTGATTAGGATCCGTATCACTCAAAATTGTTCTAAATGAGAAGGATTTTTGCACACATAAATCAGCTCTCAAATCAGCTCTAACTGCCGCATTATCAAGCACAAAAAACTGTGCTTTTAGGTCTTCAAGCTCCCTGAGAATGATTTCTTTTTCTTCTATCGTGCTCTTACCCACAGATTTCGAACTGTCAGAAGCATCATCATCAGTATTATCTATCGATTTATTATTTGCATTAGACAAAACCTTTTCTCTTAGAGAAAAGAACTCCAACTCAAGAAAAACGCCACCTAATATCTCTTCGTCAATATCTATCAGTTTACATTTTTCATCAGCATAGTCGATAGGCACATCCAATGCAATTGTTGCCAATACTCTCGAAAAACGAACTTGTTCTTCTGAATTGACAATATTTTCTTTCTGCTTACCTTTTAGCTTTTCTGTATTTTCATAAATCCCATCGATGGATTTATAAGCTGCTAATAATTTTTGAGCCGTCTTTGGACCAATGCCTGGACAACCCGGAATATTATCGGCAGAATCACCCATCAAACCTAAATAGTCAATTATCTGCTCTGGGTCTTCAAGGCCAAAATTGCTTAAGATTTCTGGAACGCCTAAAACCTCTGTTTCATTACCAGAACGACCAGGCTTAAACATGAAAATATTTTCACTCACCAATTGGGCATAATCCTTATCAGGTGTCATCATATAAACCGTGAAACCTTGCTTTTCAGCCTTCTTTGCCAAAGTTCCTATTACATCATCAGCTTCATAACCAGCAACCTCAATTTCAGGAATATTAAAGCCTTTAATTATTCGCTTGATATATGGCAAAGAGTTTCTCAAATCATCAGGCATAGGTGGTCTATGGGCCTTATACTCCTTAAACATTTCGTGACGAAAGGTTTTACCTGCCGGATCGAAAACAACAGCAATATGAGATGGTTTTTCTTTCTCAAGAATATTCAATAGCGTATTGGTGAATCCCAACATAGCCGAAGCATTTATCCCCGTTGAGGTGTATCTAGGGTTCTTTATAAAAGCATAATACGAGCGGTAGATCAAAGCAAAAGCATCGAGTAAAAAGAGCTTCTTATCAGGATTATTATCTGATGAATACATATATTATAAGTGTGTTAATGACGATTAGTTGTAGCAAAAGTACGAGAATTATTTTGTGCCTTTATTGTGAATGAAAAATTATTGAATGCCTTTCAACCAATCTTCAATTTCAATTAAAATATCTTCTTGCTTAATTTCTTTCCTATGAAACTGACTAGCAAATAAAACCAACTTCTTAGAGTTTGATAATTCCAGATCGTTTGCACAAAAATTGCCAAAGCGAAAAGCATCTAGAACTAGGGCATCTTTCAAAATTTTAAATAGGAAGAGAGCTTCATCTCTATTTTCGGTTTGGTATTCGTCTATTTTATTTTGAATCTCATCCATATTAAGAGATTGGCATTGGATTAAGAATCGGCATCGTTCATTATTAAAACAAGACTTCCCTAAAAATTTGTGTTCAGTTAATTTTTCATAGGATTTAAGTCCATAATTCGAAACCATCTGATTCTCTTCTCTGCCAATACCAGCAAATAGAGCACAAAATTTCAAAATTTGACGTGGAGCAGCACCAAGCTTTTCAAACTCAGCTAACCTATCAACCATTTTATATACCCTAAAGGCATACTCAATACCATATGCCCCAGTTGGGAAAAGTCCAAGCAAAGGATTAACTGGTTTTATCTGATCGAAATTGAAAGAACCTGGAATCATCTTGATAATTATTTTAAAAATACGGGTACAAAAAAGTCCGGAACAAAACCGGACTTCAATTTATATATTTTCTTTTGAATTAGTTATCCTCTGCAAACCATTCAGCAAAAGATGTTGCTGTCTCGTGAAGTTTTAAGGAATGTAATTTCACATCTGCAGGTAAACGATTAATAATGCGTTCTGCAAAATCAGCAATCATATTCTCACAAGTTGGCTGGTAATCGAAAACAAAGAATCGTTCGAACATCTGAGGAATATTCAACTGCTCAAGCATTGGTGTTCTATCACTAAGAACAAGAGCATGATCCAATTTATCTACGATCTCAACATTTACGATTCTTTTTAAATCTCCAAAATCCATCACCATCCCTAGCTTAGGATTATTTATATCTGCAATGGGTTCTCCAATAACAGTTACGTATAGAATATATGAGTGTCCGTGAATATTCTTACACAAACCGTCATAATTCCATAAGGCATGCGCCATTTCGAATCGAAACTCTTTTGTTAATCTAACTTTTGCCATCCTTTAAATCATAAAAAAAACCAGTATTAACCGGTTTTTAATTTTTATCCATGTGTACAATTGCTGATACAATCAACAATATTACTTAAACTACAGTGTTTTAGGAAATAATAAGTATTCTTTCCTTCACGTTTAGATTGTAAAACGCCCTTATCCTTAAGAATACCTAAATGATGCGAGGTTGTTGATTGTTCAATTTTCAACAACTCATGTATCTCAGTAACCGTCAGCTTCTTACCATCATCAAGATAGCCTAAAATTGCAATTCTCATTGGATGAGCTATTGCCTTTAGCATATTGGCTGCTTGTTCTAATTTTTCCGGTTCTAATTCGCTAATCTTCATACACTAAACTTAAACTTGTATTTAATAACTATGCAAATATATAAATATATTCCTTAAGAAAGATAAGTCTCATATCGAAATAGTTAAATTAGTTACTTTGATGCTAATTTATGGGTATTCTGAATAGGTTTTCTACTAAAATATGTTGAAGAATATATTTTTACATCAAAAACACAGCTTCTCTTTTCAATATAATATCGACACGAAGTCTAATTCCATCTACAGACTATTAATTGCCATTTAAAGACTAAGACATCTGAAAATTTATTTTTTTTTTAGCCATTGAAAGCACTAAATTTTTACCTTTGGTTGCTATGAGTAAAGCTTCTAAATTAAACACCATAAAGGCTCCTATTGAGAAAGAGTTAAAAGAATTTGATCCGTATTTTCGCAATGCTATGCGGACCAAAGTTCGCCTACTCGATGTCATTAATCGATACATTATCAAAAGAAAAGGTAAAGAGATGCGGCCTATTCTGGTGTTCTTATCTGCTAAACTTTGTGGAGAGACCAATCAATCGACCCATACGGCTGCGACGCTTACTCAGCTTTTGCATACAGCTACCTTGGTACACGATGATGTGGTTGATGAAGCTTATGAAAGAAGAGGTTTTTTCTCGATTAATGCGCTTTGGAAATCTAAAGTTGCCGTTCTGGTTGGAGATTTCCTTTTATCTAAAGGCTTACTAATTGCTTTGGATAATAATGAATTTGGCCAGCTCAAAGTTGTGTCTGAATCGGTTAAAGAAATGAGTGAAGGTGAGCTCTTGCAGATTGAGAAATCGAAGAAACTCAACATTACAGAAGAGGTTTACTTTGATATCATTTACAAAAAAACAGCGAGTCTTATTGCAGCCTGTACACAATTGGGTGCCTTATCGGTAAATGCTGATACTGAAACCCAAGAAAGAATGAAACAATTTGGGGTCAATTTAGGCATTGCCTTCCAAATTAAGGACGATCTATTCGATTACGACAAACAAGCTGCCATTGGAAAACCAACAGGTAATGATATCAAGGAAAGAAAGCTAACTCTTCCCCTCATAGCAGTATTAAGAGATTGTTCTCCTAAAGAGAAAAGATGGGTGCTTAAAACCCTTAAAAAACACAATAAGGATAAGGATAGAGTTCAAGAACTCATCAAGTTTGTAAAAGATAAGGGTGGTATTGACTATACACGAGAAAAAATGTTGGAGTATAAAGCTAAAGCAGATGCTATATTAATGACTTTCCCCGATTCTGAGATTAGAAATGCTATGGTAGCACTAGTTGATTATACAATAGAAAGAAAAAAATAATAGAAGCTTATTTCTTTGGAACGGTAAATGAAAAACAGCTTCCCTTACCCACTTCACTCTCAACCCATAAGTCGCCATTGTTCGTATCAATGAATTCCTTACACAGAATCAAACCCAGGCCTGTGCCCGTTTCCATATCAGTTCCTACACTGGAATATTGATTATCCAGATCAAAGATTCTAGCTTGATGCCCTTGGGATATTCCTTTACCATCATCTTTTACGGAAACACAATAATTATTCTCTTGCTCAGTCAGTTGAACATCAACATTCCCATTCATATAGGTGAATTTGACTGCATTAGCCAATATATTTCTGATGATTGTATCAGTCATATACTTATCCGCAAAAACATAATGACTTTTATCTGGTTTAAAATTTAATTCAATCTGCTTTTTATGAACAATTGGTTGAATTAATTTGATGTTTGAATTAATCAATTCAACTAGATCAAATTCCTGTGGTTGCCATTTTATACTTCCCCTTTGCGATCTTGACCATTCCAAAAGGTTTTCAAGCAAATCATATCCCTGGCAAGCCGATGCGTGAATAATTTCAGCAAATTCCTGAATTTCGTTTCTAGTTAGATCCTCATTATTTAGTAGATACTCCGAGAGTGTTCTTAAAGACCCAAAAGGATTCCTAAGATCATGAGCAATAATTGAGAAAAACTTGTCCTTCGTTTTTAAAGCTTCTTCAAGCGCTTTTTCACTCAATGTACGAGTTGACACATCGCGAGCAACAGCTAGTAAATAAGGAACTTCACCTTCAGAATCAAACTCTGGAATAAGCTGCCATTCAAAATAGAGCTGATTGCCTTCTACGTGAATTGAAAAATCAATTATATCAGTAATTCCCGATTCAAAAACCTTATCGATTTCTTCTTCCCACAATAAACACAAATCGTTAGGAAAGCCCATTTCATGGTGTGTTTTACCAATAAATTTTTCAGGAGCTATACCCAAGACATGCTGAGAAGCTGAATTTACAAATACATGACGATGCTCTCTATCAAAGCGCATCACTAAATCATTGGCATTTTCAACTAAAGAGCGAAAACGAATCTCACTTTCCAAAAGTTCCTTCTGAGCAATTATACGCTCTTCAATATTTCTTATTGTAACAAAAAATACAGTTTTGTTATGGTATTGTATTGGAGATGAACTGGATTCTACAGGAATTAATTTGCCAGATTTAGAAATTAAATCTGTTTCGAATACTGCTCCTTTATCTCTTTTTATATTCTTAGTTCTTTCTTCAAAAGTAAGCGAGTTAGTTGGGTCATCAATATCAAGAATTGTCAAGCCAGAGAACTCTTCCGTTGAATATGAAAGCATTTCACATAGCTTACTTGTAAATTTCAAAATACGCCCCTTACAATCTAAAATTAAAAGCGCATCTCCAGTCGATTCAAAAAGTTGCTCATAAAAAAGATCCGTCTCTTTTAAAGCCAACTCAAAGGGTTCAATATAATTTAGGGGATTAATGATATCAGTCTTACAAATCCTATCATTATTCTCTAGTCGATTCTGAAGAAAGTACCAGGCTGATTTCATTGAATTATTAGTGGAAATTGAACAGTCTTCACAAGGCTGGTCTGATCCACAACAAACAGAATGACACTTCTGTCCTATAAGAGCATCCTGCTGATTTTCAACAAACTTATTTCTCTTATTATTTATAGAAAGTAAATTAAAATCATTGTCAACAACCCCAAATAATTCTGATAAATACTTAGAATCAGATTGACAAGGTGATCCTGCTTGAGCCACCTCAAGCTTTTGCTTGAGCTCAAGAATCTCATCCTCTAACATCCGGACTTTATCTTCGTTTTTCAGATTTGTATCTAATTTCATTAGATTAGAGAGTTAATTCAAATATCTTAAATTCTATGTTTTTTAATAGCTCATCCGTCTCTCAAAAACATGACTAGATCAGTTTAAAAAAACTGAATCATTTACATCAAGCTGACTATATTGAAAGATGAATGGACATATTCTGATGCTAAACAGACATTTAAACAATGAATGAAATTACATAATATTTAATGAGATACAAATATTAAGTTCATTTATTTTGTTAAAAATAAAAAAAGCCGGAATTACCCGGCTTTTATCTCAATTATATAAGTAACAGAATTAAAAATACTTAATCTCTTTCTCTTCTCCTGTTTCCAATTTATGAATCTCAGTCAACAAACTATTAGCTAGACTCGAAGCTCCAATTCTAGACCACTTGTTATTCAACCATTCCTCACCTAAGTTATGCTTCGAAATCGAATAGAACTCAATCGCATCTTTGGCAGTAGAAATTCCTCCAGCTGGCTTGAAACCTACCATCCGGCCCGTTTTTTCATAGTACTCAGTAATTACCTGAGTCATGATATAAGCAGCTTCTAAAGTCGCATTAACAGGCACTTTCCCTGTCGATGTCTTAATGAAATCAGCGCCAGCCTCCATTGCAATAATAGATGCCGTACGAATATTTTCAGCCGTTTTTAACTCTCCTGTTTCAAGAATAACCTTCAAATGTGCTTTTCCACAAGCTTCTTTCTGAATTGCAATTTCATCAAACATAGTTTGATAATGTCCCTCAAGAAAAGCTCCGATAGATATGACAATATCGATATCGTTAGCCCCTTTTTCAACGGCCATTTTACATTCCAATGCTTTAACTTCAACGTATGATTGAGAAGATGGGAAAACACCTGCTACAGAAGCAATTCTAACGCCCTCAGCTTTTAAGTTTTCATTTAATGTAGGTACCTGGTATGGATATACACAAATAGCGGCCACATTTGGCATGTCAAAATCATTCTGGAAGTTATTTACATTGTCAGCAAAACTTTTAGCCTTTGCGTGCGTGTCTGTAGAGTTCAGTGTCGTTAAATCTATGAAAGAAAAATTCTTCTTTAGATTTTCAATGGTGTACAAAGCCTTATAATCTTTGTCTACAATTGATTTGACATTAGCCTTTACTTCTGCATCGCTAATCTTAAGATCGTATGATTTTAAGATTTCTAAAATGTCTCTCTTCATAATGTATGTAAATAATTAATAACCAGTTGCGAATCGTTATTCGCTGATTTTTCCATTAATACTCTCAGCCTAAACGGCATAGAATATGTTCTTTCAAGTCACAAAAATAGAATAATTTTAACTCATCCCCTATTTCTATTGCATTAATTTACTTTGGGTTAATAGAAGAATGAAGGCTAGGGTAATGACAAAATGAATGGAAAATAAGAGATCCGCTCTTTCAGATTTACAATCTGGAAGATTCTAGTTGGGGATTTGTAACCCCTCGTAAAAAAATAGTCATTAAATGCGATTGTAAATCGCCAACTCCTTATCCCCCAGATAATATATCTGGGACAGCAATACTAGACAAATGATTTTCACTAATTAATAATCCTATCTACAAAAACTTGAAGAAGCTGATTGCCAAGTAGAAGATTTCAAATAAAAAAGCCAGAGCCATCATAATGACGCCCCTGGCTTAACCCTAACTAAACGTATTACTATTTCTTAACAATTTTATAAGTTTTTCGGCTGCCATCATTATCAATCATTAGCAAATATAAACCTGATTGCAGATGCTGAAGCGATTTGCGTATATTGATTTCCTCTCCTATACTTTGATACGATTCCTTAAATATTAGTTTCCCAGTCAAAGAATACAAGGCTATACTTAGCTCTTCTCCTTTGAATCCTGAAAGGTCAATGTGCAACTCGTTGGCCACCGGGTTAGGATAGATATTGACCGTGCTTGCTGTAAAATCAGGTTCAATTCCTGTAATAACTTCTACATCAATATCGAATTCCTGTTGAATGGTAAATTCAGAATCACTAGCTTCCAAAATCACATGATAAAGCCCTCCGCGAGCAGGTGTGCCACTAAGGGTACAAGTACCATCTCCATTATCAACCAGATTTAACCAATCTGGTTTCTCAATAGCGAGCAGGCTAATGGCGTCACCATCAATATCCATACATTCTACCGTATAAACATATTCCACTGCCTCTACGCCTTCGGTAATGGCTTCAGATGTAAAGATTGGAGCATCGTTTGCATCTGTTATGTCGATGCTGAAGATCTGTTTGTGACTTAAACCTGCTTGATCACTCACTGTAATTTCAACAGAGTAGCTATTTTGATTTTCGTAATCGAATACCGCTTTGCTGACTAGTTTGTCTCCTGCAATCTCAAAATTCGCATTTTCCGCTATGGTGTAAATGAAGCTTTGACCAGCATCAACATCGCTAGCTGTTAGCGTTCCCACTTCAATTCCAATTGCTGAATTCTCAGCAATTGTTGCATTTGAAAGTTGAATAGCACTTGGTACTTCGTTTATATCTTTTACATTGATACTTACAGTTTCGACAGAACTTGTGTTGATTCCATCGCTTACTGTCACAGATAAGGTGTAACTGATGTTCGTTTCAAAATCAAGCTTTGTGTTATCAGCAATAGAAATTTCACCACTTGCTGTATGGATAGAAAAGATTGCATCTTCATTTCCACTAGTGATTGTCCAATCACTAAAAGTTGCTGAAACATCATTATCGCTTGCTAAAAGCTGACCTACAAGATCCGTATTTTCAGCATTTTCATCCACTGAGAAAGTACTTGCATTTACAATCGGAGAAAACTCATTGATATCATCAATCAAAACGATAATAGTTTCTTCTTTACTGGTATTAGTTCCATCACTTACTTTAAAAACCAAATCGAATCTAGAGTTTGCTTCACAATCTATTACACCAGGATTATTAATTCGAATTTCACCTGTGTTAGGATCTAACACAAATGCACTGTTCGTATTTCCTCCAACCCAAGAAAACGTAAATAAGGATGTTGGTGTTATATCCCCATCTGTAACTTCAATAGTTGCAAGCAATGTGCCTTGTGGACTATTCTCTTTAATATGAAATACTTGATCTTCTGAAATCACAGGTGCATTGTCATTTAGATCTGCCACATTAATCGTAACATTTCCTATTGCACTTAGATAATCTCCATCACTAAGTCTAATTTGAAGTAAGTAACTCGGTTTATTTTCAGCATCTAAATAGGTGTTATCCGCTATTTTTATCTCCCCACTCGTTTCATCAATACTAAAAATTCCATCAGCATCGGTTCCTCCAAATATATTCCAATTTGAAAATGTAGTTCCAGCATCACCATCTGTAGCCAAAATCTTTCCAACTGATGTTCCATTGGCAATATTCTCATTCACTGTGAAACTTTGATTACCAATTATAGTAGGCAAATTGTCATTCAAATTACGAATATTTATGATAACTTCTTCTTCTAAACCAAAATCTGTTCCATCAGAAACTTTTATCTGTAAGATGAGATTTTGAGTTGTTTCATAATCAAAATCTAATGGATCGTTAACTGTTAATTCTCCTGTATCAGGATGAATTGCAATAGCATTATTACCGTTACCGTCAAGATCAACGAAATTAGTGATAGTCCAGTTTCGATAAATTGTTTCTGATATATCAGCATCTTTTACAGCAAGATTTCCAATTACAATACCCTTTGCTGGGTTTTCATCCAAGCTGAAGGTTTGATTCGCTGCGATTACAGGACGGTTATCATTTAGATCATTAAGCTTAATTGTAATCGTCTCTGGTTCGGATACTAACTCTCCATCACTTACTGTAATTTCCAGAAGAAATTTATCTGTATTTTCCCTGTCTAGAGCAAGACTGTTATTTACCGAAATTTGGCCGTTTAGGGGATTAATTGTAAAAGCATTGTTCTTATTACCATTCGTGATAATCCAATCTTTCAAATCTTCAGACTTACGATCTACGTCGGTAGCTTTTATGGTTCCAAAAATATTATTGTCATTTAGATTCTCATCGATCGTAAAGACTTGTGATACAGCCACAATAGGAGCATTGTCGTTGATATCATTTACATTGATATTAAGAGTTTCAACAGAACTAGTATTCATGCCATCGCTAACTGTTACCGATAAAGTATAACTAGTAGTTGCTTCAAAATCAAGATTCGAATTATCATTAACAGTTATCTCACCAGTACTTGCATCAATCGCAAAAACAGATTCATCATTACCGCTTGAAATTGTCCAGCTACTAAAAATCGTTCCTGCATCAGCGTCGGCAGCCAACACAGTTCCCAAGCTTGTCGTATTAGGCGCATCCTCGTTTACTGAGAAAATTTGACTGGCTAAGACAATTGGAGTATTGTCATTTAAATCCTGAATTGCAATGCTAAAGTTCTGTATAAAACTTAAACCGTCTTGATCGGTCACTGTCATCTCAACCGAATAACTGTCTTTAGTTTCGTAATCAAATTCTGACTTTGAAACCAGTTTGTCTCCTACAATTTCGAAGTTCGCATTTTCGGCTATCGTGTACGTGAAACTTTGATTGGCATCTTCGTCGGTAGCCGATAAGGTTCCAACATCGGTTCCAATTACAGAATTCTCGGCAATTGTAGTGTTTGATAACTCAATTGCTGTTGGTGCATCGTTAGCATCCTCTACTGTAATAGTAAAGCTTTGTTTATGGCTTAATCCATCTTGATCAGCAACAGTAATTTCTGCAGAATAATAATCTTTTGTTTCAAAATTTAAGGCTGCTTTTGAAAGCAACTTGTCTCCTGCAATCTCGAAGTTCTCATTTTCGGCTATTGTGTAGGTGAAAATTTGGTTTGCATCAACATCACTGGCTGTGAGTATGCCTACTTCAGTGCCAATTGTTGAATTTTCTGTTATCGTGTTTGCAGAAAGTTGAACTGCGCTAGGTTCATCATTAACGGCAGTTATTTCAAAAATAACTGATGTAACACTGGAAGTCATTTCTCCGTCGTTAGTCGTAAACGAAATTGTTCCTGCATTTGTACCATTTAAATTAGGTGTAGGTGTAAAGGTGGCAGCATCCAATGCGGCATTAAGTGCAGCAAGCGTACCAGCTGCCGTAACATTTGCTGTTCCATTACCACTACCACCAAAAGTGATACCTGCAGTTCCGATAGTCAGCTCTCCCCCACTTATATTAAATATTACTATCTGATCGTCTCCATCAACATCTACAAGCTGAATATTATCGTCTAAAGAAATATATGTAGCATCTTCAACTACAGTTGGTGCACTTGGCGCAATGGCTGTTGGCGCTTCATTCACGTCGGTAACCTGAATCGTAAAATTTTGTTTATGGCTTAATCCATCTTGATCAGCAACAGTCACTTTTACTGAATAGCTATCCAAAGTTTCGAAATCGAAGGCTGTTTTGCTGATTAGCTTGTCTCCCACAATCTCGAAGTTCTCGTTTTCAGCTATTGTGTATGTGAATTTTTGGTTGACATCAACATCACTGGCATTTAGTGTTCCCACTTCGGTTCCAATTGGAGCATTCTCTGTAATTGTAGCATTTGACAATTGGATTGCTGTTGGGGCTTCGTTCACATCATTAATCGCAACATATAAATTGTATGAAGTACTCAATCCTGACTCCTCTGCTTTTACAGTTAAAGGGAATTCAAAAAAAGAATTTTCTTCAAAATCAAGTTTTAATTTTGTATAAATCTTATCATCAATTATTTCGAAATATTCATTATCAAGCATACTTAATTTAGCAGGATCATGACAATCACTCAAAACCCAAAAATATGGAGCTATATCCATGCCTATTTTACTATCTTCATCAACATTAAGCGAACGGAAATTCACAATACTCGGTGGATCCGGTAAATTATTTATTTTAACATAATACCTCTTCGTCAATGACTTTCCATCATTAGTTGTTACCTTAATATCACCACTCCATGGCGTGTCACATAATGGATTTACCGTTGTTAATACAAATTTTGCATATAGTTTATTTCCCATAATTTCAAAAGGGCATGGATAAAAATTACTATATACTATTTCATAAGTACAATCCGCATTATCATATCCAATAATTGAGAACCCTATATACACAGTTTCAACTGGTACCTTTTCGTCAATGGCAATATTCATTTCTAAAGGAAGGAAATCTTCTGGTGTTAGTTCTTCCTGAGCTTTTATTGAGAATGTTGAGATTAATTGAATTAATAATAGAGGAACATAACGGATATATTTTTTCATAATATTTGATTTTTTTTAAAAGTAGAATACAACTTACCTCAATAAATTACTCATCTTATAATATATACTTGTTAATGGAGTTCAAATAAAAATGTAACTATTGATTAAATCCATTCGTTTGGCTTGCCAACATGCGCCGTCTATTTAGCCAATCATCTGTAATATTTCGATCACCCTTAGATTCATTACAACTGGCACAGGATACAATCAGATTCGATGGATCATTACATCCAATATAAACTTCCCAAGCTCTCAGGTTTCCAATATTATTTTGATTATTTACAAGACTAAGGCAGTAATCTTGCCAAGAAACTTTGTGGTCTATATGAAATCGCTTACTACTCATATCATAATACCAATTGCAATAAGGACATCTTATCCAATATGTATTTTCATGTAAAACCCTATCTCTTATCCTTATATACTCTATAATATTTTTATTAAAACCGATACGCGCATAATTTTGATGCCATTCGCGAAATCTAATTCCGTCAAATGGATCAAAATCATTATATTCGAATGTAATTTGAGTAACTCGATTACGTGCTATTAATCCGAAATTATTAAATGCCATTTCAAATTAATTTTATTTATTGATACTCAAAGGCGCTGTACAACTAGCCATAATATCCATCAGCTTGCTCAGGCCTTCGGTAGGTGGTTGCTGGCGCGCCGAAACACTTACCTGGTATTTGGCTGTTTGGTTAGTGGAGCGGGTATTCTCTCTGCTTGAGGAAACTTTACCATGTACGTCAACATTACCTTTTCCAAGGAAACCTAATTTAAAATCGGCATGCGCCTTAATATCAGCTTCTTTCTCTTTAGTTGATTTATTTGATGTGGCAGCATTCACCTCCATTTGAAAGTCAATGTGCACATCATCAATTAATAAGGAAGGAATAGGAACCAAGCCAAGAAATGGCGCTTGCACTTCAATATCGGATGTTTGAATGCCTTCGGGCGTTTCTACCGGGCGTTGCAAATTAAATTTCAACAAATTGGGTTTATCAAGGTCTCCCTCCTGAAACCCAAGTTGTGTTATAAATGTATAGGCAGATTGTGCCAATTGGAATTGTGAATCGCATGCTGCTTTCAGTGGAGCTCCAATTAAGTCACTCATGGGCAAACCTTGCATTTCGGTTGCTAAGCCTTTTTCTTCAGCCATAATTTTGGGGTTTTATTTAAAGATTAGGATTATTGTCGTTATCATTTTTCGCTTTGTCCGAAGGATAATCTTCTATTGGATGAATTCTTTTGTCAAATTCATCAACAATCCTAGATACACCTTCAGGTTGTTTCGTTGTTTTAAATTTAATTTTTACAGCCACCACATTAGTAGTTCTTTCGCTAGGTGTAAAGTCCATCGTAAAACTCGATCGATCAACATCCATATCATCCGTTTTTAAATTTTTCATCTCAATCGAATTGATCTTTGCACTGAATTCAATATCCATTTCATCAATACACAGCGAACTCTGATTGATTACAGAAACCAGCGGTACATCCAAAACCTTATCTTCACTAATTCTAATCTTCTTGGTAATTGGATGACCATCTTCCTTAAAATATTTATTCAATAGATGGATGTGATGCTTCTCCAGAATCTCCTGTGCTGTATTCACGGAATGTTGCATCCCTCTCATAATATCGGAGAGCGTATGTGTGTTATGTGATTTTTTATTCCAGAATGCCATATCTTGATTTTCATAGCGCTTAAAGAGCTGTATTTTTCAAAACTCTTCTTCACTATATAAATTCATTTTGGCAAAGACAGGTTTAACCCTTGATGCCATCACGAAGTGAATTGAACAATACAAATCTAATTTATGAAGTGAAAATATTGCCTAGTTATGATTAAAAAAATCAATCACATAAGAGACTCACAACATGTATCATAAGGCAAATGTAGTAGATATGACGTACCCCCAATTTTGCGATTTACTACAAAACAGAAGTCGTTATTTAAGTAAAGCTAGTAATCCTGACAGGATTTAAGCGTGGTGGTTTTTGTGAGTTTGGCGTGGGACAGAATTCGATTATTCTTATAATTTTGAACCACTCCCTATCGTAAATTCGGGTACTCTCCTCCCTTCGACTCCGCTCAGGGTACAGAAAAGGGAACGAAGAGGATAAAGTGATGGTGTAATCAGATAAGATTTAGAATTTTTGGAAGAAGCTGTTTAGATCGGTTCCTTCGGCTACGTTTAGTTTTTTTCTTAATCGGTGTCTGGCTGTTTCAACAGTACGAGGAGACATGCCATTTATGGCTGCAATTTCTTTACTGGTTAGATTGAGCTTGAGGAAGGCGCACAATCGCAGTTCTTTTGAACTCAGATCAGCGTGTTCTTTGGTGAGGTTTTTATAAAAATCAGCGTGTACTTCTTTGAAACTCTTCTCAAAATCGTTCCAAACTTCATTCTTTTTGCTCACTCTAATTTCAGAAATCAAGTTTTGTAAGGCTTCTTTTAAATCAGCTTTTTTCAGATATTCCATCGCTCCCACTTGCTGCGATATCTCATTCAGCAAGTTGTCGTTCTGAACAAAACGCAAGGCATTCATTGTAAGCGTCTTGTTATGATGTATGATATTGTTTTGCAAGATCGAATTTTTATTTATCAGAAGATGCTGTTTTTGCATATAGACCATTTTTCGCAGACGGTTCACTACTATAGCAACAATCAGTAAAATGATTGTAATTAAAAATATACCCAGAAAAAGGGCTAGTCTAAAATGGCTCTTGTGTTGTTCTTCTGCCAGTTGGGCTTCCTTTAGTTCGTAATTGTATTTTGTTGTTAAGGCAGTCACTTCTTTGTTAAGGTAGGTTTTAAATAAGCCTTTTTCTATTGCATACACGCGTTCCAAATATTTTTTTGCAAGTCGGTAATCACCAATAGAATCGTAAGAATCTGATAAATGCTTATAGGTCTTGCGATATATTTGCGGGTACTCCTCTCCTTTTCTTATAGTCAATAAGTGTTTGCTTGTAGCAATGGCTTTATGAAATTGACCTTTTTTCTGATAAGCACTGTTTATATTGTTTGAGGTATTCACGTAATTGGCGTAATCTCCAAGCTCTTTAAAAGTTTGTGCAGCTTGACTCAGGAAAATAACAGCACTGTCAATTTCTGATCTATAGTGCATCATAAAATGCCCTAGCTGATTGTAAGAAGATGCTTTTAAGCCCTTAAAATTATACTGTTCGGCAATTTGGGCAGATAACTTGGTGTATTTAAATGTAGAATCCAAACGATTAAAACTTGGTTCATTGTAATTAAATGCTCCTGTGACACATTCATCATAGTACGAGGCAAGGCGTCCGTATAAATTACATCTATTTTGAACGGACAAATCTCTTTCTTTTAGCAAGTCATAAAGTAAATCAAAGCCAATTTTGAACTGTTTTTTAACTCTGTGGGCTTCGGCTATTCTAATTCTGCAATAGTGTTGCTTATTGCGATCGTCAGTTTTTAAAAATAATTCCTGAGCCGCCATCAATTGAGGAATCCCAACACATACATTCGAGTTTGACGAATTCATACTTCCCAAAAGCATTAATATTTCCGCCTTCTGCGTCATATTCTCAGGATAAGACTGGCTAAGCTTTTCCAGGCATTTGTTGAGAATAAGCATAGTCGTATCAATGCTCTGCAGTTGACACTTGGCTTTGGTCTCCAGAAACTCAATTCTAATTCTCTGAAGATTGTTTAAGTCAGGGAGGTTTTTAAGATGCTCAATACTATTTGAACAGCTATCAAAATTGGATATCAGGCTGGCTTCACCCCGATCGTATATCAGATCAAAGTCCGTATTACTTTGTGATAAAGAGAAAAAGGGAAGAAAAAATAGAGATAGGTATAGGCTTAGCTTCATTTAGAGATTTATGATTGAATGATCATATTAACTTGAAATCACTTAATCAAAACTAATAAATATATTGATCAATTCACATTTCGACTGAATTGATATGTATCTTCCCAAGAATATCTCAATTAAATAGATTTAGCACTTCATACTCTCCTCAATTGTACCAAATAATCACTTAAGCTTATCATTTTCTAAGTGACGGGTCTTGTCACGACTCGTTTTCTTTTCGATATTTTTTTTAAAAGCTTCAGTTAAATCCACACCTGTTTGGTTGGCCAAGCACATGAGAACCCAAAGAACGTCCGCCATTTCGTCTCCTAGATTCTTATCCGATTCTCCAGCCTTAAAGGATTGCTCGCCATATTTTCTCGAAATAATTCGGGCCACCTCTCCCACTTCTTCGGTAAGGATGGCCATATTGGTCAACTCGCTGAAATAACGCACACCGTATTTTTTAATCCAGGTATCAACCTGCTCTTGTGCCTCTTTTATACTTATTTCTTCATTCATCACTTCTTATAATTTACATGTTTGCCAAAATAAATTCAACCGCAATTCCGATGAATCGGAACGCTAATATTACTGCAAAGGACACAAAGAAACGATCAAAACAAATCAGCACATCAACCAATCATCGTTTTATCAGATCATCACATTATCAAATCAACACATCAGCATATTACCGCATCAATTACTCTTTGTTTTTAGTATCAATCGTAATGGTCACAGGGCCATCGTTAACCAATGAAACTTGCATTTCAGCGCCAAACTTCCCTCTCTGAGGTGTTTTGCCACTCTCCTTTTCCAAGGCCATTAAAAATGATTCGTATAAGGGGATTGATATGTCAGGTTTAGCTGCATTGATGTAGGAAGGTCGGTTCCCTTTTTTAGTGCGAGCATGCAGGGTAAACTGGCTAATAGCTAAAATATCGCCTCCAATTTCTATTAGAGATTTATTCATCACACCAGCTTCATCATCGAAGATTCTCAGACCACAAATCTTCTTGCAAAGCCAATCAATATCCTCTTGTCCGTCGGCATTTTCAATACCTACTAAAATCATAAGTCCCTTCCCGATTTCTCCGACAACTTGATTTTCAACTTCTACTGAAGCCCGCTTCACTCTCTGTATAACTACACGCATGTTCTAAATTTTAAGTTCTCGTTTAGCAAAGTTAAATTTTTGCTGATTTATAAATAGAAAAACAACATAAACCGACTATTAAAATCAAATCTTAATAAAGACAATCCGATTTTATTGAGCATATTTGTAATAAGCAATCGAAGAAGAAAGCTTGATGATTTCGGACTTCATAATCGACGTTTAAATCCAAAACAACAAGTCTAAAATTATAAATACCACATGTTCTACTATATCAGCAATAGCAATCAGGCCGCCTTTAATCAAGCAACAGAAGAATACTTATTGAAGAATTTCGATGAGAATTTCTATATGCTCTACCGCAACAAAGCAGCGGTGATTATTGGGAAGCATCAGAATGCTTTAGCTGAAATAAATTTGGATAAATGTCAAGAACAAGGCATTGAAATTGTGCGTCGTCTTTCGGGAGGTGGTACTGTTTTTCATGACGATGGAAACTTAAACTATTGCTTCATCAGCAATGGCACAAAAGGGGAATTAATCAATTTCCGAAAATACTCACAACCTGTCATCGATGTGCTTCAGAGTTTAAATGTGAATGCCAAATTCGAAGGGAAAAGTGATTTAACCATTGATGGGATGAAATTTTCGGGTAATGCCTCCCACATCTACAGAAGCAAAGTGATGCAACATGGCACCATGCTTTTCTCAAGCGATTTGAGTCGACTAAACAGCCTTTTAAAGGTTAATCCACTTACGTTTAAAGACAGAGGTATTCGATCGATTAGAAGTCGCGTATGCAACATCAGTGATCACCTCTCCACTCCTCTGAGTATTGATGAGCTTCAAAACAAAATCATTGAACACGTTCAAAATCTCTTCCCAGAAGTGAAATCTTACGAACTGACTGAAGAAGATCATCAGGCTATTCAGAAGTTGATGGATGAAAAATATTTGAAATGGGAATGGAACTTTGGTTACTCCCCAAAATACAAATTCGAAAGGCTAATTAGTTTTGCTAATGGTTATATTCTGGAAATTGAACTTGATATAGAAAAAGGTCGAATCGTCAGAGCTGAAATTTTGGGTAATTGTATTAAGATGGGAAATATTAATGAGTTGGAAAATAAACTTATCAATGTCCCCCATCACAAGGAAAGTTTGCTCCAGGAACTGGAACAAATCGATTTAAATGACTATTTCTTAAAAATAGAAATCGAAGATTTAATCAAAGCCATATTTTAGTCAATAATTTATTGGCTAAAATATCATTTATTACTGTAAGTAGAATATTCTAATTGAAATATTTCCAGAGCTTTATGGCTTTTGCTTTTCCTATACATTTTTCAAGATCTTCCAAACTCGTTTTTTTGATATTTTCTACCGATTTAAAGGTAGAAATCAAGCTTTGCTTGGTTTTCGGGCCAATTCCAGATACTTCATCCAGTTCTGAGGTGATAAAAGCCTTCGATCTCTTCAATCTATGAAAGGTGATCGCAAATCGGTGAGATTCATTTCGCAAATGCTGCACCACTTTCAAACTCTCCGAATTCTTATCCAGATACAAAGGGTAAGGATCTCCCGGGAAGAAGATTTCCTCAAGACGTTTTGCAATACCTACTATCGCAATCTTACCTCTTAAGTCAAGTTTCTCAAGGGCATTCAATGCGGCTCCCAACTGCCCTTTCCCACCATCAATAACAATCATCTGAGGCAATGACTTCTCCTCTTCCTGCAAGCGCTTATATCGCCTGTAAATGATCTCTTCCATGGAAGCAAAGTCATTGGCTCCAACTACAGTTTTAATATTAAAATGACGGTAATCTTTTTTATAAGGCTTCCCATTTCGAAATACAACACAAGATGCCACAGGATACTCCCCTTGAATATTCGAGTTATCAAAACACTCAACATGAACTGGCAAGTCCTGCAAGCGGAAATCCTTTTTCATGCCTTCCATTATTCGATCGGCATGTTTCTTTGGTTGTATCCTATCCAGCTGTTTCAACTTTTCCTGTCTGAAATACTTCACATGACGTAAAGACATGTCAAGAAGCTTCTTTTTATCACCTCTTTGAGGCACTATAAATCCAACATTATGCATGGACATATCCAGTTGGAAAGGCACTATTATTTCTTTAGCTGTACTCCCAAATTTTTGTCGAATCTCTATTATCCCCATCAATAAAAGTTCCGGATCACTCTCATTCAATTTCTTTTTGATTTCGATGGTATGAGCCTGAATAATGGCACCATTCACGACTTTTATAAAATTGACATAGGCCGTATCTTCATCAGCCAAAATTGAATAAACATCAATATTGTCAATCGTTGGACTAACAATAGTTGACTTACTTTTGTACTTCTCCAAAAGATCTAACTTCTCTTTAAGTTTATGAGCGTCTTCATATTTGTAATCATCAGCTAGAGTCTGCATCTTTTCTTTAAGGAAATTAGTAACCGTTCTAATATTACCTCTGAGAATATGGCGAATATCTGCTATAGTCTGACGGTATTCTTCGAATGATTCTTTGCCCTCACAAGGTGCTTTACAATTTCCTATATGGTATTCCAGACAAAGCTTAAACTTCCCTTGTGCAATACTCTCCTCACTTAATTTTAGACTACAAGTCCGTAGCTTATATAAAGAACGAATAAGATCCATAAGAGTTCTTACCATACGAACACTGGTGTAAGGTCCAAAGTATTCAGACCCATCTTTCACCAATTGACGGGTAGTATAAACACGTGGGTAAGTTTCCTTTTTTATACAAATCCATGGGTATGATTTATCATCCTTGAGAAGGATATTGTAACGAGGCTGATGCTTTTTAATTAGGTTGTTTTCCAGAAGAAGTGCATCCTCCTCCGTTTCCACAACCAGGTGTGTAATAGCTGCAATTTTCTTCACCATCACATTCGTTTTGGCAACATCATGCACCTTATTGAAATAAGAGGCTACACGTCGTTTTAAACGCTTAGCCTTTCCTACATATATAATCTTTTCTTGCTCATCAAAAAACTGATAAACGCCTGGTTCATCTGGCAAGGCAGCAATAAGCTCTTTTAAGCGAACAATGTGTTTGTTTTCTATCACAGATAATAGTTTCTAATGGATCAGCAAGCAATATAAACAAGACTATTCACAATACAAATCAATCAATTTAAATTGCTCGACATCAAATAGACCTTTATCAGAAAGTTTCAATTTAGGTATAACAAGTAAAGACATAAAAGCCAGGGTCATAAATGGCGAGTGAAAACCACTCCCAAAGCTTTTTGAAAAATTAGACATCTCCATATAGATCTCCAATAAATCTTCGCCTCTTTTGTTCGACATCAAGCCAGCTACATCAAGCTTTACAGATCGACATTCATTTTGCTCACAGGCGACCATCCCACCCTTCATCAGAATTAGCGAATTTAAGGCTTTTAATAAATCGGCATCGTTCGTTCCAACAGCAATGATATTATGACTGTCGTGAGCAATACTACCCGAAATAGCGCCCTTCTTAAAACCAAATCCTTTAGCGAAACCGACAACTGGCTTTTCATTATTGTAACGACTCATCACAACCATTTTGAGTAGGTCCTGTTCTGTATCTGAAACAAACTTACCATTTTCAGTTTTTGGGCGTCCATTTGTCCAACCGGTCAACAAATCACCATCACTAACCGTCATCACATGTACATCGCAGTCCTTAGCTTCAAGCTGAATATCCACGAGCTCTATTTCTTTACGGTAAAAATTATTCAAAATAATCTCATTGTGACTATCGAAGAACACCTCTCCCTCTTTATAGATACATTCTCCTTTCATATAAGAAGAATTCACTTGAAATGATTCAAAATTATCAATGACAATAAAATCTGCAGAGTCTCTCACTTGAAGTAATCCTAAATTGAGACCATAATGTTTGATGGCATTATAGGATGAAGCACGTAATAAATTCATAATGTCACAGCCTTTCTCTAAGCCCATACGAATAAGATTATCAATATGTCCTCTTTCGAATAAATCATCCGGATGTGTATCATCCGTACACAACATGACACGGTCAGGATGCGTTTCTATAAGGGAATACAAAGCATCAAAATCTTTAGCTGCACTTCCCTCTCGGATCTGTATCATCATTCCAAGACGTATCTTATTCAGAGCTTCGTCTAAAGTCGAACATTCATGATCTGCAGAAACACCTGCGGCAACATACTTTCTAAGATCCTCTCCGTTGACACCAGGAGCGTGCCCATCAATTTTCTTCCCTAATCGTTTGGTCGCAACAATCTTTTTCATGACATCAAGATCACCTCGAATCACACCAGGGTAATCCATAACTTCGGCAAGACAGACAACCTCTTCCCTTTTCAACAAACTCTCGACCTTATTAGGTCCCAATTTAAAACCCGAAGTTTCATATGGTGTAGCAGGAACGCAAGAAGGAACACCGAAGCGAATTTCTAGAGGTGTTTTTGCGGCGTCATTTATCATGAAGTCAATCCCTATCTCTCCCAATACATTTGCTATTTCATGCGGATCAGTCACAACACCTAAAGTTCCTTTTCTAACAACCAAATCAGCAAAGCGGCTTGGTATTAAAAGAGAACTTTCAATATGAACGTGCGAATCAACTAGGCCAGGAAGAATGTAGCAATCCGGAACATCATCAAGTTCCTTGATTGAATGAATCACACCATCTTTAACTTCTATCTCTCCCTTAAAGATTCTCCTGGAGACAACATCGACAATATTCCCTGCTATAGTAAAGTTTGATTCAGCCATATCATTAAGTTTTCAAATTATAATACAAGATACTCAAGTATCAAGTTAAAAAGAATAGGGATTAAAATATACTTGATATTTCTCATCCAAATCTATTATACTAAAAACTCGAAAACACCCATCTTACAATAAAGATAAGGCATTTTCGAGCTCTCAGAGGGCATTTCTTTCTCAAACACCCTGTGCGTTCCACGTGGAACATTAACGCCCCATAAGGATTATAAGCACGTTTATATCACTTGGGGAAACCCCAGGTATACGTGAAGCCTGACCTATGGTTTCAGGTTTAATTTTATCTAATTTCTGACGCGCTTCAGTCGATAATGATTGTAAACTTGTATAATCAAAACGATCTGTAATCACAATTTTCTCAAGTCGAGTCAGCTTATCTGCTATTAGTTTTTCCCTCTCGATATAGCCTGAATACTTAATCAAAACTTCAGCAGCTTCAATAATCTCATCTCTCCTATTAGGTATCGATTCTACGATTTCTTTCAGAGGAAGAATGGTATCAAGTAAGTCTGTGATATGGACCTGAGGTCTCAAAATAACATCGTAAAGTTTCATGCCTTGCTTAAGAGGACTTGTTCCCAAATCTTCAAGTACAGCATTGATATATTTGGGTTTCACGCCAAACTCCTTACAGAAGTCAATCAGTCTATTTCTATATACAATTTTATCCTGAAGCAAATCCATACGATCCTGATTTGCCAATCCTAAATCAAACGCTCGTGGAGTTAACCTCACATCTGCATCGTCTTGTCTCAATAGAATTCTGTATTCAGCACGCGAAGTAAACATACGATAGGGTTCATCAACTCCTTTAGTCACTAGGTCGTCAATCAAAACACCAATATAAGCTTCATTACGTTTTAAAGTAAATGGATCACGATTTTGCACTTTTAAACTTGCATTTATACCTGCCATCATACCTTGTGCGCCTGCTTCCTCGTAGCCCGTAGTTCCGTTAATTTGACCTGCAAAATAGAGGTTCCCAATCAACTTAGTCTCTAAAGTATGAAACAACTGCGTCGGGGCAAAATAATCGTACTCTATAGCATAACCCGGACGATACATTTTAACATTCTCCAAACCAGGCACTTTCCTTAAACCATTCAACTGAATGTCCCAAGCTAAACTAGAAGAAAATCCGTTAATATAATATTCATGTGTGGTTTCACCTTCTGGTTCTAAGAATAACAGATGTTCTTTTTTCTCTGCAAAAGTGGTCAACTTCGATTCGATACTCGGACAATAACGTGGCCCTGTACTCTGAATGGTTCCATCGTACATAGGAGACTCTTCAAAGCCAAGTTCAAGTGCTGCGTGAACATCTGGATTGGTATAAGTAATGTAACAAGGTCGCTGAATAAGCTCCTTATCTACATGATCTGTTAGGTATGAAAATTGATGAAAATCATCTTCCCCATCCTGTCTCTTCATCACTGAAAAATCAATACTTCTTGCATCAAGACGAGCTGGTGTTCCAGTCTTCATTCTGCCAACTTCGAAACCTACGGATTTCAACTGCTCGCTAATTCCGAGCGAAGCTGGTTCGGAAGAACGGCCACCCATTTCTTGTTGACGCCCAACATGCATCAGACCATTCAAGAAAGTTCCATTGGTTAAAACAACTGATTTAGATTTGATATCAATTCCCAGTTTTGTTTTAACACCAACCACCTTTTCATTTTCAAAAAGAAGACCTACTACGGCATCTTGCCACATGTCTAAGTTATCGGTATTCTCAACAACCCTTCTCCACTCGGCAGAAAAAACCATTCGATCGCATTGTGCTCTTGGACTCCACATGGCAGGTCCTTTAGAACGATTCAGCATTCGAAATTGGATGGATGACTTATCGGTAACAATACCAGTATGTCCTCCTAATGCATCAATCTCTCTCACAATTTGGCCCTTAGCAATACCACCAATAGCAGGATTACAAGACATTTGAGCGATCTTATTCATATCCATGGTGATAAGAAGCACCGAGGAACCTAAATTGGCAGCTGCCGTTGCGGCTTCACAACCTGCATGACCTGCACCAACTACTATAACATCATATTTAGCTAACATATACGTTTTCAGTGTTTTACACCTATATTTACCATCGAAATTTAGGGTAATATATTATATATCACCTCTTTAAATGCCATAAAAAGACAATGTAAAAAGCTAATAATCAATTTTTTAATTCGAAAATTTCACAAACTTAATGAATCTTGGAAAGTAAAGCTAATGATTCATCTTCCTTTTGGGTCATTATTTCCTGATCTTCATCACACTTATCATCAATCCCAAGTAGGTGAAGTACACCATGCACAATCACTCGTTGTAGTTCATCGAAGAAATCAACCTGATATTCTTCAGCATTATCACGAACGGTATCCACAGAAATAAAAAGATCTCCCGAAATGATATCCGCAACGGTATAGTCAAAAGTGATGATATCAGTGAAGTAATCATGATTTAAATGTTCACGATTCATCTCCAACAAATAATCATCAGAACAAAAATAATAATTAATCTCCCCTATCTCGCATTCGAAATTCTCTACGACTTGAGAGATCCACAAACTGATTCTTTCCTGATTGATTTCAGGCATTTCAGTTTCACACGTATTGTAACTTATCTCCATTGATTATAGATTGAAAATCATTTTAACATGTCTGCCCTCAGCACTATAATGCACTGAATCGGCCAAATGATTCATCAAAAATAAGCCTCTTCCGTGGATTTTCTCAATATTTTCGGGAAGAGTTGGGTCTGGTATGCATAAAAAATCAAATCCTTCACCTTCATCTTTGATAACACAAGATATACAGCGTTCATTTACCTGAAAACGGATCGAAACATTCTTTTTATGATCGAGCTTGTTGCCATGCAAAATAGCATTGTTCACAGCTTCAAGAACTGCTAATGAAATTTTATCGCGAGCTTCGGGGCTGATTTTGTAATGTGAAGACAGGTTACTAATTAGATTCTCGACGCGTTTCAAATAATCAATACGTGAAGGAAACTTTAATAAGTTATCTGCTTTTGCCATCGTTTAATCGAATAAGATAGTCTAAATAAATTTTATTGTAGTAGTCTATGAGTTTCACGTTCGAATCATTAAACAGGTCATCGAACTCGGTATCTGTTTTCTTATACTTAAAAATTGCCTTAGGGTTACTCAATTTATGATTAAGTCCCGATTTACTTTCTCTTTTCTTATCAAAATCTTTCTCTCGTGACGAATTTTCAGCTTCCAACAATCGAGTCATTATCTTATTTTGACGACTGATAGTCTGCCTGTTAATGGAGAAATTTGAGATTTCACGTTCAGTTTGCTCCATCATTCTCATCACTTCTCTCAAAACTTTCTCTGTTTGTTCACCATGCCCACCATGCTGAATCATTTCATTCATCTTTTGACGGAACATTTCTTGCTCTCGCAAATATTTCCCCATCTTCTCACCATCTTGCCCAGGTTTACCTTTTCCATCTTTCATGCCTTTAATCATCTGTTCAAGCATCTTTTTTAGAGATTCCTGCTGCGATTTCATACCTGAAAAAGAAGGCTGTTTACCTTTCTTATCTCCCATTTGGCTACCTGGCATGCCATTGGCCATTTGCTCCATAAGCTGTTTTAAAGCTTCTGATAAAAAAACAGCCAACTCATTAATCTCTGTCATCGACTTCTGTTGAGTCACTCTGGCCTGATAAGCCCTACGATTATTCAACTCGTCGAGACTCTGACTCAATAAATCCTCCAAATCAAAAATTCTATTACCAATAAGAGCAGCAACCTGAGGGGTACGACTCGATAAAGACAATAAAGAATCTTGTAATAATTGATATTCTTCTTTCAGAAGCCCCTGCCTGTCTATAATATTGACATATAATGGGTTCTGATAGTTTGTTTTTTGCAAATCTAAAATAAGCTTTTCTTGTTGAAAAGAAAAATCTATTAGGTTATTTAGTAATTTACTTAACATATCCGTATCGACACTCACCTGCATAGACATGCTTCCAGCCATCGCCTTTGATAGCTTTTGCGCCATCTGAGATTGTTTCTGAGAAGAATTCTGCATGCTCTTTCCAGCCTTACCCATTTTATTATCGCGAAGTTGATCCAGACTTTCTTGCATGCTCTTCTGAATCTCATATTTTTCATTTTTAAAATCGCCGAGCTTAAAAGGTTTTTGAATTTCTGAATTCTTCTTCATCATACCATCCAGATCCTTTTCGATACGCTCCCACTCCATTTTTGCACTGACCTGTTTTCGGATGGCAAGCTCTTTATCTTTTCTCTTAAATTGAGAAAGTGCTTTTTGCTCTTCAGCTAATTTTTCAATTCGGGAAGAAAGTTGCTTCACACCCAATTCAATTTCGTAGCGCTCCAGTAATTGTAAATTTCGATCAAGCTGCTTCTGAAAATCGTCCATAGACATTTTCAATTGATTTCCCAATTTGTTAATCTTATCTCTATCTAGCTCTTCTGCCAATTTATTAAATTCATCGAAAAGATTTTTTAGCTCATCATCCAAAATTTTCTCCATCAGCTCTTCAATCTTCTTTTGTTTGTCTAAAAGCAACGAATCTTGCAATCCTGCCGCTTTCATAAGCTGATTTTTACGGGCATTATCCTTCTTAATTTCTTTTAAGAGATTCTCAAGATGGTTTTTCTGAGTTTCAATTTCCTGAAACATCTGATTTTGTTGCCATTGATCACTTGAATTATCCAATAAACTCTTCTGTAATTTATGGACTTCCTGCTGTATAGAACGACTTATTTCCTTTCCTTTCTCCATTTTACTAGTCAAACTATCCTGAATGTGAGAATTCAGTTCAAAAACCTGTTCGGCGTTTGGTAAGTAGTAATTTAGAAAATCGGACTTTGTACTTTTGGGTTTATTGATGGCATCATTATCGAACACTTCAAAATAATATTGAACTCGACTTCCTTGAGGCAGATTAGCCGAAGAAAAATCGAAGGCAAAATAAAATTCTTGGCGATTTAGATTTTTTTGAATCGGGACTCTTAAAAATTTAGCAGATTCTCCTTCGACTTCATAAGCAAAACGCAATTTGCTAAAACCGTAATCATCTTTAATCACACCCTTAAAATAATAGGCAGATGCATTCAAAGAATCTTGTTGTAAACTTATTCCAATATTTGGAAATTGATCAGGCAAAGCCTCCAACTTGTAACGCGCATAAATGGCATTATTATACTCACTATTGGCTAGTGATATTTCATAGGTATCAGATTCGAAAACAGTTTTTTCAAATTGCAATTTGGAGTCTGATTTGAAAATAGACTTATCCATCTTCACAAAGTGGAGCCCAAGAGTATCGGCATCGTAAGCCTCTATAAGCCATTCTAATCTCGATCCAGCAGCAAAGCTCACATCACCTATTTGGTTTTCTGTACGTGAAGGTAAACCTGTATATAATGGCGGATTGATCTTGATTTCTAGCTTATCTAAAATGGGTTTTGACTTAACATGTAATCGATAAAGTTGTGATTTTGTTTTGCCAGATTGAAGAGAAAATAAAATCTCAGAATTGATGTTACGAAATTCATAAGTAAAGTTGCCGATACCATCTGAGAGCATCAAATACTTTTGTCCACCAAAAATCAATTCTACTGATTCAGGAAAATATTTACCTTCAGTTCGAACACTCAAAAGATAATTCTCTCCTTTCTCTGCCAGTAAATCGCTCTCAAGGATAAACTCAAAATCGGACGGCGCTTTAAATTCTTCTCGAAAATGGATAAGACGCTGCCCACTACTTGGATAAAAATCGGGGAAAGCAATATAAATCACCAATGAAAGAATCAAAATGCCCAGGAGATACTTAAAATAAATAGAAGCATCCTTAAATGAAATACTATCTCGAAAGGATAAGAATTTTAAGGTCGAAATACGCTGGTTGATACTGGCAATAAGAAGTGCATTTTCTTCAGGGTTCCTCGAAGCATCTTCACTTAATTCATAGGTATTAAGCAATCTATCTTCCAAGTCAGGGTAATGAACAGATATAATAGAAATGGCTTTTCTATAGGAAATCCGAGCCCCTTTATTAAGAAGTCCCCTCAAAGGGAGAATAATGAATGATATAAAAACAATGAGCTGCAAACTAGCTCCAATAAGAACCAAAATTGTTTTAATTCGAGCAGATAGATAGAGATGGTATTCAAAAACACTCAGGCTCAAATAAAGACCAATTAAGAAGAGAATAGTCAGTAGTAGACCTCTCAAAATTTGAAATTGATAATACTTCCGGATAAAATTATCCAGTTTTTCAATAAATATATCTTGGTTGGACTCCATTTACTTGAAAATAGATAAAAAGATTAAAGTCAGCAAAACTAACTACTTCTTCAGTAACCATGTAGAAGGATTCAGCTTACTGGTTGATTTCCACATCTGAAATTTAAGAACCGTTTGATTCTCCTTTTCATCCGTGTAAACTAAACCAATTTCCTCTTTAGCAGAAAGCAAGTCTCCCTTTTTAACAGTGACCTTAGCTAAATTTGAATAGACAGTCATATAATCGCCATGCTTAATGATAACAACCATATTCAATCCTGGCATAGATAAGATATGCGTCACTTCTCCCTTAAAAATTGATCGACAAATTGACTTCGGTTTCGTTGTTATATCAATACCATCATTGTTTACTCTCACATGTTTCAGCACAGGGTGAGCATGCTGTCCAAATTTCTGAGATATGAAACCAGTAGATGTTGGCCAGGGTAATTTTCCTTTATTTTGACTAAAGTTCGCCCCTAGAACTTTCTCTTCTGGTGTTAAACCGTATGCACCGCTGGTATTCTTTTTCTTCTTGGCCAAACGAGCTTGATCAGCAATAATTTTGCGAATCTTCTTTTCTAGCTTTCTATCATTATTACGCTGAGTCGTCAAATTCTTACGAAGCGTTCTCTCCTTTTTCTTCAATTGAGAAAGCACACTCGATTGTTGTTTTCTCTGAGTCGATAAACCTGTTGATGCTTTTGTATTGAGAGCCAAAAGAACCTGCTTCTCTTTTTTTGCAAGTTTTAATCGATCAAGTTTTAAATCTAAATCAACTTTAATTTCAACCAATTGCTCACCACTTTTACGAGTAAATTCAGAAAATTGTTGCAGGTATTTATACCTCATATAAGCCTGATTGAAATCTTTTGAGGCAAATAGAAACATCAGTTTATCGCGAGAATTCTTTTGACGGTGGGCATATAGAATAAGCTTTTCATACTGGACTTTTAGCTTATCGTATTTCTTTTCCAGGTTTGAAATCTCCTTATTCGTATTCCCAATTTTAGAGTCCGTAAAATCCAATTCATGTTGGATATTAAGAATCAAATTCTCTTGTAGTTTAATCTTTCTATTAAGTACTGACAAGAGACCTAAGCTTGATTTTTTCTTCTTCTGAGTACTCTGCAAAAGCTTTTGAGTATAGGCTATATCTTTAGCATTCTGCTCCTTTTGCTTCTTAAGTTTGGATATATCTTGTGCAGTTACCGAACTGTTCAGCAGTAGAAAAGTGATAATGAAAAATAGAATTGACTTCTGACTTTTAAGAAATCCCATAGTTTATTCTGGATAGATTCTTTTATATTTACTTGAAACCCTAAATGGAAATTTAATTTCTTGATTCAATACAAGTTTATTATATTTCAATTTACAAGATAAGGATTGTAATGAATCCTTTACCTTAAAAACCATTTCGCTTGGAAACTTTTGCCCTTCCAAATCAATAAAGTCACGATACTTTAATGTTATATCCCGTTCCTCACCAAACAATCTGACCAAAACATCCGTAATTTTCATCAGTGATGGGTCTATTTCGAAGCGTTGGTAATTGAACTTATAAAGCTTAGAATATTTATCTTTCCTAAGCTTTCTTTCTACCTTAGATGCTTTATCTGAGATGAATACATATTTATCATCGATCACTTTCCCCTTAAAATTTCTAACAAAAGGACGTTGTCTTTCATAAAGACCTTGCAATTGGAAAATCTCGTTTGTTAAAATACTCTGAAGCGTAAAGAAATCAACATCCATATTAAGTTTTTCCGATAAAAAAGTGAAATCACTTGCTATGTACTCCTTCTTCAAACGGTCTAACATCTTAACAGAATCAGGTGTAATGTAAATACGAGCCACTTCAAGAATTCCAGTTGGCGCATTAATTTTCACCATGATAATACTGTCTCTTAAAATTTGGATTGATCCTCTAATATTTTGGGATTTCCCCTTTGATTCGTAATGCGCTGAAAAGCGCTTAACCCAAAGTGTATTGTAGAATAAACTACTATCCAAAACTTGATTATAGAGTTTATTATCACTCATACCATGTGCTCGTTTCTGACCAAGCTCATAGGTTGATTTACACGAGAACTGCAAGAAAACTAGTAGCAGAAATGCAATGCCAAGCAGGCTGTTTTTTGTTCGAATTATTCTCATTATCTATTCAGGAATCACCCCTGTTTTAATCTTTTCTAATAATTGTTCTGATCCTTCTCCAATTTTTTCGGCATTTTGCCATTCGGTCATAGCGGCTTCCTTTTCTCCTAAACGAAAAAGAATATCACCATAATGCTCTACAATTACTGCCGATTCACGTCCTCCAAATTGAAGCGCTTTTTCCATAGCTCTTTTAGCGTCAGAGAAAGAGCCTAGTTTAAATAAAACCCATGCGTGAGTATCTAAGTAGGTTGAATTCTCTTTTTCAATTTCAACACATTTAAAGCTCATTTCTTTGGCTTTTTCCAATTTCAAGTCAAGAACTGACAAATAATAGCTGTAATTATTTAAAACAATCACATTATCAGGATCAAAAAGTAAAACTTCATCATAGGACTTAAAAGCTTTCTCGGTATGACCAAGCTCGTATTGTGCATCACCCAAATAGGTTAAGAATTGAATTCTCATGGGTATGTTTTCACCGACGTAATTGAAACCTGTCGTCAAGGATTTAACGGCTGTCTCATAATTCTTCTTTTGAGCTGCAGCAACACCGTTAAAAATATAAAGCATGGGTTGAGTAGGGAAATATTTGATTGCCTCGGCACTATCATCCAGCATGCTATCGAAGTCTAATAATTCATTATTAATAAACATCAGCTCTTCCCAAACGACATAATTACTTTTATCCTGCTGAAGAACTTTGCGAAGAAGTTTACGTGCTCCAGCACTATCTTTCTGGCGGCGTAGATAATCAGCATAAAGTGCATTAACATGCATATGCTCAGGGTGTACTTTAAGTAATAGATCTAATAATGTCTTTAGGTTATCATCAGATAGTTTATTCTCCTGATCTGCCATAATCACACCCATCAAATACTGAATCTTTTTATCTGGGTTAACCAAATCGCTACCAAAGGCTTTTTTTAGAGAGTTCAAAGCCATTTCCTCTTGCTTTTCGTTACGGTAATATTCAGCTAGATAGAAATGTACTAAACCATTTTCCGGTGCAATTTCTACAATCTTTTTGTACTGCTCCAGTGCCTTATCGTTATAACCATCTTGAAGATACATATCGGCTAGAAGACCGTAATTTTCGATTTTAAAAGGAAATTTCTTCGTCAAATTATTGAGTTCAGAATAGGCATTTTTTCTCTTACCTAAACGTAGATAAAGCGAATGCTTATTAATGCTGATCTGCTCACTTACTCCAATTTTCTTCTCTAGTTTTTGATAAACTTCAAGGGCTTCTTCAAATTTCTCAACAGAAGCATATAGTTCAGCTTGAATATGATAGAAATCATCGCGCTTAGGATATTGTGAAGCCAGATTTTTATAAACACCACAAGATTGATCGATCATACCCTTAGCCTTGTAAATACCAGCTAGCTGAACCTGATACCACATGTTTTTTGGTTGAAGAGCTACTGCTCCGCGAGCCAATTCAAGGGCCGAATTAAAATTCTCCTTACTGATATAGATATTAGCCAATTCGTAGCGAACAACAGCACTGGTGTTATCTAACTTGAGGCAGGTAGCAAACCAAGAAATAGCTTTCTCGTATTCGCCTAAGACAAGAGCTTTTTCACCTTCATGAAACGCATAATCAAACTCAAGACGTTTCTGTTCAGTTAGCTCGACTTTAGTCTGTTTTTTATTCTTTCCCTTCTTTTGTCCTAATGCAACAGAAGAACCAAAGGTTAGTGCTCCAGCAAGCATATAAACTATAAATTGTCTTCCCATCTTTCTGTTTTGTGTTTCAATTCGATAAAGCTCATATATACAAATCAATTCTGAAGCCTGCATTCACAGACCTCAGAATCAAAACTTTAATCCAATTAATTAGCAATTGGTATAATCACCAACGCTGTATTCTTTTGCTTCACCAGTGACTTCAACAAAATTTCCTAACATAGAATTTTTGATATTGCCACCAGCAATTTTTGTGTTAGTCTGAACAATAGCATTCGAAACCAAAGAGTTCTCAACTAATGAGTTATCGCCTAATGATACATGAGGTCCAACTACTGAGTTCTTGATCACAACATTCTCACCAATATAACATGGAGGAATAATCACTGCATTTTCATTTACGAAAGTATCAGCAACCAATTTATCATCTTTGTGATACTCTAGTATACGTTGATTCGTGTTGACTGTTGCATCTTTATTTCCACAATCCATCCACTCAATTACCTGGCCAGGAACAAAATTAAGTCCCTTGTTCTTCATATTCTCAAGAACATCAGTCAATTGATACTCACCATTCACAAGCACCTTATTATCTAATAAATATTGCAGTTCTGATTTCAAATTTGCACCATCTTTAAAGTAATAGATACCAATAATAGCTAGGTCAG
Organism: Ancylomarina sp. YFZ004; assembly: GCF_054254355.1. Lineage (NCBI taxonomy): Bacteria > Pseudomonadati > Bacteroidota > Bacteroidia > Marinilabiliales > Marinifilaceae > Ancylomarina > Ancylomarina sp. YFZ004. The sequence continues at coordinate 479,638 of NZ_JBTCHQ010000002.1, forward strand.
AAACAAATTCTTTTGGTTTCTCAACAAAATCTGTAATACGATTGTTATCGTCCATTTTAACCACCCCAAATGCAGATGGATCCTCAACTTTCTGTACCCAAATTACTGAATCTGCTTCATTATCTAAAACAAAATCAGCTTTAAATAAAGTGTCAGCAAAAGCAACAACAACTTTACCTTCAAGAGAATCTGCAGCACAGTGAATAGCGTGAGCCGTACCCAAAGCTTCAGTTTGATAATAAATGCTTGCCTTAGCATTTAAGTCAGAAGCAATCTCCTTCAACTGATTCTCAACTTCATCACCAAAATGACCAACGATATAAGCGATTTCTTCAATTTCCTCACCAGAAACGTTTGCAATCTCTTCTAATAAGCGTTGAACAATTGGTTTTCCTGCAATAGGAATAAGAGGTTTTGGTACAGTTAAAGTATGTGGGCGCATACGCTTACCCATTCCTGCCATTGGAACAATAATCTTCATATTCTTTGTTAGTTTTTTTATAATGTCTTGATTGTGCCAACCCCAAACCACACAAAACTGGGGTATTATAAAGGCAAAATCAAAGTTACTGAATAAGTTCTAGTAAAATTGAGCATTAATATTTATTAACGCTTGGAGAAAATCAAATTAGAAATGTGCGAACAAGTATTATTGATAAAATATTATTAACTCATCATCACATCCTCAAATCAATTTATTCTTTACCTGTATGTCCGAATCCTCCTGCTGCTCTCACAGTTTCTTCAAGTGTTTCAACCGCTTCCCATTCTACTGTAGCATGTGCTGCAACCACCATTTGGCAAACACGATCACCATCATTTATCTCTGCCATCGAGTTTGACAAGTTTGCTAAAATCACACGGATTTCACCACGATAGTCGGCATCAATTGTACCAGGCGTGTTCAAAACGGTAACACCTTCCTTCAAAGCCATACCGCTTCGAGGACGAATTTGAGCCTCATAACCTGCAGGTAACTCAATAAACAAACCTGTAGGAATTAAGGTTCGCTCAAGTGGCTGCAACATCACAGTTTCACTAATATTAGCTCTTAAATCCATACCTGCTGATAAAGCAGTACTGTACTTTGGTAAATCGTGCTTCGATTTATTAATGATTTTAACCTTCATCTTTATATTTGTTTAGTTTTTATTATTTTTTCCCACAGATTGCGCTGATAAACGCAGATCTTTTAAAAGTTGCCCCTTTATTCCCGATCCTCGAGACAAGCATAGCTGGCCTATCCTTTATCCTTTATCCTTCTTATCACATGCCACAATTTCTCCTTTTGGAAAACGACTACTAAAAATAGAATAATTAATGGAGTTTTGGCTAACATCTTAAGCCAATGATTATCAATCTGAATGTAGGTGCTGGCAAAATAAAGCAACATACCCAATCCAAAATACATGGCGATTCGTTTTAATTCGTAAGGTATTGGATAGTATTTCTGTCCTAAAATATAACTGGTTATTGTCATGAATATTGAACAGACTAAAATTGCAATAGCAGCCCCATAATAGCCCATCTTGGGCACTAGAATAATATTTAAAGTCAATGTTATTGCCGCACCTCCCAAGGCCATATAAGCCCCAAATCGTGTTTTATCAGTAAGCTTGTACCATAGAGATAATGAAAAGAAAATTCCCAAAAAGAAGTTGGCTAAAAGTACTATAGGTACAATGTCTAAGCCATCACGATATTCAGGTCCTATTAAGATTTTCACAAGATCAAGATAAAACATCACCCCAAGAAAAATAAGTAGACCAAATATTACAAAATACTTCAGAACATCAGCATAGAGTCTCTTACTATTATCGTCCTTATTTTGCGAAAAGAAAAAAGGTTCGAAAGCAAAACGAAAAGCCTGAATAAATAAAGTCATGATAACAGCCAATTTAAAATTGGCTCCATAAATACCCGTTTGAGATAGAGCCTCATTGGCATCAGAAATCAGCTTTGGCATCAGCATTTTATCCACATTCAGATTAATCTGTGCAGCAATGCTAACCACCAAAATTGGGGAAGCATAAGTAAGCACTTTGCGAAGCAAGGCCACATTAAACTGCCATTTGATCTTTACCAAATCGGGTATTAGTAGAATCAAATTGAAAAGGCTAGCCACAAACATGGCAATAAAAATATAGCCAATACCAAATTCAGGATTCCAAATACGAGTTACACCAAGATCAGGAAAGAATTCATTTAGTTTCGGACAAAGCAATAGGAAGAAAAGGTTAAGTCCTAGATTTATTCCAATATTACTCAGCTTTATAAACGCATATCTTACGGGTCTGTTCTGTTGACGGAGCTGGGCAAAGGGCAAAGATGTTATGGCATCTAGAGCCAATGTCAAAGCTAAAAGAATAATGAAAACAGATCGGTCTCCCACATTCAGAAATGATGCAATAGGATCAATAAAAAAGTATACCCCTAGGAGAAAAAGCAAGCTGGTGCTGACAACTGAAAAAAAAGTGGTGGAAAAAATCTGCTCGCGATAGCTTTCGTCATTGGCGAATCTGAAATAGCCTGTCTCTAAACCATAGGTCAGAATCACTAGGGTTAAGGCCACATAAGCCATCAGATTGGTTACAATTCCATACTCCCCTAGGGCAAATATAATGGTGTATAAAGGCACTAATAGCCAATTTAGCAGTCTTCCGAGAATTGAGCTTACGCCATAAATGGCCGTTTCGCCAGCAAGTTTTTTTAATGGATTCAAAATATCTTCTTTGGAATTAAAATCATCTTCGTTTCAAAAAAGTATTGCCACTATCAATCAGAAAAAAACACTGAGACTGATTGTCTTTAGAGCAAGCTTTATAAGAAGACAAATATAGCGAAAATAAGGATTGATCTTGAGTGAAATTTTATAATGGAAGAATGAAGCTAAACGCCTTTTAGATTCAAGGTATTTTTGATTTTATCAACTATTGAATAAGATCAATATCTGAAATTTTTGTTCACTAAAAGGTTCATAGTGATGATATAAAAATTGCTCCACGTGGAGCAATTCATTAAAAAGAAAGACAAAAAAGCCCCTTATTTAAAATTCATATAAATAACACCCCCACAAACGTTTTCGAGATTACTCTATAACGTTTGCGCTCTTATCTGCCTGAAAATCACTTTCAAGAACCATATTTAATGCTCATCTTTGTGGTGTACGCGTTTAAGGAACGTTTATGTTAGTGTTTGTTGTTTAAGTATTTTGTGAGCATCCCGATTGGTACCCCCAGTCGGGATGTTTCATTTTATATTACTCATATCTTAAACTCTCAACCGGATTCCTGGTCGCTGCTCTCCATGATTGAAGCGAAACCGTGAGCAAGGCAATTCCCATAGCTATAAGCCCTGCTAAGGCAAAAATCCACCAACTTAGTTCTGTTTTATAGGCAAAGTTTGCTAGCCATGTGTGCATAGCATACCAGGCAGTAGGGCAAGCAATAACAAAGGCTATAGCTACCCATTTTGCAAAATCACGATTTAGCATTCTTATAATCTCATGGGTTCTAGCTCCGTTAACTTTTCGAACACCAATTTCTTTGGTTCGTTGCTCGGAGGTGAAATAAGAAAGAGCACTAATACCAATGATTCCTATGATAATTCCAAGAATAGAAAAACTCATTAAGATCTTTCTCAGAATATTCTCAGATTTGTATTGTTGAGCAATTTTATCATCCATAAAGAAATAGTCCATCTTCTGATTGGGATAATGTTTTTTCCACTCTTCCTGGATTGTTGCCATAGATGATTTAATATTTCCGGGAGCCATGCGAACATGTGTGTACCGTGCATCTCTGCACGTTTCTCCTAGCCAAAAAATATAGTCGCCAATATTCTCATGTGCTGAACTGTAATTAAAATCTTCAACCACTCCTAAAATCTCAAATCTTACTTGATCAGCTTCAATTGGTCGGTTTGCCATATGGATTTTCAGATTTTCCCAACTTTTATGCTTTTCAAGTAATCTTTTGTACAAATGCTTGTTAATTACCATCCCTTCAATAGTATCTCTTGATGCATTAATGCTGTTATGAATAAATTGGATATCCATGGTTTTCAGAAAATTATAATTCGCAAAAGACATTTCGGCATTCCCTTCAATCCCAAACCCATCAAGTGAAATGGTTTGAGTAGGGTGTCCAAAGTATTGTCTTGTAAATCCAACAGATTCAATCTGAGGTTTTTTCTCTAACTCATTAGCAAATACATTGGGATCTTTAGTAAAATTCTTTTGATGGAGGATAACAATATTGTCTTGTGTGAAACCAAGAGATTTATCTAACACATAGGCTATTTGTTTGTTTACCAGCATCGTAGATGAAATCAGAATAATTACGATCAGGATTTGGAATATCATTAAAGGTTGCAAGAGACGTCTTCCTGTAAAAGGTGTTAAACCTTTAATAATCTCACTGGTTGTATTGTTTTTCAAAATAAAGAAGCGCACAAAGAATACACTTATCCCGCCACTAAAAACAAGAACCAGCAAAATAGCCAAGTAGATAATTGGTTCAAAATAAAAAAGTTCGAACTGAATTTCATAGAATTTATTGATGAAGGATTTTATTAGTTCAATTGAAAACAATGAAATAACAATTGATACAGTACAAAGAAGTAAGACTTCGATAAGAACTTGTGTTAACAAATGTTTTCGGTGAGCTCCGATAGATGATTTAAGCCCAAATTCTTTTGACCTTTTAAAGAGGTTTACTGTAATTAAGCTAACAAAATTGATCAAAGAAACCAATAAAATAACAAAAGCGATAATGGTGAATAAATTGATATTTATTTTAGTGCTACTCTCCTTTAATTCAAATCTACAATTTGATTTTAAATGAATATCGCTAAGATTAACAAGTCCAAATTTATAATCTTCTGGGCCTCGTGTTTGTCTCAAACTACTTTTATTAAAGTGTGTCAGGATTTTCTTTTCAACAATTGTAGGTGAAACACCCTTATTCAATTTTAGGTAATTGTAAACCCATTGAGTTTTTCTTTCAGACAAAGAGGCATAACGTTCTTCAAGAGCACCTTTTTGAGAGAGCAGTATTTCGCAATTAAAATGAGTTTTTATGGGTGTGTTTTTAATGATTCCAACAATCTCATAGTTACCAAGATCTCTACTATATTGCAATGCTTCAACATCAATGTACTCACCAATTGGATTTTCATTCTTAAAATACATTTGAGCAAATCGTTCAGAAATGAATGCAACATTGGGTTTTGTGATCTCAGACAAATTCCCAATCAAACTTTCAATACCAAACATGCTTATAAAATTTGTATCAACAGATAAGATATCTTTTTGAGAAATGCTTTGTTCATTGATTTTAATTGTTCCAGATTTACAATGAGAAAACTGTGTTGCATTTACTACTTCCGGGAATTGTATTGCTGCTTCCTTAATGAATCCTAAACTTCGTGCCCATGAATCATTTATATGTGATGGTGTAGAAATTACCCGGTGGATATTTTGATAATCATTAATATGCCTATCGTAGCTTCGTTCATTTTGCACATGAATGAACAAGATAAGAAAGGAAGCAATACCAAAGCTAAGACCGAGTATATTAGTTAGCGAAAAAGTTCTGTTTTTAAGCAGACGTAAAACCGATAATTTCAAATGATACCAAAGCATGTTGTTTGTTTTAGGTTAGTTTTAGGTTTATTCGTAGCGTAAACTCTCTACCGGATTCCTAGTAGCCGCTCTCCAAGTTTGGAAAGAAACTGTTAGCAATGCAATTCCCATAGCGAGAAGCCCTGCTAAGGCAAAAACCCACCACGAAAGTTCTGTTTTATAAGCAAAATTTTCGAGCCATCTACTCATCGCATAATAGGCAATTGGGCAGGCAATAATGAAAGCTATAATAACCCATTTAATGAAATCTCGGTTAATCATTAGAATCACTTGAACAGTTTTAGCACCATTAACTTTACGAATGCCAATCTCTTTAGTTTTTCTTGAAATGGTGTTTAAAACCATTCCTAGCAAGCCCATAATTGACAAAACAATGGCTAACAAAGAAAATGCGCTAATCAACTTAACCTGCTGTTGTTCCTTTTTATAGAATTGTTTGACATGATCGGTTAGTGTATAAATATTTACAATCCCATCTGGCGATAATTCTTTAAAAAATTGGGTGAGTTTTCTTTTGATTTCATCGTTATTAAGTCCTGAAGTTTTAATGGCAAGCAAGCTCATATTTTGAGGATGTTGCTGAAGAATGACCAAAGGTTGAATCTTAGAATGAAATGAATGACCAATGAAATTTTTAACAATTCCACGTACTTTAAACCCATTAAACGATTCTCCCACTTTTAGATTATATTTCTTTGCCGCAAACTCGTTAAATATGATGTTGTTTTTACGATATTCATAAAAGTCTTCTCCGTCAAGAAATTCGATTTTGAGAAGATTCAACAAGCCTTTTCCTGTAAATAAACCATCAAATTGGACTACATTGTTTTCATACATAAAAGAAATCGATGCATTTGCCATGTTTGGAGGAATCAAAAGTGAACCCGCTGTAGATATAACACCAGGTATTTTTTCAATTTCGTTGGTTATTGACTGGTGTTTCTTGCTTAATTCACGAGAGTTGAGTTCACAAATAATAACATTTTCAGTTTCAATATTCTTAGAACTCGTCTGAGCATAGTGCAACTGTTTCTTTATTGTTAAAACACCAGTAACAAGAATAATAAAGACTGCAAAATGTATACTTAAAACAGAATTAGTCCAACCTTTCCTTTTCGATGAATTCAATTTTATTCCCCTAATCAGATCAACTGAAGATCGTTTAATAATAGCTAATCCGATTATAAGACCCGAAACTGATCCCGTTATAATCACAACCAAGAATAACAACAACCATGATTGCCATATCATAAAAACTTCTACGTTTAAAGTACATTCAAGTGTCTCATTTATAAATGGGAAACCCAAAATAACAACTAGTGAAGCAGGAAGTAAACTAATGATTGAAAGCATATTCGATTCCAGCAAAACTTGTTTAAGAATGGAATTAATTGAAGCTCCCATAGCTTTTTGAACTCCAAAATCTTTCAGGCGATTCTCCATTTTTGATTTCGTCAGAAACACGTAGTTCACAATGGCAATCAGTAGAATAAATAGGGAAATGACAAGTAAATATTTCAGTTGCGTAGGGTTTCCTTTTCGAGTTTCAATTCTTTCATTTAAATCAGATGATTGCAGGTGGATATCACTAACAAGTTGCAAATCATAATCCCACTCCTTTCTCGTTTCATTAACCGTATTGTTTTTATATTCTTGCATATGTCGCAAGACATTTTCATGCTCAGCTTTTTCATTCAAAAGCAGATAAGTCTCAACTAAAAAATGATCCCAGTCTTTAAAAGACTCGGGAGCAGGTCTGAAATCCTCTAAATGTTTTTGACTACGCCCAATGGATTCGATCAGTAAATCCAAATGACAAATAAAATTGGGATATAGTCTAGAATTTTGAGGGAAATCCTCATACACACCGCAAACCGTTAAGGGTAAAAATTGGTTGTTGATTTTAACCTGAATAATTTGATTAATAGGGTTGTCCTTAGCAAAATACCTATTGGCAGTTGAAGCTGATATACATAATTCTCTTTCTGATAGGGACGTGTTTCCCTTGAGGATCTTAATTCCCAAACAAGAAAAGAGAGAAGCATCGGCATAGGCGAATCGTTCATCTTTAACCAAGTCATTCTGAGAGTTTTTTAACTCCACATCCGCATCCTGGAAATACCTAAAGTAGTTATCAACTAGTGGTATTTCCTCTTGTGCTGTACTTCCCAATGGATAAGAAGTTAGACTCTCAGTTCCTTGCAAAACACGATACAAGTTTTCTTTTTTCGGAATAAAACTATCAAAAGAATTTTCATGAATGTAGAGTAAACTCAAAAGAAAAACACAGCCCAAACCTATACTTAATCCAAGTATACTAATCAACGATTGGGTTTTACTTTTAAGAATACTTCTAAACGAAGTTTTTACACTATACGGCATAATTATACATTTTTAATCACTAGATATTAGACTTATTCTTATTCATACCTCAAACTCTCCACCGGATTCCTCGTCGCAGCTCGCCACGATTGAACAGAGACTGTTAGCAAGGCAATTCCCATAGCTATAAGCCCGGCTAAGGCAAAAATCCACCAGTTTAATTCTGTTTTATAGGCAAAATTCTCGAGCCATTTGTGCATAGTAAACCAAGCAATGGGGCAGGCCAATACAAAAGCAATAATTACCCATTTCATAAAATCAAGATTGATCATTCTAATTATTTCGATTGTTTTGGCTCCATTGACTTTTCGGATACCGATTTCTTTCCTTTTTAAGGATATGGCATTTAATACCATACCTAATAAACCCATAATCGATAAAGTAATAGCAAGAAGAGAGAAAGCACTGATAATCTTTACTTGCTGTTCTTCTTTATAATAGAATTGATTGATTTGATCTTGTAGGGAGTATATTTTGATGATTTTATCGGGAGCAATTTTTTTGAAAAATTGATCCAATTTATTTTGAACAGTTTTATGACTGTTCTCGGTCGTTTTTACAGCCAATAGGTATAGCTTTTTAGGATCTTGTTGCAGAATTACCATCGGGCGGATTTTTTCATGAAAGGAGTGCGCATTAAAATCTTTCACAATTCCCCTGACCAAAAATGCACCATTGAATAGAGAACCAACTTTAAGGTTATGCTCTTTTGCAGCTGATTCGTTAAAAACCATTTCGTTCCTATTATCGTGAAAATCACCTAGCCCCTCTCCATCCACAAGCTCCAAACCCAGTAGATCGATCATACCTTTACCCATAATCAAACCATCGAAACGAACGCTCTCGTCTTCGCACCTCATATTAACCGGAAGAAAATCCTTAAAGGGAGGTATAAACGATGATCCGGCAACTTTAAGTACACCTGGTATTTTTCTAACTTCGTTATTAATCATCTGAAATTGGTTGCTTATTTCTTCAGAATTAAGTTCACAGACAATGATGTTTTCTGTATCTATATTCTTTGATCCAGTTTGAGCAAAATCCAATTGCTTTTTAATACTAATTACACCAACAACTAGTAAAACAAAAATTGTAAAATGTACAATTAAGAATGAGTTAGCCCACTGTTTTCTTTTTATAGATTTTATCAGTTTACCTTTAATAAGTAGTACAGATGAGATTTTGGAAATGCGAAATCCGATTAACAAGCCAGCCATGCTTCCAGTAATAAGGACGACTAAAATAAGGACAAAATAGCTTTGCCAAAGGGTAAAGATATCGATGCTTAGTGTACGATTAAGAGTCGTGTTTAAAAAGGGTATTCCAAATATAACAATCAATGATGCAGGAATAAGACTGATGATTGCAAGAAGATTCGATTCCAATAAAACTTGTTTGAAAATATGCAAACTAGAAGCACCCATTGCCTTCTGTATCCCTAGATCTTTAATACGAATTTCAATCTTGGCCTTCGTCAGAAATACATAGTTGACGATTGCAATAAATAAAATTAGAGACGATATCATCAAAAAGTAGATCAACTCGCTTGGATTTCCATTACGAGTATAAAAATTACCATTTAGGTCATTCGAGTGGAGATAAATATCAGAAACAGCTTGTAAATGATAATCTAAATCCTTAATTTTTTCATCGGTTGTACGATTTTTATAAGCTTGTAAACTTTGTTCTACTTGCTCAGGATTTGCATTTGAGTTCAAACGAATATAGGTATGCAAATCAAAATGATTCCAGTCTTTAAAATTTGGATTTGAAGATGTGTAATGCCCCCATTTTTTTCTCTTATGAGATGAGAATTTATCGATTAAATCAATGTGACCAATAAAGTTGGGATGTAAGCTTGAATAGGCAGGAAAATCCCTGTAAACACCGCAAATACTTAAATTACAAAACTGATCACCTACTTTAACATTCAATATTTGACTGATAGGGTCTTCCTTAGCAAAATATTTGTCAGCTATGGATGAAGACACACAAATTTCGTTAACAGATTCTGATACTCTACCATTCAGAATTTTAATGCCTAAACTCTTGTATATACTACTATCTGCACAAGCAAAATTATCCTCTTTAAGCAATACATTATTTGTATTAATTAATTCAATTTGATTCTCTTGGTGAATTCTAAAAAAGCTATTAACAAGAGGAAGTTCAGTTTTTATAGTATTCCCTAAAGGATAGGTGGTACTACAATCATTTCCCCGAATAACTCGATACAAATTTTCCTTTTGAGGAATTGATCTATCGAATGAATTTTCATGAATGTATAACAAAAGCAGTAAGAAAACACAGCCCAAACCGATACCCAATCCCAAAATACTAATGATGGATTGCACTTTGTTTTTCAGGATACTACGAATTGATAATTTAAGATTAATTGGCCAGTTCATATTATTTTTTTGATTGGTATCTTACTTAGAATCGATTGCAAATGATTTGATATTTTACTCATACCTCAAACTCTCAACCGGATTCCGTGTTGCTGCTCTCCACGATTGAAGCGAAACGGTAAGCAAGGCGATTCCCATAGCTATAAGCCCTGCTAAGGCAAAAACCCACCAATTAAGCTCTGTTCTATAGGCGAAATTTTGGAGCCATTTATTCATGGCGTAGTAGGCAATGGGGCAAGCAATCACAAAAGCTATAGCAACCCATTTTACAAAATCTTTATTTAGCATGATTAGAATTTCTTTTGTTCTGGCTCCGTTTACTTTGCGAATTCCAATTTCTTTGGTTCGGCTTGTTAAAATAAAGGATGCCATACCTAACAATCCCATGCAGGCAAGTATAACTGCCAATGCTGAGAAATATCTCAGAAGCAGAAAAGTCTTTTTATCCTTTTGATAGAGTTGCTCCAATTGCATATCTAAAAAGTAAAAATCAAATACCTGATCTGGATAAAGTTTCTCACATATTTGCGTTATGGAATTTCTCGAGTTTGTTACAGACGAAGGTTTTATCTTAATCATAAGCTCGTAGCACTCATCTGGCTTAATAACAAAAACGACTGGCTTAATTCTGTCATATAATGATTCGAAATTAATGTCATTAATAACCCCCACAATCTTCCTGTTGGATTTCGGCCAATTACATCTGAGCGTTTGTCCTATCGGATTACCTTTTACCCCTATTCTTTTTACGGCAGCTTTATTTAAAATGACAGCCTCAGTCTTATCTGTTCTAAACTGATTGGAAAATAATCGTCCTTGCATTGCATTTATGCCCAGCGTTTTAAAATAATCGAAGTTAATATGAACATATGCAATTGCGATTTGTTTTGTTTGCCCCTCTAGTAAAACCGCACCTTCATTACCAAGAGAGCCTGAAGGAACCCTGCTAGCCGAAGAAACAGAGCTCACAGAACTCTGATTGAGTAGTGCTTCCTTTAGTGTATTGTACTTTTCTTCATCACCAAAATCAACCACTGATAAAAGGACAGATTCCTTATCGAATCCCAATTCTTTTTGTTGAAGTAAATTGATTTGACGAGACATAATAATTGCACAAGCTATTAGGGCAATTACAATGGTAAATTGAGCGCCCACAAGAATTGTTTTGATTTTAAATTTAGAACTGCTACTACTTTTTAATGCCTTTAATACTTTTATCGGATTAAAGGATGAAAGGATGAAAGCAGGATACCATCCTGCGAGAATAGTTACAATAAACATGATACCAAAAATACCGAAGCTTATATTGATGTCGAATAGTGTCGAAAAAGACAGCTCTTTTTCAGCAAGGGTATTAAAAATTGGCAAACTAATTTTAACCATTAGAAGTGCTAGCCCTAATGATATAAAAAACACAACTATTGATTCTAAAATAAATTGCACTGCCAATTGATTTCGGGAAGCTCCAAAAGTTTTCTTGATGCCAATTTCGGTTAAACGTGTTGAAGCATTAGCGGTTAATAAGTTGATATAATTAAAGCAGGCAATCAATAAAATTAAAAGACCGATACTTGAAAATATCAAGATATAAGTAATGCTATTTTGTGGTTGAATATCCCCTAGGAAATGGGAAGAATAAAGGTGTATATCTTTTAATGGCTGTATCGTATAATTTGCCAATGGACTATCTGGATCTGCGTCTTGCCCCTTTCTAAGTAACTGGCTTATTTTTGCTTCTACGTCAGGTTTTGAAAATTTGTTTTGCATCTCAAAATAGACCAGAAAATTTAGCCAGCCCCAATTGTTCATAGATTCAACGCCATAAACAGTATTGGCATCCGCCAATGTCACAAAAATTTCATATCGAAAATGAGAATTATGAGGTAAATCCTCGATGACGCCGGTAACCGTATAATCATACTCATTATTTAACCTGAATGTTTCCCCAATAGGATTCGAATTGCCAAAATACTTTTGTGCAATTTTTTCGGAAATCACAATCGTGGCGGGTTGATCTAGTGCCGTTTTAGCATTTCCCTTTTTAAATTTAAAGGAGAAAATCCGAAATAATTCAGCGTCTACATAGGCAACTTTGCTTTCTCTAAATCGGAGTTTCTTATACTGAAGAATCTCATATGGTCGAGATAAGATCCGAGCATGAGTTTTTATTTCTGGAAGATTATCATCTAAGTATTTTGCTGTTTGAGGTGATTGGTAAGGATGTTGCTCTTGGCACAACCTATAGATATGATCTACTTTAACATGATAACGATCGAAACTCAATTCATCCAAAACATAAATTAAAAGCAAAATACTAACAGCCAAACCTATCGTAAGGCTGGATATGCTGATTAAAGAATAAGCTTTACTTTTAACCAAGTTTGCAAAGGCGATCTTAAAATTAATCTTTATCATGATTTTAAGTTTTTAATAATGACTCTACTCACGAACTTTCAATACTCTACTGATCATATTTTAATGCCTCCTGTCTCGATTATATTTTCTTGACTTAGGCTGATTAGTTATAAGGATAATTAAGGTGTGCTGATAAAAATTAGACTGCTGCTTAACTTATTTTGAATAATACTTCTGAATGTTTTTTTCATATTTATTTAAGTTTACAGATCATATTGTTGTCTTCCCACCTTCAGTTGTTAATAATAAATTACTCATACCTCAAGCTCTCCACAGGATTCCAAGTTGCGGCCCGCCACGATTGAATGGAGACCGTAAGCAGAGCAATTCCCATAGCAATGATCTCTACAAAGTAAAACCCACTGTCAATACCTAGAGTGGCTATCTACATTTGAGCGTGCTCCTCAATCAAAACCTCTTCGGTTACAATTTTCCCATCAAACAGGTTGATAATTCTGTGAGCATAACCAGCATCCTTTAAAGAGTGAGTTACCATAATGATGGTTGTACCTTCTCTATTCAATTCAGTAAGTAATTCCATAACTTCCTGTCCATTTTTTGAATCCAAGTTACCTGTAGGCTCATCGGCAAGGATTAATCCTGGGTTGGAAACCACAGCACGAGCAATAGCGACACGTTGTTGCTGTCCTCCCGAAAGTTGCTGTGGGTAATGTTTTGCACGATGGCTCATGTTCATTCTATCAAGTACTTTGGTTACCATTTCCTTGCGTTGCTTGCTGCTAAATCCCTGATAAACCAATGGCATTTCAACATTTTCGAATACATTCAATTCGTCAATCAAGTTGAAACTCTGGAATACAAATCCAACATTACCTTTTCTTAAATCGGTACGCTGACCTTCTTTTAAACCTGCAACTTTTGTATTGTTAAAAGTGTACTGACCTTCTGAGGGATTGTCTAACAAACCTAGAATATTTAAAAGTGTCGATTTACCACAACCAGAAGGTCCCATAATGGCTACAAACTCACCTTTGTTTATTCTCAAATTGATGTTATTAAGAGCTAAAGTTTCAATTTCACTTGTCTGAAAAACCTTCGATAAATTTTCAATTGTTATCATATTTCTGTTTTTATAAGTAAGCGTATATATTTCCTTAAATTATTTAAACTCTATTCTATCGTTATCTCCAAAGCTATCGTAATTGTTCCTGATCACACTTTCACCAGCTTCTAAACCTTCCAATACTTCGAAGTATTGTGTGTTTTGTCGACCAATTTTGATGTGACGTTTGGTAGCATATGTACCCGATTTATCCAAAACAAATACCCATTGCCCACCGGTGCTTTGAAAAAATCCTCCTCTAGGTAGTAAGATGGCTTCTACAGGCTGTCCCAGCTCAAGCTTTATATGATAGGTCTGTCCAGTCCTAAGATTTTTAGGTGTTAGTCCATCAAAAACCAGATCTACTTTAAAGCGACCATCTCGTACTTCTGGGTAGACTTTTTTTGTTATTTGTTTGTACTCTTTTTCATTTCGAATGAAGGAGCTAGCAAGGCCTCTTCTGACTCTATCGATATAATGTTCGTCGACATCAGCAACAATCTTAAAGTCGTTTAAAATATGTAATTGCCCTATTCGTTGTCCACGATTTATAGATTGACCAATCTCAACTTCCAGACTTCCCAATTGACCATCGGCAGGTGCTTTAACATTTAGGTTTTCCAATCGCTGACGAACCATCTCTAAATTCTGTTGCATATTGTTTAAACTGCTATTCATCTGCAGTTTCTGGTTTTCACGAAAAATGGAATCCTGAACCATACGTTGGTATCTCAGATCTCTATCTTGGCGGGAAAATTCATAATTTTCTTTAGAAATCAAATAATCCTCATTTGATATAAAACCCTTTTCAAAAAGCATTAAGTTTTGCTCATAATGGCGCTTTTGTCTGACAATCTCGGTATCAATACTCAGCAATTGCTGTAGGTTATTTATCTTCTGTTGCTCCATGCCTATGAACGTATTTCGCAATTCGTTCGAATGAAAGGCTAAGGAAGATTCTGTATTAAGAATTTGTAACTTGAGATCATTATTTACCAATTTGACAATCACATCTCCTTTTTTCACTGTTTCTCCTTCGTCAATTAATTTCTCGACAACCTTACCGCCCTCTTCCAAGTCTAAATAGATGGTCGTTTTAGGCTCTACCATTCCAACGATAGAGATGTAATCCTTAAAACTCCCTAGGGTAACCTCAGCAATATCAAGTTTATCCTTTTCTGCTCTGAAAGTGGATGATTGTGCCCCAAATATTATTTTAATCGAGAGGCCTAGTACAACAGCAACGAGTAAGCCAATATAAATATGCTTTGCTTTTAAGCCTTTCTTCTTTATAATTTTTCGATCCATCGACATACTCAATTCTTCTTTTAATTAATCAATTTAAATATCATATTGATTTATAGGTTCTATCAACTTCGTATCCAATTTTATGCCAAGCCCCATAACTATCACGCAGTCATTAATTTATATCAATTTCAATTAATAAAAGTGTAAAATAATTAGACAGGCCTTGTCTAATTTTTTGAAAAGGTTTCTACTTTAGATAAAAAATAGATCTTGTTATATAGAAAACCCGAATGAAAGAAGCCAAAATATTAGTTGTTGACGATAATAAAAGCATACTTTCCGCCTTGGATCTTTTATTATCAAATTCATGTAAAAAATTAAAATGCATTTCGACTCCAAATGCTTTAATATCTGAACTGAAACTAGATAATTACGATGTTGTGCTTTTGGATATGAATTTTAAAGCCGGGATTAATACGGGTAACGAAGGGATATATTGGTTGAATCAAATTTTAGAATACAATTCAGGCATAAGCGTGGTGATGATTACAGCCTATGGTGATGTTGAATTAGCGGTAAAAGCCGTTCGGTCGGGAGCAGTAGATTTTGTACTGAAACCCTGGGAAAATGAGAAGATTTTAGCCACAATTGATATGGCATGGAAGCTCAGTAGTTCTAGAAAGGAAGTGAAAAAACTGCGCCTTAAAGAAAACGAACTTATTGCTGAAATCAACCACAATAAAAATCAATTAATTGGTTCTTCACCGAGCTGGAAATCGGTTATGAATTTGGTTCAAAAAGTAGCTCTTACTAATGCCAACATATTGATTACTGGTGAGAATGGAACTGGAAAAGAACTGGTTGCACGAGAACTACATCGATTATCGAAACGATCTCAAAAAGTAATGGTAAGCGTCGACATGGGATCCATTGCTGAAAGCCTCTTCGAAAGTGAATTATTTGGACATAAGAAAGGTGCTTTCACTGACGCTCATACCGATAGGATGGGAAAAATTGAAGCGGCTAATGGGGGGACACTTTTCTTAGATGAAATTGGAAACCTATCCCTTCCTATGCAAGCTAAACTCTTATCGGTATTACAAAACAGATCCTTAACCAAGCTTGGTGAGAACACGGCAACTGATGTCGACCTAAGATTAATATGTGCAACAAATTGCAAGCTTAATGAAATGGTGCCTGAAGGCAAATTTCGTCAGGATTTACTCTATAGAATAAATACGATACAAATTGAATTGCCTCCTCTTCGCGATAGAAGAACGGATATTCAAGAATTGGCTATATATTTTACTAAGCTATATGCCAATAAATACAATAAAAAAGACGTCAGCATTTCAAATACAGCCATTAGCAAGCTGCAGGAATACTCATGGCCAGGAAATGTCAGAGAATTACAACATGCCGTTGAAAAAGCAATCATCCTTAGCGAAAGCAAGCAAATTTTAGCCAAGGATTTTGTCTTTAAAATAGATGAGATTGCCAAAGTAGATGCCTATGGTGGTACACTTGAAGATATGGAAAAACAACTCATTACAGCTGCCATTGAGAAACAAATGGGCAACCTAAGTGCTGTTTCAACACAGCTGGGTATCTCCCGCCAAACACTTTACAATAAAATCAAAAAATATGGCATATAAATACTACAACCGCATTCTGTTTCTATACTTGCTTAGCCTAATCGCTTTGGCAGTAGTTGTGGGATATAGTATTGCCAATCTACACTATTACACCCTAGTAATAGCGCTCATCATTGAACTATTCCTAAGCTGGAATTTTATTCAATTTCTGAACAAAACTCATAAACTTATGTCCTATTTTGTACAGGCCATAAAAAATAAGGATACGACTCTACACTTTCCAAAAAAATCAGGCAACAAAATAATCAATGAATTACACCAAAGCCTGAACGAATTGAATGGTATATTGCACGAGGTTCAAGTCAAAAGCAAGATTAAAGAAACCTATTTTAGTGAGATTCTTCAGAATATAGCTACAGGTGTGATCGTCTTGACTCAAGAAGGCTACGTAACAGACGTTAACACATCAACATTGGAATTGACAGGGCTACAAACCCTTACCCATATCAATCAACTCAAACGTATAGATCCTAAATTCACTTTTGCTTTATCTGAATTAAAAAACAGGCAAAGAAAAGTTTTGGATCTTCTGTCAAATAAAGAGCGTATACAAGTGATTGCAAGATGTTCTATCATCCGAATAGAAAATGAAGATGTGAAGCTCATCACGATGCAAGATATCCGCGGTGAATTGGAACGTAAAGAGATCGATTCCTGGGTAAAACTGATTCGTGTACTGAGTCACGAAATTATGAATTCTCTTGCACCTGTCACCTCTATCTCTCAATCATTAAAACGAATTTGGGAACAAAAACAACTGACCGAACCTAATAAAAAAAATGATATTGATGTCAAAAAAACAGTGGATGGCTTAGGGGTTATCTGCCAGACCAATGAAGATTTGGTGCATTTTGTACAATCCTATCGCATGCTTTCAAAAGCTCCCGAACCACAATTAAATAGTATGGATATTTATGCCTTTTTCGATAGATTGAGTATATTACTTTCACCCATTAAAGAGAATTTTGAGGGAGAGCTTAAACTACTAAAGCCTCGAACTAATTTTAAGTTGATTGCTGATGAGCAAATGATGGTTCAAGTTATTATCAATCTGGTAAAGAATGCTTCGGAAGCATTCAATAGTCATGAATCACCATCAAATATCAAAGCAAAAATATTAGTAAACACAGTTAAAAAAGGAGACATAACCGAGATCAGAGTCAGCGATAACGGAATGGGTATTGAAGAAGAAATTATCGAAGAAATATTCATTCCTTTTTTCACAACCAAGGAAAATGGCTCTGGAATTGGTTTAAGCTATTCTCGTCAAATTTTACGTGCACATGGTGGTAGCCTAATATGCAGATCTACAATAGGAGAAACTGTATTTACAGTAAGATGGTAAAACCTCTTGAAGATTTAGGAATAGAGATTATCAATTAGTAATAAAAAAAACGATTCATCACTAATTGATAATTACTTGTAATTTTTCAGCCTTATTTAAGTGATTTACCAAAAGGAGTTAAAGCAAATCCAGCTAACTTAATATGCTGAGCGGCAAAAGGAATACCAATAATGGTTATAGCAAATAGAATGGCAAAAACCAGGTGAGTTAGAGCAATCCAAAAGCCACCAAAAATCAACCAGAAAACATTTAAAATGATGCTTAAACAACCACCCGCACTTTCGTTTGGAACAACCTTTTGACCGAAAGGAGCCAAGCCAAGAACAGAAAGCTGAATAGCCTTTAAACCAAAAGGAATCCCAACAATGGTGCAACACATTAGTATTCCTGCAATAATATATTCTAAGAAGATAAAAATACCTCCAAAAATAATCCAAATAATGTTTCCTATAATACTCATACTATTTTGAATTTATGATTTATGGCTACAATGTACAATTATCAATGGATAATTAAGAACTCGTGAAAAATTGTTTTGCTAGTTTGATCATCTATCAATTGATTTCGGGGCAATTATTAACTACACTAAACAACATACAAGCTTACCACTTTAAAACTTTCATCACTTTATTAGAAAGCATAGTTCAAACCCATATAAAGAACAAAATCGGGTGAGGTATTAATTTTTATGTCTTCTGAAAATCCGGCAGTTAAAATCGTCTTTTTACTAAGAATAAAATCGGCACCTAAAAGAAGTTGCATACCATAATCACCTAATTCCTGAGTTGAGGAATTCTTATAAAATCGAGAATGATAGTCAATTTGCATCTTTGGTGCTAACCATGTATTTGCTTTTACGGCCAATCCTAATGAAGCAAATGCAATATTTTTTATTTGCATTTTTTGTAACAAAGAGCCTGCTCCAACACGTAAGTAACCAAAGGAATAGAAAAAATAAGTAGGCCTGACACCTTTACCCGTAATTTGACCTGAAAACTGGGTAGAGAAATCAAAAGTTCCACTACCTAGTAGCTTTGTTTTATTGGCATTATTAAGCTTAAAATAAGCACGTAAAGCCATAGAATGTGATTTATATTCCAAAAGTTTAAAACCTAACTCAAAAGAGATATCTCCTACTCCAAAAAAGCTTTCATTGATATTAAAGAGTGATTGACCATTCTGCTCATAAGCATAAAAAATTTGACCAATAGGCGTATCAGTACGTGAGCCTCCAGACAGACCAAGAAAATTATGAAAGCCATTAATACTAGAATCCATAAACCCTTTGGAATGTTTGATAAAAGGCAAATTTAAACCAATCTCGAAACGAGAACTGATACCATAACGTGCTTGTAAATCCAAACGTGCCATTTCACCATCAAAGTAGACAATTTCGTTTGAACGAAATGCGTTAGTACTATTACTCGTCAAATTTAATACAGAGGTAATTGATAGCTTATTTTTAGACATTATATGTCCACCGTCAGCATTAGGAATACCAAAAAAATGAACTAAAGGACTCTGATTATGAGACAAAAAAGGCTTTACATCCGACTGTGTAAAACCAACTAATGAACTCAAACAAAAAAGAAAGAGACATAGTAATCGGGCCATAAGGCAAAATATAATTTTGATGAAACAGTAGCAAGATAAAATAATATTTGGAATAGCTTAAGAAGCAAAACGAAAAAATGTAAACGGGCAAAACAAATCCCCTGAAAAGATAATCAGAGGATCTGTAGTTTAATTAGTCGTGTCAAAATTATGGTTATAGTTGTTATATGTATTACAATTAGATGTATTCTTAATCATTTACTATGTTAATTTACAAATAATTAACCAAATAAAAAAATACATAACAATTATTTTCCATACTTGGAATATTTAAGTAGTCAAAGGCGACAAAAATTTTCACGGATTATAGAGTGAGAAAGGTATTGATACGTTATGAATAGGAATAGGATTATCACTAGAACAAAAAAATTGAAATATATAACTAGTATGAAATTCAGTTTTAAAATACTTTCAAATAACGACTCCAAATTCATGTTTAAGGGATAAACCTAAATATACTGACCGATTGTATCTGTTTGCCAATATTTTAGATGCACATTTTTATTTCGATATAATACTTTTAAATCGAACAAAAATGAACTGATAGTGTAATACAGGTTTGGGTTCATAAAATCATTATCACAAAAAAAAAAAATATTTAAAGCTGAAGTAAAGCTCTAAAAATCAAATAACAACAAAACATAATACATGTATAAAAGCATGTCAATAGGATTCAAAATAAGATGATGAATGGTTAAATATCATAGATTAATAAACAAATTACAGTGATAAATTAAACTACACATCATTTTTTTTTTTATATTTAGCATCCAAAATAAAAGTATAAACTTCTGATATGAACAAAATAACACTACTCAATATTGAGTATTTACGTCCTCAAAGAAGAATCGAAACCTACGAATTGTTGTTAAAAGACGAGAAAGAAATCTGTTACGTTTATAATTTTGAAGATAAATATTATCGCTATTTCAGGACAATACGATCACTCACTAACTACCTGAAAGATAGAATTGAACCGAAAATAAAATTTAAGAATAAGATCGAATTAAACGATTACTTGTTATATAAAAATATCGTACCAATTGAAGAGATTAATGAAGAACTCTATACGACAGAAGAGCTCTTAATGCCCATTTGCAAAAACTAAAGCTGCTGATCCCATAACACCTGCATTGGTATCAATTGATGAAAGTTCGACTTTTATTTTACCTTTTAAGACAGAAAGAAGATTTTCCTCCATATGATAAAGGGTCGGTTTTAATATTAAATCACCCGCTTTTGCCAGACCTCCTGAAAGAAATATCGCTTCTGGATTATTCAATGCTGCAATATTAGCTAGAGCCCTTCCTAATAATCGACCGGTATATTCGAATGACTCAATCGCAACCTTATCACCTCCATAAGCTGCTATAGCCAACTTTTTAGCCGATATTTTATTAAAAGGTATATCGCGAAGAACAGACTTATCATCGTATTTAGCTAAGAACTTACTCACAGTACGTTTTATACCCGTAGCCGACACATATGTCTCCAAACAACCTTTACGTCCACAAGAACATGAACGTCCTTGATCGCGGATAATAATATGCCCCATTTCACCAGCATAACCTTCATGACCACGATAAATTTTACCATCCATCACAAGGCCACATCCCAAACCAGTACCAAGGGTTACTAACATGAAATTACTCATCCCCTTAGCTCTACCATAATACATTTCGCCCAGTGCTGCAGCATTGGCATCGTTAGAAAGTATAACGGATAGTTGTAAATTTTCACCAAGGAGTTTAGCTAAAGGAAGATGTTTATCCCAGATTAGGTTAACAGCATGCTCGATACAGCCAGTAAGATGGTTAGCATTCGGAGCACCGACACCAACTCCAACCAATTCGTATTGATCGGCAAAGGCATTAAAATTTGTTTTTATATGCAAGGATAGTTCACGAACAAAGTTCTCGAAAATAGGGTAGTTGGGCGTATAAAAAGAAGAATGAAAAAGGCAAACACCGGCCTCAGTTACGAACCCATAAACGGTATTCGTACCACCAATGTCTATCCCTACTGCTAGTTTTTGCATGAGTCTAATCTCCTGTTTCCACCTAATTTAGAATAAAAGCCTGAGATGAGCAAAGATACGAAAGGTTAATGGGGAAAAAATCTAAAGGTTAAAGAGTAAGGAAATTCAAAAGCATGGACACCTGACAATTAACAATTATCGCAGGATGAAATAATTAAGTCAAATTAGTAATGAACAATTGATGATGAACAATTAGTGATTATAACTAGTTAATCGATAATTACTAATCCTTATTCGTCACGACGTGTTCCTTAAGAAGTGCTTTCAGTGGATTAAAGATGCGCTGAAGTAAGCGTTGATCTTCAGTGATAATTTCGGCAATCCCCTCAATCTTTTGAGCAAATCTTAATTTTTTTCCGTAGCTAGTTATGAGCCCATTGGTTAACTCGACATCCAAGCTATAATTATCGCCATCTGGAACCTCAGAAATGGAACGAATGCGCCCCTCAAGCATCCCATATTCCATATAAGGATAACTATTAAGCTTAATGTTTACTCGTTGTCCAAGTTTCACCTTACCAGATCGATTCATACCTAAATCAACACGAACGATAATACGAGTCGAATCAGATGGAAGAACTGTAAAAACCTTTTCGCCTTCTTTAACATTCTGATTAGCTGACCAAAATCGGTTGAAACTAACAGCACCAGAAATTGGTGATTTAAGTAGATAGTTTTGTTCCCACATATCAATTTGAGCTACTAAATTATCATTGGCATGAAGGATGATATCTTGTAATTCCTTTCTCTGATTTTCCTTATCAAGATCAAGATCGATAATATCTTGATCAACCTCATTAATCTGAATTTGAGTTGAGGAAAGGGTTGAACGTGAACCATGAAAAGCATAGCTCTGTTGTAGGAAATTCTTTTCAGATTTTTGATAATTGGCTTTTGAAATCACTCCGCGGGTATAGAGCAGAGAATCCCGATTAAATTCCTTGCCAACAATTGATAGCTGCTGCTCCAAAATATCACGCTGCTTGTACTGACGATTGTAATACATGCGATAATTACTTCTTTTCTGAATCAAAGAAGCTTTCTTTTTTTTGTGATATTGCAACTCAACAAAACGTTTGAAATCTGCACAAGCCTTTAAATAGTTATTAAACTGTACTTGAACTTCTCCAAGTCTGTAATTCTTACCTGCATAAACAAGACCTATCTGCTTTGTCTCATCAAGAAGAGCGCTCGTTTTTCTCAGCTCATCGCGTAAGCTGAAAATATCTTCAAAATTCGCTGGATTTTCGATGACAGCGAGCAGATCGCCTCTTACAACCTTCTGCTTATCTTCTACCTTCAATTCTACAATCTTACCATTTACACGAGCGATCAACTCAGCAGGAGGATTCTCAGTCGTCAAAACAAGCTTTGATTCAATAACCTCAGGATAAGAAAAGAACCAAGAGCCGATGACTAATATCAGCACGACAAGAAACACCAATCCCGAACCAACACGAACGATCCATGAAGGCATTTTACCGAGTATTTCTTGAACGGATTCCGATCTTAATTCTATGTTTGTATCATTTTCCATAAACCTAATTAATTTCCAAGTTCAAGTTGATTCTTCACCAATTCATAATACCTGCCTCTTAACTGGGTCAAGTCTTTATGGTTTCCGTATTCAACGATCTGCCCTTTATCCAACACAATAATTTTATCAGCATTGCGAACCGTGCTTAAACGATGGGCAACAACCACAACGGTTCGACCTTCGTTAAACTCATCCAAGTTTTCCATAATAGCCTTTTCGTTATTGGCATCAAGAGCATTGGTCGCTTCATCGAAAAAGAGGAATTCTGGGTTCTTATAAACAGCACGGGCAATTAAAATTCTTTGCTTCTGTCCCTGGCTCAAACCATGACCACTAGCCCCAATTTTAGTATTATATCGCAAAGGCAGTCCGTCAATAAATTCTTGTATACAGGCTACCTGAACGGCATAAAGCAGACGTTTTTTATCGACAATCTCATCACCTACTGCAATGTTTTTAGCAATAGTATCCGAGAAAATAAAACCATCCTGCATCACCACACCACAGTTCTGACGCCACATGGCCGAGCTATAATTCTGAATGGATACACCACCCAAATTAATCTTCCCTTTGGTTGCGGGATAGAATCCCAACATGAGTTTGATTAAAGTTGTTTTGCCGGAGCCAGAAGCACCAACAATAGCCGTTGTTTTTCCTTTTGACACATGTAAATCAACCTCATTCAGCACCATCTCAGAATGTGGTCCTTCATACTGGAAGCTTACTTTTTCAATATGGATGGATTTATCTTCTGGTAATTCAATCAATTTCTCATCCTTATCCAATTCCTCGTCATCCATTTCATGAATCTCACCTAAACGCTCGAGTGAAATCTTAGCATCTTGCCAGGAATGGATAAACTGCACCAAATTATCGATTGGGGAATTCAACTGACCAAGAATGTATTGCACAGCCAACATCATACCCAAGGTCATGCTGCCATTAACAACGGCCTGTGCAGCTAAAAAGGTGATGACAATGTTTTTGGTTTCATTAAAGAATACCGAACCTGACACCTGATATTGATTCAGTGCAAGTCCTCTGGTTCTTACCTGAAAGAGTTCTGCCTGAATATTCTCCCACTCCCATCGTTTTTGTTTTTCGCAATTATTCAGCTTAATTTCCTGCATCCCAGTAATCAACTGCACTAGAGAATTCTGATTGCTTGATAATTGAGCAAAACGTTTTCCATCCAATTCACGACGTTTTTTAAGGAAGAGGTTAATCCAGATGATATAAAGACTGGATCCCAAAAGGAAAACAAGAAATATGGTCATATCATAAATAGCCAACACCACACCGAAAATCAACAAATTCACCATCGAAAACAAAATATTTAAGGTCGATGATGTAAGGAAGTTTTCAATACGGGTATGATCCTGTATACGTTGTAAAAGATCACCAATCATCTTAATATCGAAGAAACCAATAGGTAGCTTCATCAACTTTATTAGGAAGTCGGATATCAAGGAAATATTGATTCGGGTTGATATATGTAAAAGTATCCAGGAACGAATAAACTCAACTGATATGCGCGATATAAAAAGTACCATCTGGGCTATCAGAACCAAATAAATGAAACTGAGGTTCTGCGTATTGATACCGATATCAACAACCGATTGAGTCAGAAATGGGAAAATAAGCTGCAACATACTTCCGAAAAGCATGCCCAAGAACAATTGAAAAAGAAACTTCTTGTAGGGTTTTAAGTAGCGTAATAAAAAGGCAATACTATTTTTCTTAGAGCCATTCTCATCCTTCGCTTTATAAAAATCAGGTGTTGCCTCCAACAATAAACACAAGCCTTTCAATTCACCATCAACCTTAGTCGATGCCCAGGCTTTTACAAATTCCTCCTTGGTAAACTTCAGTAAGCCAGATGCTGGATCAGCAACATGAACGATAGTTTTATTCTTCTTTTTCTCGATTTTGTGAACCACTACAAAATGGGTTTGGTTCCAATGGCAAATAGCAGGCAATGTAGCTTGGTCAGCCAACTGATCAAAGGTGATTCGTACCCCCATACTACGAAAACCGATGCTCTCGGCCGCATCAGCAATACCCATCATCGACACACCTTCACGAGTGATATAGGATTTGTCACGTAGGGATTGTAAGCTATAGGTTTTACCGTAGAACTTCGATATCATACGCAGGCAAGTCGGCCCGCAGTCCATGGCATCGAGTTGACGAAAATGGGGAAATTTCTTTTTCATAGATCAGGACCAGTCATTTACAAACAAATCAATTGATTATAAAAAACATGTGTTTAGTAAAGCTTAAAAATATAGCTGAAAATTGAATTTTCAGCTATAATTTAGAAAGTATTTATGGTCAAGATCAAAATCTGATGGATAAACAGCTCTAACAAGGTGGTAAAATCACTAATGTTTAATAAAAAGAGAATCGGGAAGGGGAGTAATACCAAGCTCAGCTCTGGCCCTATTAGTTTTCACTTTATCCTCTATATGTGGCATTCAGAATTGAGATCCATATAAAACTCTTCGTGAATTTTTGGCCCAATAGTATTTATCCAAAATAGACTATAAAGTTCCCTCCTTTAATTCGCCCTTCTTCACCAAATCAACGAAAAATGACAAATATTCTTCATTGATTTACAAGCATGTGTGGATTATGCAACATAACAGCTACAAAAGCAGACTGTACACATTCACGAGAAAAGTTATCCTTCCCTAATAATTTCTCAGACGGCATACCATGTGTTTTTACAAAATCTAAAATTTTAAAGAAATTAATGGAATCTAAATAGGGGGAAAGCTTTATCGCACCAGTCTCTTTACGTGTTATAAGTTTCATGTCTCTAATCCCTTGATCTGAGCCATAAATTAGAGCCAGTTCAAAAGACAAACTATCTTGTAATTGTGTTTCTTTAATAGTTAACTCTTTATCATGAAACATGTAAAATCCCAAAATTGATAGCACAATTATTGATGCTAATCCTATAACTTTCTTATTCATTAATGTAGTTTACTAGGTTAAACTAAGAACATACCAATAATATTTTATTGCTCCATAAACAGATCTTCTTTCAATTTATCAATTCTTGATTTGGAGTAATCACGAATAGAAGCGGATAAAAGATCAAGCCCCTTCTTCTCATCAATACTTTCAAACACTAGTTGGTAGAATTTTATAGCTTCTTTCTTTTTATCCAAAGCATCGTATTGCTCAGCAATTAAATATAAATAGAACTTCTTTTTTGGGTTTAGTTTATGAGCAATTAAGTAATTATCCAATGCTTCTTTATGTTGTTTTTTATCTGCAAAAATAATTCCTTTCTCTTTATGAATTATTGAAAGAATGGAAGAGTCGGGTCGCATCAATTTCAATGATTCATCAAACAACTCCAAGCCCCTATCAGGATTGAAAAGATGTGATTCAGCCATGGCCAAATAGAAGACAACCTTCACATTAGTACTATCTACCTGATAAGCTTTAGTTAAGAGCTTTAAAGCTTTATCCGATTTCTGAAATTTTTGATAAAGAATACCAGCATTACGCATGGTGTTTATGGTTGAGTCTCCAAGACTTAGGGCTTTTTCATATTGCTTGAGTGCTTTCTTTTCTTGATCAATCTTGATATATGCCGATGCAGCAATTTGAATAAAACGGATATTGGTTGAATCTTTTTCCAACACCATATCGCATACATCGAGAGCTGCATCAGGATCAACTTTCAAATAAACACGAGCTAATTTACTATTGGTTTCATAGTCTAATGGATTAATATCCATAGCCATTTCGTAATACTTAATCGCATCGTCGTACTCACCTAGTTGCTTGTAATTATCTCCTAAATGAATCCAATAAAATATTTGAGAAGCATCGTTATTATTCCCTCTGTGAAGCAAGTTTATGGCGGCAATTCGTTCTTTAGAAAATTCATGAATTAAAATCCGTTGCTCAAAAGTTCTAAAGTCTGGTCTCTGTTCCTTAAGTAGTACATCTAATTCAGTTCTAGCTTGCAGGTACATGCCCTGCGAAAAATAGAGATTTGCCAATTCACTTCTAATCTCCAGCTTGTTTTCACAAAATTTGAATGCAGCTTTTAAAACCTCTATGGCATCAGCATTCTGACCTTGTTCAAGTAAGGCATATTGTTTCCAATAATAGGCTTGGTAATTGCTTTGATTCGCTCGTATTTTCGCGTTAGAGGTCGTGATTAGATTATTCCAATCTTTCTTTTGCCAGAGCTCAAGTAATTCAGTATTCTGGGCAAAAAGTGTGAATTGAAGGCAACTTAAGATGATTAATAAGTTTAGGGTCTTCTTCATGATAATTAATTGGGTAGTGAGAATTGGGTTAACAAAATCAAATCTACTATTTTTATAGTAGAATCAAGATGTAGATAACATCTTTTAACATAGTGCTGTAATATTAAACTTGACAGATTAAACAGCAGAACGCGAATAAATCTGTCGGGATTGGATATAAAAAAAAGCACCATCCGAATAAACGAACAGTGCTTTAGTATATTTTAGTCAGATTGAAATCATCAATCCAAAGTCTACAAATTAATATTAATAAACGCCTCCAACTCTTTTGAGTGAGCGAACATCAACAATCTTAATCTTTCTACCTTTTATCTCAATCAAGCCATCATTCTTAAATTCGGATAACAAACGAATGACTGATTCTGTTGCAGTTCCAACCATATTGGCAAGTTCTTCGCGTGTTAGAGAAATTTGAAGTGTATTATCGGGAGCAAGACCAAAGGTCTCCATCAATTGCATTAAGACCTCTGCTAAGCGTTCTCGAACCGATTTCTGTGCTATGTCAGTAATATAACTATTAGCTTCTCCAAGTTCCTTACAAGTCATTTTAATCAACTCCATAGAGAACTCAGGGTTTTCTTGTATCAATTGAGTTAAAGTATGGCTAGGAATGAAACAAACAAGAGCATCTTCAATTACTTTAGTGGAGGTACATGCTGGCTCATGACTAAGAGCAGATCGGAATCCAATAATATCGCCTGATTTAGCAAAACGAATGATCTGTTCTTTACCTTCAAGTCCTGTTTTGAAGACTTTCAGAACACCTGAGTAAACAAAATAACAACCACGTGCAGAATCGCCTTCAGCATATATGACCTTACCCCTTTTCAGCAATTCGCATTCCTCTTCCCAAAAAAGAAGATTCATCTGATCGCCATTTAAATGTTTAAACCTTTTGGCAAAACATTCGGCTAATTGATCACAATTTGGAAAAGCTTGATTTTGATTCATTTTCAAAGCTATTAAAATCTAAAGAACTAAATTTTCAACACATCAAAAAAGCCCATTATACATACTTATTTCGGTTTTGAAAGATCATTTTAGAATGGTATTTCGCTTCCTAAATGGGCAGATAAATATAGCAATTTAACTTCGAGAAAAACAAGCTCTAAAACTTTACTTAAAAAAAAATCCCGAGAGCTTATAAAGCTCTCGGGATCTATATATTATGATTATGTATAATCTAGAATCCTGCAGCAGAAAATTGCTCAAGGAAACGAATATCATTTTCAAAGAACAAACGAAGGTCCTTAATTCCATATTTCAACATGGTAATACGCTCGATACCCATTCCCAATGCAAAACCTGTATATTTCTTACTGTCGATATTGTTAAGATCCAAAACATTTGGATCAACCATACCGCAACCCAAAATCTCTAACCATCCTGTACCCTTACATACATTACATCCATCACCTCCACAAAGTGAACACGTTACATCAACCTCGGCCGATGGCTCAGTAAATGGGAAATAGGATGGGCGAAGACGAATCTCAGTTTTCTCACCAAAGAATTCTTTTGCAAAATAACTAAGCGTTTGCTTCAAATCAGCGAAAGAAACATTCTCATCGATATACAAACATTCAATTTGATGAAAAATACAGTGTGCTCTTGCCGAAATAGCTTCGTTACGGAATACACGACCTGGAGTCAAACAACGAATTGGCAATTCCATTTCAGACATATCATGAGCCTGAACCGATGATGTATGCGTACGCAATAAGATATCTGGATCCTTCTCTATAAAGAAAGTATCCTGCATATCACGAGCTGGATGCTCCTCTGGGAAATTTAATGCTGAGAAGTTATGCCAATCATCTTCAATTTCTGGACCTTCAGAAATGGTAAAACCTAAACGTGAAAAGATCTCAATAATTTCATTCTTAACTAATGACAATGGATGGCGAGATCCTAACTTTACTGAATCAGAAGGAAGACTTAAATCTAAACCCGATTTGTCAAAATCAGAATTAGTAAAACTATCTTTCAGTTCATTTACTTTATCAAGTGCAGTAGTTTTCAACTCATTTAAAAGTTGTCCTACAGCCTTCTTTTCTTCATTTGGCACATTCTTAAAATCGCCAAAAAGAGCAGCAATTGTTCCTTTCTTACTAAGATGTTTAATTCTGAATTGCTCTACCTCGTCGAGATTAGTCGCTGAAAAAGCTCTTAATTCCTCTAATAATTCGTTTATCTTACCTACCATCATTGTATTGTTTAGTCAACTAAATAGGGCGGCGAAGTTACAAAAGATTGTTGAATATTAATACAGTGCAAATAGAAGTCTCAATGCATAGAGTTCGAAAAATAACTTATCAGATAATTTCAATCAAGTACACCTCATTTATCAGATAAATTTTAAAGGATTTTATTAATTTATCTGATAATTTAAAAAACTCTAAGAAAGTTAATATTTCAGGATTCGAACTTTTATTTTCACATCCTGATAAGGTCTATCGTGATTATCCGTTTTTAGATTTGCAATTTTATCCATCACATCGAAACCGGAAATAACCTCACCAAAAACGGTATAATTTTTATCTAAGTGAGGGACACCTCCTACAGTTGTGAAAGCCTTTCTTTGGGCTGTAGTGAATACAAGTTTTTCATGGGAACTCTCATAAGCAAAACTAATGTTGGATTTTATCTTTCCTGCGATCTCTCTGAATTCCTCTACCTTCTTCAATTTTTTTAGTGAATCAAGTAAGTGGCGTTTTTTAGGTGTTAGATATCGCTTTACAATCTGTTTTCTTAAAGGCTTATTGACAGCTTTTTCCATGGCAGTTAATTCTTCCATCGTGTAAACTCTTCCGTGAGCGATATAGAACTGCGAAACATCCGATTCCTTGAAAATATTGACCTTGTCTGGCTGGCGAGCTGCGGCCAATGCTCCCTTTTTGTGGAAATATTGTGGACGAAATTCAGACTCAATGGTTCTGTTTGAAGTTCCATAACCAATCTGTCTTCCAGCGGATGCATTTCTCGAATCTTGAGAACCTCCTTGTAGGACAAATCCTTTTATCACCCGATAGAATAAGGTCCCATCGAAGTGCTTATTTTCGATCAACTGCAAAAAATTCTTACGATGCTTAGGTGTTTCCTTGTAAAGCATCAATTTCATATTACCCAAATTCGTTTCAATTACTACAATTGAATTTGTACGCTTATCCTGAGCCATTAATTCTCCTTTTGAACAAAAAATGAACAATAGGAAAGCAAGTAATAATATCTTCTTAATCTGAGTCATGGCGAAATTTAACTTAGTCAATCCAAAAAAACAAAAAAGCTCCGAATGTTCGAAGCTTTTTTCAAAATTATAATCTCAAATTGTTTATTGAACGATCGTAATCTTCATTTTCATATCCTTTAAAGGACGGTCATTACCGTCAGTTTCCTCGGCAGCAATCTTATCAATAATATCCAGTCCCTCAATCACTTCGCCAAAAACCGTATAGGCTTGATCCAGGTGAGGAATACCACCAACAGTTGAGTATGCTTCCCTCATTGAATCAGTTAAAATCAGGAATTGAGATTTAGAAATTGAATCTATCTTCAGCTTCATCTCCTCCATCTTGGTATTGAATTTATCAAATTCACCATCTTTCTGTAGTTGAGTCAATTCCTCCTTATATTGAGCTCTTTGATTCTCGAAAACAGCATTAGCTCGTTTCTTATTGATACTAACAACTAGGGCCTCCAAAGCTTTAGGCTCATAAACTTTTCCTTGAGCGATATAAAACTGAGATCCGGAAGATTCCCTTTTAGGATTAACTTGATCACCTTCACGAGCCGCTGCAATCACACCTTTCTTATGAAAAAGATTAGGATGAAATTCAGAGGGTATATCATAACCCGGACCTCCTTCACCTAACATCATACCTTGTTTTGCACCCTTAGAGTCAGGATCACCACCTTGAACCATAAAACCATCGATTACACGGTGAAATAGAGTCCCATCGAAAAAACCCTTATGAGCCAACTTGATAAAATTATCTCGATGACCTGGAGTTTCATCATATAATTTAATTTTAACAGCCCCATATTCAGTATCGATCTGAACAATGCGATCTTTTTTACCAAGCTTTACTGCAGTTTTACAAGAATAAGCTCCTGCCAAAAGAATAATTAAACTTAGAGTGATGAGTTTGTTCATAGCTTTTTGTTTCGTATTTATTTGAATCGTTATTTTGAGTAAAAGTAAGATTAATAAAAATTATGCCTCAAGATAAGCGTTCTCTTTAAAATATTCAACGATTGAAGATTTCAAAAGTTGCTCTTCTTTTTCCTTAGAAAAAGGAGGTATCATTTTATTCTTTTTGAAGATTGGCCATTTATCTTCATCATAGCCATCTATCGAATAGTAGTTCCATTTCATCAACAAACGACATGTTGCAAGATTAATTAAGGCCATTTTATCATCTTTCGAATAATTTTCTTTGAAGCCTTCTTCACGTTCTTGGATGCCAATTAGCAACAAAGTGCCATTTAAATCAGCATCAACATTAAATTCTTCAGAAATTTTATATAAAAGTTTATTCCAGTCACTTTCTAAATTATTGTCCATCTAATCAATTTTTTATGAGTCCTAAAAGTAGAGAATTTCACCAAAAACAAAGGGCTGTAAGCATCTTTTTTTGAATTATTTTCAATTAGGGCTTGCGTATAAAAAAATTCCCTCCTATATTTGCATCGCAATTAAGGGAAAGGGCGATTAGCTCAGTTGGTTCAGAGCACTTGGTTTACACCCAAGGGGTCATAGGTTCGAATCCTATATCGCCCACAATTGTATTACATACACACAGTCTTCTCGGGCGATTAGCTCAGTTGGTTCAGAGCACTTGGTTTACACCCAAGGGGTCATAGGTTCGAATCCTATATCGCCCACTTCGAGAAATAAAAAAGGAAATTTTCACATGAAAATTTCCTTTTTTTATTTTACACCCTCTTCTAAATATGTTCCTATTAAACAGAAATGTTTAATAATAATTCCATCCTTCACCTTCAAGTCATAAAACTCAAAAAACTTAATATAAATTTGATAGCAATGCATGCGCTCTGAACACTCGGAAGGCATCTTAAATGTTTATGTCAAAAAAAAAAAGGGTTTATCAATTTATCAAAAACTATATTTTATTTGCATATATTTACATTCACACAAATAAAGGAAGAATTCATCAGTATTTTAAATAACTTCGTCACATATTTATTGAGTTTTTATTATTTAATATTCCCATCATATTATGTACAGATTAAGAAAAAATATAATTTTTTCTTAATACACAACGCACTCATAATATGAGTGTTGTATAATATAATTAATTGACATTTATTTTTTTTTCATTTTATTGGGTTACTTTTTACAAAAAGTAGGAATAAAGGGGTAGATAACATGGATTACACAACAGAAGCAATTCTAGAAGGAATTGGAATGAGCAATAATGATGTATTGAATTACATCTATCGCAAGTTCTTTCCTGACACTTGCAGATTCGTTGAAAATAATAGTGGAACCAGTGAGGACGCACGCGACCTTTTTCAGGAGGCTATTATTGTAATCTTTCGAAAGATGAAGAAAGCACCTATTGTGCTGACTTGTAACTTTAGAACGTATATCTACTCTGTATGCCGACTATTGTGGTTAAAAAAACTTGAGAAGAGAGATGATAATCTTGACATTATCAAATCAGATGTAGTACTCGACCAACAGGTTGACGATGTAAGTCAATCTTACGAGCAAACTGAAAAGTACCGTCTGTATCAGAAGCATTTTAAGAAACTGCCTGCTGATTGTCAGGAAATAATGAGACTGTATCTTGAGAAAGTATCTGCAAAAGAAATTGCAAAAAAAATGGGCTTTGCCGGAGAAGATTACGTGAAATCTAGGAAGTATAAGTGCAAGCAAACACTTATAATGAATATTAAAAGCGATAATCAATTTACCGAAGTATGATGAACGAAAAAAACTTTGATCGCATAGAAAATTATCTAGACGATCAGCTTAACGAAAATGAAATCTTAGGTTTTGAAAAAGATCTAATGGATGATTTAGATTTGGAGATGGAATTAAATCTTCATAACGAGATTAACGACGCGATTATGGAAGAAGATGTCATGGAGCTTAGATGCAAACTCGAAGCTATTGATATTCCAGCTCCTATTGAAAAACGCAAAGTAAGATTCCAAGGCAAATGGAGGATTGCTGCTGCTTCTATGATTCTTTTTATTGGTATGGCTGGTATCTATTCTATGCTTGGCAATAAAACATATACCAATGAAGAGATAATCAGCAACTACTACAAGCCATACGGTATTTTGATCAATACACGTTCCGCTGCTGATGCTGATAATACAGATAAAGTTCTAGAAGAAGCTCTCCAATCATATGAGGCTAAGAACTATCGTGCTGCCTTATCATTATTTCAAACAATACTAGATAAGGATAGTACCAATATAACGAGTAATTTCTATTCCGGTATTTCTAATATTCAAGTCCAGGAATACCCTAAAGCGAATAAGAATTTTATTCGGGTATTAAAACACAAAAACAACCTGTTTATAGAGCAATCTGAGTGGTATTTAGGAATTTGCTACCTAATGACTAACGAAAGAGAAAAGGCTAAGGAAACTTATAGCGCTATTGCCAAAGGGAATAGTTTCTACAGAACTAAGGCTAAAGAAATTCTTAATAAACTGGAATAAATCAATTCGTCATACTATCGTTAATATATAAGGATTGTTCTCAAAGGAGCAGTCCTTTCTTTTGTATAAAAACTTTTAAACAGTCTTTTTAAGACGTAAATTTCCCACAATAGAGACGTTTTCACACTTCTTTAAGATAAGACCTAAGTCAATAATTTGATTCTTCTAAAAGCCTTAAAAGAGACTTAAACTGGTTTAAACTAAGTGGAACTCATCTAGAGTTTGTTCATTGATCTTTTTAGAGCCTGAACGTTGCCAAATGAAGTAGATACCACCAAACAGAAGAGTTAGTCCCAGAAGCATCAAAATCTTATGAATCATACTGAATCTGAACAAGGTTTCTGTATCTCCAATGGCAACATAGCCTGACCAGAAATAAGGATGTGATTTCAGAGCATCAGCAGTTTCAAGGTATTCAAGTTTAGCTTGCTGCAGAGCAACGTCCTTAGGAAAGCTTTGGGCTAAGTACTTATAAAATGAAGACATCAAGCTAGCCCCCGATAAATCCTCCACAGTCCATAATGTCATAATTAAACTTGGGCAACCAGAATAGAAAAAACCACGAGCCAAACTCATGACACCCTCTCCCTTAAGGAATTTACCATCTCCAGAATTACAAGCACTTAAAACAACCATTCTTGCTTTAAGATTCATATTATAGATCTCATGCGTATTTAGTAAACCATCATTTAAACTATCATCTGTTTGAGTAAAAACCAGTTTTGAATACATAGGGTTATCATTATCTAAAATGGTATGCATGGCTAAATGCAGAATATCATAATCTTCTGCATTTTTCTTAAAATTCGTTTCAGAAGCAAGCTCATCGATATAAGTTTTACCTGCAAATATTTTAGAAATATTTTCAACCTCTAATTTAGCGCCAGGTAAAGGGTAAAGCTTATTGTTATGAACTTGTCTGGTTACAAGAATTGAATCGCTCACATTATCATAGGAAGGCGCAAAGGCTAATAGTCTTTTTCCTGAAGACAAATAAAATCCTTTTTTAGGACGCTTGTAAGCAATCGTAGCTGAGTTTTGATAACTTATAGGGTTGTGCCGTATCAAATAATCCAAATTGCGGTAATTCAAGCTCTCAGGATCTCCTTTTTCCTTCAGCAATACACCAAAGGGTACATAGGCCAATTTACCTTCAGGAACAATAATTAAATGCTTATTCCGAATCACATCTTCGTAAGGCTCAAGCATAAATAGATAAAGCTTGTGAGCTGCATCAATATAATCCTGATAATATTTCATACTATTGCCAGTAAAATCATTGGTCTTTAAACTGGTTCGAATATTATTGATACTTTTCTCCAATTCTCCTTTTCTTAAGGTGACTTTTTTCATTTCAAAAAGATCAGAACCTAAGGCAAAAGAATACAAAGTAGAATCAGATAAGGCATATTCAACCAGAATTTCATCTTCCTTCAACTGCTTTTGGAGCTCTTCTACTGAAATACTCGCATTATCATACTTTAAGGCATAATAATCTGGATGATCCGTCTCGAAACGCTTCACCATATGCTCATAATCAGCATTCAGACCAAAAAGAGTATGACGCCAACTCGAGATAGAATCCTCAACCGGATGAAGCTGCTTTCTCTCTTGATAGATCTTATCACGATAATCAGCTATATCTTGCTTTAATTTATGCTCCAAATTTTGAAGGTCGATAGGAATACCTCCAAATGTTTTAGCGTCGACATCATTTAAATAGTTACGCAAACTAGATGCCTTAGTACGTTCCGAATATCCAAAAGCTTTTTCCTTATAAAAAGGCTTACCCGTAATTTCAAACAATTTAGCAGCCACTTCAATAGCGGAAGAAAAGGTCTCATTTTCATTGGCACTTAATGCCAACTTTGATTCTTCATCCTGATAGGCAATTCGGATTTGATCAATAATCTCAACACACAAATCGAATGTACTCAAGGATTGTTTCAGATACTTGATTTGTTCTGTTTCACCATATAATTCCTGAAGAGTTGCTGCCTTATCATTTAATATATCAAATGTCGACAACTGACCATCAACTTGTTGTATATCTGGATTCTTATCAAACTCTTCACCTTGGAAGTCATAAGTACTGGAAACAAGCGCTTTTTGGTAGTACTCCAACGCTTTAATATAATCTTTATCCTTAAAATATATACCACCCAAATTCCTCAAACAAAGAGCCGTGTCAGGATGTCTCAAACCGAACTTATTTATATAAATTTCGTATGATTTATTTAAATACTCTTTAGCCAATCCTCCATTTTCCTTCGAAGAATGAAATATGGCATAATTCAAATAAAAGTTAGCCAAATCTGAATTACCATCTCCATTCAGTTTGATGGACTCCTCTATGCTCATTTGGAAATAATGATTTGCCTTCTTATCATAGCCCAATGCTTGATAACAATTACCTATATTAGTATAACTAGAAGAAAGATCTTTCACATTCCTAGCTTTCTTGATTTCAAGACCTTCTATCAAATATTTGAGGGCTTTATTATATTTTTTATTGCTTTTTGATACCAAGCCAAGATTACTAATTATTCGATCTCTCCAACGTATGGCATCTGGATTCTTTTCAATAATAAAAAGAGCGGCCTCATAATATTTTTGAGCTTTTAAATTATCCTTCGAATTAAAATAGATATTACCCATATTAACATATATGGGAGCCAACTTCCCGGATGTCTCACCAAAGTATTTTTTGCAAATAGCCTCTGCTGCATTAAAATTAATCAAAGCTTCCTTGAATTTCCCTAACCTTATAAGAGTTACCCCATAATTGACCTTAAATCTATAAAGGAGTTGAAAATTCTTCAACTCACTTTCATTTATAGTGCTTTCTGCTTGTTGAAAATAGCTCTCCGCCCCCTTATTGTTTCGGGAACGTAATTCACTTACTGCCTTATTTAATAAAATGAGCAAGGACGAATCAGCAGATGTGCACACATCTGATTGAAAAATTGGTGAAGATTTTGATGCTTTTACATGAAAATTGAATCCAGAAAACACAAAAAAACATGCAGTAATCAGCAGATATCGAAATATTTCTTGATTTTTTTTCACTGTAGAAAAATAGTTTTAAAAAGCTGAATTTGTGACAAATAGACCCTGCAAAATTATTCAAAACATAGAACTTATTTATGTTTTTCAAAAAAAACTTTCACTTTCTGGGTTACTTTTTAACCAAAAAGGGAATAAAGGGATGTAAAACGATTCCAATATTCACTTTATAATTTAAATAACCATGGAAAATTTTGAAATTCTTAACGTAGAGCAATTATTAGAAGTAAAAGGCGGACATAATGAGCTAACTCAAAAAGACGTTGTTGAAGAGTGTATCGTTTGATTTTTTTATTAATTTTCCAAAACTTACTATTATGAATAATTTTGAAATTCTTAGTGCAGAGCAATTATTAGAAGTAAAAGGTGGTCATAATGAACTTACACAAAAAGATGTTGTTGAAGAGTGTATCGTTTAGTTCCCCTTCCAAGTTATAATAAATAAGTGATACAATTATTATCACAAACTCTCACAACATAGTACCATTAGAAAAGATTACTGAATGGATAAACGTCCGACTTACTGCGAGCTTGAAGAACAGTTAGCAGAGGCATTACTAAGAGCAGAAGGAGCAGAAGATTTAAAAAATTCTTTCCTTGCGAATATTTCACACGAAATACGCACGCCCATGAATGCTATAATAGGAGCATCGGACATCCTACGAGACGAATCATTAACTAATGACGAACGAAATGAATTTGCTTCTATCCTGAATATTAGCAGTCGTTCACTCCTCGATTTACTCAATCGAATTATAGATTTATCCCAATTGGATTCAGGCATCATGCAAGTCAATGAATCCGAAGTTGATCTAGAAGCTATTATCACTAGATTATATACAATCTACGAAGAGAAGATAAAAGTTCTAGGCAAAGACATTACAATTGATTATCAGGTCAATTGCCTTAATCCCAACATTATAATTGATGGTGAAAAGCTGGAGAAATCTATCAGCTACCTATTAGATAATGCCATTAATTTTACCAAATCTGGAGAAATCCGACTTTCTTGTTCCTTACATGATAATCAGAAGATTAACATCACTGTGAAGGATACTGGTTTAGGAATTAGTTCAGAGCAACAACAGTCAATCTTTGAAAGGTTCAATCAGGTTGACAACTCATATACTCGTAAGCAATCTGGTGCTGGCATTGGTTTAAGCCTATGTTCCCGTTATATGAAATTGATGAAAGGTTCTTTAAAACTTGAATCAGAATTAGGTAAAGGTTCTACTTTTCACCTCACACTTCCAAGCCATTACAATTCTGAAGAACTTGAAGCTGTAGAAGCTACAAGCAAAATTCAAAACAAGAATACGCTTGTGAAATAGTCTATCAAGACAAGCATTCCCTCTATTATATTTCTTACAAATCAGTTCATTTCCTGAGCTGAGATTTTTAACACCCTATTTTATCTACATCGAATTTCTTATCTTTAATTTCTGAACGAGATTAAACTGAGAAAACATGCCTATTAAGAAAAAACTTGTTGTGCTTTCCGGAGCTGGAATTAGCGCTGAAAGTGGTTTAAGAACCTTCCGGGAAATGGGAGGTTTATGGGAAGAATACGATGTTATGGAAGTCGCAAGCCCTCAAGCCTGGGAGAAAGATTCTGAGTTAGTTACACGTTTCTATAATGAAAGGCGCCAACAACTACTCAAGTGTCAACCCAATGATGGTCACTTAATTCTACATGAACTTGAAGAATATTTCGATGTTGAAGTCATCACTCAAAATGTGGATGATTTGCATGAAAGAGCAGGAAGTTCAAAAATACTCCATTTACACGGAGAGTTAAAAAAAGCGAGAAGTACTGTAGATCCAAATCTTATTTATGAATTAGATAGCTGGGAGCTGACTGCAGAAAGCAAGTGTGAAAAAGGTTCTCGCTTAAGACCACACATCGTTTGGTTTGGAGAAGCTGTACCAGCCATATCAGAGGCCTCAAATATCGTTTCTAAGGCTGATATTTTAATCATTGTTGGCACATCGATGAATGTGTACCCAGCTGCCGGTTTAATTGATTACGCCCCCTCCCATTGCCCTATTTACATTATAGATCCCAATGAAGTCAACATGTCTTCATATGGCAATCGTACTTTTATAAAAGAGAAAGCGAGTATCGGCATGAGAAAACTTTTTGAGTTATTAGTTTCATAATTTGATTCATAAAATAACAACAAACTAAGGGAGCTGTTCAACTATTGAACAGCTCCCTTTTTTTTGTGAAAAATATGTTTTTATATCATATCAAGAATTAATCCAGGTCCTCGTCTTCATTTGAAGTTGCAAAATCACGAGCTGCTTTAAGAAGATTTCCTACATATAGAATCAAGTTCTTGGTCTCATTTAAGATCCCTAAGTATAGAACTGAA
Organism: Ancylomarina sp. YFZ004; assembly: GCF_054254355.1. Taxonomy (NCBI): domain Bacteria; kingdom Pseudomonadati; phylum Bacteroidota; class Bacteroidia; order Marinilabiliales; family Marinifilaceae; genus Ancylomarina; species Ancylomarina sp. YFZ004. The sequence continues at coordinate 519,422 of NZ_JBTCHQ010000002.1, forward strand.
TTACGTGTTCCAACTTTCTCAGCTTTAATTCTCTTGATTTGCTCTTTTCTGAATTTCTTAATTGATTTTAATAAGCCTTCTTGCTCTTCGAGAACAGAATCAATATTGACAGATAAATAATTTCTATCATTAATGATTGTATTGATGTGCGTAAAGAACTGAGACAATTTAGCTTGAATAATATTCAACTCTTCAATTTGTTCAGACTCAAAAGCTTTATGATTGTTATCGATATATTCATAAACAGGCTCCACAATAAAACTTGTTGCATGGGCCATCTCACGAAGGTAATCGATTAACTGAACATAGAATGCTCCTGAATAAACACTGTCTTCACGCAGTAATTTAACCATATCAGGCACTTGATTCTTAATTTTCTTGACTTCAGTATTCAGCTTATTTACCTTCTTTGAACATTCCTTAAGATTAGTGCGATCTTCATAAGCCAAACCAGTGATCATTTTGCCATAAATACCTGGTATTTTAGCGGTTAAGGTAGAAACGGCATAGGTACATTGCTCAGCTGCATCACCTTTTATTATTAATGAATCATCATCATCGGTTTCACTTATTTCATTTTTGCGTTTATGAAGCATATGTGAACGAACTACGAAGAATATGGCAAGTGCTAATAGTCCGAAGATAGCATAACCACCAAACCAGTTAATCAAATTTGCAAAGATAAAGGCTGCAGTAAAAGCACTAAATGCAGTAAAAAACCATCCTCCAATTACAGTAATTACACCTGTAATACGATAAACAGCCGAATCACGTCCCCAGGCTCTATCAGCCAAAGAAGTACCCATAGCAACCATAAAAGTAACGTAAGTGGTAGAAAGAGGTAGCTTTAACGATGTACCAATTGCAATTAAAATACTAGCAACAGTAAGGTTTACTGAAGCACGAATCATATCAAAAGCCGGAATGTCCTTCTTGTCAATACCAGCAATTGCAGCTGGTTGAACAAAACTTCTATCTATACTTCTTTGAATGCTATCAGGTAAAATATGTCTTAGACGACTATTAGCTGATAACGATCGACGTACAATTAATCGACCAAAGAAAGAAGAGCCAAAACGCTCATCGCCTTCATTTTGGTTACTCAAACTTAATTCAGTCTCAGTAACTGTTCTTGCTTTCTTCGAAAACCAAAGCGTAACAGTCATGATGATACCAGCAATCAATAGAAGGTAAGTTTCTGTGTGAACTTTCCCTGTTAGCATTCCCATCGTTAAGCCATATGGATCGCTAGAACCACTCGCGACAAAAGCTTGGAAAGATTTAAATCCTGCCAATGGAACTCCAATAAAATTAACCAAGTCGTTACCTGCAAAAGCCATAGCTAAAGCAAAAGTTCCAACGAGTACAATAACTTTAAGAATATTTAGACGAACTAGCCACACTAATAATTGTAAGATAACAGTCCATCCAACAAAACAAGAAGCTATAATTGTAAAAGTGTTTGACTTTATCCAATCAAGAGTCTCTTTTGAGATAAATGAAGATCCCTTTGCGCCTTTAATCAAGATAAAGTAGGTGATAGCAGTAATAGCAAATCCACCAAAGATGGCACCAAAATATTTAAAACGCTTATCGTATTTATAAGTGAAAATAATTCGAGTAATATACTGAACCAAAGCTCCAGCAGAGAAGGCTATAACAACACTCAGCAGTATACCCGTTATAATGGCAAGTGCCTTAGCAGAATTGATATAGTTACCTAAATCTAATAGAGTTTCATCAGAGTTCATAATCTTAACGAGGGCAACAGCAACTGCAGCTCCAAGCAATTCGAATACAATAGAAACCGTTGTAGATGTTGGTAAGCCAATCGTGTTATAGAAGTCTAACAGAATGATGTCTGTTAACATGACGGCCACAAAAATGATCATGATTTCAGCAAAGTAGAACTGATCAGGGTGAAAAATACCCTTTCGAGCCACTTCCATCATACCACTAGAAAAGGTTGCCCCGACAAGAATACCCAAACTGGCAATTATCAGGATTGCCCAACGTGGAGCTGCTTTAGATCCGAATGCAGAATTTAAGAAATTAACCGCGTCGTTACTCACCCCAACAATCAGGTCGGAGATAGCCAGTGCAAAAAGCACAACAACAAGTATTAAGTAGAAATTATCCATGTTTCTCAATTTGTAAGTTCAATACAAATCTACAAACAGGTGAAATGAGCAGTGTTCCCTTAATTTTACCTTTGTGTTAATTTAAGGTTAACAAATAGATACATCATTAATTAAAGGAGTATTCAATTATTCTAAAATCCAATCAATCGCTGCTTGATCAGTACTAAAAGCTGACGAAGTATAACCTTTATCTTTAGTTGTAAACAAAATAGGTATAACAACATCTTTAGGGTTTACAGATATTAATCCAATTTTTGTTCCTCTAAATACATCGATATGCTCTTTATAAAAGTTAGATATATCTAAAAATCTATCAGCTTTAAAATCAAAAGTTGATTTTCTAAAGTCCAGAATAAACCCCTTTAAATCACCAGGTATTATATTGTTATCAAAAGCATACTGCCAGGAAGAAAAAATATCTTCTATCGAAATTAATCCATAGTAATGCTTATAGAGAATATTTAACTCTGAGTTAAGTTCATATTTATAGAAGTCCTTCATTAATGATTGGGATTAGCCATTAAATAATAAGTTATCAAGAAACGAAAAAAAGCTCACAATAATCATAAATATTGTGAGCTTTTAAGCATATTTTTAAAATATTTGATCCTTATTAAACTTCTTTATTTTTTTCTGATTTATTCAGTTCTACCAAGAAATCTGCAGTTGCTAAATTCAAGGCGATAGGTACATTATTTAATACAGCAGTTCTGATTAAGGTTTGAATATCGTGCTCATGACCGTGAGGTGTTTCAGCATCGATCAGAAAGATAACTTCATCAACTTTACCTTCTAATATTTGTGCAGCCAAAAGTATATCCCCACCGTTGGGTCCATGCCCAAAACCTTCTACATCAAGATCTAAAACAGAGTTCAATAATTTAGAAGTATTGGTAGTTCCAATTAATTTGTGCTTTTTCAATTCGTCCATGTGACGTTTTACCCAAGCTAACATTTCACTCTTCTTCTGGTTATGAGCGACTAATGCAATTCTTTTCATACTTTGTATTTTATTTTGAATATTTCAGAATAATAAGCTTCAATTGAATTCCTGACATTTTTAAAAAATGTACTCGAACCTATTTCAATTATATAGCTTTATCCAAAAATAATTAGAATCTGCATAAAAACAGGAAATCTAAAGTTAAATAAAGATTATTATACCATTGCTGTTTATCGAAATCTATTATATTTGTTAGTAATTTGATTCGCATTATATTAAATTTGCACCCATATGAATACAAGATATAAAATTCTATTTATTACATGCCTTAGTTTTGCTATTGGAATGAGTGCCTGTAAGGAAGAAAAGAAAACTCTTAAGAATCCTAAAACAACTAAGAAGATTGTAAAGGCCAAACCTGTTAAGAAAAAAATAGAGAAAGAAGTTCCCAAAGCTGTTGTAAAAAAAGCGATTAATAAATATTTCTTAATCACTGCGAGTTTCAAGAAGCAATCCAATGCTAAAAAGATGAAATCAAAGCTTCAAAAAGAAGGCTATGATTCACAAATTATTTTTTCAAAAAATAATTTTCATCGTGTTTCATATAAAGGATTTTCAAACAAAAAAGAAGCTTTTAAAGAACTTAAAATGGCACGTTCTACTGAAGAACGAAAAGACGTTTGGTTGCATATAAAGCATTAACTATATTTGATTCTATGAAGTCGTATAAATACAGCTTAATTTCACTTGTATTAATCCTATCAGCTTGCAGTAATAAAGAACTGACAAAGCTTGATGGAACTAATATTATTGAGCTTACGGCAGATAGAAAAATACCTAAAGCTCCATCGGCCGAAAGTCAACAATTCTCAAAAAAGTTCTCGCTAACTCAAATTCTTGAAAATAGGGCTTTATTTAACTACCATATCGTAGGAGGGAGTAGTAAGAGAAAAAATACGGCTCTAAATTTGAGCCAGCAACTTTATAAAAAGGGTTACCCTTGTCGAGTAATAGAAACAAATGGTAAATACCGAGTTGTCATCCAATCATTCGCTAATAAAAAGATTGCGGTTAGGGAATTAAAAAGACTAAAGAAACTAAATCACAAACCAGATTTGTGGATTTTAAAAGAATAAAAAAAGAGCTCACATGAGCTCTTTTTTTTATGCTTTAATCTATCATGATTAGAGTTCTATTTGAACAAAAATGTTCCACAAACTACAGTGAATCCCAATAGGAAACCCACATAAATTTGAGTTGGCTTGTGTACCTCCAATTTCAAGCGGGAAAAAGCTAAAAGACCAGCAGCCAAAATAGCCATCATAAACATAGTTCGTAGTGAAGTCGAAAAACGGATGGAGAATGTAAAGATTAAAGCACATAAACCACCAATTCCAGCCATATGCAGGCTTATCTTCCACCAGTAAGAGATTATTAACAATAACACCAAACTAATGATACCAGCAAGCTGTAAACGTGCAAATATATTAGTTCCCGGTAACTTCATCAAAAGATAAAATCCCAAACTATAGGATATAATTGCTAAAGCTAAAGGAATCATTCTATCCTTACGCTCAGTCAAACTATAGCTGCTAATAAGAGAATACGATTTTAACAGAGGCAAACAACTTACAGGTAGTAATATGGTTGTAATAAATACAATCATATATATTGCCTTTACCAATGTGAATGGTGTAAAATCGAGAAAAGTATTGGAATGAAAAATTAAATATATGGCATATAAGGGCATTAACATAGGGTGAGCAAGCCCCGATACTATTCTGGAATAATTCATGGAATTCAATTGATTTTTTTAGAGTTCTTTTCTTAATCGAGCAACAGGAATATTCAATTGTTCGCGATATTTAGCTACTGTTCTTCGAGCAATAACATAGGATTTTTCTTTCAGAATTGCAGCCAATTTATCATCGGTAAGTGGTTTTTTCTTATCTTCATTATCAACACATTCTTTAAGGATATTCTTAATTTCACGTGTAGAAACTTCTTCTCCTGTATCGGTCTGTAGACCTTCAGAAAAGAAATATTTTAATGAAAAAATACCAAAATGAGTTTGAATGTATTTTGAATTAGAAACACGAGAAATTGTTGAGATATCCAAAGAGGTTAGCTCTGATATATCTTTTAAAATCATGGGTCTCAATTTCTTTTCATCACCCTCTAAAAAATAGCCGTGTTGAAAATCAATAATCGCCTTCATGCTTAACATGAGCGTATTTTGACGTTGACGAATGGCATCTATAAACCACTTAGCCGAATCCAGCTTTTGTTTGACAAACATAACAGCATCTTTCTGCTCTTTCGATTGATTATCCTTATTCTTAGAATAATCATTAATCATATCGGCATAAGATCGGCTAATATGTAAATCAGGAACATTACGAGAATTTAAGCTTAAATTTAATTCACCATCTTGTTCATCAAGAATGAAATCAGGAATAATGGTTGGCGATGGCTTAGACATTGGATTTACGAAGGCCCCTCCTGGTTTAGGATTTAGCTTTAAAATCTCGTCTACGGCACACTTAAAATCTTCATCATTTAAATTCAAACGTTTCTGAATTTTCTCATAATGTTTGCGAGTAAATTCATCGAAATATTTTTTTAGAATCTGATGAGCAATTTTCACATCTGGGTTATGAGACCCCTTTCGTTTAATCTGAAGCAACAAGCATTCCTGTAAATCACGAGCACCAATACCTGCAGGATCAAAATCTTGAATAACATGTAGCAACTCCACCAATTCTTCAAATGTGGTATTTATACCTGTAGAGAATGCTAAATCATCAACAATACTATCAATATCACGACGCAGGTAACCATCTTCATCAATATTACCAATCAGATATTCAGCCAATGCTGCCTTTTCTGGTGTGAGAATCCTTAAGCCCAATTGAGTAATTAATTGCTCATAAAAAGTAGTTCCTCCCGAGAAAGGAATATCCTCATGTTTATCATCCTTAGAATAATTTTGAGCAGCCAATCTATAAGAAGGCGTATCATCATCATCCATATAGTCTTCCAATGAAAATTCGTCCTGGTCTTTATCTTTTACTTCCTCTTCCTGATAATCATCATCAACGGTTTCTTCACCTTCATCAAGAACAGGATTTTCTTCCAACTCTTTTTTAATTCTTTCTTCAAGCTGCAGAGTAGGAAGCTCGAGAAGTTTAATCACCTGAATTTGTTGAGGTGATAACTTCTGTAATAATTTTTGTTGTAGGCTCTGCTTCAGCATATATGTACTTAACTGTTAGTCAAACTATATGATAGTTATAAATTTTAGCTTGTGATAACAAATATCAAACCACAAACGATAAATAAATTAAATAAAGGTAAATATACATGCAGAAAGAGGGAATAAAAAGTCTTTTAGCAGAAAAGTTTAAACACAAAAAAAGTCGATTCAATTAAGAATCGACTTGATATTGTATTTTGGTCTGAAAAATTAAAATTCAGCATTATTAGGTGTACGTGGGAAAGGAATCACGTCGCGAATATTACCCATACCGGTAACAAACAGCATCATACGCTCAAAACCAAGTCCAAAACCAGAGTGAGTTGCAGATCCAAAACGACGTGTATCTAAATACCATTCCAAATCTTCAGTTGGAACTCCCATTTCTTTCATACGAGTAGTCAATTTATCTAAATCTTCCTCACGCTGAGATCCTCCAACAATTTCGCCAATACCTGGGAATAGGATATCCATAGCTCCAACGGTCTTTCCATCATCATTCTGTTTCATGTAGAACGATTTAATTTCTTTAGGATAGTCAATCAGAATAACTGGCTTTTTGAATTCCTTCTCAACCAAGTATCTTTCGTGCTCCGACTGAAGATCTGCTCCCCAACCATCAATCACATACTGGAATTTCTTTTTCTTGTTTGGCTTACAGTTACGTAGAATATCGATAGCCTCAGTATAAGTCAAGCGAACAAAATCGTTCTCTAATACAAATCTCAACTTCTCGATCAATTCCATCGACTGATCTACAGCTTTCTTACCTTTTTCTTCTTCCTGTAGGCGCTTGCTTAAAAATTCCAAGTCGCTCATGCAGTTATCCAAAGCATATTTAATCATATACTTCAAAAACTCCTCAGCTAAATCCATATTGTCTTTCAGATCGTAGAAAGCCATTTCAGGCTCAATCATCCAGAACTCAGCAAGGTGACGAGTTGTATTTGAATTCTCTGCACGGAAAGTTGGACCAAAGGTGTAAATCTCACCCAAAGCCATCGCACCAAGCTCACCTTCTAGCTGACCAGAAACAGTAAGGTTAGTCTCTTTTCCGAAGAAATCTTCTTTATAATTAATTGTTCCATCCTCGTTTAAAGGTGGATTTTTAGGATCTAAAGTTGAAACTCTAAACATTTCACCAGCACCTTCAGCATCAGACCCTGTAATAAGTGGGGTGTGCATGTTGAAGAATCCTTTTTTGTTGAAAAACTCGTGCACTGCAAAAGCCATGGCATGACGAATACGGAAAACAGCACTAAAAGTGTTGGTACGGAAACGTAAATGAGCTTTCTCTCTTAAGAATTCTAAAGAGTGCTTTTTAGGTTGTAATGGGAATTTTTCTGGATCGGCAACACCTAAAACTTCAATTTCAGTTGCTTCAAGTTCTACCGATTGTCCACTCCCTTTTGATTCGATTAACTTACCGTTAACCGAAATAGCAGCACCCGTTGTAATCTTCTTCAACAAGTCCTCATTAAAATTAGGAACATCAACAACGATCTGAATATTATTAATAGTAGAACCATCATTTAAAGCAACAAAATTAATTTGCTTATTACCACGCTTGGTTCTTACCCATCCTTTAACATTTACTTCACTGCCGTACTCTTTCGAAACTAACAGATCTTTGATCTTAATTCTTTTCTGTTCCATTTTTATTCTGACTTAATGAGATAATATATATCAGCTTTTATAACAAAACCGATAACAAGGCTACAAAAATATAAAAATGCATTCAATTAAGCTTAGTTACATAGAATTAAATCATAAAAAGCTTGTTTGAATAAGACAGATTTAAAAATAGATAAATCAATATTAAAGATAAATATCACTAAAAGGAAAAAATACCTAAATGATTGATTTAATGAATCTAATTCCATTATTCGTAAAATTGAATCTGTGGAAACCTTGATTTTTTAATCAGATTACTATCTTTAGAGACTAAGAATAACACATTAAACCTATGATTCAAAACAAGTTAATCCATTCCATAAAGGAAAGTATTCAAAATAACTGGGAGTCTACAGCCTTTACCAACTATCAAAAAGATAGTCTGAGTTTTAAAGAAGTTGCTCAACACATACAATGGCTTCATATTCTCTATAAAGAGATAGGGATAAAAAAAGGGGATAAAATTGCACTTATTGGTCGTAATCTAAACAATTGGGCAGTTACATATCTGGCCACAGTTACTTATGGTGCGACCATAGTTCCTATTCTCCCAGATTTTAACTCCGGAGATATTCATCATATCATTAATCATTCTGAAGCAAGCCTACTTTTTGCTACTGAAAATATTTTTAATAAAATTGATGATTCTAAGATCAAAAGGATAAAAGGAATACTCTCTTTAAACGATTTTTCAGTACTCTGTACCTCTTGTGATAAATTAGAGAAAGCTGTAGAAAATACTCATAAAAAATCTAGTCAGAAAGCATTAGATAAAGATCAATTAGAGTATGCTGATCCTAAAGAAAATGCAATCGCTGTTTTATCTTACACATCGGGTACATCGGGTTTTTCGAAAGGTGTAATGCTAGACTATCGTTGTTTACATTCCAATGTGCAAATTGGTTTTGATCACATCGATTTGAGACCACAAGACAAGGTGGTTTCATTTCTGCCATTGGCACATGTTTTTGGTTGTATGTTTGAATTCCTTACAGAATTTTGCTGCGGTTGTCATGTGGTTTTTCTATCACGAGTTCCTACCCCACAACTTATAACTAAAGCTTTTCAGGAGGTTCAGCCTCGACTTATTTGTTTGGTGCCATTAATCATGGAAAAAATTTATAAGAAACGTATTTTACCTGCTTTAGAAAGTCGTCGTGTAAAGTTGATGCTAAAAGTTCCTATACTGGAAAAGAAGGTTTATAAAAAAATTAGAAATTCACTTATCGAAACCTTTGGTGGCCAATTTATCGAAGTTGTTATAGGTGGAGCTGCCTTAAGTAAAGAAGTTGAAGATTTTCTTAAAAAAATAGATTTTCCATTTTCCATTGGCTATGGAATGACAGAATGTGGTCCATTGATTAGTTATAGTCCTAGTGGTAAATTCCGTCCTCATTCATGTGGTCATGTAGTCGATAGAATGCAAGTACGAATAGATTCAAAAGACCCCTTAAATATCGTTGGTGAAATACAAGTTAAGGGCGACAATGTAATGACAGGTTATTACAAAAATACAGAAGCCACAGTCGAGGCTTTAACAAAAGATGGCTGGTTCAAAACAGGCGATTTAGGTATCGTTGATCAGGATGATGTCATTTATATCAAAGGCCGAAGTAAAAACATGCTTTTGGGTCCATCGGGACAAAACATCTATCCTGAAGAAATAGAATCGAGATTAAATAATTTACCTTTTATACAAGAGTCAATTATCACCGATGATAAGGATCACAAATTAATTGCTCTGGTTTATCCAGATTATGAAGTTTGCGATGCAGAAGGTTTAACCAAAGAAGAAATTCAGGAAGCTTTCGAATCGGATAGAAAAATTTTGAATAAGGATCTCCCCGCTTTTATGAACGTATCAAGAATTATTCTTTTTCCTGAAGAATTTGAAAAAACACCAAAACGAAATATCAAGCGATTTCTTTATACAGAGATGTATCATTAGAAGCTAAATTCTAAATGAACTTTTAAGCAGCTGCATATAAAATGCAGCTGCTTTTTTTGGTCTGAAAAAGAGCTAAATATTAAAATTATAAATCGAAAAAATTAAAAAAACTTAGAGAAAAACGCAACCTTTTTATTTTAAAAAAGTATAAGTATCCATAAACCTTATTAGAATTATACTCTAGAATATGGTTAGTATTAAAGTTTATAGAGAACATTGAGTATCGTTTTTATTTTTTCATGCAATAGATTACATATGATTCTAATAAGCAAGTGTTTACAACAGTTTTTGAAGAAATCAACAGTTTTGTTCACATTTAGTTAACATACTGTTGATTTTTTCTTATTAAATATTCGAAACAATTCTTTGGATATTTGATTAAGCATTTTGTATGAAAAAAATATCCCACCCAACCAATTTTAGTTTTAAGTAATGAAATCAGATCTTCTAACAGTTTATCAACAGTCTGTTAATATCAAATCATTAAATTCTTTTCAGTAAAACACGTTATTAACAGATTGTTCATAACACCCATAATCAACTCTAATACACAACCCCTATATTAACACCCCATGTTAATAGCCTGTTATTAGACTTATTTGCTCTTAAAATCCAATAAAAGATGTTTTCAATTACCAACATTATCAACAGGATATTATAATCATTATATATTTTAGAGAAATTGAAAGAAAAGATAATAATATAATAAGTGTTGATAAGGGAATTAAAATGGTGGATAAGAGTAAAACTTGAAAAAATGAGATTTCAGTTAAAATGAAAAAATATTAAACAAAAAAGCTTTCTAAAAATCAGCTATATTTGACTTGAAACTAAATTGAGAAAATAATTTATATTGACGAATTTAGTATCTTGCATAATACTATTCTAAAACTGAACTAAAGAATGAGCTGGGAAAATAGAAATTTTAGATTGCTATTGGTGGAAGACAACAAACTGAATCAAATTGTTGTGAAGTTTAGTTTAAAACGATTCGGTTACGAAATTATAACTGCCAATAACGGTATTGAAGCTATTGAAGAATTCAAACAAGGCGAATTCGATTTTATCTTGATGGATGTGATGATGCCCGAGATGGATGGTTTAGAAGCAACTAAGCTCATAAGAAAACTTGAAAAAGGAAAAGATATTCCAATTATTGCACTTACTGCCGATGTGATTACTGCGACTGTAAATAAATGTAAAGATTGTGGCATGAGTTCTCATATGTCAAAACCTTTTGAAGTAGAGAAACTTTTTGAGATCCTGGAAAGTTTTAATCTATAAATCAATATTAGTGATACTTTTTATCTCATTTGTGAATTTATATCGAACAAATGAGACTATTTTTGTGCTTTGCAATTTACAGTTTGCTAGCTATTAAAAACTGCTTTTATATAACACTTAGGAAATGGATGATAATCTCGACATAAGAAATCAAGACATTAAGGATAAGGAGATTGAAATCGATCAGCAATTAAGACCCTTACGTTTTGAAGACTTTAGTGGACAACAAAAGATTGTTGAAAATCTTGATATTTTTGTGAAAGCAGCTAAAATGCGTGAAGAAGCTTTGGATCATGTTTTACTTCATGGACCTCCGGGTTTAGGTAAAACGACCCTATCGAATATTCTTGCAAATGAATTGGGAGTCGGCATTAAAATCACTTCTGGACCCGTTTTGGATAAACCAGGAGATTTAGCAGGACTTTTAACCAACCTCGACGAGAATGATGTTCTTTTCATCGACGAGATACATCGTTTAAGCCCCATAGTCGAAGAATATTTGTATTCTGCTATGGAGGACTTCAGAATAGATATTGTGATCGATAAAGGGCCTGCAGCACGTTCAATTCAATTGGAATTAAATCCATTTACTTTGATTGGAGCTACGACCCGTTCCGGTTTGTTAACCTCACCTCTTCGTGCTCGATTCGGTATCAATTCACATCTAGAGTATTACGATATGTCTATCTTGACTAAAATCGTAAAACGATCTGCTAAAATTCTTGATGTTGAAATATCACATGAGGCTGCTGGAGAAATTGCTTCTAGAAGTAGAGGAACACCTAGAATCGTAAATGCACTACTTCGTCGAGTACGAGATTTTGCACAAGTGAAAGGAAATGGGTCCATCGATTTAGAAATTACTCGCTATTCACTAGAAGCTTTAAATATTGATAAGCACGGTCTGGATGAAATGGATAATAGAATCTTAACAACGATCATCGATAAATTTAAAGGTGGACCGGTAGGTATTTCTACGATTGCTACTGCGGTAAGTGAGGATAGTGGGACTATTGAAGAAGTTTATGAGCCCTTTTTAATTAAAGAAGGTTTCATTAAACGAACCCCTCGTGGACGTGAAGTTACAGCTCTTGCCTATTCACATTTGGGTAAAAATCGTTTCGAGGATCCTAATACACTTTTTTAAATTAAATCTGTAAATTAATAATACATAATATAAAAACATTTTAATGACTAAAATACGTTCTATCCTTTACACATTGGCAACTATTTTAATTATTGTTGGTGCTCTTTTCATATTGCAAGATGACGCTTATGGTATCATTTTTCTAGGTTTAGGATTAGTTCTAAATATTTTTTATCGAGTTATAAATTTAGATTTAAAAAAACTAAAAAATGCCCAATGGTTAGAAATATTAAAGACTGGAAGTTTGATATTTATGGCTGTAGCTTGTTTGAGTTTCATTTTTGAATCAGAACAAAAATTCAATCTTTTAATTGTTTCAATTGTCCTTGATTTACTAGTTAATATAAAAGAGATTTCGTTTAAAAAGAGTGCTTAGTTAGAGAAACTAATTAAACTTATACAGAGCTAATATCTTACAATATTTTAAAGGAGTCTAATCAGTAAATCTGATTATGACTCTTTTTTTTTTATGATATTTCAACAAAAATATTATTGAAAATAATGTGAAAAAAGAATAACATAAATATTTGAAATAAGCATTAACTTAGATTGAGTTTGCCAGCCAGTAATTTTGGATATATTAATAATATAATCTTAACCATTACTTAATATTACAAATGCAATTGATTACTTATTAATTTGAATATTTGTGAAAGAAACAATTCTTAACATTATCTTTATTTTATATTGATAAAAATCTGATTTAAGACTCATTTATGCAAATTATATCTTCCAAAAAAGTCAATTTCTTAATGACACTTTCCAGTGCGATTATCGTTTTGACTGAATTTTTGCTTTACACCTATATAGAAGATAAGGCCTTTGTTCTTTTTACTAGTTTGATTCTACTTAGTAGTTTCATGTTTGTGATATCGCGTTATCTCGTTCGTCGATTTTTGTATTCGAAAATTAGAATGCTTTATAAAACTATTCATGATACCCAGTTCATTGATAGAGAGTTTGTTGATAAAGTCATGACGACCGATATTCTTGCTGAAGCTGAAAAAGAAGTTAGAGAGTGGAGTGAAGGACGTGGATCATTGGTGATGCAAATGAAACGTCAGGAAGAATACCGAAAAGAGTTTATTGGTAATGTATCTCATGAATTAAAAACACCAATTTTTAATATTCAAGGTTATGTATTAACACTACTCGATGGTGGTTTAGAAGATGAAAGTATTAATAGAGCTTATCTTGAACGAACTGAGAAAAGTATTAATAGAATGATCGGTATCGTTAAAGATTTAGAATCTATTTCAAAACTTGAATATGGTGAATTAAAATTAATAACTGAGAAGTTTAATATTATTGAATCGATAACTGAGGTTGTTGAAATGCAAGAAATGCGTGCACATAAGCATAAAATTAAAGTTGTATTTCCTCAATCAAATTCTATTCCTAAATATGTAGTAGCAGATAAAAAAGAAATTTTTCAAGCCATGGTTAACCTTCTTGTTAATTCAATAAAGTATGGGAAGCAAGGTGGAAAAACTCATATTGAAGTGATGGATATGGACGATAAATTATTGATTGAATTTAGAGATAATGGTATTGGTATAGAGAAGGATAACCTTCCAAGAATATTTGAGCGATTTTATCGAGTGGATAAGAGTAGATCAAGAAATATGGGTGGATCTGGTTTAGGTTTGGCAATTGTCAAGCATATAATAGATGCTCATGAGCAAAGTATAAATGTGAGTAGTACTTATGGTGAAGGCACCAGTTTTTCGTTCACATTAAATAAGGCAACAAATACTTAAGCATCTAAAATAATTGATATGGAAAATAATGATTATAAAATTTTACTTGTCGATGATGAATCAGACATTTTAGAATTCTTAAGCTATAATTTAAAGAAAGAAGGATTCTTGGTTGAAATAGCTAATAATGGGATAGAAGGTATTGAAGTTGCTAAAAAGTTTCAGCCCCATCTAATTATTCTAGATGTAATGATGCCTGAGATGGATGGTATTGAAACATGTGATAAGTTGAGAGAAATGCCTGAATTTTCTGATGTGCTTATTGCATTTCTTACAGCTAGGAGTGAGGATTATTCTCAAATTGCAGGATTTGATGCCGGAGCTGATGATTATATTAGTAAACCAATAAAACCAAAAGTTTTAATTTCTCGAGTTAAGGCTATGTTGAAACGTGCCAATAGAACAAAAGATAATGGAGATTCTAGAGAAAATTCATTAATTAGAGTTGGATCAATTGTAATTGACAAGGAACGATATTTAGTATTAAAAGGTGAAGAGGAACTTTCTTTACCTCGAAAAGAATTTGAATTGTTGTTATTATTATCATCTCGTCCGCAAAGAGTTTTTACTCGTGAGGAAATTTATAATGGTGTTTGGGGAGAAAATATCATAGTAGGAGATCGAACTATTGATGTTCATATTCGAAAATTAAGAGAAAAATTGGGTGATAATTTGATAAAAACGATAAAAGGAGTCGGTTATAAATTTGTAGATAACGAGTAGATTTCCCTTAAGAAATAGTTGAAAAGCCTAATTTATACAAAGACTAAAAATAAATTAGGCTTTTTCATGTGAAAAAATTAAATCAAGCTTGAGCCAGACACGCAATGCTAACTTTAATTTGATCCACTTCTAACAATCTTTGGGCGCATGCTTCGAGAGTTGCACCAGTTGTGACCACATCATCTACCAATAAAACATGTTTAGATTTTAATTGTTCCGTCGATTTTAAAGCAAACACATTTTTCACATTAAGCCATCTATCAATTTTATCTTTTTTAGTTTGCGATTCAGAGTGGATGTTTCTTACTAGTACATCAACAAGTAATTTAGAATCCATAACCTCAGCCATACCTTTAGCTATCATTTCAGATTGGTTGTAGGTTCTTGCTTTTTGCTTTTTGGGATGGAGTGGGACAGGTATGATGATATCAATATCTCTGTACTCACTTGAATTCATTAAGGTATTTCCAAAATGCCTACCTAGTTCAATACCAATTTCAGCTTGCCTATTGTATTTTAGTTTGTGTATGAGTTTTTGATATTTACTACCTTTATTAAAAGTGAAAAATGCGGTTGCATTATCAATTTTAACACGACCAATGAAAATTTCGGATATGGGATTTTCTTTCTGAAAATGGAAGTTTGTTTTAGGTAATTGGAACAGGCAAGATGTACAAATAACCCTTTCACCCTTAAATAAATAATTGCCACAAGCTGCACAGTTTAGTGGGAAAAATAGATTTAGAAAATCCCACCAAGTACTTCTCAAATAAAAGTTGAGCGCGTTCCAGTTTTTATAGCGTGTTTTAGGAGGCATATATATAATATTCAAACCTTTTATTGTATTTAAAGGCTTATTACCAGCTATAATTTAACAAGAATATACTTAATAAAAAAAAATAGATTTTTTATTAGTCCTTTGATAAACTTGTTATTAAGCTATGTTTCATTATCATATTAGCTAGTTTTAAAGAACTAATGTTTACTTTCTAGCCTCTTATAAAGAGATTTAATATCACTTTCATCAAAATTGTCTATTTCAACTAATCTTGATAGCTTTGTTTGATTATAAATCTTAATAAGAATCAATAGAATTGGTGACTAAGTCGGAATTACATAAAGAAAATGAACACAGCACCAATCTGAGTGCTTGGGCCGAGTTGAAGGATTACTTAAATCGTAATCGTTATGGATTAATGGGAACTTTGGCTTTTCATATGGTGTTACTTATTCTTTTGCTATTGTTTAAGCTCAATTCACCCATGCGTTTTGTTGAAACTGAAATTATTTTAGCTATTCCTGACGATATTGTTGAGCAAATAGAAGAGGAAAATAAACGAGTTGAGGAAGAAATTGTAGAGAAACAAAAAGAAAAAGTTTCGAACAGTGTGGATGAGCTATTAAAATCGATAGCCGTTAATCAGGATTTAAAAACGGAGAATAGGAAAGAACGAACCACTCAGGATCTTGATAAAATGATTGACGATATCAAGCAAGAGTTGGATGGTTATGAATCCAATGATTATGGTCTAAGTAAAAAAGAGTTGGAAGCTTTTAAACGAGATAGTGCTAATTTGGCTAAAGAGCGGAAAATGCAATTAAAAACTGACTCTTTGAAAAATATGGAATATTCTGGTCCAAGTAGTGTTTTCTATAGCTTGAAAGATCGTCATAAGTTAATTCTACCCATTCCAGTTTTTAAATGCGAAGAATCTGGTCGTGTTCGGGTCGAGATTACAGTAAATCGCCAGGGTAAGGTGATAAAAGCAAAGGTTCTTGAAAAAGAATCTGACACTAGAGATGAAAATTTATATGAGGCTGCTATGGATGCTGCTTATCGTTCTCGATTTAATGCCGATAATAAAAGCCCAATCAAGCAAATAGGTAGTATTACTTTTAACTTTGTTAAGCAATAAATTCTTTAATTTGATAGTTAAATATATCAAACCATTTCCATTATTACTCATTATCTACATATTAGGAATAAACTAAAATTGTATTTAAGTTAGTTTATTCTTTTTCCCCAAAAATAAACTCCTGACCATAAAAGGTAGAATTTAGTAGAAATGATTAAATTCGGAGTTCATACTTAACATCAAATAGCATAAAATATGGCTTTATTCCTTTCATATAAACTTCGAAAAGCAGCAAATACTTCATTACTTGAAGAAAGAAAAAATAAGCTTTTGAACAATCACGAAGAATTTATTGCTTTTGAACAATCAGAAGAACTTCAGGATTATATTGAACTTGAAAAAGAAGTAAATTCTGAAGATTTTAAGCAAAATAGAAAGCAAATCGAAGCTAAAACCTTTAAAGGAAGCGATCTTGAAAGGAAGGAAAAAGAACTAAAGCGAATTTTAAAATCGAAACGCTATAGAATTTATTCATCTGTTCAAGCAGGATCTGAGCTTTCATCTTTCGATAAAATGAAAGAATCTGAAGATCTTGTGAGATATTTGGAATTACAAGCTGATGTTAATTCTGGAAAATTGACCAAAAAAGAGGATAAAGAAACTTGGTTACTTTATAAGAATTTAAAAAAATCATCAGAAATTAAATCTTATTTTAAATTTAAACACTCAAGCAAGTATAAAATATATCTTGAGGTTTTGGCTTCAAATTTATTGCAAGAAATTGAAGATCTAAAAATTGAATTAGCTTCTGAAGAATTTGTATCAGAAAAGAATTTCTTGTTAGATAAAAAGCGATTCGAAAAATCTGAGGCTTTCAATAGATTAATTACTTATAAAGAATTAAATGAATCGGAATCTTTCAAAAAATATTTTCAATTCAAAAAAAAGAACGATTTTCATCTTGTTGAAGAATGGGAATTAACTTTTTCAGAAGATTTTGAAGGTACTGAGCTTGATAAGGAAAAGTGGATGACTCGTTATTATTGGGGTGATGTATTAATGAACGATGATTATGCTTTACCAAGCGATGCCCATATCTTTTCTGAAAAAAACATTAAAATATCAGATTCAGTAGCTAGACTTGAAACACGTAAAGAAAAAGCTCAAGGTAAAGTATGGGATGCAAAAATTGGTTTTGTACCTAGAGAATTTGATTATACTTCAGCCTTAATTAGCACTGGAAAATCTTTCAGACAAAAATATGGTTTGTTTGAGGCTAAAATTAAAGTAAGTGATATTAAAAATGTGATGCATGCATTCTGGATGCTTTCCGATACAAGCTTGCCACATATCGATATTGCAAGAACTAGTAGCTGTGGGAAATTATTTACAGGGCAGATTACAGGAAGTGAAGAGAAGCCTCTGGTTAATCAAGCAAAAATAAAAGGTCTTGATTGGACAAATGATTTTTTTATTTATTCTTTAGAGTGGGCTCCCAATAAATTGATTTGGAAAATTAACGATGTAGTTGTTTACACTCAAACTGAAAATATACCTCACGAGCCAATGTATCTTATTCTAAGTTCTGGCGTAACTAATCCTAACTCGGATATCAATTCAGTTATGGAAATTGATTGGGTTAAATGTTACCAGAAGTGTTAATATTATATTTACTAATCTATTAGAATATAAAATGCCCCAAACTCAATTGAGTTTGGGGCATTTCTTTTACTTTATTTGCTTTTATTTTTGTCTCTTTTCAGCAAATCTATAAAGTCTGTGTTCAACCTGAGTTGAAATTCTAAACATCACAGGTGCAATAATCAGTGTAAGGAAAGTGGAAACGGTTAAACCGAAAATAACGGTCCAGGACATTGGTCCCCAGAATGCTGTACTATCACTACCAAAAGAAAGATTTGGATCGAACTCGCTAAATAGTGTTAGGAAATTAAAGTTCATTCCAACTGCAAGAGGTAATAAACCTAATACTGTTGTAATAGCTGTAAGCAATACAGGACGTAAACGCGTTTTACCTGCCTTTGCAATACAATCAATTTCTTGTTGTGGAGTCAGGTGTCTTCTACCTTCTAAGTCAGTATTTGCTTTTTTCTCTTTTCTAAGTAAATCGATGTAATCGACCAGAACAATACCATTGTTTACCACAATACCTGCTAGCGATATAATACCAATACCTGTCATTAACACAACAAATGGCATTTGGAAAGTACCTAGTCCAAGGAAAACACCAATGGTACTAAATAGAACAGTAATCATGATGATTAACGGCTTAACAGCTGAGTTAAATTGAGTTACTAAGATTAATGTAATCAAAGCTAAAGCAATCATTAGAGCCTCTGCTAAGAAAGCTGATGTTTCATCTTGTTCTTCTTGTTCGCCTGTTAATTTAAATGAATAAGATTTAGGCATATTATAATCAGCCATTACCTCTCTAATACGCGTATTAATAATATTAGCATTAAAACCTTCAACAACATTTGAATAAATAGTTACAACACGTTTGTTTTCGATACGATTGATTCGTTCGTATGTTGATCCATACTTATATGATGCAACTGATGAAATAGGAATCTGAATAAATTTATTATTCACCGGACTCATCATAGAAATCTTTTGATTCATTAAAGCTGGAACATCATAACGATATTTATCGCTTAAGCGTAGCATAATGTCATATTCATCTTCACCATCCTTAAATTTAGAAACCTCTAAACCATAAAGTGAATTACGAAGTGCACTTGCAACTTGACTGGTAGATAAACCAAATCGACGAACCTTATCTCTATCGATATTGATCAACATTTCAGGTTTTCCTTGATCCAAATCTAATTTTAACTCCTCAATACCTGGAATTTTATCAGCATCAAGTATTTGTTTTATATCATTTGAAATCGTTAATAACTTCTCAAAATCATCACCAGAAACTTCTAAGTTAATTGGATGTCCTACTGGAGGCCCACTTTCATCTTTCTCTACAAATATTTTAGCCCCAACAAAGCCTTTAAGATTTTTCGAAACGAGTTTCATAATTTCAGAAGTACTATGTCCTTGTCTATCTTTAAATTCTACAAAAGAAATAGTTGTTAACGATTTGTTTGCAGCTCTACTAGATTCAAACATACCTCCTTTTCCTGATCCAACATTGGTTGCTACAGAGCGGATAATATCCTGATAGGGTTCAAGTGTTTTCTTGACAATTTTTTCTACCCTTTCTGAAACTTTATCAGTTTTATGAATATCGGTCCCCAAAGGTAATTCCATAGTCACATATACTGATTTTGGATTGTTATCTGGGAAAAAGACAACAATTGGGTCACTTCCAAAATAGAAAGAAATTGATCCAATCATCAATACGAATGTGGCAAAAAAGAAAATTAGTGGACGATAGCTTTTAAGAGCAAATCGTAAACTATTCTCGTATACATTTTCAAGTGTTACCAACATTTTTAATTGGAACCACCGTGCAAAAGGTCTTAATGCTAATAAATTAAATAGCATGATAAGTACTATAAAAGCTAAAATATTTGCAACGAAATAAGCTCCTGCAATATAGAAAGGTATTGAAATTGCGATAATAATAGAAGCAATTGTAATGACTCTCTTGTATTTCAATTTTGCTTTGATATTATCTATCTTAACAAAAGTTGCTGTAAAGACTGGATTCAGAATAAGAGCAACAAATAGTGATGATGTTAAAACAATAATCAGCGTAATAGGTAGATATTTCATAAACTCACCCATAATACCACCCCACATTAATAGAGGGAAAAAGGCTGCAACAGTTGTTGCTGTAGATGAAATAATAGGACCAGCAATCTCACTCACTCCTTTTTTTGTTGCTTCGAGAGGAGAGAGGCCTTCTTCGTGGAGTCGATAAACATTCTCGACGACGACAATGGCATTATCTACTAGCATACCCAAGGCAAGAATCAGAGAAAAAAGAACCATCTGATTAAT
This sequence comes from Ancylomarina sp. YFZ004, assembly GCF_054254355.1. NCBI lineage: Bacteria > Pseudomonadati > Bacteroidota > Bacteroidia > Marinilabiliales > Marinifilaceae > Ancylomarina > Ancylomarina sp. YFZ004. Next base: position 540,129 of record NZ_JBTCHQ010000002.1, read on the forward strand.
TGTATATCCCATTTGATTTAGAATAATCATAGAAATAAACATTGACATAGGAATAGCTAAACCAGAGAATAAAGCATTTCTTAATCCCATAAATAGATATAGAATAAGAATAACCAAAATCATACCCATTATAATAGAATTCTCCAAATCGCTAATCATACCACGAACATCTTCTGAAGTATCGTTGGTTACAGTAACCGTTAAACCTTTTGGTAAAAATCCTGTATCCTTAAGCTCAGCTATAATTTTATAAATTTGATCGGTAGCTGCAAGAAGATTTTCTCCTGATTTTTTAGTTAATGAAAGAGATACAACCGGGTTGTTATTCAAACGAGAAATAGAAGAAAGTTCTTCATACCCATCTTCAACTTCAGCAACATCTTTAAGGTAAACAACCTTATTGTTTGTGACTTTTACAATGGTATTCTCAATCTGCTCCATTGAAGTATAATCGGCTGATGTACGAATACTTCTACGTGTATTATCGGTAATTAAAGTACCAGCACTCATGGTCACATTTTCGTCACCTATAGCTGTTTCTATATCTTTAAAAGCAATACCATTGGCTTCCATCTTATGCAAATCAGCGTTGATTTTAATTTCACGCTCATCTATACCTTTAATATCAGCTTCTGAAACTTCTGGTAATGATTCAAATTTATCCTGCAGTTCTTCTGCAAAATGTTTTAAATCATCTAAACCATAATCTCCAGATAGATTAACGTTCAAAATAGGGAAGTCGGCGAAATCGATATCCGCTACAATAGGATTGTTTGGCAAATCATCAGGTAGTTCACTTAATGCTTTATCAACTTTATCTTTTGTGTCTTGTAAAGCTTGTTTAACTTCTATATCTGTATTAAACTCAACTACAATCATACTCATATCTTCATAGGAAGCAGAAGATAATTTTTTGACATTTTTTAAAGATTTAAGTTCTTTCTCGATAGGTCTTGTTACCAAATTTTCAATATCGACAGGTGAATTACCTGGATAAGGAGTAGAAATAGAAATGCTTGGAATAACGACTTCGGGAAATAATTCCCTTGGCATTCCTATATATGAAAATAAGCCATACACACATAAAAGCGCAGTCAGAATAAAAATGGAATTTTTGTTCTTTAAAGCTGCGAACGTAGGTTTAAACTGCCTTTGTTCAGTTTCGGCAGATTTATTTTTAATATTATCGTTCATCTTATTATTATTGAAATCCGATTGAATCGGGATGAAATTCTAAATGTGCTTATTATTTAATGTTGATAAGTGTACCGTTTACAACTTGTGAAGCACCCTCAGTAATAATTAAATCACCCAACTTAAGTCCTGATTCAATCATTGATGAATTATTGTAAGTTTTAGAAACACCTACGTAAACCTTTGTTGCCAACATTTTGTTATCCTTCTTTTCAGCAATATATAGGTAGTTTCCTTTAAAATCCTTTTTGATAATGATAGAAGGAACAACTAAAGCCTCATTTTGAACAAAATCGCGAATTTTAATAATTGAGATAAGATTTGGTTTAATAACTTGACCAGGATTTCTCAAGTTCACACGAACTTTAAAGCTTCTATTTGCAGGATCGATTACATTCGATGTACGATAAATAGGTGCTTCTGCCTGATAATTAATAGCAGGAAAATCTAATTGAGCAATACCACCCGCTTTAATAGAAGTCAGGTAAGTTTCAGAAACATCACCTTCAACGTAAATGCGATTGATATTCACCAATTGTGCTAGTGGGGTAGAAGGACCAGCCATTTCGCCTTCTTTCTGGTGTATTTCATCGATAATGCCAGCAAATGGAGCACGAACAATAGCTAAATCCTTTTGAGCCTCTAAAGAATTTAATCTGCTTTTTTGAGCCACTAAATTCGATTTTGCAGTTAAGAACTCCACCTCAGAACCAATTTTCTGGTTCCATAAACGCTCTTGTCTGTCAAATAGAGTTTTGCTTAAAGCCAATTGAGCTTTTAATTCATCTATATCATTTTGAAGAGTAGTGAAATTAAGCTGAGCAATGATATCACCTCGTTTCACATACTGTCCTTCTTTTACATCAATAGAAATAATATTACCTGATGCTTCTGGTTGAATGGTAATGTTTTTATCAGCTTCTACATTTCCAGTAATTTGAATGAAATGTTCAAACTTTGAAACATTCAATTTTTCAATATTTACATTTAGAGCAATTTCTTTCTTAGATCCTTTCTTAACTTCAGATTCAAGTTTCGAAATCTTTTCTTTCAAATCCTTCAATTCAGTTTTGTATTCTTTTAGCTTTTCAGTTTTATCTGCATTTTCGTCTGCATTTTTGGCAGAACATGCAAACAATAAAGGAATAAGACCTGCTATAATAAATTTTTTCATCGTTTAGTATTTTAAAATCAGTTTTCAAAATTGAATATGGATGGATTCTGATTTTTTATAAGTGTAAATTGATTGTTAGATATTAAAGTTTGGAAACTTATAATTTTCCCAAAGCTTTATCGAATGCAACTTTTGTATTTAATAACTGAAGTGTTGAGCTAATATAAGCCGAATGAGAATCCAAATACTGTTGTTCATTATTAGAAAGCTCCGTACTTGTTGAAACACCTTCGTTAAACTTTATTAGGGTTCTGTCGTAAATTCGTTTAGCAATTTCCAAACCTTCCAGGTCGTTTTCGTAATTATCTTTAGCATTCACCAATGAGTTATACGAAATGCTCAAATCCTTTTTAAGACTTTGTTCTGTATTGTATTTAAGATCTTCAATTTTCTTATAGTTGATTTTCTCTTGTTTAATTTTAGAACGACGATTAAAACCAGTGAAAATTGGCATACTCATTTTTAAACCAATCATTGATGATTTAAACCATGGCACACTGCTTTTATAAACATTAGAGGCTTCAGTACTTGTATTTTTACCATAGCTGTAAAATGCTGAAAGATTAGGAAGATAACCCGATTGTTCATTTCTAATGATTAATTTTTGAGCTTTAAGCTGAGTGCTTACAATCCTATAGTCGATATGATTTTCAAGATCTAATTCAGTTGATTCTGTTTTAGAAATTAATAGTGGATTGATGAAAGCTTCTAAGTCATTTTTGAGTTCAATCTCATTTTCGATATCATACCCCATGGTAAATTTTAACATGATAAGCGCATTTGAAATAGTTCTTTTAGCATCTGATAATTGATTTTCAGAACGCTTAAGCATTAGCATCACCTGATCGACATCTAACTCTTCACGGAAACCATTTTCGTAATAAGCTTTAGTTTCAAAATGGGTTTTCTTAGTGATGGCTACATTCTCTTCAATTGTTTTGTAATTTTCTCTAGCCACTAATACATTATAATAAGCTTGAGCTACAAGATCCTTAACATCAATCTCAGATTTTATTTTGGTGTTTTGCGATAGCTGAACAAAAATTTTAGCAGCTCCAAGACCTACAATATAGGAGCCATCAAAAATTTTCTGATCAACATTAATTGTAGCAGAACTGGCATAGGTTTGTCCGAACTTCACAGGTGCATATTCACCAGCTACGCCTCCAAAAAATTCAGCAGGTAATAAACTTACTGCAATATCCAGATTTTTTGTGTAGTCAGCGCTAGCTTTAACTTGAGGTAAACCAGTCGAAATGGCTTCCCATACTTTTTTCTTAGCCACTTTTAAATCGTAATCGCTTCCCTTAACCATAAAGGAATTTTCTAAAGCATAGTTTTGGGCTTCCTGCAAACTAAATTTTGTGAGATTCTCAGTTTGGGCTTTCAGGCTCCAACTTGAAAATACCAACAAAACGATGCTCGCAATTTGTAGGATATTCTTCATTTGTTGTTTCATTATTCTGTGGTGATTTATTATTTTTTTAATGCTTATTTATTTTTCAGATATTTTCTTCAAATACTCAATACCTTTTACACTACAAATACCGTGTAAGTGGTATATCGTGAGTTCTCTATTTAATTCTTCACTCATTAATTCTTCTTTACTAAAAACATCATATTCCTCGTTCCACATGTTTAAATAGAAGCGAACCAATAAACTGGAAATAATATTAACATTCAGTTCCTGACGATATAAACCTTCCTTAATTCCTTGTTTAATATTGAGTTTCAATTCTTCATCAAAGAGTCTCATTTTACCATTTTTGAATTTATTCCACAGTTCAGGATGGTATTTTTTTAAATCAAATTCAAGGGAGTGGTGAGGCTTTTTTATCATTTCTGAAATAAACTGATAAAATTCCCAATACCGTTCAACGGCATTAAGACCTTCAAATTTTGGGGATACAAACGAAAATTTTGGATGGGCTAATTCCCAGTTTAATGCTTGATCTATAAGATCTTGTTTATTTGAATAGTATTGATATAATGTCTTCTTAGAAATAGCAAGTTTCTTTGCAATGTCATCCATTGAAATGCTGCGAGTCCCGCAGTCAAAAAACATTTCGCAGGCATATTCTAATATCTTTTGTTTTAGGTTTTCCATTTTGCAAATATAGCTTATAAAATAAACTCAGGAAACTATATATGTGTTAAAAGTTTCCTGCATTTCATTAAACGATTTAATTCAATAAGTATATAGTTATACTATACCTTTTAGAATAAGTTTATTAGAACATGATAAATGTAGAAACTTTTTTGTGCGTCTAAGTTTCCTTTTAGGTAAAAGGAGCTTTATAATCGGTAAACAGCCTGGTTAATTCGATGTCTTTTTATCGATGGCTTAATCGGGAGTAATTAATAATTTGAGGTGTTATTTATGGTGGAGTTGTTTATGCCAAATATCTTTTCATTCCATTCAGAAATACCACCTTTTAGGCTATATACCTGATGTGGGTATTTTTCTTTTATTAGCCATCCTGCTCTTTGACTTCGTTTTCCGTATTTGCAATAAATCAAAATAGGATGAGTAATTGGTGTTGTGTCCAGAATTGAAAAAAGTTTTTCAGATGTTTCTGCAAATATAGCACCTGGTATATGATTGTCTAGCTGATCATTTGTGGTACTGACATCGATTAATACATGATTGTTATCTTCTAAAATTAGAGATTGAAATTTTTTAGCACTAACCTTTTTAAATTCAATTTTCTGAGCCTGACTAGTCAGGTTTACTAATAGAATAAGGGCGCTTATAAATAATAGATGCTTCATGATAAACACGAATAATAATTGGTTCTGTATTATATTGGAATTTGATTATTCTTCGATAAAGAAGAAATCCGACATCACATCATTTGAAATAAAAACACCCTTGTCTGTGAGGATAATATGTCCATTTTCTATTCTCACATCATCACTTTTAATAAATTTATCAGCTTTTTCTAGACAAGATTTATAGTATTGCTCACCAAATTCAGTCTTCACCACATCTAAATCTAATCCCCACAAGGTTCTAAGCGATGTTAATACATAGTCATTAAATCTATCGTTGAAACTGAGTTCTTCATATTCTGAATACTCACCTCCTTTTTCAATAGCATTCATATATTTCAAATTGTCAGATATATTCCATTCTCGTTTGTTGAGATTATAGGAATGTGCTGAAGGGCCTAAGCCTAAATACATTTTTTGTTTCCAATAGCTACTATTGTGTCGTGACTCTAAACCCGATTTACTGAAGTTGGAGATTTCGTAATGTGTAAAGCCGTGTTTTTTTGCTTCAGAAATAAGATGTTTATATTGAGCTATACTGACATCTTCCTCCACTTCCTTAAGAATACCTTTTTTCAGTTTATGTGAAAAAACCGTATTAGGATCATACATCAAATGATATGAGGAGATATGTTGAATATTTAATTCGAATACTTTTTTAAGATTCTGCTCCCATTTTTCAAAAGTCAAGCCTGGCACACCATAGATCTGATCAACAGAAATATTATCGAAGCCGTAATCTTGTGCTCTTTTAATGGCATCATAAGCTTGTTGCCCAGAGTGACGTCGATTCATCAAAATTAAATCTTCATCGTGAAAAGATTGAATGCCTACAGATAGTCGGTTTACTGATGTTTCTCTTAAATCTTTTAAATAGTCATGATTTAAATCGTCAGGATTGGCTTCTAAAGTAATTTCAGCATTCTCATTTATAGTAAAATGTTGAGCGACTTCATGAATCAAAGATTGAATTTCTTCAGGCGAATAAACGGATGGTGTTCCTCCACCAAAGTAAATACTATCAATATTTTTTCCCTGCAGGTAATCTTTTCTGTCGTTTAATTCCTTTTTCAAGCAATTAAGCATCCTGCCTTTAGCTTGCAAACTAATACTTTTATGAAATGCACAGTAATGACAAAGCTGTTTGCAAAAGGGAATATGAAAATAGATACCTGACATATAGGCTTGTTTAAAGTTTAATATGAGATGCTTAATTTCAAAAACGATTGAACATTTATTATATTGCATCAACTCGTATTTGAAATGGTGATGCAACATTAGTTAAAAAATGTCGTCTTTCAGATAGTTGATACCAACCAAATAAAGATTTTTTGTTTCAGCCCGATTGCTCGGGAAAAAATATTTAGCATGAATAAGTTAAGAAATATCATGACAGGTCTTGTTGCTTCTCTATTGATTTTTGCAATTAGCACGCCCGTTTTTGCTGATGGCGTTAAAGGAAATGGAAAGCTTAAGACTGAAGTTCGAGAGGTAAGCGATTTTTCGGGTATTAAAGTCAGTGGTGCTTATACTATATACCTAAGTCAGGACGATAATTGTAGCCTTAAGGTTGTAACTGATGAAAATATTCAGGCACTTATTAAAACTGAGGTTAGAAATAATGTTCTATACATTAAGAATGAAGAGAGTATTCGTGATACAAAAAAAATGGAGCTTTATATTGGCTTCAAGTATTTACGTTTCATCAAAGCAAATGGTGCGATTTCATTGAAAAACGAAAATGTTTTGAAATTTGATGAGCTTAAAATTGAAATTAATGGTGCTTCTTCAGCTAAGCTTGAATTATCAGCTAATAAACTGTCAATAGACAATAGCGGAGCTTCATCAATTTCTTTAAAGGGAAATGTTAAAGAATTAAATATTGATATCTCTGGTGCAGGTAGTGTTAATGCAGTTGATTTAAGAGCTCATGAAGCTCGTATCGATATTAGTGGTGTTGGAACGGGTAAAGTTTTTGTAGAAGATAAATTAAGAGTTAATATTTCGGGTATTGGATCAGTTAAGTATAAAGGAAATCCGACTGTTACCAGTGATATTTCTTTCTTAGGTGTTCTTAGAAAAATATAAAGGAATAATTATTCAAGGATTTTCCCCTATGTTTAAAAAAGTTAAACATGGGGGATTTTTATGTGAATCCTATTGAGCTTTGGAAATTCTTCAGCAACTTTATGCCTAACTTATAAATAATGTATCTTTATATCATGGGCATCAATCTGTTTTTACGAAATATTATCTGGGCAATCATCATTTTTGTTTTATGCTCGGTTCCTGGAGATAGCCTTCCCCATACTTCTGTGATAGAAATTCCTCATTTTGATAAAATGGTTCATTTTGGGCTATTCTTTATTATGGGGATATTTTTGATTGCCGAATTAAGATACCAAACAAAATTAAGTAGAATAAGTATTGCTCTAATCACTTTTCTAGTGATTGCTATTTATGGTGGTGCAATTGAGATATTACAAGAGCATTACTTCGTTAATAGGAGTGGCGATTTTTGGGATCTTTGTGCTGATGTAGCTGGAGGGGTAACTTCAGTTTTCATGTTCACCTTTCTAAAAAAACAAAAGGACTTACTTTTGAATCGTAAGCCCTTTTGCAATTATATTTTTCTCAAGAAAATCTTATAAACTGATAAACTCGTCAGTTGCTTCAATTTCTGTTATCAATTTACCAACCGTTCTGTCGTTGAACAAATCATATAGCTGTTGGCGAATACCTCCAAACTGACCGTGTACAGGACAAGGGTCTTGGTTATTTGTATCTGTTTTACAAGGACGCATCCCAATCAAACAATTCTCAAACATATCAAGTCCATCAACAATCTCAACGATATTCATCAAGCTTATTTCCATAGGATCCTTACCTAAACCAAATCCTCCATGAGGTCCTTTGGTCGAACTAAGCAGTTTCTGACGAGCTAAGCTTTGAAGAATTTTCCCTAAAAATGGTGTTGGAATTTCTAGATCTTCTGAAATCTTTTTAATTCCAATTTTCTTACCATCTTGAGCATTTAAAGCTAAATAGATAACCGATCGGATTGCGTACTTACAGGTATTTGATAACATTCTTATTCTGTTCTAGTAATTATAATGCTTAGCCAGATAGACCTTAGTATGGCATATAGGCTAGTTGATATTGTTTTATTCTAAGTCAACTTATTTCTTATCAAAAGAAAAAATTGAATTAGGCAAATATAGGAAAATTAAAAGATTAATAACGCATCTCTAACTCTGTAATTCTCAATTTATCATGATTCTTAAATCATGATATCATGAGGGCAATCTTATTTTACAGGAATCTTATCAATTCGAGTTTGATGACGACCACCTTCAAAATCAGTTGAGATAAAAGTTTTAGCGATAGCCTGAGCTTCTTCGTAAGAAATAAAGCGAGCTGGCATACCACAAATATTTGCATTATTGTGCTGACGTGCTAATTCTGCAATTTCAGCAGTCCAACAAAGTGCCGCGCGAATACCTTGATACTTATTAGCAGTCATAGTAATACCATTTCCACTACCACAAATTGTAAATCCGAAGTTGAATTCCTTATTTTCTACAGCTTTAGCCAAAGGGTGAGCTGTATCTGGATAGTCCATACTATCTTCCGAATGACAACCGTAATCTTTTACTTCATGGCCCATTTGGGTGAAAAATTCGATTAATTGGTTTTTATACTGAAATCCAGCGTGGTCACAAGCAATTGCAATTTTCATACTTTTTCTTTTGTATTTATACGCTAATAAAACAAAATGAGAATTCTCCTAGGCTTTATTAGTGAACAAGATAGGTTTGTTATATAATGATTGTTATTTAGTTCGCAAAAGTAGTAAAATATGTATCAAGGTAGATGTGTTTTATAAGCATTTATCTTCTGAAAATTTATATGGGTGGAATTGTGTCTTTTCAGAAACATTTGATAATGAATTAGGATCTCCGATCTCTTGTTGAAATCTTTTCTTGAAATAGAGAAATCATTTAAGTCATCTTTCCTACTTTTGTTTCATGATTGATCAATCAACAGTACAAAGGATTTTTGATACATCTCAAATTGACGAAGTGGTTTCTGATTTTGTAACCCTTCGCAAACGAGGTGTCAATTTTTTGGGACTTTGTCCCTTCCATAACGAAAAAACGCCATCATTTACAGTTTCTCCAGCTAAAGGTATTTACAAATGCTTTGGTTGTGGTAAGGGAGGTAATTCTGTCAATTTTGTGATGGAACATGAGCATCTTGATTATGTGGGAGCTCTAAAATATCTGGGCAAAAAATATCATATCGATATTGTTGACGAAGAATTGTCACCAGAACAGGAGCAGAGAAAAAACGATAGAGAGAGTATGATGATTGTTAACTCTTTTGCACAAAAATACTTTTCGGAGACACTTTTACAGAGTGAACAAGGTATTGCAGTTGGGATGAGTTATATGAAACAGCGAGGATTTCGTGAGGATATCATCAATAAATTTCAAGTCGGATTCTGCCTTGACAGTTGGAATGCTTTTTCGGAGCAAGCAACACGATCTGGCTATAAAAAGGAATTTCTTGTTAAAACCGGTTTAAGTATCGATAAAGAAAAAGGAATGATCGACCGTTTTAAGGGTAGAGTCATTTTTCCTATACATGGTATTGCTGGTAGAACAGTTGGTTTTGGTGGCCGAGTTTTAAAGAAAGACCCTAAAGCTGCAAAATATCTTAATTCTCCAGAATCAGAAGTTTATCACAAGAGTCGTATTCTTTATGGTATCTATCAGGCTAAAAAGAGTATTGTCCAAAACGATAAATGTTATTTAGTTGAAGGTTATACCGATGTTTTATCATTTCATCAGGCAGGAATAGAAAATGTAGTCGCTTCTTCAGGAACGGCTTTAACGGCTGATCAAATTCGATTGGTAAAGCGTTTTTCTAATAATATGACCATTATATATGATGGAGATCCTGCTGGTATCAAAGCTTCTCTTCGAGGAATAGACTTGGTTTTGGAGCAAGAGCTTAATGTCAAGGTTCTGTTATTGCCTGAAGGGGAAGATCCAGATTCATTTTCGAGAACAATGGGTTCTACAGAATTGACACAATATATAGAGAAGAACGAAACTGACTTCATTGTTTTTAAAACCAACTTGCTTTTAGCAGATGCTAAAAACGATCCAGTTAAGCGTGCTAACCTGATTAACGATATCGTTCGTTCAATTGCTATTATCCCAGACAATATTGTTCGATCAGTGTATATAAAGGAATGTTCCAGTATACTAAATGTTGCCGAACAGGCTCTCTATGCTGAAATTGATAAGATAAAAGGACGCTTACAAGAAGAAGCCTGGAAAAATGAAGAACGTTCAAATATTGAACTCCAATCACGGGAAGATTCAATTGTAAACCAATCTATTATTCGTGCTGATAATGATTGTGATTTGGAAGAAAGAGCCCTAATTCGCTTATTACTTAATTTTGGGAAAGAGGAACTGTTCAATCACAAGAATGAACAAGGCGAGGAAGAGATGATTCTTGTAGGTAACTATATCGTCGATGAACTTGAACGTGATGAGTTAACCTCTGTAAATGGAGCTTATCAACTGGTTTTTGATGAGTACATGAAGAATAAGCTTGATCCGAATTTCGATTCTAAAACCTTTTTTAGAGATCATACCGATTCTAAAATCGTTCAGCTTGCTGCCGATATTATGAGTGAACCCCACCAATTGAGTGGGATGTGGACTCGTAAGGATAGTTTTATGGAATCAGAGGAGATGAAGTTGAAGGAGCTTGTTCCCAAAATTGTAAATGAATACAAAGGCAAAAAGGTGAAACTTCTGATTGAAGAAGTGGGAAAAGAAATGCAAAAAGTTCAGGAAGCTGGCGATTCTGATCGATTAATGGAGTTGATGAAACAAAAAATGGTGCTTGATCAAATTAAGAATGCCATATCTAAAGAATTAGGAAATAGAACCGTATTTTAAATGACGATATATAGGTCGGTATTATAATGTGTAGACCTCAATATAAAAGAACAAACTTATGAAGACTGTATTTATTGAAGATAAGGAGCAGATTGATGAAATCATCAATTCTTGCGATCTCTGTTATTTAGGCGTTATCGATACTGAGGGAAGACCCTACGTTGTTCCTATGAACTTTGGTTATCTGAATGGGTATATCTATTTGCACGGTGCTAACTTCGGAAAATTGATTGATTCTTTAAAAAAGAACCCCGATGCTTGTCTTACTTTTTGTACTGATACAGTTTTAGCCTACCAAAATGTAGATGTTGCCTGTAGTTATAGAGTAAAAGGTAAAAGTATTGTAGCTCGAGGAATTATTGAGTTTGTTTTAGATTTCGACACTAAAGTAGATTCTCTTAATGCTTTGATGGCGCAATTCACTGATAGAAAGTTTACTTATAACTCCCCAGCCGTTAAAAATGTTGAGGTTTATAGAATGAAGATGGATGATCTTACGGCTAAAGAATTTGGTAAGTTAAATGAACAAACTTTCCCTTGGATGAAAAAGCATGGTAGATAACAATATAGATTATTTGCCTCTGTGTTTATTATCAGATGTTTAGGTTGTTTGTATGTGTTTTTGATTTGAAATAGGATAGGAGCATACTAATATATGATATAAGAGAATTGATTTTTCTCTATTAAAAAAGGATAAGTGAAAGCTTATCCTTTCTTTTTGGATTCTCATTTGATTTTGATCGTCTGAATAGACCGTATTTAGTGGAATAAATTAGCTGCAATATCTTTTTTTGAGATAATATTTACTGGTTGTCAGACTCTTAAGATTAAACTCAAATAAACTTTAGAAAAGCGTTAGGATTGCTGGAATAAAAAAGTT